>CAIUPH010000117.1 GCA_903901015.1 Candidatus Bathyarchaeota archaeon | reverse complement strand
CTTTTCGGAAGCCGCTAACAAGAATGGTTGGGTGAATGTTTTGGTCAAGAAGTTCCTCGGCTTTGCGGAGAAGTTCGCTTGCGAGAACCACTGCGGATGTTGTTCCGTCGCCCACCATGTCGTCCTGGGTTTTTGCGATTTCAACCATCATTTTCGCCGCGGGGTGCTCAACATCTATTTCCTTTAGGATGGCTGCGCCGTCGTTTGTGATTGTGATGTCGCCAAGGCTGTCGATAAGCATTTTATCCATGCCTCTTGGGCCAAGGGTGGTCTTTAGCACTTCGCCGATAACGCGTGCTGCCATGATGTTGTTTCTCTGGGCTTCTTTGCCTCTGCTTCTTGTTGTTCCTTCTTTAAGGATGAGGACTGGTTGTCCTGAACCTGTTGTTGTCAAATACGCCATATTATCATACCTGCTTTAATAGAACCTTGTTTAATTCGGAATGATGCAAAAACCCCAACGGAAATATAAACTTTTACCCTTAAACCCCCCTGTCCACATTTTTCACTGCCTGTACTCATGAAAAATTATTTATGAAACATCGCCTATAGTAGCAGACAATCGGCAACGTTTAATCCAAAGAGTAATCGCATTGATAGACACTGATAAACTTACCAAAAAATTCGGGAATCTAACAGCCATAGACAACCTGACCCTGCACGTGGACGATGGAGAAGTCTTCGGTTTTCTTGGACCCAACGGTGCAGGAAAAACCACCACCATACGCATGCTTTGCTGCCTAATATCAAAGACAAGCGGAACCGCTACAATAGGCGGGTACGAAATAGGTAACAAGGCAGACTGGTTGAAGATAAGAAAAACAATCGGGCTAGTTCCCGACAATGTTGGGCTATCGGAAAATCTAACCGCTTATGATAACATAGACTTTTACGGAAAAATATACGATCTCTCGGATACTCAAAGGAAAGAGAACAATAAGCGTTTTCTTGAGATGCTAGGGCTTTGGGATAAAAGAAACGTTCTATCAGGAACCTTTTCCAAGGGCATGAAACAAAAACTCGCCATAGCCCGAGCCCTAATTCATGACCCGCAAGTCCTTTTCATGGACGAGCCTACCGCAAATCTAGATCCTGAGGCTTCGAAAACAGTCCGCGATTTCATTCTTCAACTAAAAAAAGAGAAGAAGACAATTTTTCTAAACACCCACAATCTTGACGAGGCGCAGAGAATCTGTGACAGGGTAGCAATAATGAATACGAGTCTTAGGGCAATTGGTTCTCCGCAGGAACTTGAAAGGTCCGTTAGTGGCAGAAAGACAATTATCGGATTAGAACAGCAAGTAAACGATGCCGTTTTGGGCGCACTGAAAAAACTGCCTCTCAAAAACCTGTCCATCGACGGCGACACGATAACATTTGATGTGGAAGACCCAGACAAGGAAAATTCGCCTGCCGTAGGGGCTATAGTGCTGGCGGGCGGTCATGTCCGATCAATCAATGTGGTGGGCTCAACTTTGGAGGATACCTATCTAAAACTTATGAGGAAATAAACATGCGACTCTCAAAGGCGTGGATTGTAGCAGCCAGGGACTTCAAAATATTTAGGCGAGTAAAAAACGTCTGGCAATCAATCATTATTTTCCCAGTTGTTATCTCGGTCCTGTTTCCGGTGATACTGGAGTATTTAGCAGTAAGGGGGAGCCACGGACTCGCAGCGCCGGGTGTGCTTCCAAATTTGCTTAACTCCTTTTCCTTCTTTTTAGTTATAGGCGCAGCATACGTTCCCTTAGGGATTGCCTCCTACAGTATAGTAGGGGAGAAAGTGGAGAAGAGCCTAGAACCGCTTCTAGCCACGCCCCTTACTGATGGAGAAATATTGCTTGGAAAAGCCATTTCCGCAATTATTCCAACTTTAGTAGCAATGTATGCGGCTGCAGTAGTCTTCATGGTGGGCATTGATGAGGTTACTTTCAGCACGCTTGGCTACTATTATTTTCCAAACTGGAACATCGCAACTTTGCTGTTAGTTCTGATGCCGGCCGCCATTGTCCTGAGTGTTCTGTTCAGTGTGATTGTTTCATCGAAAGTTAACGATGTGCGCAGCGCTAACAGTTTTGGAGTTTTTATTCTCTTCCCCCTCCTGGGCATATACCTTCTCAGCGAGACAAGCATAATAACCCTTGACGTAAACAGCCTGCTCATAATTTCGGGCATTCTCTTAGCGGTGGATGTGGCGTTGTTCTATGTTAGCACAGCCACTTTCCGAAGGGAGGAAATACTAACAAAGTGGAAGTAGCAAAGTTAGAGGAGGAAGGTTCAAAAAATGACAAAAGCCAAGTTTGAAATAGGTGAGACTGAAAAACATACCATTATTGTTAATGCGAGCGCGCTTCTAAAATACATCAAGAGAGAAGTGGATGGCGAAAAAGTCGTTAATGAAGCAAACTTTCAGCCATTGCCAAAGAAGTTCCAGTTGGACGTGGGAAATTCCGAAAAGCATCATTTGGAAATCAGCGCTGGACCGTTCTCGCTATCAAACTATTCGTGGACGGAAAAGAAGCTCAAAAAACCTGAAACTGCATCGCCAGCGCGAAAGGTCAGTAAACTAAACAGCTTCTCCTCCACACAATATCGGGACAGGACAGCACGCTAAGTGGAAATATTTAAACTTAGATACTAAAAATGGAGGTGAGAGTAACGACTGAAGTAACAGCTGTGATAATTATCGTTGTAACCATTGCTATGATGTTAATAGGTTATTTTCTTATAGGACCACCTGGTAACCGCAGATGGAATAAGAGAAAAAATTAATACTGG
>CAIUPH010000116.1 GCA_903901015.1 Candidatus Bathyarchaeota archaeon | reverse complement strand
GGTTGTGGAGGCTACCACAAGCTGGACAGGTTTAAATGCGGAACCTTCCGTCAATAAACCTTGACTAAACCAGGTCAAGAAACCTTTACGAATAAGCTTTTATCGCAAACAGCTTCTAAGAGGAAGTATGAGCAGCATAAGCAAAACTTTCACCTTAATTCTAATCCTAATCGTAGCTGTCTCAAGTTTAAGCCTAATAACGATTAAACTTGCAAGTGCCCAAACAATACCTAAACCATCCATACCAGAATTCACTGTACACTATGCTGACCGTTCTAATGATGTTCCAGCAAACACTTCAATAGACCCATTCACAGGTAAGACTGTAACAAATCCTGCGCAACATATCGAAAACCAAACAATCAGTAGCTCAGATTATCTTTATTATGAAATTCGCATGAAAGGTCATTTCTCTCAAGAATAGACTAATATCTCTTTTATCCAGGCAAACCCTCAATCAGAATATACAACATTGACATATGCGTTAGAGGGAAACAATGCTTCTGGACACTTTGACAGCAATTTGAAGATTTCCTCTGGTGGTTCTGCAGATTTTCAAGTCCAGGCACAAATATGGCATTATGTCCTCAGCAACACTCATAATTCACAGTTTGGGGGTAGATGGCTCTTCAGAATAAGTGATTTCAGTGATTGGAGCAGCACCCAAACAATAACCTTAGGTCAAAACACAGAATCAACCTCTACACCAAACCCGACAACAACGCAGCCGAACCCAACAACGACCCAATTATAACACCAACAACAGCGCCAACCCCAACGGCAACCGCCACTAACTCAACCAGCCACACATTTTCTCTACCCACAACCACTTTCGCATTAATCATCGTGTAGCATTCATAGTCCTTATCGTTGCCACGGTGTTGCTGCTTTTTACCAGATTCCGAAAAGGTACACGGTAATACGGGAAAGGAACAATGAAAATCTTAAATGAAAACCAGTTAATTTAGCGGTGATTTAATTCTTTAACCAGTTCTCGCGCTTCAGGCGGCATTTTCGGCTTGTTCCTCTTGTTCACGCCTAAGAATAACGCGCCAATGATAATCAACACTATTCCAAAGAACAACACGGCTTCCTGAGGCAGAATCCTAAGTTCAAGCGCGAAAGTGAAAACAATCAACGAAACACCCATAGCGATCATCGTCAAGTTGCTTCTTTGAGCCGTCGACTGCAGTGTGAACTCTTTTTTTCCAGCTTCCGTCACCTGGAAATAGCCTTGTTTTTCCTCTATCATGCCTGCGTTGGTCAGGTAGTTCCAGTCGTAGTGGAAGTGTCCATCCGACTTGTAGCCCAGTGCGGTGCATAGGCTGGATTTTACGCCTGGATCAGCTTTTATTCTGCTGTTGGAGGCTGAATAGATAAAGTACAATAGTTTGGTTCTTGGCGACTGGATATCTGCGCTTATTCCACGTGACTTCGACACTTTCGTCCACTGCTCCTTTAAGCCTCAGCGGTAAAGATAAACCACGTTCTAAAGCTAAGTTTTGTTTCCATGTTTTCACTATTATTTGCTGGTTTGCTTAAGACTCTAACCCTTAGAGTAGGAGCTCTAAATGTTAGGGCTATATCGCGCACGCACCTTGTAGTGTATTCAGGAAAATAACAATTTAGGAGAAAAAACAAATGGGAACAAACTTCCAATATAGCAAAAATTTAGCCATGGAGGGCTCAATCTTGGTGTTGCTCGGCGGAGTTCCAACCGTCGGCTGGATACTTGGCATCATAGGCGTTATCCTATTACTCAGAGCCATGAAAGAAATCGCAAACTACTATCAGGACAACACAATCTACCAGAACTCGCTTACAGGCGTCAAATACTACATAGTCGCCTTAATCGCGTTGGCAGTTGCCAGCGCAGGATTCATAGTTACCTTCGTAAACCTCAACTTCAACGACCTCCCAGCATCATTCGGCATTGGCCATGCAATTGGATTAGCAGTCGGCATCGCGTTTCTAGTCGTTGCCTTCGTATTCAATGTCCTCGCTGCCACACATCTAAGAAAAACTTTCAGAACACTCGCGCAGAAGACTGGGGAACACTCGTTTGAAACTGCCGCCACATTGCTTTGGGTTGGCGCTTTACTGACGATAATCGGAGTCGGCGTAATACTGATCTTCGTCGCCTGGATATTCGCAG
>CAIUPH010000115.1 GCA_903901015.1 Candidatus Bathyarchaeota archaeon | reverse complement strand
TGCCGCTTGGCAGAAAGGGTTAAAAGTTAAAAGCGAGTTTCCTAGAATAGTTTATTGGAGGATTTCTGTTTTGATTAATCAATTGCCAGTCGAGAAACTACGCAACGTTTGTGACGTTAATTTTCTTCATTGTGAATCAACAAAGGACCTTGTTCCGCTCAGCGAAATCATCGGTCAAGAACGAGCCGTCCGAGCATTAAAATTTGGGTTGGGCATAAAAAACCACGGTTTCAACGTGTACGTGGCTGGGAACCCTGGGACAGGCAGGAAAACCGCGGTGAAAAACTTTGTGGAAGCCCAAGCTAAAACCCAGCCTGTTCCATCCGACTGGTGCTACGTGAACAATTTCGGCAACCAGTATGAACCCAAAGCCATCATGCTGCAGGCGGGGAAAGGCAAAGAATTCCGCGAAGACATGAAAAACTTCATCGAAAACGTTAAAACGGCGCTTCCGAAGGCTTTTGAAAGCGACGATTACGTAGCCAAAAGAGAAACTACCATCAAAGAATTGGAAGACCAGCGGAAAGCGTTAATCGACGAGTTAAGCGTGAAAGCACAGCGCGAAGGCTTCGTCATCCAAACCACACCCATCGGCATCCTGCTCATTCCAGTGCTGGACGGCAAACCGCTTAGCGAAGAAGAGATGCTGGCACTGCCCCAAAAAAACAAAGACAAGATTTCCGAGAAACGGGAAGCCTTAGAAACCGAGTTCCGAAGCACGATGCGCCAGCTAATCGACATGGAACGCAAAATCCATGAAGCCCTAAAAAAACTAAACAAGGAAGTTGCCCTCTACGCATTGGGAAACCATGTGGAGAGCCTCATGGAAAAATACAAGGCAACCTCCGAAGTTACCGCTTACCTCAAAGAAACTGAAACCGACATTTTGGAAAACCTTCAGCAGTTCATCAGGCGGGGGGAACCTGAACAGCAGCTTCCGTTTCCGATGCCCTGGCTCAAGGAGGAACCCTTCAAAAAATATGAAGTTAACCTCGTCATCGACAACTCCGCCACCACGGGCGCGCCAGTGGTCGTGGAAACCAACCCTACCTACCATAACCTGCTAGGAAGAACCGAGAAAGAAGCCATGTTCGGCGCATTAACCACCGACTTCACCATGATTCGGGCAGGCGCCATACACCGAGCCAACGGCGGATACTTAATCGTGCCCGTTGAAGACCTCCTGCGCAACCCCCTCTCGTATGACGGTTTAAAACGGGATATTCGGGACGCAAAAATGTCGATAGAGGAACCTGAGGAACGCTACGGTTTTCTAAGCGTTAAAACCCTTAAGCCCCAGCCTATCCCGTTGACAGCTAAAGTAATTCTCATCGGCACCTCGTACCTCTACCAGATGATGTTCAGCATGGACCCCGACTTCCAGGATCTCTTCAAGGTAAAAGCGGAATTTGACGCCACCATGCCACGGACCGACGAGAAGGTGCGGCAATACGGCGCGTTTGTGTGTAGCCTATGCGATAAAGAAGGCTTAAAACACCTTGACGGCAGCG
>CAIUPH010000114.1 GCA_903901015.1 Candidatus Bathyarchaeota archaeon | reverse complement strand
AGGAACCCTTCGGCTCCAAACGCCTATGCGAACTTGTTAAGCCAGAGTGCAAGGTTGCAGTCGTTGTGGATGTCGCGACGCATAAAACGCCAAGCGAAATCATGCTTTTGCCGCTTCTTGCCGAACTCAACGGTGCAGGCGTCAAAGACGAGCAGGTCACGGTTATTTTCGGCTGCGGAACCTATGGCGCAGTTAAACCCGAAGAGGCAGTCAAACTCATCGGCGAAGAAGCCTGTAAACGCGTCAAAACGGTCAGCCATGATTCCCATGCCGCAGATTTGGTGAATGCGGGCACGACCAAGACCCATGGCAACAAGGTTTTGGTGAACCGTGTATTCATGGAATCAGACGTGAAAGTGCTTCTGGGCGATGTTGACCTTAACTATTACGCTGGTTACAGCGGCGGAAGAAAAAGCGTTCTGCCGGGGATTTGCGGTGAAGAAACCATAAAGCAGAACCACGGCATGCTCGTGAGCGCCAACGCAAGATCAGGCAATCTCGAAGATAACCCCGTGCATGTAGACATGACTGAGACGGCGAGGCTTGCCAAAGTCGATTTTATCGTTAACGTTGTCGCGAACAGGAAAGGCGAAGTCGTCAAAGCGTTTGCAGGCGATTTGGAAGCAGCGTTCTTGGAAGCGGTGAAGCTCTACGATGAAATGTACCGTGTAACCTTGGATCGCCGAGCAGACATCATCGTGGTAAGCGCAGGCGGGCACCCCTCAGACATCAGCCTTTATGAAGCATACAAAGGCTTAGACAACGCGCTTGACGCTGTGAAGCGGGGCGGAGTAATAATCCTGGTAGCTGAGTGCCCAGATGGACATGGGAACCAGGTGTTCTACGAATGGATGAGCCGTTTAGCAGACATCAAAAACGTGGAACGAGAAATAAAACGCAACTTTGTTTTGGGCGGATACAAAACCTATTATTTGCTGAAAGCGTTGCAGAACCATCAGATAATCCTGGTTTCGTCGCTGCCAGACTATTATGCAACGAGCATTTTTAAGTTGAAAACTGCGCGGGCAGTCAACGATGCGTTGGCGGAAGCATTCAAGGTTGCAGGTTCAGCCTCCAGGGTTTGGGCGGTGCCGTGGGGCAGCTACACTCTGCCAGTGTTTAAGGCGCCTGAAGAAAACAAAACCTAAAACCCTCTGCCAACCCAAGCGCCAAGTAGAATGCTAAGCCGTAAAGCGTAACCTTTAAGTTTCAACTTGAAATGAGGTTTAGAAGGCGAAACAATGCAACAACCTTTCACGCTGCGAAAATTCGTTCCCGACGACCTGCAGGCCGTAATGCAAATCAACCGAGTCTGCCTCCCGGAAAACTACACAGACTTCTTCTTTGTGGACCTGCACCAGCGGTTCCCAGAAACCTTCATCGTAGCCGAAGAAGACAGCAAAGTCTCAGGGTACATCATGTGCCGTATCGAAGTGGGATTGTCAAACTATGGTTTTGGCGGCTTAATACGCAAGGGACACGTGGTTTCCATCGCGGTGATGCCGCAGAGCAGACGCAAAGGTATGGCTTCAGCGTTAATCAACAGGGCAATGGAAGGCATGGCTTACTACAAGGCGAAGCAGTGTTTTTTGGAAGTGCGAGTAACTAACGAATTGGGAATAACGCTCTACAAGAAACTGGGCTTTGAAGTTACAAGAACCATCAACGGCTACTACTCCGACGGCGAAGACGCATACGTCATGACTAAAAAACTAGCCTAAATCAATTATTTCCAAAGTTTGTAACCAACAAGCAAAGAAGCGGCAGTTGAGCAAGTCTGCATATTAAGGAGAAGGGAGGAAATGCAAAAACCGCACCTTCGTAAGCAGCAGGGCTTGCTCAACTTTTTGAGCGCTCCATTTAGATTATGAAGTATATTTTAGATATAAGAGAGTGTGGTCACAGTCCTGTAACAACAACTGCAAGCCTTTAGAGCATTTTCATCTTTTTCAAGCTCAACGGAACTACCAAGTTCACAGCCACAATCAACCCCAGAAAAATATATTACATCACCGCAGCTATGGAAGTGGTGTCGACGAAAACTTGGAAGTTTTGGGCTCCAGCAAACAAATTCATCGCGCCCATCCCAAGCGTCACCAACGTTAACGGCACCACAGCGTACAGGGCGACCTTTTCTTTCTTTTTAAACAATAGAATGTACGAGAAAACCAAGTTTGGACCGTAAAAAGCGAATGCGCCCAGAATGCCCCATGGCCAACCCAGCGGGTTTAGTTCGTATGATGTGCGGACTATGTTTATGGCGTAGAAGGTTGTGGCGATGTCGAAGAGCCAGAAAGCTAAAACTGCGCCTTGGAAAGAGAACAGCAGGCTGCGCCATTTATCTGAGCCCTCGCCCATGGAACGCTGCGCGCTCTTCAGTTTGAGCAGGGTTATGCTGGATACGGGGATTAGCAATATGAGCAGGTACAATGCGCCCAGCCAAGCGTCGCCGCTTATGATAAGCAAAGCTGCGTTGAAAAACCAAATTAAACTCGCCGAAGCCAAAAAGCCCTGGGCTAAACTCTTCAAAGAACCCATGAACGCTACTCCCACTTCGACCAAAAGCAACTTTATCTAAATAACCTTTATTCCCAAAGCCCAACGTCAACGCCATATTTCATAAGCGGAACAATTATAGCCATCCAACCAAACGCTTCTAAACAGAGGAACCCACATGCCAAAAACAGCCCTTTTAAGACGCAGAAAAAAAATCGCATTAATCGCCCACGACAACAAAAAAGAAGACATGATGGAATGGGCAAAATTCAACATAGGAACCCTCCAGCAGCACACGCTCTACGCAACTGGAACTACTGGCAGGCTTCTTGAGAGGGAACTGGGCTTGGAAATCACGGTTTTGGAGTCAGGTCCACTTGGCGGGGACCTTCAAATCGGGGCATGCATATCGAAGGGAGAAATAGATTTCTTGATTTTCTTTTGGGACCCCCTTGCACAGTTGCCCCATGACCCTGATGTTAAAGCGCTCTTGCGGGTGGCGGCGGTTTGGAATATTCCCATCGCATGCAACCGCGCTTCAGCAGATTTCCTTATTTCTTCGCCGTTGATGTGCCAGGAGTACGAGCGGATTCTGCCGGATTACGACAGTTACAGGCAGCGGTTCAACCAAGAAAAATAACCGACAATTTTTATTTTTGCTTCTGCACAGGAACTTACAGAGCGAGAGCTAATGTTCAAAAAAATTAAAAGTTCATTTTAAAAAATAAAATGAAAAATTTGTGTTTAAGCGGCTTTGGGCTTTGCTTTGTCGACTGCGCCGCTTAGGCTTGTCATTTCTGAGTTTGCTTTGCGGATGATGTCTGCGATTGTTTCTTTTGTGGGTATGGCTGCGCTTACGGATAGTGCGACTGCTTTCTGATGGGCTCGCTGCAGGAGTGGTTTGATGGTGTCTTTGCTTATGAATCCTATTTCAAGTGCTAATGCCATTGATTCTGAGCTGCTTGCTTGGACGCTTTTGCGTGTTGCATCGACGTCTACGACTAGTCGGTCGCCGGTGATAATCATGCCGTCGTCGAAGACTGCGCGCATGGATATGCCCAGTTCAACTGCTTTGATGCCGAGTTTTGCGAGTGTGCCTGCGAGGCGTTCGTTGATTACTTCGCCTTTGCGAACGACTAAGGTGTCTTTGCTGATCCAGACGCTGCCTGACTCGATTCTTGTCGGTAACCCAACGGCGTTGAGTTGGCTGATGACTGGTCCTGGAGGTTGACCTGTGTTCCCCGCTGGAATAACCACGTCCATCGCGGCTATGTCGCCGGATTTAGCGGTTGTTTTTACTTTTCCGCGTTCGAGCAGCAATGCCAGTTTGAAAGGGTTAAGGTCGGTGAATAAGTAAACGTTTGAGCCGTCCAAGTACGCTTCAAGCTTTTTGAGTTCTTCGTTTTCCATTTCTTCAAGGGCTATTTTGATGAGTGTGTTCTTTAGGACGCGGAGGTAAACTTTGCCAGCCATGCTTTTCTTGAGTTCTTGAAGTTGGGAAGCGCGGACCTTCTTGAGGCTGGCGATGCCGATGGATTTGTACTCTTTAAGTATGTCCTTTATTGAATCGACTTCGGTTGATTTTGCTTCTAATACTTGTTGGGACGGCATGGTTCTTCTTCCTGTTTAAGCTTTAATTTTGACTGGTTCACCCATGGATGTCTTGATGAAGGCGTACTTTACGTTTTTCAATCCGCGCTTCAATTTTCCGTCTAAAACACGGAGAACAGCCATTGTGTTATCGACTAGTTCTTCATCTTTCATCTGTTCGGATCCGATGGATACTTGGATGATTGGTTGAGTGCGCATGCGTACAACCACGGTTTTGCGGTGTTTGTTTATGAGTGCTGTTATGTCAGCGTTTGGTGGAACTGGAATTGGCATCTTGCCTCTTGGACCTAAAACTGGACCGAGAGTTCTGCCTACGAGCGGCATTAAGGGTGCTTCGCATATGAACACGTCATATTCAGTGGCGAGTTTGCGTAGTTCTTTTTTCTTGCCGGTTAGGGCATCTAAGTCTGCTCGTTCCAGAACTTTGTCAGCTGAAGAGCTCTTCGCTTTCATAACGAAGTCTCCTCCAGAAGCAACAACACATACTTTGTTGGGTTTTCCCGTTACGTGAGGAAGCTCTACAATCTCCTGGATTTTGCCTTCGGGCGACTTCATGTCAATCTCGACGATGTCGAGAATCAAATCTACAGTCTGGTTGAATTTTTTCTTTCCAGACTTTGCCTTTGCCTGTTTAATTCCTTCTGCTATAGTCTTGTTGTCTAGGGGCATTTTTAAGCCTCGTGCCATTGAGAGATTTGAAACCCATTATAAAAATATTCGCTTATCATTGTTCAGTACCGAATAGCTGTTCGTAGTTTCCAGCGTCGATGTCTTTCTGGACTTCTCGGGGGTCTTTGCCTTCTACTGTAACGCCTAAGCTCACACAGGTGCCGAGCAATTCTTTAGTTGCTTTCTTAACGGTTGGGCTTAGAAGTTGAGGACCTTTAATCTTTGCGATTTTGAGGATCTGCTCCATGGTCAAGTCACCGATTTTAACGGTGTTTGGTGTACCTGAGCCTTTCTCAACTTTAAGTTCAGCAACTATAAGTGCGGAAGCTGTGGGTGTACCGACGGTTACCTCGAAGGTTTTGTCTTCGGTATCAACGCTGATTTTCACTGGAACCTTCATTCCAGCGTATTCTTTTGTGATTTCGTTGATTTTGTTGACAATAGCCACTATGTTTACGCCAAGTGGACCAAGAGCGGGACCTAATGGTGGACCTGCGTTAGCTTGTCCGCCGCTTACGATTAATTCTACAACTTTTTTCTCTGACATTTTATTTCACCGTTTATTTTCCTTTTTCAACCAGTTTTACATAGTCTGAATGTACTGTGATGGGCAAAGTGAATGTTGCCTCAAGCAGTTCGAGGGTAACTTCGCCTTTTGACTTGTCGAGTCTTGTGATTTTAGCGCGCATACCTTTGAATGGTCCGCCAGTGATTTCTACGACGTCTTCTTCGTCGAGGTCTTCCATGACTGGTTTACGCACTATATAACGTTCAATTTCTGCAAAGCTTACAAGACCAGGAATTCTGGAGCGCACGTGCCTAACGCCCGTGATTGCTTCCTCAACCAGATGGGGTCCGTCTGCTTCAACGAACACGTAGCCTTTAAGTGTGTCGGGTACAAGGAGAGACTTTATCGGAATATGAGCCATCTCCACTTTGGAAGCCATTAAACGTGCTACGTTACGTTCTTGACCGGTCGTTGTTTTGACGACGAATATTTTTACTTGGTTAAACTCTTCTTTCTTATCCATAATTCAGGCTTCCTTTAGCTTGACGCGCCGCCGACTGCGTACGATAACAGTTTAATCACGAACCCGATTAAGCCGACCGCGCCTATACCCAGGAGACTGATTTTTACTGAGAGCCATAGCTCTTCGCGTCCTGGTTTAACAGCTAGCTTTAGGGTTCTTGCAGCTTGTGATAGCCAATCTTTTACGCCCATATTTACCGCACACTCAAAGATTTCACTGATATATAATAAACGTTACTGTAACTTTTTAGTTTAAAAACTACTGTAGCTGGTCTTTTAAACGTTGCTAAACGGGATGGATTAAACTTTTTTATACGGCAGCCCGACAGCTTCCAGCGCTTGGAGCAGGTTTGGTTTGTCTTCACCCTTGATGCCTTTCCAATCAAGAATTGCTAATGGAACCTTCTCCAAAGTTTTATCGACGCATTGCGACAGCATTTGGGAATCTACAAGGTGGATGGCGTACTTTGGAATCATGTGTCCGAAAGCAGCTTCACCGATCAAAGCCATGGTCGTGAACCGTTGGTTGTAGTGGGTTCCGCCTATTCCAAGAACCGCAGAGCTTGTGGGCACCTTAAAGTTTTCGATGGCTGACATTGCGGAGCAGGCAACGGCTTGTGCAGCCTTCAAATCACTCCACTGTTTGGGGGAACTGCCAAGTTCGACGAACATGGTGGGAACGTTGAGGCTTGGCCCATGATGGGTGCACTCGAAAGATACTTCATAGGCAAATAGGTTTAAGGTTTCTTTGTAGTGCAGAAGGGCTTTTAGCGCATTTTGCATGGCTTGGGCGGGGGAAACTGAGAGGGTTTTGGGTAAACCGCCGAGTTCTGCGTCGCCAAAGTTTCCAGGCGCATGCACGGACAGGGTGGGTTTGCCGTTTTGGCTGCTGTGCCTTGAGAGAAAAACGACGAGTTTAGCGTTGGGATAGTCTTCTTGGAGGTACTGTGCGTTGACGGCTTCTTGCTCGAGTGTTAGGAAACTGACGTGTTTGCCGTTGATTTCCGAGGTGTAAACTGGGTTTTTCTGGTAGGTCTGAGCGGTTTTTGTGAAGGAATAGTTCTCAAGTACGCTGTTGGCGATGTTTACGCCTGCTGTGTCAAGGTTTGAATGGACAAGTAGAATCATGCTGTGGCACTTCCAAATAACTGTGTTAGTTAACTTTAAAATGTGTTGTTTTATTTCATACAAATAGTTTCCATAAAGCTTATAATTGCATGCTTGGTTCAGCCTACCGAAGGCGCACAAGATGCATCTGATTAATTTCAAAGAACTCTCCGGTCGAGACCTCAACGGCATGGTTGATTTAGGCATCGAAGTTAAAAGCAGCCCCAAAAAATACCTCAAAACCTTCGAAGGCAAATCTGCCGCGCTGATTTTCCAGAAGACATCCACTCGCACTCGGGTTTCGTTTGAGGTTGCCATGACCCAGCTTGGCGGTCACGCTTTGTATATTGATTGGCGAACAACCAATTTTGCGCTTGCAGACATATCCGATGAGCTGCAGTATTTGTCGCGCAACGTAGATTGCATCATGGCGCGGCTTCTTTGCGATACAGACTTACTCAAGATGGCGGCTGCTTCGCGTGTTCCCGTCATAAACGGCTGCGACGAAAAGTACCATCCCAGCCAAGCGTTAGCGGACTTAATCACCATAAAAGAAAAACACGGCAAACTCAAGGGCGCCAAACTCGTTTACATCGGCGTCCACAACAACGTCACCAACTCACTCATCGAAGGCTGCACCAAAACAGGCGTCAAACTGACGACGGTTACGCCGATTTTCAACGAAGCAGCAAGAGACGACGAGTTGTTGACGGAAGCCAACAAAACTGGGCTTTGGCAATCCACCTTAGACGTTAAGAAGGCGGTTGCAGACGCAGACTTTGTCTACACCGACACGTGGGTTGACATGGAGTTCTTCACCGACCCCAAATTCGCTGCAGAAAAAGAAAAACGGATCAAACTCATGATGCCCTACCAAATCAACGCCCAACTGCTCAAAGGCAGCAACGCATACATCATGCATGACATGCCCATCCACCGCGGCTACGAAATCACCGCAGAAGACATCGAAAACTCGAAGTCAGCGATTTATGAGCAGGCGGAAAACAGGTTATACTCAGCTAAAGCAATTTATCTAAAGCTGATGGGTGCTTAAACTCCAGTTTTCTTTTCTATGTAGCCGCATGTGTAGCATTTTTTGTCATGCACACTGACCACGCCGCCGCAGCTGGGGCACCGGTATTTCTGGGTTTGTTCAGCAAGAAACCCATCCATGCCTTTCGCGTTTATTGTTTTGAGGTTTTCAACCATACTCATGCTGTAGCGTTCGCGGTAGCGTTTGTCGAGGTGGGCGAAGTTTTTGCAGGGTGCCGTGTCGCATTGGCTGCATGATTTGAGTTGGTGTTTGGAGAGTTTTGGGCAGCCTCGTTTGATGTAGCAGTTTTTGGCTCTTGGAACGCAGCCTTTGCAGTGGGAGACTTTGCCCCGCTTCGTAGGTACCCCATGCGTGTAAGATAGGTAGTTTTTGCATATGGCGCAGTTCATGCCGCAGGGCGCAATAAGGTCAGGGGCAAATTTCGGGTCCATACATAGTAGTATGTGGTTTTTCCTTATCAAATTTTTCGCGCCCCAAAAGTTATTTACTAAACATCAACATTGTTCCAATGCTCTCGCAAGGTCTATAAAATGCCTAAAGCCAAAAACACACAAAATAAAACGACCAATCAAAAGAAACCAGTTAGCGACAAAAACGTCACTCTTCTGGGAATCCTGGGCATCTTGGGATTAATCTTCATAATTTCCGGCGTTATCGCAGTATTCGCGGTTTCGCTGTTTTTGGGTGTTACGTTAATAGTCGTTGGGATCATCAGCTATGTTCTCTTTGTTTTTATAGAAAAAAAGTTAAAGCTGATCTAAAAGGGCAATTTCGCTAAGCACTTGGTTTTTTTTAAAGGCAACTTGAGGGTTTTACGGCAAAATTCTTAATTACTGCGCCCGCCAAAGAGTCTGACTTGAGGAAACAAAAAATGGTAAAGTTGGATTTCGGCGGCGTCACAGAAGACGTCATCACTCGAAAAGAGTTCACAGTGGCACAAGCCCAAAAAATCCTAAAAGACGAAGTCGTCGCCACACTCGGCTACGGCATTCAGGGACGCTCTCAAGCGTTGAACATGCGTGATAACGGAGTCAAAACCATCGTAGGTCAACGCAAAGGCTCCAAAACATGGGATTTAGCAGTGAAAGACGGCTGGATTCCAGACAAAACCCTCTTCACAGTTGAGGAAGCATCGAAACGTGGTACCATCAAAATGGTGCTTTTAACTGATGCTGCTCAGAAAGAAGAGTGGCCAAACATCAAAAAAGGCCTCAAGAAAGGCGACGCCCTCTACTTCAGCCACGGCTTTAGCATCGTTTTCAAGGATCAAACAGGCGTCATCCCACCAAAAGACATAGACGTCATTTTAGTTGCGCCAAAAGGCTCAGGCACATCGGTTCGCCGCAACTTCGTGGACGGCAGCGGCATAAACAGCAGCTTCGCCATATTCCAAGACGCCACAGGCAAAGCGGACCAACGCGTCAAAGCCATGGGAATCGCCATCGGCAGCGGATACCTGTTCCCAACCACGTTCGAAAAAGAAACTTACAGTGACTTAACTGGTGAACGCGGCACCTTGATGGGCGCCTTAGCAGGCATCATCGAAGCCCAGTACAGCACCCTACGTGAGCACGGTCATGGACCAAGTGAAGCCTTCAACGAAACCGTCGAAGAACTCACCCAGAGCCTGATTCGCCTCGTAGACGAGAATGGCATGGACTGGATGTACACCAACTGCAGTGAAACCGCAAGAATCGGCGCACTACGCTGGAAGGAACGGTTCCGCTCAGCAACCAAACCAGTGTTCGACTCACTCTACGAGTTGACAGCGGCAGGCGAAGAAACCCGCATCGTCTTGGAAAAGAGCAAAGAACCAAATTACAAGCAGAAGCTTGCAGACGAGCTCAAAGCGATGGGCAACAGCGAGCTGTGGCGTGCAGGCGCAACCGTGCGTTCTCTGCGGCCAAGCAAACAAAAGAAAGAGTAAACCACTCTTTTTTTCTTTAGTTTTTAAAAATTTTTATTTACATCAGAAGGTAATTCTGCCCAGCATTAGTTGTGCCCATGAAGTCTGTTAAAGCTCGGTTTTCACAGGTCAAATCAGCAACGCCTAGCATGTAGGACGGATGCTTTTCCAATTCGACTTCTCTGGTGTATGGAGTTTTAGTGAATCTCAGCACGGTGCTTGCTTTTGCGGTGGTTATTTCTTGCAGAACATTGTTCCGTTTGCTTCTTTCGTGTGAGAGGTAGGTTGCGACTATGATGATGTGGTGTTTTTTTGCGAAGTTTGCGAGGTAACTCATGATTTGGCTGTAGACTGTTCTTGCTTCTTGGTCGTTCACGTTGTCGTAGAGGAATGGGCAGGCTATGTCGGAGATTACTACGAGTTTGGCATCTTGGTTTTCTACGGCGTCCTGCAGCTTTTCCATGATGAGTGATGTCAATCGGTAGGCAGTGTACACGCGCATGTTGAGGACGCGTTCAAGTGGGTCTTTAGCGTCTAACTGTACATTTGTTAAGGAAGAGCTGTTTGCACAGTCGATGAAGACAACGTTGCTTTCCAGTCCGCCCTGCTGTGTTGGCAGTTGGGCGCGGGTGCAAAGATGAGAGGTTAATGAATTAAGCGACTGGGGGCCATAGAGGATGGCGAAGTCCCCTGCCTTGAACCCTGGAAAAAGCCCATCGATATCGGGTATGTTAAAAGTCAACCGCGTTATAGCAGTCTGGTAAGTCTTTTCTTTTGTCGATAACTGCTTTTGTATTATTGATGGCTTAATTATTAGGCTTTGTTGCATAGCTTTTCCACGCAAACTCGTTACGCCCGATTAGCCTATTTAAACTATCAGCGAACCGACATAGCTGAACGGGGGAGGGGTGGGTGAAAGTGAAACTGAAACTTTACTTCCCACCGATTGGCAAGCTAATCTTTTATACCCAACCCATCGCTTGCTAACAACTGAGGCACCCCCTTGGAGTACATTGCCGTTGCAGCAATCGCCGTGTTCGCCGTGACGCTTTTCTTGATGATTAAGCGTCCGCGGGGTCTCCGATTGGGTTACGCGGCGGGCATCGGCGCTGTCGCTTCGCTTCTTTTGGGTACGGTGAGTTTGGGGCAGGCTGCAACATCGTTCTTGACCATTTGGGATGCCGCGCTGGCGTTCCTTGGCATCGTGGCGCTATCGGTGGTTTTGGATGCTATGGGCTTCTTCAAGTGGGCGGCGCTGCGAGTCGTGAAGATGGCGCGGGGAAGCGGATTGCGACTATACTTCTACGTTACATTGCTAACGGCGGCGGTAAGCATCCTATTCGCCAACGACAGCGCCGTCCTAATCCTAATCCCCATCGTCCTTGAAATCGTAACCTGCCTCAACATCGACTCAAAAGGCAAACTCGCTTACCTGTTCAGCGCGGGCTTAATCGCTGACACCGCCGCCATGCCACTCATCACCAGCAATCCCATCAACATCTTAAGCGCCGACTTCTTTCACTACACCTTCGTTGACCACCTTATCTTCATGGGACCCATCGCCATAGCGACGATAACCAGCAGCCTGCTCATCGTGTACCTGTTCTTCCGCAAGAAAATCCCAAAAGCCTACAACATGGAGGCAGCCGACGAGTTAACTCAGGGAAAACCCGTGATTTCGCCGGTTTTGCTGCGAGTCTGCTTTGCCACGCTTGCGGCGGTTGATGTGGGCTATGTTTTGACGTCTCTTAACAGGTTTCCAGTTTCCATCGTGATTTGCAGCGGCGCCCTACTCCTTGGGGCAGTGTATGGGTTCACTTTGAAGCGTGACGACTCCGTGAGCGGGCAGAAAAAAGGGCTCACTGGTCTGGCACGGGATATCAACTGGGATATTCTGCTGTTTATGTTGAGCATCTTCATCGTTGTGCAGGGCTTGGAGACGGTGGGCATCACCAACCTCCTCGCTTCAGCCCTTGACGCATCCAGCAAGCTGCCATCGGCGCTGGGAATTTTCGCTCCAAGCATGGTTGTGACGGTTGGCGCGAGCTTCATGAACAACTGGCCAATGACTATCCTTGGATTACTCAGCATCCAACACATCGGCGCCACCGGAACACAGTTGACAAGCTTGATTTTCAGCAACATCATCGGCAACAATTTAGGCCCCCACTTTTTCCCGCTCGGGTCATTAGCGATTTTGATGTGGATGGAAACCATGCGGCGCAAAGGCGTCAACATCAGCTTAAAACAGTACCTCAAAGTCGGCGCGGTCGTATCCATCGCGGAAGTAGCCGTGGCGTCGCTGGTGCTTTATGCGGAGTTAAGCGCGGGGTTCAAGCTTTTTTAGAATCTCGCGGTAGACGGATAGGGCTGTCTTTTCGTCGGTTACGCCTTTTATTAGCATGCGTCCGCCGTTGAAGAGGCTGACCTCACAGCTTTTGTAATCGAACATCAACGCCAGCCGCGACTTCAAACGCACGTTGAATTGTTTTCTGACTTTTGGGTAGACTTCGTCAAGGTTTAGTTTTAATGGTTTTTCGGGGTTGATATTGGCGGTTTCTTTACCGCAGAGCCAAACCAGCCGTTCGCCCCCCGCAACCAAGGCTGCGTCGCCATGGCAAACTGGGCAATGGGTGCTTTTTGAGATGTCGATGACTGTGAAGTCCATGTCGCTGAAGTCGCAAACCATCAATTTGCCCTTCAACGTCGAGCCAACTCCCGCCAACAGTTTTATTGTTTCCATGGCTTGCAATGCGCCGATTATCCCAGTTGTGGCGCCTAAGACGCCTCGGGTGTTGCATGTGAGCAAGTCTGAATCGGAAAGGTTTGGCATCAGGCACTCCAAACACCCCGTTTCAGGCGGCGCAAACACGGACAGGTTGCCTTCGATGCCGATGGCTGCCCCGAAAACATAAGGGATTTTCAGTTTTACGCAGGCGCGGTTAACAAGGTACCGCGTCACCATGTTGTCTAACCCATCAACCACACAATCCACGCCCTTCAAGAGCCGCTCAACGTTCCCTGCATGTACGTTTTCAGGGACTGCTTCAACCGATACGAGCGGGTTCTGTTTTTCCAAGCGTTTTGCAGCAACCTCGGTCTTGGGGTAGTGGAGGTCATCTGGGTTGTAGAGAATTTGGCGGTGGAGGTTGTGGACTTCGACGGTATCTTGGTCGATTAACCGGATATAGCCAACGCCAGCTAGTGTGAGGTAAAGTGAAGACATTGTGCCAAGTCCGCCTGCTCCGACAACTGCAACCTTGGATTTCGCAAGTTTCTGCTGCCCCCTCTCTCCCAGTTCCTTGAGAATAGTCTGGCGGCTATAGAACGATTCTGAAAACTCTTTCATCTTTGCCTTATCCACCTTAACCGCCACCCGTTACTCGCCACTGTATTTTCCTTATTGCGGAACTGCCTATCATATATTTCCCTAACCTGACCAATCGTGCGGGCTTCCTCGGGCGATTTGTCGTCTCTTATACGGGTGATTCTTGCGAACCGCAGCGCCATCTGGCTTGGGTATCTTGGGCTCTGTTGGATTTCGTTGTAGGCGACTTCAACCACGATTTTTGGAGTTACAACTACGCGGTGCCCGTCCTGTTCGACAGCGGATTCTTTGAGGCGCTTGGTCAAATCTATGATTTCGAGCCATTTTTTGGTTGCCTCAACTTTTTCGAGTAGTTCGCTGAGGGATTGAAATAAAGTGGACATGTTCGTTACCGAAAATTGAATCTGCTAGAAATACCGTGTTTGTGGCTTATTTAATTAATTGAGGTTTGGCATACATATTGGGACCTGAAATGCAATTCTTGTGAAGAAAAAAAACAATCGATATGCACATTCACAACCACACCGAGGCGGTTTCAACATGGAGCCATGTAGTGCATGTGAAGAAAAAGGATTATCTCACATTGAAACAGGCAAAGAAAACCATTGCAACAACCCGCAGGGCTTGTTTCTCTTGCAGTCTTGTGTCACCCTTAAAACTGCCCCGCCCACATAAAGAGAAAAACAAAGTTTAGCCCTAATAAGGGAAGGATCAAGAGCAACAAAACCTTGCACTATATAGATTTTGATTTTAAAAAATAATAAGAAAAGAAAGGTTTAGGAGAACACTGAGAACGAAGATTCGCCCTCGGGTTCTTTCTGTTTATCGTTGAGTGCCTTGATTTTCTTCTCCAGTTCCTCAACTTCTTTGTTTTTGCCAAGTGCCTTTTGGCTTTCGCGTGCCTGCTCAAGTCCACTGACGCCATACCTGTCAAATCCCTTGCTTAAGGCAATGTCGGCGGATTTTGTGAAAAGCTCCGCAGCTTTCTCGTAATCGTCCAGTTTGAAGCTGCATTCGGCTGCTTTATAATTCATTTCTGAAGCGCCAAAATAGTTCTGTCCCTTAAAGTAGAGGTCTGCTACTTTGATAAAGAGGTCACGTGCAGCAACAAACTTGCCATTTTCCATCAACGCATTAGCATCTTTATGCCATTTAATCGGGTCGTCTCTAACTGTGCTCATTTCATTTGCAACTCTTCTTGGTTCTGTATTATTCTTTGGAGAAGTCACATTTAGATTTTCCTCTTCCGCAGCTTGCTGCGTCTTAGCCGCACTTGGACATTGAGCCATCCAAACATTTGGTAAGTGTATGAGGTACAAATCGAAATATTCCAAAGTGACATAGGGCAAGCAACGACCCTTTTATAATGCGCAACAAATAAAGTTCCAATTATAACGCTGTGAAACCCATGACTCAAGACAAAGAGCAAGAAACCCAAGCGACTGCCAAATCCTACGTTTCGGTGGCCTTCAAAATAGCTGTTGCAGCCATATTCGCCGCTTTAGTCGCAGTGGCCACGTTGCTCTTTGTAGTTCCAATTCCCGCCACCAGCGGATACTTCAACTTGGGTGAGACACTCATCTACGTTGCCGCGTTACTCTTCGGTCCCTGGGTAGGGTTGGTTGCGGGTGCAGGCGCATCCATATCCGACGCACTCGTAGCAGCTCAATATGCACCTGGCACATTCGCCATAAAAGCGATAGAAGGGTTCTTCGTCGGTTTCTTAACCAAAAAACTCAACCGAAAAATCAAAAGCCTCAGCCTCTGCGCGTCCATAGCCATCGTGGTCGGCGGCTTCGAAATGGTCGCAGGATACTTCCTCTACGAAACACTCGCATTGGGCTATCCCACTGCTTTGGCGCTGCTTGAAGTGCCCTTCAACATTGTACAGATGCTCGTCGGCTTAGTAATCGCCATACCTGTCATGCATGCGGTTCTACGCGTTTTCCCACAGCTTAAAAGCTACCTTTAACAGAGGAATACACATGAAGCTTCCGCCTGGAAAAATCCCCATAGACATCCTCAAAGACATCGTCTTCAAAAACTTAGGCGCCGCCCGCAGCGAAGTCACCATAGGACCATCCGCAGGTGTAGATGGGGCGGTGCTGGATTTCGGAAACAAAAACGCAATCGTCTCCATGGACCCCATCACAGGCGCAGTGGAGCGCATCGGCTGGGAAGCCATAAACATCAATGCCAACGACGTCGCCACCTTCGGCGTGGAACCAGCGTTCTTCTTCTCATGCATAATGCTTCCAGAGGGCGCGGACAGCAAAATCATCGAAACCATAAGCACCCAAATGCACAATGCCGCAAAAACCCTCGGGATAGCCATCGTGGGCGGACACTGCGAAGTCACCCCTGGCTTGGCAAACCCGATTGTGGTGGGCTGCATCATGGGCTTGACTGAAAAAGGCAAATACGTTACCTCCGCAGGCGCCAAAGCAGGCGACAAACTCATCTTAACCAAGAGCGCGGGAATTGAAGGTACCGCAATTTTAGCTTCAGACCGCGAAGCGCAACTCGCAAAAATCTTTAATTCAACCCTTCTGGAGACCGCCAAAGGCTTCTATAAACAAATCAGCGTCGTAAAAGACGCCTTAACCGCCTACAGATGCGGCGGAGTCCACGCCATGCATGACCCAACTGAAGGCGGCATCCTAAACGGCATCCACGAAATGGCGGACGCCGCAGGCTTGGGCGCACGGATTTTTGAGGAGAAAATTACTGTGGAGCCAGAGACAGCGAAGATATGCAGGTTCTACGAAATCGACCCGTTGCAACTCATCAGTTCAGGCGCATTGCTCATAGCCGCCCAGCCTGAAGCGACAGACAAAATAATCGATGCCCTATGCAAAGAACACATTTACGCGGATGTCATCGGTGAATTTAACCCGAACCCAGAAAAACGCCTACTTGTACACAAGGATGACTCGGGGGAGATGCTGCCAAGACCAGTCTCAGATCACTTATGGATTGCACTGTCGCGTTAGACTCTCAGCTTAATTGAGGTAAAATAATCTAAATCCAGATTGTTTCGGGCAGAAACTTGAAGTGCTCATCGCCAGTTAAAACAAATGCTTCAAGCCGCTTGCCTGTAGCTAATACAATGGCGTCGAAGAGGCTGGGCGTATTCAGCTTTGTTTTCTTTGCATTCTCAGCTAACTCAAGGAAGCATTTAGCTGATTGCAAAGCGAGCTTAGCATCTAAACAAGTAATGTTTGAAGCACCCATCATTTGCTCTAACCGTTTATTGACCATTCTTTCGTCTACGCCTTCTCGGATATATTTGCGGGCAATTTCCGCTAAAACAATGTCTGGAGTGCAAATTTCATCGGCGTTTTCCAGTATTTCTTTCACTTTGCATCCTTTTGCGCTTCCAAGGAAGAGTTCTATCCAGGCATAGGAGTCAACTACGATCTTCACCACGATCTTCCTCTGAAAAAGGCTTTATTTTTCCGCGGTCGATGCCGAATGTTTGTTCTAAAAATGATTTGCGTTGTTTCTTGATTAGTGATTGGATTGCTTCGTCGAGGCTTGCCGCATTTAGGTTTTCTCTGAGGTGTTCAAGTGCTTGTGCTGTTTTCTTTGTGACTCTTATGGTTGTTGTTTCGCTCAAGCAGACACCAAAATTGTATATGTGCATACAAGTAGATAAATACACCATAGTTCCATTTAAGAAAAACACTAACAAAGAATAAATCACAAAAAAAGACCACAAAACCACCTGACACTGGAAAAAGTCAACATGTAATAATGGTTTTTATAGTTCCACCATGAGATAAGTAATAACAATTAATCGGCTAGTGACAATTATTTGACCACAGGTTTCAAGAAAGCAGCATCCATAGCAGCACGTTCACTAGCATCAGGCAAACCACACCACGCCCAGTGGCTTGTGACAAGAAAATGCAACTACCAATGCCTCAGCTGCAACGTCTGGAAAGAACAAGACCAAAGAGAACTTTCAGTTGACGAAATAAAGAAAGGTTTAGACATTTTAAAAGACCTCGGCATCGTGGAACTTGTGATTTCAGGCGGAGACCCATTGCTTAGAGAGGACATCGGAGAAATAGTTGATTACGCCTCAAAACGTTTCGTCACGACGGTCTATGACAACGGAAGTTTGGCGCTGCAGAAAATCGATGTTCTGCGGAAAGCGGATTTTGTAGCTATTTCAATCGACAGTTTAGATGAAGCAAAGAACGATTACATCAAATCCGTGCCGGGCGCCTGGAAGAGTGCTATTCAAGCCGTAGAAACCCTCCACAGGGAAGGAATCGAAGTCAGCGTTACCCCGACTATTTCGCAAAAGAACATCTACGAAATCGTGGATATAACGAACTATTTCACTGGAAAAGGAATTCCTGTCTGGTACTGCCTCTACTCGTTTGACACTTCTGTCGACATTAACCAGTTGTTCAGGATTGGAAAAGCAAACGAGGAGTTTGTGATAACGGACAAGAAAGCAATGGTTAACTTGTGCAACCAGCTTATGGAGATAAAGAAGAAAAATAAGAAAATCCTCATGACCGATAAACTTCTTTTAGCGTTGCGGGGCCTCTATGAAGAAGAAAAGAAAAGAACCTGGAAATGTCAAGCACTAAA
Organism: Candidatus Bathyarchaeota archaeon; assembly: GCA_903901015.1. Classification (GTDB taxonomy): domain Archaea; phylum Thermoproteota; class Bathyarchaeia; order Bathyarchaeales; family Bathycorpusculaceae; genus Bathycorpusculum. The sequence continues at coordinate 76,587 of CAIUPH010000114.1, read as the reverse complement.
CAACTTCTTAGTAATTGACCATATAGGCAGGGTTGCGGGATGTCACAGCCACAATTTTGCAGCTTCAATCTTCGATTTACCCAAGAAATGGAAAAGTCAAGAATTCAAGGATTTACGCCGAACATACAATGAATGTACCAAATGCAACTACCTATGCTACGTGTTCTACTCGATCTATGGAAGCCCGAGCGGCCACTTAGCTTTGGCTAAGGACCAATGGAGAAACGCAAAGTTACTGTTCAAGTAAAGCCAACGCTATGTTTTAAGCTCCCTCTGGATCTAATTATTAATAAAAAGTTCTATTTCCCCAAGCTAAACGCCGGGAACAGAAATGACCACAGTATCGATTACTCTGCAAAGGACCACAAAAACTTCTTCAGCGCTCAAGTTATCGGTGTCCAAAACAAAGTCAAACGGCTTAAAATCTTCGCCTAAAACAAAACCATACAGCGCCTTGTAAATGGCTTTGGTACGTGCCTCTTTTTCCTTGAGTACCTCGACTGCCTGCGCTGCAGTCATACCATCTCTTACAGCTACTCTTGCCGCTCGCCTCTCAAACGACGCTTCCAACCAGATTTTGAAGCCAGCCTCCAAAAGCCAAGGCATAGTCCAACTGTCCAAAAGAACATTGCCCTGTTGCGCATATTCTAAGAGTTTATCGTCGACTTCCTTGTCAAATTTAGGGTCATTTACCCGTTCGTTGAGGAATTTAAGTCCCTGAGGACTCTCCCACCAACCTTGAACAGAAACGTCGTATCCTTCCTGCTTTGCCAACTCTTTCAGCACGTCGCCGCCAGAATAGTATCGCAGGCGATATTTTTTCGCTAGTTTCTTTGAAAGAGTACTTTTTCCTGTTCCCGCCAAACCTGATATGCAGATAACGGTTTTTTTGGGGGTAGTGCAGGTTTTTTCTTGTTTGGCCATTTGGCGTCACCGGGTTTTCTACATTATATTGCGCCTTGTTCGATGGGCATTATTCCTATAATTCGTGATGATAGGAGCCCGAAGAATAGTGAGCATATTGGGTACCAGTAGAACACTGGAATTGCATTAGCTGATACCACAGATACGCCTGCGACGATGTGGTGTGCATTGGCGATGTTTCCGATGCCAGGTATGAAAGCCATCTGGGTGCTTCCAAACACTGGGGTTAACACTAAAAACCAGACAATGAGGTACACGAAGGATATACCGAATTGAACCATCTGGGGCTTCATCATTTTTGCTTGCATGTTCTTTATCTGTGAATCTTTCTTTTTGAGTTTCTCAACCTGTTTTTTATCGTTAGCACGTACAGCAGCCATGGTTTCGGAGCGGTATTCCGCCATTTCTTTCTGCATTACGCGGTATTGTTCCCAGCCGACGAAGTAGTTGATTAAAACTCTGTTTATTCCAGAGTTTAAGAAAGCAATTCCAGCTGCAATAGCCATGATGATTAATGTTGCCAGAGGCAACGAAGTAACTACAGACATAATGCTTTTCCTCTTGCCGCTTTAAGTCTATGCCTACATGTTTCCTGTTAATAACCGTTTTCACTTAATTAAAGTTTAAATGGGTTATAAAACCGAAGTTTAAACGTAGAGGTCAAACTGCTGCTTTCACGATTTCACGTGCCCAAACTTCTATGGCAGCCCAATTTCGAGTGTCGAGCAATTTGGTCGTGTCTAAACCATTCTTGCGCAGACTCCGCCTGTTAACCCTGACCATAACATCCACGATTAAACCGTGGCTCTTGTTAAAATCCAAATATCCGCCGAAGAACCCAAAAGCGACAGGCTTCAACCCGTACTGCTCAGCCATCTTTTCAAGGTAAAGCTTCTTTGCTTTATCTTTAACTTCCTGCTCGCTTCTGTCAGCCATCTGGCAGCTAACAAACAGGGCGGTCTTCTTGGACCTGAGGGCAACCACATTTTCTTTGAGAAACTCGATTGTTTCGTTGGTCCATTTGTCGGCTCTCATTCCGCTGCCCACTATGACGAGGTCGTAGGAATCGATTGTTTGTGGGCTCTGTTTTGCGTCGATAACGTCGACTGTGCAGCCTTCGGTTTTCAGGGTGTCCCCGATTTTTTTGGCTACGTCGACAGTGCCGCCCCATCTGGTGCCATAGATTACAAGAGCCTTCATAATTCTTCCTCTCTTTACTTGTTGTTAGTTAATAGGTTCTCTGTGAAGGGATTTATTAAGAATTTATCGGCTTCATAAATAATCTATCATGGGAGGGCGTTTTTAAAAAAATAAAAAGGGAAGTTATTTTTGAGTTGGCGTTTTTTTATGGGCGCTTTCTTACCAGCAGTAATGCTAGTATGACTCCGACGACGATTATGGCGACTATTATGCCCACTATACCGGGCAGTATGTACGTGTCAGCTACAGATACAGGCGTGGGTGTTGGGGGGACTGTTGCTTGAGGTTGAGCGTTGACAACAAATGATGTTTCAGCGGTAGATTGCCAGTAAGAGTTTGTTCCGGCGAATGTTGCAACCACTGTATATGGACCTGTAATGTCTGGTGTCCAAGCATAGTTGAACATGCCGCTTGTATCGGTTGTGGTTGAGCCAATTGGTCTGTAGTTGTTGTTTGCGTCAACTACGTCGAGGGTGACTGTAACGCCGGTGACATTGGTTGGCTTTGGTTTTTGTTGGTACACGTATGCCATCCATGCGCTTTGACTTGCGTCAGAAACTGCTGGAACACCGTTCGGGAAACGTGTCGCCTGAGCGCTCTGCTGTGTGCCTGCAGAAATATCGGTAACTGTGCCGCGTATTACTACAGGTGTTCCGAATGGAGCGCCTAAGTCAGGTGCAGAAACAGTTAATGCGCTGGGTCCTTTGCCGACAACGTAAACCTGGCCGTCGTATGCGTTAGCGAATGCCATGTAGCCGTCAGCGATAGCAACTGGTGCAACTGATGTTCCTAGTCCTGAAGCAGACCAATCTGGTAGTGTCCACAGTTCTTTTCCTGTGAAGGCGTCAACAGCGCGTACTTGGTATCCTTTGTATAATGGAGTGTTGGGTGAATGTTCACCAGACATCACGTAGATTATACCGTTAGCAAAGGCAGCTGCATGAGTTGGGTAGTTTCCCCAAGGAGTCTCATCACCACTGTTTGTGCTATTGCCTACTCCTCCGTTGCCATAACTCCATAGTAAAGTTCCGTTCTTCATTGAGTAGCAGTAGATTATTCCTCCGTAGCCTGTTACGTAGAGGTTGCCGTAAGCTGGCAAGCCTTCACGTGAGCTGTAGTATTGGAATCCTGTTTGAGCGCCGAGTGGACCCCAAACCAAGCTACCGTCGGCAAGACTGTATGCGAGTCGCTGTCCTGTTTCAAAGTCTGTCATTGTCCATTCTCGGTTTACTTGATCTATTGGTTGCCAAGCTAACATTTGGGTTATGTTGTTTGCGGGTGCTGCGTACTGCTTAATCCAAGTCAAGTTGCCTCTTGTCGCTGGGTTGTCGCTGAGGGCCCACATAGTCCAAGGGTTAGCATTAGGGTTTGGTAGCGAACTTAGCCCAACGCTGCTGCTACTTCCGAGTATAACGTCACCTGGGATAATGCCCACCATGCTTGGGTTTGCGCTTCCCGTTAAGTCAGCTCTTATCGTTACGTTCCATGAATAGGAAGCGTTAGCGTTGATTACCACTGCAGAGCCGGTGTTTGGCCATCCAGGTCCTGCGTATAATGGATATGCATCTGAGATTGCTTTGCTGTCATTCCATAGTGCAAGCCAACCGCTTTTGGTTGTTGTGCTATAGCTGAATTGGTATCTGCATATTGCGCCGTCATTGGTGTATACTTCGGTCCCTGTTGGAACGTTAGTGAGGTTAAAGACTGGTTGTTGGTTGAATGCGTTGTAGCCAATCCAGGTGGTACCTGAGACCATCCATAGAATGGCGCCCACGACTCCGTGTTGATTGGGGGTTTGCAGGTCGTAGAGCTGTGCTTTGCTAGGTATGAATGTTGTGCTGGACCATACTTGTTGGCCTGTGCGCAGGTCTACCGCGAATTCTCCTCCGCCAGTCCCAGATTCACCCAGGGGTGCTTGATAGTAGAGCAAGCCGTTGACAATCAATGGGCTGCCAAAGCGTGTATTGTATGAGAATCCTTGATAGTAGGTTGCTATCGAATCATTTGAGTATCCTTGAGTATATGGTGCATTGGGATCAGTGCTGATTTGGTTTATCTGGGAAACTACGTCTCCAGTTAAGCCACCGTATTCAAGAGGTTTGGTCCACATAACGTGTGCGCTTGTTGGTGAATCGCCATTCTTTTGCCAGATATCAGACACAGCTGCTCCGCCTAACCAGTTGGATGCAATTGAGCTCCAAGCTTGATTATCTCCTTCTATTGGCCGAGTCCAATACTCAGTTGGAAATGGTGGTTCAGCTACTTTTGATGCTGGACTTTGTTGAACAGTTAAGTTCATTGATGCAGTGCTACGTGTATAAGTGTCATTTTCGTAAGCTGCGTCTCCCGTTGTAAGTCCAACTGTATTAGCTTGATTATAAGTATAGGTTTGTCCAGGGAACACGAAGGTTAGTTGGTAAGTGCCAACTTGACCAGGAGTATAGGTGTAATATTGAGATGATGTTGGGTCAGTAACGGTATCGAATGTTTTAGTTTCGTTTACCCCATTAGGGGCAGTTATTGTAAGTTGGTAGTTGTGGAATCTAATAGCTGTGTTATCGGGATTTCCCTGAATTGTATTGTCTAACCACATGAAAATTAAAACTTGTTGACCTACACCAACTGGATTAGGTGAGGCATAGATGTAGGCGTAAGTTGTAAATTGCCATGCAGGTGTGTGTGCGTCAGCTTTAGGTAAATCGACGAGTGTTATAGCTGTAGATGTTACGAGAATTAAAGCAATAATTATAGCCATAGTTTTATTTTTTATCATTTGCATTTTTTCTTGTCTCCTAAATTTTTTGTGTAGAGGAAAAAAATAAATGTTCTCGCTCTACCCATTATTGATTTAGTTGACGATTCATTAATAAGTTTTATGGAAAAACCTGCTGTCAGAAAAACAAAAGCTGTACTATGGGAAATGCTTTGCAAAAAGAGTCAGGCAGCAAAATCATCTTTGATAAGCAAACCATGAATAAATTCCCTCGAAAAACGCCAATCTAAAACAACAATAAGGCCGCAGACTGACATGAATAATAGTAAACACAAAGAGCTTAACTATTTTTTAAAAAAAGATAAACCCAAAAGAAGGGGAAATTTGGGGGAGTTTATGCTATTCGCCCAAGATTCTTCTGAACGCTGGGAACATTTCTGCGGCGCGTTCGCGCATCAGTAGCTCGTAGTACTGGTAGATGATGCCGACAGAGAGCAAGATGCCTGTTCCTGATCCGAAGGCTCCTAGGAAGTCGGAGAATCCGGCCACAAGCCCAACGATTATACCGCCTAGCACTGTGACTACGGGTATGTAGCGTTTGAGTATGGCTTCGATGGGTCGTCCTGAGCGTCTGTATCCTGGAATCTGCATGCCACTGTCCATGAGTTGCTTTGCGACTTTTGAGGGTCCTAAACCGCCTACTTCAAGCCAAATTAGCGAGAAGACAGCGCAGAACACTATGATGATACCGAGGTATGCGAATGCCTGTATTGGTGCGTGGATGACTCCTTGGATGTTGCGGGGTGGTGTTACGTAGTATGCTAAGCCGCCTACGGTTTGGACGCTTGTACTTTGAACCCCTGTACTTGAGGTGGTGGTTGTTTGGTTGTAGTCGCCTAGTATTTGGAAGAGCAGGTTCGTGCCTGGTTTAGGTCTCCCCATTTGGCTCCATAGGAGTTGACTGAAGAAGTAAACGTTGGCGAACAGTGCTGAGGCGAAAATGACGGGTAAGTTTGAGACGTAGAGCAGTTTAATTGGGTATCTGCTGCGGAATCCTTTGTATCCTGCGTAGCTCATTGGCAACTCGATTCTTATGCCCTGCAGGTAAATGACTATTAGGAAAACCGCGATTGTTGCGATGAAGCCCAGTACTGAGGGGTAGACTCCTCCTTGTGAACCAAACACGTAGGTTAATCCTGCGTTTCCAGAGTCGAAGGGAGAGTTGTGAGCGAGGTACTGTGAAAGTGTGCCGACGAATAAGCCTGTGGGAGGCGAGAACATTGACCAGAGTATGTTTTGGGCGACTCCAGCCATGATGAACAAGCTGATGCCGCTTCCAAGACCCCAGCCTTTCTGGACGAGTTCATCCATTAACATCACAATTATTCCCGTAACTACCAATTGTATGAAGATAATCAGTATCGTTGGCCCAGCCAGGCTTGTGCCGTACATGCCGCTGAGGATGTATGCGGATGCTTGGATTGCGGTTAATATGATTGTGAAAACTTTGCTTGCAGAGGTAAAGAGTCCTCTGTCTTCAGAATTTGACATGTCGCATTTGATGATTGATGAACCTGCGAGCAACTGAAGAATTAAGCCCGCCGTGACGATGGGACCAATACCCAGTTCCATGAGGGTGCCGCGGTTGGATGCAAAAATAACTCTTAACTGACCAAAACTGTCAGATGCTGACTTTTCAACCCCGTAAAGCGGGATTTCCGTCATGACGAGGAAAATAATTAGGACAAGTGCTGTCCAGAAGAGTTTTTCGTTGAAGCTGACTTTGCGTTCAGGCTTCTTTATTTCAGGTAGAACTCTGCCGATTGGTTTAAAGAGGCTGAGGAATCTTCCGGGCATCTATCAACTTTACTCTCCGTGGGCTTGGGGAGCTATGATTTTTCCGCCTGCTTGGGTGACTTTTTCCTGTGCGGATTTTGAGTAAGCTGCTACTTTGATTGTCAATGGCTTGGTGATTTTTCCTGTGCCCAATAGTTTGGTGTAGCCGAGTTCGGTTAAATCGATTTCTGAGCCTTTTGCGAGCAAGTCGAGTTTAATCAGGTTGATTGGGTTGACTTTGGTGTGTAGGCTTTGGGGTGATGTGAAGCCGTGTTTTCCGAAGTAGTTTGGTTCAGATGTAACGACTAAGCTCCAGAGGTGTTTGTGGCGTCCGACTTTTCGGTGGCCTTTGCTACCACTGTCTCGGTGTTGACCGATTCTTCCGTAACCCTGTGTTCTTGAGCCTCTTGTTTTTCGGATTTTTCTTAGTTTATGTGGCATTTTGATCCGCTTCTTTATCTAGTGTTTCTGCTTTTTTAAGCTTGATTTCCAGCACGCCATTCTTGAATTTGGTGTGCATTGCGTTTGGAATCACTACCGTCGGAAGATTTAAACTTTTATAGTATCTTCGATCTTTTGATTTTGCCGACAGCGTAAGTTTCTGGTCTTTCACACTTATCTTGAGAGATTCCTTATTAAAGCCTACTATTTCAGCCACGATTGTTACCGTGTTGTTTTCTTGGAATATGTCGATTAAGGGTTTCTGTTCTTCGAATTTGCGTTTTGCGAAGCTTTTGGATGGACGAAAGTTCGAGTGAGCAGCCATCGATTTTACGTGGCGAATCGGCTGGGACTTCATAGTTCTCTCGGTTCCTCTCAGGCTGTTAAAATCCAGCCACCTACGGTTTTTACTTGTTCTTCTCCATCTTGCACTCATAGGTTGTTCTTTCCCCCTCCAATTAACTAACGCATCTCTCTGATGCCATTATAAAACATATCGCACATAAAGGGTGACAAAATACCTGAACAACAAACAACAAATTAACCATCAAAACAGCGATTGCACTCTACTTTAGCGGCGAAAAGCAGGGCATTTGACTGAAAAGAGCCAATCAGTTGATTTTCAACATGCTAATGACAGCGGAAAACGTCAATAGCACCTACCCTCTTAGGGACTTATGCGGTTTCGACCCCTCCCCTCTATCGTTTCTGCAATGATTAACTATTTGGATCCAAATAGGCTCCTAATATGCCGCTGGAATTTCAATTGAATTGAGGCTCAAAAAAATAACCCACAATAGGAATAGGCTATGTCTGTTTTTCACCTCAAACACCAAAAACCTTGGTTTCTTATGAACCCTCACGAAATTTACAAAGTTACAAAGAAACCGTACAAATCAAACGGCTTGGAGATTACGCGCATGAAAAAGGGTAATAAATGTACCTAAGAAGTAAGACCTAATAGAGTTACTTGGAAAAACACTCTATTGTCCCTAATTTTGTTTTCTAATTGGTTAAAAAAAATATCGCGCAGGTCTACCAATGGATTGAATAAACTATCAAAAGCCTTATGTGAGTGTCTTTTTTTATTTGAATTTAGGAGAACTGGTTTTTTGGATTTTTTGGTCATAAAGCGCAGCCTAAAGTTATGTTGAATTATGATGTGATAACGAAGTGCCAATGCGTAAATTGTCCAGTTCAGGCAAGCAGTGAATGCACTAAACCAAAGATAGCGGCTAGAAAAGATATGATGGATAACGTGAACTCGGGAAACTTGCAGAATATTATGGGCGCGGGAATGTTGAAGAACGCGGAGATGATGAAGAATACGTCGGGTGAAAGCGCGCCGAAGATGCCTAAGCCTGAGGTTTTGCCTGGACCCTACTGCGCAAATGGCGCGGCAGGCTGCAAGGGCTTGGATTTTAGCAAGATGCGCATTTGCAGCGGATGCCAAGTTTTCAAGACTTAGCACTCTCGAAAGCTAAGCCGAACATTTACGTCTGCAAAGACGGCAAAGCCATGCAATAAAATCTTTTGGAAAACAGCAAAAGATTCTTGAAACAAAATAGATAGGTTAAACCATTAAAAAATTAAATAAAACAAAAAATGATGGAAAAACGCTGGTTTAAACCATGCGTTGGACAAGTTGGTTGATTGCTTCTGCGCGGTAGCCTGCTTCGCCGCCTGCGTTGTATCCTTTCTTGGTTTTGCCTTTGTAGCCTTTGCTTGGCGGATGTAGTCGGAAGCGTGTTTGCACGTCTGGCAGTTTGTTGTATTCTACTTTGCATGTGACTATGGCTTCTGCGAGGTCGTCGAATGATTTGTACCCGATTTTTGTGAGGTATTCTTCGGTTAGTTTTTTGTCGCCTGCTAAGAGCGCGCGTTTCTGCAGCATCATTGTGATGGTTTCTTTTGTGGGTTCACCGTAGGTGACGTAGCTGTTTACGCGTTGCAGCATGCCTTTGTATGAGGGGCGGTTGTCGACGATTACTGCGTGGTTAGTGTGGCTTAAGCTGAGTAAGTTGAGGGTTTCTCTGGCTTCGCGTTGTGCGCTGACGACTCCTCGGATGCGTACTACGACGAGGGGTTTGACTGATTCGGTTTTCTGTGCCATTTTACTTCACCCAGTCCGTTACGGTAATCAAGTTATAAGTCTTCTTTAGTCCATCGAAGATTGCGCATGCATAAGATGGCACTGTACGTGTTGATCCGAAGCTTCTCATCCAGAGGTCTTTGACGCCTGCTAAGCCCAAGATGACTTTTGCGACTTCGCTTGAAACTAAGCCTAAGCCTCTTGGTCCTGGAACGATGATTACTCGGACTCCGCCGCATTTGCCTTCAACTTCGAACGGCACTGAATGTGGTTTGCCGCAGCCGCATTCCCAACTTCCGCATCCGCGTTTAACGGGGATTATGTTTAATCGGGCGTTTACTGCTGCTTTTTCGATGGCGTTTCGTACTTGGCTGGCTTTTCCGCTGCCAAGGCCGATGTAGCCGTCTCGGTTTCCCACTGCAACGATGGCTTTGAACCGTGATTTTTCGCCTGCGTCGGTTTGTTTCTGGACTAAGTTAACGTTGATGACTTCTTCTTGCAAGTCAGGAAGGAGGGAGTCGACGATTTGTGATTCAGAAATTTTTATGCCGCTTAGGAAGACGTCTTCGATGCTTGTTATTTTGCCTGCCTGAATCATCTTGCCCAGCCTAGTCTTTGGAATCCAAGCTTCTAAGTTAGTTACTCGTTTTTCTCTTTCGTTTCTGTTTCGACTCATTCTTTCTTTCCACCTTTCTTAGCGACCTTTGCTTTGGGCGCTTTTTCTTTGGGGGCTTTGGCTTCTTCTTTAGCGGGTGCCTTGGCGGCTTTTGCTTTGGCTGGAGCTTTCTCCTTCACGACCTCGGCTTTAGGAGCTTTTTCTTTGGCTGCTTTAGCTTTAGGAGCTTTCACTTCGGCTGCTTTAGCGGGTGCTTTTTCTTTGACAGGCGCGACTTCTGCTGGTTTTTCTTCTTTAGCCTTGGCTGGAGCCTTTTCTTTTGGTGCTTCAACCGCTGCTTTTGGAGCCTTCGCTTTTGCGACTGGTTTCGGTTCAGGGGCCACTTCGGACAGTTTGCCGCCTTTAGATACGGTTACGATGTCAGCTTTAACTTTGGCGAAGTGCTCGGGGATTTTTTCTGGAGCAACCCCTTTAGCGGTGTACTGGGTGAATTTCGCGTTGTATTCTTCTGAGCCTGCGCCTAAGGTTTTAGCGTATTTAGCGATGTGTTCGCCTTTCATGCGTTCTTTAACGATTTTGTCTTCGCTGTGGGGAACTTCTACGCCTGCGTCGACGACTCCGCTTAGGACAGCAAAGATTTTTGAGCCTTTAGTGGGAGAAACCAATCCGATATCGAGGATTGCTTCTTTGATACCTGCTGCTTTGGCTTTGACGCCGCATAAGAACCCCGTCAAGTAGGCTGCGGGGATGTTGCCTGTTGGAGCTCTCCAACCGTAGGATTTGATGAGTTCGCGGCTGTTGGCTGAGACCAATACTTCGTCTCCGTGGGGTTTCGCGATGATTATTTGTACTTCAGCGTTCTTGTTTGATGCACGGGTCACGAGCCTTGGTTTTCTAGATGCAACCAGTGCTTTGCGTGCTTGGTAATCGGTTTTTCCTTCGCGTCTGCGTCTTAATTTTACGCGGTAAGTGCTATTTTTTGCCATTTAACGTTTCCTCCATAAATCATGAGCTTTCAAATTGCGCTCTAAATCAGCGATAGACTCAAACCTGCCGCTGCCCGCCATCCTGTAGTATTGGGTGTAGGTGGTTTCAGCTATGACTTTTCTTGCTTTCAAATCTCTAAGTTTGCGTCTTAGAGAACGGATTTTTATCATCCAAGCTTCTTTCTTGGTGACTTTTGCGTGGGCGGCTCCTTTTATGCTGCCGGGTCCACTGCGTCTGCCCTTTAGTTTTTTAGCTCGGATAACCTTCGCTCGGGATCTGCTTACGCCTTGTTCAGGCAGTGAAACGATGATTTTCTCGTGAATTAGCTTTCGCACTTCTTCACGTGTAATCGCGCCTTCAACATCATCCATGCGTTCAGGATTAATCCAAACACGGTTTTTACCAATCTTTAAGATTCGAGCAGCTAAACGTCTTTGTCCAGCTAAGTCAGTCATTGTTTCTTGTCTCCCTTCTTGGGTTTAGGTGTGGGTTTTTTTGGGGCTTTCTTCTTGGTTTCTTTCTTCGGCTTCTTTTCTTCCTTGGGTGCTTCGGCTTCTGTTTCTGGTGCTTCTTCTTCGCCCTCTGCTGCTTCCTCAGTTTTCTCTTCGGTTTCTTTTGAAACTTTGAGGTTTAAGATTTTGATGTTGAGTTTTTTGGCTTCTGCGATGATTAGGGCGCGTTTGCGTTTGCCGACGGTGTGTGAGATGCGTGCTGCTTGGATGCTAGGGTCGATTGTCGATAAGGTCTGTACGTTGAAAACTATGACTTCGCGGTATCCTGATGGGTGAAGGAACCTGGCGACTTTGGGGCCTTTGTAGCCTACGCTGACGCCTGCTGGCCAACCCTTGATTTTTCGGCGGATCTTGTTGTCTAAGCCGCGTGGTCTTCTCCAGCTGAGGCTGAAGCGGTCGTATTTCCAGCTTTCTGCCCGTATAAATTTGGGTTTCTTGTTCTTAGCGCGCGCTCTAAGTTTGAGTGCTTCGCGTGATAGGGAGGGTTTTTTTTCGGTCATTATGCCATTCCTTCGTTTCTTTCATACACGTATAAGCCGTCGAGGAAAACACGCGGGTCTTTGTTTCGAACTCGTGTTGACTGCTCGATGTTGGCGGCGGTTTGGCTGACTTCTTCCAAGTTTGCGCCTTCAACGATGATGTCGTCAGGTTCAACTTTGACTTTGACGCTGCCAATTATTTTTATTCTGCGGGGTCTGCGTTCACCCGTAAAGTTTTCGATCAAGACGAATTTGTCTTGGACTTTCACGGAGATCGGGAAGTGGGAGAACACAATTTTGAGTTTGTACTGGTAGCCTTTTGTTACGCCAGTCATCATGTTCTGGATGTGCGAGTAGATTGTGCCTACGAGAGCAGCTTCCTTTTTGCGTGGCCATTTTGCCCATATGCGGACGCTTTTGCCGTCGCCTTCTATGGCTATTGGAGCAAAAGAGAAGTCGCGTGTCAAGGAGCCTTTTGCGCCTTTAACGTTGATTGTTTTGCCTACTAGGCTTAATGTTACGTCGTCTGGAACTTTGATGGTTTTAGATACTTCTGGAAGCCGCATAGATTACACTCCTTAATACACGAAGGCTAAGAGCCTTCCTCCGAGGTTTTTTTCTTCAGCGTCTTTGTGGGCTATTACGCCTTGTGAAGTTGAAACAACCATGATGCCTACGTCTCTTGATGGCAGGAATTTCTTTTCCCAGTCCTCGAACTCGGTTGATTTGACGGCGAAGCGTGGTTTAACTGGGCCGCACTTGTTAATTCTTCCGAGCAGTTGGACTTTGAATTTTCCCTGACGTCCATCGTCGATGAATTCGAATTCTCCGATGTAACCGTTAAGCTGCATGATGCGTAGAACGCGTCCCAAAAGTTTAGAGGCGGGGCTAATTATGCATTCGCGTTTGTTGCGTGTTTCGTTGTTTTTGATGGTTATCAAACCATTAGTTAAGGTATCCATTTTTCTTTAGCTCCTACTCGTATTTCTTGAACCCTAATTTTGGGGCTGCTTCTCTAAAACAGCATCTACATAGATATAAATTATAACGTCTTATGACTGGTCCATAAGCGCCGCATCTGACACATGGTCGTGAACCTTTGCCGTATTTTCTTACTTTTTTAACTTGCTGTTTTCCCATACATCCACTCTCGTTTAGACGATTTCGACTCCTAAAGTTTGTTTTACGAAGACGACTGATTCTTCAGGTGTTAACACGTGTTTTGGACCTATCGACTGCTTTTGTTTTCTTCGAATCTTTATTCTTTGTCCAGGACGGTTGACGGCGACGCATATGTCCATTCCGAAGATGCCGATTTCAGGGTCGTATTTGATGCCTGGAATTTCAATGTGTTCTTTTAAGCCGAATGCAAAGTTGCCGCGTTCGTCGAAGGAAGATTTAGAAAGCTTGTTATCGACAACGGGGAATATTTTTTTAAGGAAGTCAATGGCTTTTTGTTTTCGCAAAGTCACGACGACAGCGATTGATTCGCCTTCGCGTATGCCAAACTCCCTGATGGTTTTCTTGGCTTTTCGCTTTACGGGTGTTTGACCGGTGATTTCTTTAAGGACAGTGTTGGCTTTTTCGAGTGGTTCGCCTGATTTCCCAACGTTTAGGTTAACGACGACTTTATCGATTCGTGGCCGCAGCATCGGATGCTGTTCCCAATTTTTAATCATTGCTTCTTCAGACAAGTGCTGGTGCCTCCGTTGTTATGAATGGTTCAGTTTCTCCTATCGAGAAAATGAACTCTAAGATTGTTTGGTAGCGTTTACCTTCGGAGTCTTCAACAACTACCAGGGCTTGGCGGCGTTTTTTAGCGACTGTTTTTTCGATTTCAACGATTTTGCCTTGTTTGCCGATGTTTTTTCCGCCAGTGATTATTGCCAAGTTTCCTTCTTTTGTTTTCAAGGTTTGAACTACTTCTTTTTCTGGATAGGTTACTTTGAGTATGTCGAATGTTTCGTATGTTACTTCGACTGGGTGTTTTGGATCTGCGACTTTTATGAGCATGTTTGTGCCGTCGTGGAGTGCGATTTGGACGCCGTTGTGAACGGTGGATTTGTTTTCGACTCTGACCAGTTTGGTTTTGGATTGGTCTTTGCTGATTGGAGCTAAAACTAATCCTTTGTGTGAGGGCATTATGCGGTAGTATTTGTCTGAGTCAGGCATTGAGATGACGTCCATTAAGCCGACTGGGGTATCGTCTTTTTTCACGATTTTTCCGTCAACTAGGACTTTGCCTTGAGCGAGGATGAATTGGCCTTCTTTACGTGTTTGCGCTACGTTCAAGATGTCTCTTAGAACGAGCGTTAAAGGTAGGCATTTTGCGAGTGAATGTGAACCTGACGAGGGCTTTGCTACCCACGGCAATTCTTTTCTGTGAATTGGCCAGAATGCTGGCGCTGGCTTACGTTTCAGCCTTGCGGTTTTTCCTTTTTTACCCATTTTATTGTCCTCCTTTAGTTTTCTCAGAGGTTTTAGCCTTTGCTTTTGGCGCGGCTTCTTTTTCCTCTTTCTTTTTTGCGGCTGGTGCCTTTTTTGTTACTTCTTTTTTGGCAGGAGCTTCTTCTTTGGTTGCGGCGGGCTTCTTTGCGGGTGCTTTCTTTGCTGTGGGCGCTTCTTCTTTGAATGTTTCTTCTATGGCTTTTTCTTCTTCAACTGCCGTTTTGGATTTAGCTGGAGCCTTTTCAACTTTCGTTGCTGGCTTAGCTTTTGGTTTTTCTGTTACAACCTTGCGGTCAAGGATCTTCTTTCGCCATTTATCGTCCAAGTTGAGGCTTCTTATTTCAACCTTGGATGGATGAACTGGAAGGAAAATGTTTGTTCCATCTACTTTTTCCCGTGTTAAACCTTCTACGTAGATGCGGAAGGCTTTCAAGTCAACGCGTGAAATTTTGCCTTCGAATCCCTTGTGGTCTCCGCGTTTAATGAGTATGGTGTCGCCTCTTCTAACTGGAAGAGTCTTTGCGCCTTTTGAGGCAGTTAACTCATGTGACAGCGGTGCTGACATGAGTTTGTGGCGTAAGTGAGCTGGAGCGTTGAACATTCTTTTTCGTTGTTTCTTAGGGTTCTTTACACGTTTTGTATCTTGCATTACTTTTACACCTACACTATTATGCTGGAGGCACTTGCGATTCTTGGCCATCTCTCAGCTGCTTCTCTTGCTACTGGACCGCGGATTTCTGAACCCTTCATTTCACCGTCTGGAGTGATTATTACTGCGGCGTTATCTTCAAATTGAACCCAAACGCCGTCTACCCGCCTATAGGTTTTTCTTTGGCGGACGATGACTGCTTGGAAGATTTTTTTGCGCATGTCGGGTGATCCTTGGCGTACTGAAACTGTGACTTTGTCGCCTACTGTTGCTGATGGGTAACGTCTTAGTCTTCCTTTATAACCCATGGCTTGGATGAGGCGGAGTACTCGTGCGCCTGTGTTATCTGTGCATCGTAGTTCGGAGCCTGCTAAGAGTCCACGGCTGATTTTTTGTCCGTGTGAAAGCATACCTTTTGCTGTTAGGGCTCTTTGCTTTGCCTTCGCTGCGCACATATTATCTTTCCTCTCCTAATTTTTCTACCACGACAAACGAGACTGTTTTGCTGACTGGTCGGCACTCTGCGATTTTTACACGGTCGCCTTCCTTAACGTCGATGCATGGTGGATTGTGTGATGGGATGTGGCCGTGGCGTCTTTCGTAACGTACGAATTTTGTGGAGAACTGTGTGAATTCTCTGTCAACGATAACGGTTTTATCCATTTTTGATGTGTGAACGACGCCTTCGAGTATACGTCCTCTGACGGCTAATTCGCCGTGGAATGGACAGTTGCGGTCGTCACAGGTCTTTTTTGGTTTCTTGAAAGTCATAGACATATTACCATAGCCTCTTTACGCTTTTCTTTAATCTGTCTTCAGATCTGCCGACTAAGAGTTTACCGTCAATGTTTACTGTTGTGCCGTCGTTGAAGGCGAAGTCGAATGACGCCAGGTCTTTTATGACGCTTTTTGGTTGACCCTGATGAATTAGGGTCAGGGTATTTCTTGTTTCAGCCACTACTGGACCAGCTAATCCAAGGTAGCTTATGTGTGGGCTCTGTGCGATTCGTGCTTGAGTGCCGATTAACTCGTAGCGGATAATATCTGGAGTTATCTTCATTTGGGAACGGTCTCCTTAGCTTCTTTCTTAGCTTTGGGGGCTTTGGCTGGTTTTGCAGCAACAGTTTTCTTTGCGGGTTTTTCCTCTTTCTCTTCAACTGGCTGGTGGATGCCCAGTTTCTTTTCGTTGTCAACGGTTAGTATCTGAGCAATGGTTCTGCGCAGATCTCTAATTCTTGAGGGGTTTTCAACGGCGCCGCCTGCGTTAACCATGGTTCTGACGCGGGCGAGTTCTATACGTAAATCTGCCAGTTTGCTTGCACGGTCCTCAACTGAGAGGGCATTAATTTCTTTTATTCGCATTATTCTTTTGTCTCCTCAGGTTTGGATTCAGGTTTTGGTTCGTCAACAACCTCTTTTGCTTGCACTTCTGGCTCCGGTTCTGCTTCGGCTGTTTCTTCTTCCACTGGTTCTGTTTTTACCGGTGCTACTGGAGCGGGTGCTTGTGGAACCACTACTTTTTCTTCTTCTGATGCTGGTTCTACGATTGTTACTTTGTCTGGGAAGTATGCGTCCGGAGGCATGATTTTTACGCGTACACCGATGATGCCTGGTTTTAGTTGAACGTGTGCTTCAGCGGTTTTCATGGCGCGTAATGCTGGTTCTCCGACGATTGGAAAGTGGCCTGCTTTGAATTTTTCGAAGCGTGCTCGTTCAGTTGTTAGTTTGCCGCTAATAACGATTTCAGCGCCAAGAGCACCTGCTTCCATAACTTGGTTTAGTGCCCAAAAGCCAGCGCGTCTGAAGTGTACTCCTCGCTCGAGGGCTGAGGCAACGCGGTTTGCGACTACGTGGGCGTTAAATTCTGGTACTTCGATTTCTGAAACAGAAATTTGTGGATTACCAACTTTGAAGTTTTGTTCGAGTGCTGAGGCAAGTTCCTTGATAGTTTCTCCGCCTCTGCCAATGACTAAGCCTGGGCGCATCGCGTAGATTACCACGTGGGTTCCGAGTGGTGTCTTGGACAGGTTTACTCCGCCGTATCCTGCGCGTTCAAGCTTTTTCTGTAAAAACTCGTCTATTTCGGTTCGTTTAATCGATTCTGTGATGAAACGTTTGACTATGCTCATTTATTGCTCTCCTTGAGTCGGTTTCTCTTCTAGAACGATTTCGACGTGTGTGGTTGTGTCGAATTTCGGTGATGCTCTGCCGTGTGCTCTTGGCATGAAACGCTTAAGTTTTATGCCTTGGTATGCGGCTGCATGCATTATTTTGAGGCGGTCAACGTCTAAGCCTTTGTTTTCTGCGTTAGCTTGTGCGGCTTCTATGACGTGGAGGATTTGCTCGGCGCATTTAATTGGGAACCTGCCTACGCAGTGATTGACTAATCCGCCTTTATGTCCCAGTTTCTTGGTGTACCTAGAATATGGAACTGCTTTTTTCTTTATCATTACGTCGCGTAGAAAATCTTTGGATTGAACAAGGTCCATGCCCTTAACAGCTCTACAGACTTCCCGTGCGGCTTTATGGGATACCTTAAGTTCTCTACCGCTGGCTTTCGCTGTTTTTTCTGGATTGAGCATTTCTTCGATTATTGAGTATCCCCATTTTGGCATACAATATTTCTCCAGTGCGCATTCAAAGACGTAAAAGCAATTTATATGGCTTTCCGTATCACAACTAAGATTTTACTCTTAACTGACTAAGTGGGTGTTCCTGCGAGGAACTATTCGAACGCGTGAGGTGTACTATTTTTGGATAACGTTTAGGCTTTTATAGTTTGCTCAAAAACAGGTTAGACAACTCGAATTTACCCCTAAACTAATACCTGCCCTACTGGAAACTGCGGGAAAAAGACCTTGCTGAGTATGAAGAAAAGATAGAAAGAAAACAGATTTTAAAAAAAGATGGAGCTTGAATCCTTCAACTTACTTTTTTCAGTTGCTTTTGCGCTGAACGCCGCAACCTTTCTTTGCGCCGTCTATCTCTTTCTTTCGCTTCAACCCTAACCAGAGAGACCATAATTAACGCTGTAAGATTCCACTCGACTTTCTTAGCAAAATTCATAAATTTTTTTTCTCCTCTTAAACTTCTGCTTAACTCAAAAACAAATTTAGAAAAACTAACTTATACCTACAATTAATTAGGCGAATCTATTAAAACCAATGTGATTGCAAGCGAGCAATAACAAGCCATTTGTCACGGCAAAACTCGTTTTTTGAGCCTATCTCCCCATTTCGCCCATGAGGTACAAATAGAGATAGTCGTTGACTTTTGCGATGCGTTTATTTTGTGCATTTAGGGTAATCTATTCCAGTTAGAACCCCTAGGAGACATCAAATTCATGGATAAAAAAGAGAAAATCACTATGCTGCATGGCGCGGGCGGCTCAGTTATGCATGACCTTGTCAAGAACTACGTCGTCAAAGCCTTCGGCGGAATTGGCAACGTTGCTGAGGTGCCGTTGGAAGCCATGGATGACGCCGCGGTTATAGGTGACATAGTTTTCAAAAGTGATTCCCATGCGGTGAAGCCGATTTTCTTCCCGGGCGGCGACATTGGGCGCCTGTCGATTTCGGGCACAGTTAACGACATTTCATGTTTGGGCGCGGAGCCTTATGCGTTGGCTTGCGGGCTCATTTTGGAGGAGGGATTGTTGCTGTCGGATTTGGAGCGAATCCTCGCCAGCATGAGGCAGGCGTGCATCGAAGCGGGCGTGGGCATAGTTACGGGCGACACGAAAGTTGTCGAAAAAGGCAGCCTCGGCGGCTGCGTCATGAACGTTTCAGGAATCGGCAAACGCACAGCGGCGCTTGACAGTGACCTCCAAGTTGTAAAGCAGTATAGGGAACTGAAAACCCGCTGGGCGCTGGATTCCAACCTTGCAGTCGGCGATAAAATCATTTTGTCAGGCACCATCGGCGACCACGGACTCGCGGTGCTTTCAGCTCAGCAGGGCCTAAAGTTCGGCAGCGAAATAAAATCCGATGTCAAACCGCTTAACCGCATGATTCAGAGTTTACTGGGCAAAGTCGGCGGAGTCGTCGCCATGAAAGACCCGACCCGAGGTGGCTTAGCCGATGCAACTAACGAGTGGGCAGAAAAATCCAAAATAGGCATCCTACTATACGAAGACAAAGTTCCCATCCACAGAGACGTACAGACAGCATGTGAAATGCTCGGACTCGACCCCTTAGAAGTAGGCAACGAAGGCAAAATAATAATAGGCGTCGTACCGCAGAAGGCGCAAGAAGTGGTGGAGTTTTTGCAGAAAACAGTCGAAGGCAAAGATGCGCAGATAATCGGGGAAACCACAACTCAGTTCAAGGGCGTTGCGATGCAGACGCTGGTGGGTGGCAAAAGAATAATTGCAAAGCCAGTAGGCGACCCTGTCCCAAGAATCTGCTAGGCTTGGGCGGCAACGTTTTTTGCCCAGACGCGGCAGGTGCCTTCGCTGCTGACCATGCAGGCGCCGACGGGTTTAGCGGGCGTGCAGGCTTTCATGAACAATGGGCACTTGTCGGGCTTGATTTTTCCGATTATGACAAGGTGGCATTCACAGCCGAAATTGATGTCTTTTCCTTCTGTAACGTGAACGTCAAATTTTTCTCGGGCATCAAACTGGGCAAGCGACGGACGCAACTGCAACGCCGAATCGGGTAATCTGCCGATGCCGCGCCAGTTCCCAGCGGTAACCGTGAAGGCCTTTTTCATCATTTCAATCGCTTTGGGGTTGCCCTCGGGCTTCACTACACGCGAATACTCGTTCTCCAGCTGGGCGTCGTGTTCGCTGACTTGTTTTAGGAGCATGTAAATGGACATTAACACGTCGTTGGGTTCAAACCCCGCCACGACCGTGGGCATGCGGTAGACTCTTGTGAAGAGTTCGTAGGGTTTGAGGCCGATTATGGCGCTTACGTGTCCGGGCGCGATGAAACCGTCGATTTGCAGGTCGCCGACGCCTAGCAGTAGCTCCATGGCTGGCGGAATCAAGCGGTGGGAAACTAGGAAACTAAAGTTTTTTGGCAAGTCACCCAGGGCTTCAACGGCTGTGATGGGTGCGGTGGTTTCGAAGCCGACAGCGTGAAAAACAAATTGTTTGGTTGGTTCATGTTTAGCCATTTCAACAGCGTCTGAAACCGCGTATACGATTCGGACGTCTGCACCTGCCGCTTTGGCTTCTAGAAGCGAAGATTGGCTGCCTGGAACACGCAACACATCACCAAAACAAGTTATCACAACCCCTTTCTGCGCCAGTTGCACGGCTTCATCGATTTCCGCTGCGGGCACAATGCATACGGGACATCCTGGTCCAGCGATGACTTCGACGTTTTCAGGCAAAAGGCTGCGTAAGCCGTAGTGGGTTATGGTCCATTCGTGGGTTCCGCAGACATGGCAAAACTTCACCATCCCCTTCTTGGGCGCTACGGTCTTGATTTTTTCGGCTATGCTGTGTGCCAGTTCAGGGTTTCGGAACCGCAAATTATCAGACATAGCTTAATGCCTCTATTCTTGCCCAGCGGCTAAAACATCGTTCCAAAGACTCAGTGTTTCTAAGGCTTCTTTCTCCTCTAAAACCTGAATGGCGTAGCCAGCGTGAACCAAAACGTATTCGCCGACTTTAGCCTCAACAAGCGACACATTGACCTCACGCAATACGCCTTGACCGAAATCCACATGTGCTTTGGCGCCGTCTAGGCTCATTATTTTTGCTGGAATTGCTAAACACATAACAATCAGTTATTAAAGACGCATTAAACGGCGATAAAAACAGATTGGTCTAAAACCGTGAAAACCCAGCGACAACTGCTTGACCAAACGAGATTCCGCCGTCCCCCGCTGGAACCTGTTCGTGAACGAAAAACCGCAAACCCGCAGACTCAACGGTTTCCCGCATCAGTTCCGCGAGGATTTGGTTGCAGGCTGCGCCACCTGAAAAACCGATATTCTTGACGTTTTTTGCGTTTGCGCCTTGAGTTGCCAGCACCGCCAAGCCCTTTGCCAAGTAAGAGTGGACACTGTAGGCTAAACTTGCAGTAGAAACCCTACCCAAATTGCGATAAACCTCTTCTATCAGGCAGGCAGTATCCAGGACATCTCCGTGTAGCATGGGCTTAAGCTCTAAAATGTCCTTTCCAGCCAGTGCAGCGGATTCCAGCTTCATGGCGGGTTCACCCTCGTAGCTGCGCTCGAAACAGACTCCTAAAACCGCCGCAGCCGCATCTAAAACCCTGCCGCAACTCGTCGTCTCCACGGTTTCTGCGCCTTTTTTGAGTTGGCTCAGGATTAGTTGGGCTTCTGTTTCGCCGTGGGGCAGGTGTTGGCTGTTTTTTGCGAGCCATCCTTCAACGTCTACCCCAGATTTGGAGAGCATTCCAGCTGCGACGCGGACGGGGTAGCGGCTTGCTAAGTCGCCGCCTAACAGCCGCTGAGCTTCCAAGTGCCCAAGGCGTCTAAATTCTGGTGATTCGCGTGTACAGAAAAGGACTTCGCCGCCCCATGCTTCGCCGCCGGTGCCGTAGCCGTATCCATCGCAGACAACGGTGACAGCTTCATCTAAACCGTGCTCCGCCATCAAAGCCGCCGCGTGCGCGTGGTGATGCTGCACCTGAATCAGCGGCGAACCATCCATCTCAGCCATCGCCTTAGCCAAGTTGGTAGTGGTGAATTTGGGATGCAAATCGCATGCAACCGTCTCCCCGTGGCAGTTGATTAAGCGCTGCAGATGAGCGGTGGCTTTTTGGAGGAAACTGCGGGTTTCCACGTTTTCGACGTCGCCGATGTGTTGGCTGATGAAGGCTTTATCGTCGAGTAGCACGCAGGAGGCGTTATTTAGTTCGCCGCCCAATGCCACTACGCAGCGTTTAGATTTTTGCTTGAGCCTGATGGGGGCGGGTGCGTATCCTCGGCTTCTGCGGAGGAACACTTGGCGGTTTCCGTGGACGCGCATGACTGAGTCGTCGCAGCGATGGGCGATTTCGCGGTTGTGGAACAGGAAATAATCCACTGTGCCGCCCAGAATTTTCAGTGCTGCCTCGTTGTCCTTCACTATGGGTTGGTTTGGCGGGTTCGCGCTCGTCATCACAAACGCTGGGTCGCTGACTTGGTCGAAGAGCATGTAGTGCAAGCCAGTGTAGGGAAGCATGACGCCGACGTTGTGCAGGTGTGGCGCAACTAGCGGTGAGAGATTGTAGCTTGGACTTTTGTTGAGTAAGACAACTGGGCGTGCGGGCGAAGCCAGCAGTTCCTGCTCCTTTGAAGAGATTTCGGCGAACTCTTTGGTGGCATCGAGGTTTCTTGCCATGATGGCGAATGGTTTCTCGCGCCTATGCTTTGCGCTTCGAAGCCGCTCTAAGGGCTTTTCTTTGAGGGCTGAGGCTGCAATGTGGAAGCCCCCGTAGCCTTTTACCGCAAGAACACTACCTTCGGACAACAGCTTTCCCGCCAGCCGCACAGGGTCTTCGGTTTGGACTAGTTCACCTGTGTTAGTTGTCAAATACGCTTTGGGTCCACATGTTGGGCACGCAACGGTCTGCGCGTGAAAACGCCTGTTCGCAGGGTCCTCATACTCTTTTAGGCAGAACCCACACAATGGAAACTCGCGCATGGTGGTGTTTTCTCGATCATACGGGGGGCGCTCGATGATGGTGAAGCGCGGTCCACAATTGGTACAGGTGATGAAGAAATATTTGTAGCGAGGGTCTTTGGGGTCACGTAGTTCGGCAAGGCATTGGTTGCAGATGGCGATGTCTGGCGGGATGATTGAGCCCGAATTTTCGGCTTCATCGGAGCTTTTGTAAATAGTAAATTTGCCAAATTCATTTTTGCCTGAGAGCTCGGTTGATTTTAATTGGTCTATTTGTGCTAACGGCGGTTTCTCAGCGTTCAAACTATTCTTAAAACTCTCGATGTTCTCCGCGGTACCCTCAAGCAGGATTTCAACGCCGGCATCGCCCCTGTTGCGAACATACCCCGCCAACCTGTTCCGCACAGCTAAACGATAGACAAAAGGGCGGAAACCCACGCCTTGAACAATCCCTGAAACATTAATTTTTACACGCAAAGGTGGAGCCTTAGCTAATTGAAGTCGAGGTTTTCTCTTATACATTTCGAGGGGTTTTCTGGCAACCTTTAAAACAAACAAGCATCAATCAAAACACGTTTGATGGCTATGAAGGGCGTAACTTTCGCGGTGGCATTCGTTTTGACGGCTGTTTTAGTCATAGCGGGCATTATGCTCTACCCCGACGTTTTGGGGAAAGCCGCAACAGCCAACAACGACTTTGTTTTCGCGCTCTTCTTGGGTCCGTTTGTGGTTGTGCTGTTTTTTGCTTGGGTTGGCGAAAAAGTTGTGCTAAAAGTACTGAAGAAAGAGTAGTTTAGTCGGTCCTCAGGTCGTCAACTGTTTTTCTGTTGAGTCATCCTGATTCTCTTCTTGTTGTCCCACATTTTATGCATCTGAAGAAGGTGATTGTGGAATGGATGGTTTCATCTGCTGCCTCCACGTTCCAAATTTCGCTTTCTGTGTGGCCGCATATTAGGCAAACCACTTTAACCGTCGGCAGTTGTCTAAGCGATGCTGTTTTTTTATCTATAACTGCGATTTCCGCTGATTTGCCGTGAGAAATATGTATTTTTTGTTTTGTTTCTTCTTGTTCAATTGGCTTTCGGTATTTGCATTTTGGGCATCTGAGTGAAGCCTCTCCCTTTTTGACTACTTGGAGCAGTGCCCCGCATTGTGGACAGAAGTTCATTTTGGTTAACCCTATAGAGGAACCTTTTCTAATTGAAATAATTTTTGTATATTCGATTACCAAGATGGAGCCATCCAAGAAACGCACTATGTTCCTTTAAGTTGTCGTTTTAGGACTTTGCCTGCCGAGCTTATCGGTAGATCCATTCTGAATTCGACTTCGCGGATTGCTTTGTATGAGGCTACTTTGTCGTTGACAAAATTCATAATTTTCTCTTTCGAGACAGTTGCTCCATCATTGAGCACGATGTAGGCTTTAGGAACCTCGCCCGCCATCGGGTCAGGTTTGCCAACGACCGCGCACAATTTGACGGCTGGGTGTTCGTATAGGATATCTTCGAGTTCGTGGGGGTAGACGCTGTAGTCTTTGGTTTTGATGAGATCTTTTTTGCGGTCGGTTATGTAGAAGTACCCGTCTTGGTCCATGCGTGCGATGTCGCCTGTGAAAAGCCACCCGCCACGCAGAACCAAAGCGGTTTCCTCGGGTCTTTGCCAGTAACCCTTCATAACCTGCGGTCCCTTCACGGCTAATTCGCCCGTCTCGCCTGCTTCAAGTGTTTTTTCGCCTGTTTCTAAATCCACGATTTTTGCTTCTGTATCTGGCAGCGGCAGCCCTATTGAACTCACTTTCATCGTCCGCATCGACAAATCTACAGGCATGCAATGCGTAACTGGCGAAGCCTCAGTCAAACCATACCCTTCTGCGAGGAAACCCCTCGTGACTTCGATGAATTTCTTCTGGACCAGCGGCGGCAAAGACGAAGCACCAGAGATGCATACGCGGATAGATGTTAAATCGTATTTGCCCAGTTCAGGGTTGGCTATGAGCGCCGAATACATGGTTGGGACACCACAAAACACCGTGACCCTGTGCGTCTGTATGGTTTCTAAAACCTTTGCTGGTTCAAATTTGGGCATCAACACCATTTTTGCGGCTAAACTTATGGGCACGGTCATGCTGGTGGTTAAGCCGTAGATGTGGAACAGAGGCAGCGCCGTCAGGAAGACATCCTTCGATGTTCCCTTTATCGTTGCGGCGAATGCAAGAGTGTTTGAAACGAGGTTTCGGTGTGTTAACATGGCGCCTTTGGCTGTTCCCGTTGTACCGCCCGTGTATTGGAGAGCCGCTAAATCTTCATGTGGATTACATTTTATTTTTGGGGTTGTTTTTGAGTTGTTTTCCAGTAACTGGCTGAAATTTATGGCGATTTGAGAACATGGAGGACCCGTGTTTTCTTCCAAGTCCGCAATTATCACGTGTTTAATCTGGGTCTTTTCCCAAACTTTATCCACAATCGGAAAGAGCGAATCCAGCGCAACGATGGTTTGGGCTCCAGAATCCCGGAGTTGATACTCCACTTCGCGTTCGCGGTGCAGGGGACTGATAGCTGTTACAACCGCGCCTGCCTTGAGGGCTCCAAAAAAACCAATTACAAACGGAGGAATGTTGGGTAGATACAGTGCCACGCGGTCGCCTTTTTCGACGCCCATATTGAGCAATGCATTGGCAAACTGATTAGACAGCGCATCCAACTGGCCATAGGTTATTTTCTGCCCATCATAAACAACAGCGATTTTTTCTGGGAAATTCTCGGCACTTTGATGAAGGAGTTCTTGAAGAGGAACATGCGGATAATTCATTTCGACGCATCCTGACAAGTTTTTGCTAAATAAAGCACACTGCCTTTAGCGGCTTCAAATCGGTGTCACTAGTGTAAAGGTTAGCTTTCCAGTGGCGTGCAGTGGCGTAAACGATTGCATCTGAGAAGTGCAGGTTATACTCAAGGCTGAAATCTGCTGCTTCAAGGGATAATGTTTGGTCAAGGGGCACAATTGTGGTTTGACTTAGGGCGGCAACTACCAGCAGCGCTTCTTCCTCGCCTTTGAGCTTCTTTATTTTCTTGTAAACTTCATAGAGAACTACGATTGATGTGAGTATCTCTTTAGGAGGAGTTGATTCAATGACCTGCTTGTACTGAGGCGCCTTTGGTCCCTTTGTGAACCGTTCAATCCAGCCGAAACTGTCTATGCTAATCAATTCTGTCAGACTCGTCGCGGAGGTCGTCTGTGTCTAACCCTGAAATAAAGCCTTCAGTGTCTTTTAGGGGGCGCACGGGTATGTACTGGAGGATTCCATGCTTGGTTATTGCCACCATTTTGTCGCCGGGTTTAATTCCAGCGCTCTTGCGCAGTTTTTCTGGAATGACTATTTGGTATTTTTTTGAAACTGTAACAGTTTCCATCGTTAACCTCAGAGTACAACGGTTCACCTATCGATATAAAATTTGTGCCTAAACACAATAAAACCAAATGTCCCAGAAAAAACAGAAGGAGCTGTTAAAAAAATATTTTAAAAGTGGTGCCGGGGGCGGGATTCGAGCCCGCGACTTCTGGTTGCAGGCGCTTGGCCCTTCAAACTCCAGATTATGAGTCTGGCGATATGATGTTAACAATGTTGAATTTGCTTTTCTTCCATTGATAACAAAAACTTGAGATTCATTGATAACATTATTGATAACAATTTGAGGGTTAACTTTCTGTAGTTCTTCAATGGTTGTACTGTGCCAATCGACTAGTCTAGATTCTCCTTTGAAACCTCTATAATGTGCAATTCTTGCGTATTGTTTTCTAATTTGGGTATAACCCATAATTCCACATTCGGGACAAATCATTTTCATATTTTTTTAGGTCTCCAAATTTTTTGTTTTTCATAATTTCTAACATTCAAACAAACTTGAGAATTTACCATAAATCGTCTTCCTCTTCTAGAAGTGCGTTATCTTCCTCTAAAGCGTCCTCTTCACTTTCTTGTTTGTTCTCAGTGTCGTAAGTATTCGGGTCTAGGTTTATGCTTTCGGTCATTGGTTCGGTTCCGAATGGATTGAATTTATTTACGAATTTCATATACCTTAAAACCAAAGACTCTTTTGGTTTTGGCTCTGTTCTTTTTGGGTTCGGCTCAGGTTTTAAATATTTTACACTTCCTTCTTTCTTATACTCTGAAATTACTAGTTCGGGATTCGTTGACCCGTTTAAATAAATCCAATGTCGTTTAGGCAAACATTGAATTCTCTTCTTAGTCTCTTCATTCGGCATCATGGCTTTTAATTTCCTTAAACTATTTTCGCCTAGCGTAAGACCACAAAAAACTCTTAGGCGTTCAACAATTTTACAGCTAATATCGTTTAGTCGTTGACCTAAAACTAGGTAGTGAATGAAGGCATCCGAACGGGAAATTGTAAAAAGTGAAAATAGCTCTAGTGAATCATCTGAATTCATTGAATAAGTTCCAAAACTTGTTTGTGCTTCCTCTAGAACTATCAAATAATGATGTTTGTATGTTGGGTCTTTATCAATTGCTGATTTTTGCATTTTAAAGATGTATTCAAGAACTACCGATTCAAAATATTTTATGCGTCTACCGTTCAAATAGTGAATATCAAAAAGCAAAGATGCCTTAGAACGTAAAAGGTCTTCTAGCCATTGAGATTTAATGTAGCTGTATTTTTTGTCTAAGTTTATATGAATCGTGTCTCTGAGAAATTGAACGTTTTCGATGTCGGTCTTATCTATTGCCACAATGGGGTTAAACTCTGAGGTTCCAACCTGAACACAATTGATAAAGCCATAATTTCTTTTCCAAATAGAGCTAGGGCTAAGTATTATCACTGTCATGTTTTGGTCTTTTAGTGCTTCTTTAACTATGCTAAACGCTGTAAAACTTTTACCGTGTCCCGATTCAGCGACTAGAATTAAACCTAAATGTTGCTTTATGTCGGTTAAGATGTTGCTTAAATCGCTATGAATCCCTTCATTGTTTTGGTTTTGGTTGTTTTCCGTGCTTTCACCTTCTAAATGTGGTGAATGATGAACTAGATTGACAAATATATAGCAAATCTTCGAAATATTTCGCTTTTTTTGTGCCATTTTTCGACTTTTTTGAAGCAAAAAAGCCATAAAATCGTACATAGGAACCTATTAGCATTAAAAGGTTTAGCAATTTTGCTTTTCTATTAACGCCAAACTTGGAATTATCAGGTTATTGGAATGCAGAAACGAATCTTAACTACAAATTAAGAACCATTAAAAATAGTAAATATAAATCTCAAATAAACAGAAAGTTAAACATAACTTCAATTTACTTTTGGCAATCCCTATTTTTCAGACTACTTTTCCAAAAGTCAATATTTCTGTACTGGTAGGGGCTATTTCAGAGGTTTTTGTCTTTCGACCTAATTAGTCCACATATATCGCACACAAAATATGCTGTGTCCTCACGAATTTCAAGAACGGTCACATTACATTTTTTGCATCTATGACACAAATCATCATTTTTCATTATTTAATCAAATCCAAGCTAAACCGTCTTATAATATTCAATTGACCCGTTAGCAGAAACTTCGACACGACCATAGCCATAGTTCCATTGATTTAGAAATGCGATTGCTTGAATTTGCGAAATTAAGTAAGGCTCTGAAATGTTAACAATTAATTCGGGATTGCTCTCTAAAACTGCTTTAAGCGTTTTTCCTAGTGGAGTTAAATCTGAAATATAATAGCACTTGTCAGAACCGAATTTCAATACAATGTTTTCGCTTACATCCTCTCTTAATTCCATGTGTACATCTTGACAGAAAAACCTAGATATTCTTGAATTAAATTTAGTTGGGTCAGGGTCAGTTTTTACAAACACAATTTTAAAATCTGCTTCTCTGCTTATGCCGATTAAATCAAGTGGGTCAAAATCCTTAAAGTTATCACCGAACGTTGAAAGAAATTCACGCCATATTACCTTTCCACTTGGAAGTTGCTTCCATTGACCCGAAATTGGCTTATGATGTGTTCTAGGCAAACTCATTAATTCACTCTCCAATTTTCAGTGCGATTCTTACGTAACTTTTCATTATAATTCGCTACAGCTTTCTTTCTTTCATCTGAATCAAATTCGCTTATAGGAAGTGGGGTTTTCCATAGAAGCTTAGAATCTCCATGAAATTCAAAATCTAGCGGTTTAGTGTTGTGAATTATTTTTTTGGTCAAATCATTCAGAATACGTTTTGAATCCAAATTTCCCCGTTTAGCATTCACACTAAGGAAATTTATAACCTCAGAAATGCTTTCACCTTTAAGGGTTCTTGGAACATCGCATTCGGGGTCTAGCTCATATGTCTGCTTTTGGGGTTCAGGGGTCTCTAATCGTGCGGTCTCTTCACTTTCTCTTTTAATATAATGTTTTGATTCTGTACTTTTTTCTTCAATCTTTCGTTTTTCGAATTCGGCAGTTTGAGCCATGAATGTCTTCAGTAATTCGTCTTTTTTTCCGATTTCTTGATTCAGCTTTTCAATTTGGTCGTTAGCGTTCTTAAGTTGTGGACTAGCATCCAGAATCACACGAATGTTATTTTCTTTCTTAATTGGTATAATTGGTTGCTCTGTCATCTCAATCACTCTCTAATCAATTTCTGTCTATCTTGAGGTTGACGACTTTTACAGAATGGTTCCATCTCTGGAAAAATTTCGGGTTCGGTTTCTGTATGTTTAGAAAAATCTCTGTCATCAATGCCATGCGTAAAATCGCTAGGCTTGTTTTCTAAATCTTTTATAATTTTTTTAGACATATCTAATCGTCTCCGTTTGGCATGGGTTGGTTTTGACCAAAAGTTACATAGGCTTGTTTTGGGTAAAGCTGAAAAACTATCTGTGCCCGTGAAGCTAACGGATACGATTCTAATTTTCCTGTCTTATAGAATGAGAAGGCTTCATACATTGGTTTCAAGATTTTACTTAAACATTCGTTTTGATTAGAGCATTCCATAATTGCGGTTAATTCTTCTAACAATTTTTTATTTTCCGTTTCCAAAGAAACAGTATGATACGTTTTTATTCTCATATTATCACTTACGATTTGCTACTTTATAATCAAAAATTTGCTATTCACCTATTTATAACTTCCTATAAAATATAACTTTATATGTATAAACGTAACATTAAAGAAAATACTTAATTACTTGAAATTGCATTATATATACCTAATTATGTCTTGCCGTCAGCATAATAATGTCTCCTATGACGGTTCCCTTCCTATTTACTCTCCTTTCACTTCGATGCGTTTCTTAGCAAATATATCTTTTAAAGACATGTAACTAAATCTGTTAAGCACAGTGCATAAAGCTTATATTATAGCTTACGACACCATACTTTAATCAAGTGATAAATTAGTTAGCCAAAACTGCTAATTTTTAGATTGATTAGGAACGGGAAACAGATTATATGAGTTTACTCTCAGAAGTAAATACTGACATAAGGAAAATCAGTAAACAGCAAAGTTACTATAACAAGAATAAAGAACGAATCAATAAGAATAGAAGAAAGAAGTACAGGGCAAATAAAGAAAATTTAAATAAAAATAGGGTAAAAAACCTAAAGCCCAATGACATAAAAAACAGCTTTTTTAGTAGCAAAATAGGAGAGTTAAATCAATTATTTATTACTCTAACTCAAGACGATAATAGAACCGAACAGAAAAACAAGCTCATAATGAGCCTAAATGACCTATTAACTTTTTCAAAAATTTATCTAGTAAAAGGGAGAGAAGACCGTTTACATACTGCCCCTAAGACCACACGATTTTTAGTATTACCTGAGATTGTGTTTTATGTAGGTCACTTTAGAATAGCAAGCTTTACTGACTTGGAACATTATTTAAGAAATAGAGTCAGCAAGAGACAACTAAAGCGGAACATGCAATTATTAGTTAAATTGAAATGGATAGTTCCGTTTGGTAGAGGTGGAGCATTAACTTACAGAGCTAACCCATTCTTGGAAGCTCTCAGAGACCTAGACGAAACTTATCTGTTACTTGGCGAATATGCACGGCTACAGATTGACTTTTTCGATTTACTCAATTTGCCGTTATTGAACGCTGTTAAGTCTATTGAAAAGATAGTTAATGCTAAAGTGGAATTCCATAAATTTGAAATGGGTAGCCATGCTCAATGGGTAAGAGCATTTTTTGAAGGCTTAGTAAGCATAACACTTACCTTTGAAAACGGGAATATATTCGAAAGTTGTCTACCAGTGAATAAACACGCATCTTCCAAGATAGTTGGATATGACAATGAAACAAAGAAGCGAATAACTAACCCCTATGGATTTTATCATCATACAATCCCATTAAAATGGGAACTATTCGACATAGTAGAGTCAGCCGAATTCACGAAAAAAGGCAGAAAAACAAGATGGGCTAAAGAACTTGGAGAATATACATACATACACTTTGACAACAGCTTCAAAATTATACAATACAACAAGAATACCCTGTACGGTAATGTTCAGTATTTGACTTTTAGAGAGCCATTTGAAAAGCTATTAGATAAAACATGGAGCAAGAAAGACGTTTCATGCCAATATGTGGAAGTAAGTGACTTTGACACCTTACAAAGATTATTCACATATAGGTTTGTTGACGGCAAAAGACGCATAGACTTGTTTGATGCTTTAGAGATAAAAACCAAAAAAATTCATCCGTATACATAAGGTAAAAAGCAAAGGCAAAAACTAACATAAGTTTAAAAGATGGCATGCGAATAAGCGGTAATACGATTTAGTGGAAGATTGAAGATGAATAAAACACGGTTAAGCATATTCTTAATAACATTAATTGTTAGTTCAGTTGTTTTATTTGGCACTATACATTTTGATTTAGTGCAAGCTTCTACAAACGTAAGTGGAGTAATTACTTCAGACACTACATGGACACAAGCAGATAGCCCATACATTTTAACTGGAAACCTTCTTGTAAACAATGGCGTTAATTTGACAATTCAGTCAGGTGTAACTGTAAACCTCAATAGTAATTACATAATGGTTAATGGCACAATGCAAGCATTGGGGAACAGTATCAACTCCATCACTTTCAACGGAGGACAAATAACTTTCACCCAGTTCGGTGCTGGTTGGAACCAATCTACTGGCACAGGTTCAATAATAGAGAATGCGGTTTTGAATTCTGATTTAGCATTAAGTAATTCAGCCAAAATATATAATGATACTATCAATAACGCCATAAGCATATTGCAAAGGGCAAATGGAACATCTGTAATTTCAAACAATATTATAACAAATGGAATCAGTGTTCAATGGGGTGGAATAGCCACGATTTCTAATAACACTATCCTTAATCAGGGAATTTCTCTCTGGCAAAACCCCGTTGCTACTGGCAATACAACAATTTCTAGTAATATCATATCAGGTTGCGGAGACGGAATCCATTCCTTTACATCTTTTTCAGATAATCCTACTTACGTCATAGAAAATAACGTAATAATCAACAATACAGCAGGCATAGGAATTAGTGAATGGCAAGGTTCCAATCTTGGTTCCCCATTAGTTAGAAATAACACAATCACAAACAACACAATTGGCGTTTATATTGATTGGATTGGAATTACTGCACCTCAACCAGCAATTCTGAATAATAATATCTACAATAACAGCAACTATAATTTCAAATCAAATATTCCAATCAGCGTAAATGCTACTTATAATTGGTGGGGAACAACTAATTCAACAGCCATCAGCCAGTCTATTTATGATTTTAAAAATGATTTCAACTTAGGTACAGTTACATACAGCCCATTTTTGAATGCACCAAATTCTCAAGCACCAACCTACATTACTGCTTCTAATAGTACGGGTGGTTCTATCAGCCCAAGTGGAACTATGAGCATTAACTATGGCGGCAGTCAAACTTTCAATATAACGCCAAATACTGGTTATTACATAGTTAATGTTTTGGTTAATGGAACTTCAGTGGGTACAGTTAATTCTTATACTGTTCAAAACGTTAATGGTGCAACTACCATCTCAGCAACTTTTGCCCCTAACCCAACTCCAACCCCGTCTCCAAGTCCAACACCTACTCCTTCACCAACACCTACTCCTTCACCAACACCTACTCCTTCACCAACACCTACTCCTTCACCAACTGTTTCACCAACTGCGAATCCAACCCAAACAGCAAGTCCAAAATCATCACCTACAACTTCGCCAACCTCATCAAACCCAACAGCAATCCCAACTGTTACTTCATCCACTTTACCTTCACCAACTCCTACTGTTCCAGAGTTTCCAGCCATAGCCGTCTTAGGCATATTCGTGATTCTGTCGCTTTTCGCTGTAACCATCACTATAAGAAAGAACAATATAAGAAAAGCTAAACAGCATAATTCTTTTCTTTAAGAATTTTTTTAATCTACAAAAGCAAGCGATGCAAAACCTTAAAACCTCAGGCAGTTTTACAAGAAGAGTAAGTTGATTGAATTGGTCAATATTACTCTTGGAAGCAATCAATACATAGACACTAATGGAATAATCAATTACGTTAAGAATGGAAGAGAAAAAGAACTTTTCAAATATGAACTAAGAAGTTCGGATTCGAAGCCACTTATAGATGTAGAAGTAAGAGATGAATTTGGAAAACTCTTGGGTAAGATTCATAAATCCACATCTTTCGTTTTTGTTCATTCTGATTATGAGACAATTGAGAAACACGATGGAAGCGAAGTGAAGAACCTTTCTTTGATTCGGAAATCAGACAAGAAACTCTTCTTTGAATTGATAGTACACACACCAGACAACATTGAAATTAACGGTTTCTTTCATATAGGCAAATTACCGATTGTAGCAACAAAAAACGGTCTCATAATAGGTAACGGGATAACAATTTCAAATTGTGTCATGAAGAACTGTGGAAAGGGAATACTGCTCAGTTAAGTTTTTTACTCTAAATTGCCTTCTCTTTTCAAGCTTCTTTTTGCTTCTCTGAAGAAGTATTCCTTAAGCTTGATTTTATTGTTTTTTCTGAATTAAGACCTAGATGCTATTATATGTTGCTTTTTCTCTATCCGCTAGCTTTTTATATAACTGTATCTTAAATTCAAAAATAAACTAAAAATGAATCAATTAATCAATTTGCAGGTACATTGTTTCAGATAAACAACGTATAAATAGTGATTTTGTATACTCTTGCGATTATGACACAAATTAAAGAACCTTTAAAGGGTCAGGCTACGAACCCAAAGTCCCGTAGCAAAAAAGAAACTGAAACAAAATATAATGCATTTTACGACAAAGATGGCTATGCAAATATTTGCGAAGATTGCAGTAGCAAGATAATGAGGAAGATTCTAAGTGAACACAACATTTCAAAGCTAAAGCTAAAAAACAAAACTGATTTCCTAGAACTTATGGCAATCACTTACGATTTTATCGATATTGTCGAAAACGCAGAAAACCAAGAAAGTGATTGACCATGCAAGAACTAACTATTAAATGTCCTTTAACAAATCAAGAACATACGACACATGGACACGGCGATAAATGTTGTAAAATAGTGGGCTGTGGAATTTGCGAAAATCATTTCTGCCAAATAGGGAATCCCAATGCTAGACAATTAGCGTTTTGGGGTTTCATGTGTTTATCATCGCATAACATCATTTTGGGCTATACACCAATGCTTGAGAAAAGCAAACAAGGAAAAATGATTTATGACCCTAGAGAAAAGGGAATAATTCCAGACGGCTACATTGAAAACGGAAAGTTACACAGCTTTGAACATAGATTAATCAAAGAATGCAAAACAGTGGAAGAAGCAAAAACTTTCGCTAAGATATGGTCTAGTGATAAAGACGATATTATACTAGGTTCAACAAACGCAAATGATAACGGATTGTACCCTGTTTTTGTTATAGAAGGGCTAACAAAAGAAGACACCGATATTCTAAACAAGGCATGGGGAATACCACAAAAAAGTGATTGAACATGGACTACTTAGAAACAAGATTATTCAAAGCGTATGTTCAAAGGTTCGGTAAAGAAGCTGATTGCCCTAGTCAAACAGTAGAGTGTCGAACAATTAACAAAAAAGATTATGCTGTTTTAAGCAATAGCTACAGAACTTTAGCAGTTTACGAATTATATAGAAAACCTGAAATTAACTTGTGCCTTCGCTTTAGATTTCTCAATAAGTATCCTAAAGAATTAGAAAACCTCTAAACCCATTTCTTTTTTTACGTATGCCAAAGTTTATTTTTATTCAGCGATAAGTTTAGAGTGGAGTCTATTCGGTCACGTTTTGGGCTTATTTAGGCTGGTACGGGGATATTTTATCCTATTTAACTTTATTAATCCATTTACAAGCCGAAAAAAATCGAACATGCTTCATTCAATTTATCCATGCCTTATGACGCATTAACTTTGGGTTTTTTGCGGCGGGCAAAAACTGACCTATGTTGTTAACAATCTTCAGACTTAACATCTGGTGATTGATAACACCATCCTTAGCCAACCTAAACCATGCAAACCCACGTTAACTATTAATGTATATTTCCGCGATGCATAACATCCATAACGGTTTTTAATTTGTTAAGAAGCAAAGAGTCCACTTATTTGATGTATTTTAGAACTTAGAAACTTGGCGATAAAAAGAGATTAAAAAGAGATATGGAACCTTAGAGAATCTTTAGCTTTTCAGTGGCTTCATTATATGATTCGTGAATTCGGCTAACGTCTAGATAGTTCTTTGCTACTACGCTTTGAGGCACATGAGAAGTTATAACGTCTACGTCTTCGCTAATCATGCCATGCCGTCTTAACCAATTGGTAGAAAACTTTCGCATCATTTTAGGCACGATTTTGACACCGCTAATTTCAGACGCTTTACAGAATTCTTTGCATATGTATCTTTTGCCGAAATCAAATAGCACTTCATTATCTGGAATCTGCTTAAGATATTCTTCAATCAGTGGCTTAGTTTCGTTAGTGTAGAAACTGAAGAAAAAGTTCTTTTTGCCGAAAACTTTCATCCATGTATTAATCATATTATTGTTTTTGTCAAATAGCTTTTTTCTAAGTCTTAGAAGGTGTTCAGGTCTAATTGCCGAAACTACCCCTAAATAATAATAGACTTGAATTTTTTGGTTCTCTATTGCCTTACCAAATTTAACCATATCATCTATGCTAGGTGTTTGTATGCTAAAAGTCGGCATTATCGCTTTATATTTGAAACCTTCCATAACTTCAGGTTCGCCAATGAATTCAAATAATTTCTTTAAAGATGCTAAATTATTTCTGTAGCTATGAGGGTTCTCTAAGTCTAGGAAAGTTTTTACTTTCTCTTGAATTTCTTGCTTTCTTTGTTGTGGGTCTTCATTTGGGTTAAATTCGCTTATCTTTGCTTTTTGCGTAAAATTGAAGGATATTCTAGCATATTCGTATACAACTTTAGCATTGAGTTTTTTTTCGTTTAGTAGCCAATCAGTAAATAATTTAGTGAATGCGTCTTCATTTTGTGTCATTGGTGAACCCCTTCAGATAGGATTGAGTAGAATAAACGCTTTCTGTCCTCTATGTTTAATTGCGGTGGGCGATTCTTAGCAGTTTTGTTATCAATGGTGTTATCAATACCCCTATTTTGGGGCTTTTGGGGATTGTGTTGGGGTAGCAGGGTCGAATTGGTGCCGTTCGTCGAAACAGACGCTAATTCTGCTTCTGGGACGGGATTCGAGCCCGCGACTTCTGGCAACAGGCGTTTAGCCCCATTTATTGTCTCCAGATTTCTCATCTGGGTTTGTCCTACCAGATTATGAGTCTGGCGCCCTAGCCAGGCTAGGCTACCCCGGCAATTAACCACTGTTTTTCTAGCCGTGTCTTTTTAGTCTGTTTTCCTTCATTTAAACCTTATAGCTTCTGGAGCTATTTTGGATTAATCAGGAACTTCTTTTGCTCAGGTATAAGACAGCAATCAGCAGCGTCGCTACACAAAAACACGCGTATGCTTTGTTAACTTGTTATAACTTGCTTTTGCCTTAATTCTTTCACTATGATTGAACTGTTTGTGGCTGCCTGACACAATCAATCTGCAATCCAAACCTGACCCTGAACCCCAAACACACTGTGCAGCCCAGTCTGTTGGTTGTTGTTGTGACTGAGAGACTTTTCACTACAACTACTAATAAAAAAAACAAACTCAGCCAAACCATCTGAACAGTGATAGTTATAACAATAAATTTATTGGATTGAAAACCCCATTTAAGGGTGGTGAGTTTATGTCCACAGATAATGATGATTACCCTGAATGGTTCAAGAAACGCCGCAGCCAATCCAAAGACCCTTTCAGCAACATAGATGACATGTTTCGTGAAATGGAGAAGATGATGGATGAGGAACTCAAGAACTTCACGGAGAAAGTTCCCAAGGAATACGTTAAGGAACGCAAGTTGCCAGACGGAAGCACCGTTAAAGAGATGGGTCCATTCGTCTATGGATACAGCATGAAAATCGGACCAGACGGCAAACCCGAAATCCAAGAGTTTGGCAACATCAAAAAAAGCCTCAAAGGCACCCCGCAGGTTAAGGAGGAACGTGAGCCGCTTGTGGACATCGTGGAAACCAACGAAGACGTCCATGTAGTCGTCGAACTACCAGGAGTGGAGAAAACAGACATTAAACTGCATGGAACCGAAGATTCGCTCACAATTTCAGTCGACACCCCACAGTACAAGTACTTCAAAGAAGTCGAGTTGCCAGTGAAAGTCAGGGTTAAAGAGGCAAACTCTACCTACAAGAACGGCGTCTTAGAAATTGTAGCTCCAAAATCCGAAGCCTCAACCAAACCAAAAGGCGAACCAATCGACATAGGCTAAAAGCATAAAACTCCACCCCGACAATAGTGCATTGAGCAGAGTGCAACGATGAATGAAACCTCAGAAATCGACACGTTGAACACGGTTTGCAGAGAAGCAAAAACAGCGGGCAAACTGTCAGGCGACAACCTAACAGAGCTCTACGAGCTTTTTGGGACAAGGTTCACCAAAGCCCTCGATGCACTAAAAGAAGGCAGAGTCAAAAAATACGTTTTTAAACCCAGCGGCAGAACCGTCTGGATAGTGGTGGGCAGAGAACGCGATTACTTGATTATGCCTGAAGCGGAATTCTGCACATGCGACGACTTCTATTTCCGAGTGCTCGACAAGAAGGTTCACATGTGCTACCACCTGTTGACGCAGAAGATTGCGCAGAATCTGGGCTGGTTTGAGACGCTTGAGGAAAACGACGAGTGTTTTGACATGTTGATGAATGAGTGGAAAAAAGCTACTGCTTAAATATGAAGATGCAACATTACTGTAAATACAAGGAGAAATCTCGATGGATCTAGGTGCATACTTCGTAACGCTCCAGTACACCCTGATGGGTGCAACGTTCATTGCTCTAACTCTAATCTTCCTGTATGCCTACTACGGCAAGGATGAAGAAGAGCAAACAAACAAGTAAAAACCGTTTTTTCCTCAATTCTGATTCGTTTTAGAGCGTCTATTCAACACCAGAAACAAAAACTAGGCTAACGACAGTGATTATTGCGCTAACAGCAATAAGCCAGCCAGCGTCTGGTCCAGCGCCAAAGACAATGGGAACAGGACCGATGAATATTACTTCGCCCACACTTTCAGACCCGCCTAAAACCGCGAGATCCAACCGTCTGCCTCCGCGTCCAAGTTGAAGAGAATCAGCGTTTTTAATAAACGTAGCCAACTGCGGAAAATAACGCAAAAAATTAAAAGCTCCAACACTGCTCTATCGTGTCGGCGCAAAATGATCACCGAAGACCTAATTCAGGAGATACTTCAGAAAAACCCGATGTTAACCCAAGAGCAAATCTTGGATAAGCTGGCGGCTGAAAGAACCCGAACGGGGGGGTTATTGGGCGACGAGACGCTGCTGCGGTTGATTGCGGCGAAGTTCGGTG
Organism: Candidatus Bathyarchaeota archaeon; assembly: GCA_903901015.1. Classification (GTDB taxonomy): domain Archaea; phylum Thermoproteota; class Bathyarchaeia; order Bathyarchaeales; family Bathycorpusculaceae; genus Bathycorpusculum. The sequence goes on along the minus strand of CAIUPH010000114.1, from coordinate 38,135 downwards.
TTCAAGTGCAGCAAAACCAGATTCAAAACTGCGGAGTCCTCTCGACGAGCCGTTTGTTCGCGGGTTTATATGACGTTACGGTGGAGGGACGCTTAATCGCTGTTTTTCCAGCTAAAACTTTTCAGGGCGCAGAAAAATCAGGCAAATTCGCCACAATGATGCTTGCGGATAAGGAGGGGCTTTTGCGGGTGGTCTTGTGGAATGAGAAGGCGGAGTTGGTTGAGAGGGGCGAGCTTCAAGCGGGGCAAACGGTCAGGCTGTTGCATGGGTACACGCGAAATGACCGCAGCGGCAAAACTGAGCTGCATCTTGGCACCAAAAGCCAAGTGGAATTTTTACCACAAGTCCAAACAGGTGAAGTCGCATCCGCCGAAAAATTCACTGTAAAAATTTGCACCCTAAACATTGAGTCTGGCAACGTGAACCTTTCAGGAACCGTAAAAGAAGTTTTAGACGAAAAATCCTTTATCCGAAGCGACTCTAGCGTCGGCATAGTCACGCGGCTAACTTTAATGGATGATTCTGGTGTGGCAACAGTTGTTTTTTGGAACGAGAAAGCAACTGAGCTCGAAAAAAATCTGAAAGCGAATATGCGTTTGCTGTTGATTAATGCTCGGGTGAAGGAGGGGCAGAACGGCAATTTAGAAATTCATGTTGACGCAAACACGTTCATCGAAATTCAAGCCGCAGAAATAAAGTTTGCGAAAGCCGCAGGTTTAGGTGAGGACCAAACAGTCAACTTTGAAGGTTTTGTATGCGATGTGCGTGAAAACAAAGAAGTCACAACAGGCAAAGGTGAAACCATCAAACTGGCAGTTTTTGACTTAAAAGACGACGACGGGGGCATCGTCCGCGTTTCCGCATGGAGGGAACACGCCCAAGCCCTCAAGGACTTGAAGGTCGGCGACAAACTAAGGTTGGAAAATGTTTATGTAAAGAAGGGGTTTGGGGGGAAACTGGAGTTGTCCACCCGAAGCGCAACGGTTGCTTGTGTAGTCAAGCTTTGAGTTTAGCCACGATTGCATCTGCCATCGCGCTTGTTGTATCTTTGCCGCCTAAATCTGCTGTTCTAACTTTGCCTTCTTTGAGCACTGCGATTACGGCGTTCTCGATTTTTGCAGCTGCTGCTTTTTCGCCGAGGTAATCGAGCATCATGGAGCCTGCCATTATGGTGGCGATTGGGTTCACCCTATTCATACCTGTGTATTTTGGAGCTGAACCATGGACTGGTTCGAACATGCCATATTTCTCGCCGATGTTTGCTCCCGCCGCCAAACCTAAGCTGCCTGTAACCTGCGCTGCCTCGTCACTGAGTATGTCGCCGAAGAGGTTCGTTGTAACTATTACATCGTAGAATTCGGGTTTCTTGATTAGCTGCATGGTGGCTGCGTCAACGTGCATGTCGTCAACGGTTACGTCTGGGTAGTTTTTCTGGGCTTCTTTCACGGCGTCTTTGAAGATGCCGTCGGTTATGCGCAGGATATTGCCTTTATGGACGTATGTTAAGTGTTTTCTGCGTTGGCTGGCGAGTTTGAAAGCGTAATCCGCAATTTTCAATGAAGCGTCATGGGTGATTATTCGCAGTGCTACGCCTACTCCTGGCGCAAGAAGCGATTCTGCACCCGAATAGAGACCTTCAGTGTTCTCGCGGACCACAACAAAATCCAGGTTCGGTTTGAGTGCCTCAACGTTTGGGAATGTTTTGCATGGTCGCACGTTGGCGTACAGATTGAAGATTTTCCTCAATGTTACAGCTACGCTAACTGGTGCGCCTGCTTCCTCAGGCGTAGTCATTGGACCTTTTAGGCACGCGTCTGTCTGCCTGATGAGTTCAAGCGTTTCTTTAGGCAGGTTAGTGCCGTATTGGGCTATGCAGTGTAATCCTGCTTCGCCGTAAAGAAAGTTAAGTTTAAACGTGGATTTTGCCTCGACGGCTTCGAGGACCTTGATGGTTGCTTCGGTAACTTCGGGTCCTATGCCGTCGCCCTTGAGCGCGGCTATCTTGTAAGTTTTAGTCATTTCAGGTGTGCCTTCTGGATTTGTAAAATAATGTTTTTGCTTATCAGCATTCCTATCGGCTTTTGTTCTTCGAAGCCATCTGTGCATTAAACTTTGTTTTCCTGCTCGGTATATAACCCGCGGAAGTCGCGGTATTTCTTGATGTTGTCATCTTTAGAAGTGTGCCGAAGTATTGCAGCGTTGGTTTTTACTCGTTCGAACCGTTTTTGGCTGTTGTTTCTCTCTTGCAGCATGATGACGTCTCGGGGCTTGCTGAATTTCTCCACTTTGCCGTCGTCGCGTTTGCGCTCGACTTTTATGCAGTCATCCACCATGCAGTTAGCTACGCAGGCACCGCAGTAAACACACAAATCCTCCATAACGCCTATTTTGCCTGTGCCCCAATACAGCGCGTTAGTCGGGCAGGCTTTGATACATAGTTTGCATTGTCCCCCAACGCATGTGAACTCGTTAATCTTGATTTTTCCTTCCTTAAAAAGCTCCTTAACGCCTGTGGGCTCCAAAAGTTCCCTGCGCCGCTGCCGCCTCTCCGCGTCCTCATCAACCTGCCCGCTGGCTTCTTCATCCATCAGCTCGTATGTAGAAGGCGGTTTAGACGGCATAGTGGAATTCACAGTTAAATTGGTCTGCTTCAAAAATAGGCTTTATGAATTATAATTACTTATCCCACAAGCTTTGAACTATTCAATATTGAATTTTGAAGCTTCCAAACTTGTGGAGGCATCTTTTTGGTTAGTTGTTGGCAAAAACTCGCTATACACAACAACAACCAGCAGATTGAGTGGAAGGCTCATTTTTGTTTTCTGGGTCAGGTGCGATTTGAGGATTGGGTGTGCAAGCAGCCACGAGCAGATAAGCTGCAAGACTTCAATTCTCACCTCCGCCTTCTTTTCATTTGAACCCCATTAACCACTCAGCTTGAATTTCTTAAAGCACACAAATATAGATGCACCTATAACAGCTGCCGATATGCCTAAAACCGCAGCAGCCGGCACATATGGAAAAGGCGGCAAAGACACGGCGAAAATGATATTTTTGGAAGCACCAACGCTGCCAACCGCATCTTTCGCGTAAACCGTAACGTTATGCAGCCCGCTGGATAACCCTGACAGGGTAGTGTTCCCAGTTATAGTTTGGTTTTGTTTTCCGTCAAGGCTATACCCAAACCAGTTAACGGTTTTATCTACTGTAAAAATCAAAGGAACCCTATCTTCATTGTAAGTCTTGTTTATTGGCGATAGAACGCTGACTTTTGGCAGAGAATCAAATGTGAAGTTAACTGAAGAGGAACCGCCTATTTTGTAGGCATTATAGTAAATGTTGAGATATTTGAAGACAAGGACATTAAAGGGGTCGTTACTGACCGCAGTTTGTTCCCGTCTAGTTTCATACTCGCATGATGCGTAAGCATAAACCGTGATTGATTGTGGGCCCTCCGGCATATTTGCAAGGTCAATTGACAGGGGCAGGGTCTTTGTCAAAAACGGAGCTGAGGAATAACCAACACCAATCGTAATATTATTTGACATCCAACTTGCTTTGTACGATACTGGTCCAAGAGTAATAGGGCGAGAGCTATTTGATGCCTCCAAGGTCAAAGAAAAATTTAAAGATCCATTGTTTGCTGTGATGACGGTATCGTTTACTGGGGAGGGAATGGTGACTATTGGCGGCTTAGCATAATCAGGCGGAGGTACTTCTGTGGGCGGATAAAACAGAGTTGTATATGGGTCGCCTGGAGAATAAGTTGAACGCGGCGCAAGTTGACCTGAGGCACCAAAAGTTTGAGTTCCAACTATTATGAGACACAATAATCCCAAGAACATTAGAGCCGAAATGACTGGTGTCTTCAAGATTGATTTCATATTTACCTCATTAGATTTTGCCGTATTTAGCTCCCCAAAAGAACAGCCTGTTCCCCGAAAAGAACAGCATGGAAAATAGGTTAAAGAGCAAAAACTTTCTTTAACTGGCGTTTCCTTCGAAAAGAAACCTAAAGCCTAATACCGCCAGCCAGCCACATATTATTCGGCTATGTTGGAGGCTATGGCTCTGGTTAAACTGAAATTCGGCGCGTTTTTACCCTTCTACGCTTTCCAAACCAAAACCCCCACGGAATATTTCTCGGTTCTCAAAGACATCGTTTTAGAATGCGAACACTGTGGCTACGACGCAGTCTGGCTCGACGACCACTTGATGTACAATGAATGGCCAATCCTTGAGCCGTGGACAACCCTCGCCGCCCTCTCCTCGTTAACCAGCAAGATACGTTTGGGAACGATGGTTACATGCAACCAGCACAGAAACCCAGCCCTGCTCGCTAAAACCGCCGCCACCCTCGACGTGGTCTCGAACGGCAGGTTAGAATTCGGCATCGGAGCAGGCTGCCAAGAAACGGAGCATATGGCGTATGGCTTTGGTTTTCCGAAAGCAAGCGTTCGAATCGAGAGCATGGGTGAAGCCTTGGAAGTATTAACGCAGCTGTGGACACAGAAAAAGGCAACCTGCCAAGGAAAACACTATGTGCTCAAAGATGCTGTTTGTGAACCAAAACCCCTCCAAAAACCGCATCCGCCTATAACTGTTGGGGGAAGCGGCGAAAAAACACTCAAAGTCACCGCGAAGTACGCGGACAGGTTCGATTGGGGCTCCCTGCCTTCTGTTGACGAGTATAAGCGTAAACTCGGGGTTTTACAAGAACAATGCAAAACGGTTGGTAGAGATTTTGGCGAGATTGAGCGGTCTTGCTGGCCCGGAGGGCAAGTTTTAATCGCTAAAGAAGAAAGCGAATTGAAGGAAATGGTTTCTAAGCATAATACTACAGGGTTGCCGCTTGAGGAGTACAGGAAGGGCAATCTGTATGGCACCCCCGATGAATGTCTTGAGCAGTTGAGGGTTTACGTTGATTTGGGCGTGACTTATTTTATGCTGTACTTCGCTGATTTGCCAAGCACTGATGGGTTAAGATTATTTGCAGAAGCGGTTGCCGCGAAACTGTAGTTTAGAGGTCGCCACGGGCGATATGAGATAGTTCGTGAACGATAATTTCGTCCAGGCTGTGATACGGATTTTCCCTGACTATAATGATGTAGTCGGCGTCGGCGTTTTCTTCGCCGTTAAAAACGCAGGCGTCCGTGCCCTTGGTTGACAGAACCCTGCCCCACTCCTCAATCTCGCGGAAATCATCCTCTAAACATCGGCGGTGCTCCAATACATGGTTGAAATCGTCGTCGCTGACTTTTAACGCCTTAACCTTGGGCAGGGGCTTTTGGCTAAGTGTTTTCCATGCGGCGGCAAGCTGTTTTCTCGGTATACGTTTAGCGTTCATCTGTAACCCTTCAACTAACATCAAAACATTCCTCTTTTATTTTTTTCCTCAGAAGTAAAAAGCGCCCAATCCAGGAATAAATCGCTAACAAAATCAATGTTTCCCAGTGTAAAAGCGTTTGCAGTAGTTACCCCACAACCACAACCCTTCGGCCTTAAACAAAAAGGAGAAGGCGAAAAAAGGGGTCAGTGCTGGTTTTTGTTGTTGTAGTCGGTTGTTAGCACGTTCATGCCGCTAAGGACTGCTTCCATGCTTGCTTTAACGATGTCTTCGCGCACACCCATAGCAGTGACGGTTCGGCTGCCCTTACGCATGTGCACCACCACCTCAACCATGGCGTCTGTGCCGCCCGTGATGGCTTTAACCATGTACTGCTCAAGAGTGATGGGCTCGGTTTCAGCGATAGCGTCTTTCACAGCATTTATCGTCGCGTCAACGGGTCCAACTCCGACTGCCGCGCCCCAGACCACTTTGCCGTTCAGTTTCAAGCGCACTGAAGCAGTCGACGTAACTTTGTCGCCGCCCACATACGTCATTTCTTCCAGTTGAATCGGCTTCGCAACATCTAAACCCATGACGGATTCAGCGATGGCGAGTACGTCGGCGTCCATGACAGTTTTGCCTTTGTCGCCCAGTTCCTTGACGCGCTGGAAGATTAGCTTGAATTGTGTCTCGGTGGGTTTTAAGCCCATGTTGGTTAAGTCTGCACGTATGGCGTTGCTGCCGCTGTGTTTACCTGGCGCGATGCGCCGTGTGCAACCGACCAGTTCGGGCGCGATGGGCTCGTAAGTCAACGGGTTAACGAGCACGCCCTGAGTGTGTATGCCTGACTCATGGGTGAAAGCGTTGGCGCCCACAACTGCCTTGTTGGGCTGCGTGTACACTCCAGTCAAGCGTGAAACCAACTGCGAAGTACTGTAAAGCAACTCTGTTTTGACATTCAAATCCATTTTGTAGAGCGATTTGAGGGTGATTACGACTTCTTCGAGCGCCGCGTTACCTGCGCGTTCACCCAAGCCGTTTATGGTGACGTGTGCCTCGTCTGCGCCGCTGCCAAGCGCCGCGATGGTGCTTGCGACTGCCATGCCGAAGTCGTTGTGACAATGCACCGCTAATGGTACTTTGAGGGTTTTCTTGAGATTTGAGAAGAACTCTGCTGAGCGTTCAGGAGTCAAAACCCCCACGGTATCGCATGGAGTAACCCTGTCCACTCCAGCCTCAGTAGCCACCTTGAAAACCTCGGTTAAGTAAGCGAAGTCGCTGCGGGTTGCATCCTCCGCCAAAAGCTCCACTGTTAAACCGTGGTCTTTGGCGTACTGCACGCATTCCTCAGTGGTTTTCAATACTTGCTCGCGGGTCTTTCGCAGCTTGCATTCGATATGCAAATCTGACGTGGGTATAATCATGGATATGCCCGATGCGCCGCTCTTCAAAACCGCGTCGATGTCGCCTTTTGTTCCTCTTCCGGCGCTGTAAACTTTAGCGCGCAAACCCTGCTTAACGATTAAGGTGACAGATTCCATTTCGCCCTCAGAAACCGCGGCGAACCCAGCCTCAATCACGTCTACGCCGAGCTCGTCGAGCCTCTGGGCTATGCGCAGTTTATTTTCAGGAACCAAAGATACACCGGGAGTTTGTTCACCATCACGCAGGGTGGTGTCTAAAAACCTAACTTGATTAGGGAAGCGGTTGAATAAAGCAATACCCCATTTAAATCACGTACCTTTTCAAGGGAGCAAGCACAAATATAAGAATTATGGTGCCCGCCGTTTTCTCTGGGCTTTACCTATTTTATTTTTTATTCAGTCTGTGTTGGCTTATAGCGGGAGAGTATGCCTTTTCTGATTTTTGGTTCTCTTGGCTTCCAAATCGCTAGCCGTGCTTTGAGTTCTTCGTCGGATAACTCCACTTTTAGGGTTCGGCGGGGGATGTCGATGGTTATTATGTCGCCATTTCGGAGTAATGCAATTGGTCCGCCGTCGAAGGCTTCTGGAGCAACATGCCCTATGGATCCACCGCGAGTTGCACCCGAAAAACGTCCGTCCGTAATCAACGCGACGCTGTCGCTTAAACCCATACCTGCAATAGTTGCTGTAGGAATAAGCATCTCAGGCATTCCCGGTCCACCCTTCGGTCCTTCATAACGGATAACCACAACGTCGCCCTCCTTGATTGCTTTGCCGCGGATGGCGGTTACGGCTTCTTTTTCTGAATCGTAGACTTTTGCGGGTCCAGTATGCTTAAGCATTGAAGGCGAGACGCCTGCGGTTTTAATGACTGCTCCTTTCGGCGCAAGGTTCCCAGTTAAGATGGCGATGCCGCCTTCTTTGTGAACGGGGTCTGCGATGCTGTGGATGACGGATGGGTCGAGGACTTGGGCGTCTTTGATGTTTTCCCCGACAGTTTTTCCAGACACAGTTGGGAGGTCAAGATTTAAGAGGCTTTGGATTTGATGCATGACCGCAGGGACTCCACCTGCGTAGTCGAGGTCTTCGAGCGCGTTGACGCCGCTTGGCATCATGCTGGTTAAATGGGGAACTTTGCGTCCGATTTCATCGAACATTGACAGCGGCAATGTTAACCCTGCTTCTTTGGCGATGGCTGGCAGATGCAGGGTTGTATTGGTTGAGCCGCCAAGAGCCATGTCCAGGGCGATGGCGTTTTTGAATGCTTCAAGCGTAAGGATGGCGGATGGCTTGAGGTCTTGATTGACTAATTTGACGATTTGTTTACCCGACTGCCGAGCTAAACGCAGCTTGAAAGCACTCGTTGCAAGCGACGTGCCGCAGTACGGAAGCGACATTCCAAGTGCTTCGGTCATGCATGCCATTGTGTTGGCGGTGAACATGCCACTGCAGCTACCGCATCCTGGGCAAGCTGCATTCTCGAGCTGAGTTAACTCGTTTTCCGTCATTTTTCCCGCAACAACTTCGCCGAGTGCTTCAGGAACTGATGAGTAACTAATTTTTATCCCGTGAAGACGCCCAGCCTGCATAGGTCCCCCTGTAACCATAATGGCGGGAACGTCGACGCGTGCAGCTGCCATGAGCATACCGGGGGTGACTTTGTCGCAGTTAGAAATCATAACTAATCCGTCGAGGCGGTGGGCTTGCAACATGATTTCGACCGAGTCGGCAATGACTTCGCGTGAGGGCAACGAATACCGCATGCCTTCATGTCCCATGGCTAAGCCGTCGCAGACCGCGATTGTACTAAATTCGAAAGGTGTGCCGCCAGCCGCAAGTATGCCTTCTTTCACGGCTTCACCGAGCGTGCGCAGGTGGATATGTCCTGGAACAATGTTTGTGTAGCTGTTAGCTATGCCGATGAATGGCTTAGTTATATCATCTTCCTGTAAACCTAACGCCTTCAACAATGCTCTATGGGGCGCTTTCTCGATTCCCAGCTTAATTTCGTCACTGCGCAATTCAAATACCTCTGCAAACGAACATTTACGTAACTATTTGCTATGCGTTGCAGTTAAATTTTGTGCGGCTCAACTCAAAAGCCATTCGCGGACAACTGGGTTTTTTCTGTTAAGCATTGTTTTTCAACATGTTTATGGCAGCGGAAAACGCCATTAGCGACCTACCCCTTAGCGAAATAACTACCCTCTATCTTTTCAACATAGAACCGCTATTGGGCTCCAAACATGCCATGATACCCTCAGAATCTTTAAAACACACGTCAAAGTGGATTTTTGCGTAAATGATATATTCTCGCGCCGCCTTTTCGATTGGCATTCAAGGTAACCTACTTTGTCTAACCCATCAAAAACCCGGACAGTAGAAGAGATTAACCAGAAAATCCGCAAGGGCGACGCCCAAGTTTTGACGGCGGAGGAAATGAAGAAGCTGGTTGAAAGCAGCGGTGTCGAAGTTGCGTTTAAAGAGGTTGATGTGGTTACCACGGGCACTTTCGGCGCGATGTGCAGTTCTGGCGCCATCGTTAATCTTGGGCACTCTGACCCGCCGATAAAAATTGAGCACGCTTGGATGAACGACGTGGAAGTCTGCCATCCAGGAGCCGCAGTAGACTTGTTTATCGGTGCCACTAACATGTCTGAGAAGCAGCCCTACGAGTACGGTGGAGGACACGTCATCCAGGACCTTGTCGCGGGGAAAGAAGTTGAGCTCAGAGCCACCTCGTATGGAACCGACTGCTACCCAAGAACCGCACTGAAAACAATCATAACCAAAGAGGACCTAAACCAGTTTTACCTGCTAAACTTTCGCAACTGCTACCAACGCTACAACTGCGCGGTGAATAGCAGCGACGAAACCATCTACACTTACATGAGCAAGCTTCTGCCCAGATTCCGAAACGCCACTTTCTCGGGCGCAGGCGAACTCAATCCACTGATGAACGACCCTGACTACGAGACGATGGGTATGGGAACACGCATCTTCCTCGGCGGCGGACAGGGCTACATCATCGGTGAGGGCACGCAACATAGTCCCAAAAACCTCAACGGAACCTTGATGGTGAAGGGGGATGCGAAGAAGATGTCGCCTGAATTTTTGCAGGGCGGAGCGTTTACTGGTTATGGAACTTCAATGTATGTTGGCTTGGGTGTTCCGATTCCGATTCTAAACGAGGGATTAGCCCGAAAGACTGCAATCCAAGACAAAGACATCTTAACCGACATCGTCGATTACAGCGTCCCACGTAGAGACCGCCCCAAATTCGGGCAGGTAAGCTACAAAGAACTCAAGTCGGGCGCGATAACGGTTAACGGCAAAAAAGTCCGCGTAAGCTCACTTTCAAGCCTAAAGATGGCGAAGAAAGTTTCCCAAACATTAAAGTCGTGGATTGATGAGGGCTCATTCTTCTTAACTTCACCCGTTGAGCGGCTGCCCACAACCACAGTGTTCAAGCCTATGAGGCAGACTGAGGAAATCCCCTTCGTCTACAGCGTCATGCATAAAGCAGTCACATGCACCGAGGACGAGGAGATACAAGCCATCGCAAAACGCATCGTAACCAAATCAGTCAACCACATCGTCGTAGTGGATGAAACGGGAAGGCTAAAGGGAATAGTTACTTCATGGGACATCACTCGCGCTATGGCTGAGGGCAAAAAAGCGTTAGCCGACATTGAATCCCACAACGTCGTCACCGCTAAACCTGACGAGCCCTTGGAAATTGCTTCCAAACGCATGGCGCAACACAACATTTCCGCGTTACCCGTGATTGACATAGAAAAGAAGGTTCTTGGCATAGTCACTTCCGAGGACGTGTCTGAGCTGTTAGGACGGTAAATGCATGGCAAGAATACTCATAAGGTTCAACGAAGAACAAGTCGCCGAGCCCATAGCCTCGCAAATCATAATCGAGTACAAAGTACCCATGGCGATTTTGTCGGCGCACATTAACTCGAAAGGCGGCGAAATCCTCGCTGAAGTCCCCGACGACATACTCGAAAAAGTCGTTAACGCTTTCCGCCAAAGAGGCGTCTCTGTAACTGTGCCCAAACTCATCGAAGTCGACAGCGACAAATGTTTCAGCTGTGGCAGTTGCATCGCGCTGTGCCCAGTCGAAGCCATCAGTTTGGCGAAGGATTGCAGCGTCGAATTTGACAAGGAAAAATGCTTGGGCAGCACTTGCAGCGTCTGCGTGGATGCTTGTCCCGCCAGAGCCATAAAATCCATCAAACAAAACAACTCTGACTCCGCCAACAGGGAAAAGAAACGTTGACTGGGCATCTTTTCAAAGAGCAGTTTACCCATAAAGAATCGCAGTGCACTATAATTTCTGACCAGCAAAAAGCCATCCAAGCTGCCGTCGAATCCATTAAACGCAACTATATAGAGCTTGAACTCTATGTTCGAGCAAACCCAAAATTTCTTTACACACTAACTCCGATTCCCACGCCAGATAAACCGCTCGTGGCAAAGTTGATGGCGGAAGCAGCCCGAAAAGCAGACGTTGGACCCATGGCGGCGGTTGCAGGAACCATCGCAGATTTGGCGGTGGAAGAAATGAAGCGTGTAGGCTGTGAGGTGGCGGTGGTGGAGGACGGCGGCGAAATCTCCGCATCCTCAAACAGACCCGTTGACGTAGCAGTTGCCGCAGGAGAAGAACCACTCTCAAAACGCTTCGGCTTTCGGCTCACAGAGTTCCCAATCGGAGTCGCCACCAGCTCAGGACGCTTCAGCCACGCGCTCAGTTTTGGGGATGCGGAGGCAGCTATTGTTTTCTGTAAGGATGCTACGTTGGCGGATGCGGCAGCTACAGCGGTCGGCAATGTGGTTAAGGGCAAGGATGCGAAGGCGGGGATTCAAGCTGGGTTAATCAGGGGCTTGTCGATTGAAGGGGTTGAAGGCGTGCTGATTTTGTACAAGGGGCAGGTGGGTACGGCTGGGAAAATTCCGCAGATAATTAAGGTGGAACCATAAAAAACAGATTTTTGACCTACCCCTCTATTGTTTCTGCAATGAGTTTCTATTTGGATCCTAGGGGTGTGCAGTATTCTATTTTTTGGGTGGTTTGTTGCTTTTTTTCTGTTACTCTAAGTTGCCCGTTAGGAAAGTTAAACAGTAAAGAAAACACAAAACCGAATTATGCACAGGGCTCGGATCCAAATAGGTTCGTGTGCGTTGACTGTTCTACTCGTTTTCTGTATAGGCTGGATATTATGCTCCAAATATGCCAGCAAATAAGCAGAGGATTGCTAAAAAACGGTTAGAATACGCAAAGCTATCGGTTAAGCTGTAGCCTGAATCCGAAACGCTTATATTTTCTGGGAAATGACTGTTTCAACAGGTTCGAAGCAAATGCCAAATTGCAACATCGACAGAGAGACCAGCGCAGCACCGTTTCTTAGCTTCGACTACGGCTTTTATTATTACCATTTTCCTTAAGCCCAGGACTGAAAAAATTTTTGGGAACGGTTCTGGGCGAAACACGGGGGTACCAAAATGCAAGGTAACAAAAAAATCGTTGTAAAATTCGGAGGCTCCAGCCTCGCGGACCACGAAAGGCTCCTAAAAGCGGTCATGGCGGTAGTTAACGAATCCAGAAAAGGCACAAAAATCGCCGTCGTAGTTTCCGCCATGGGCAAAACAACCGACGTCCTCATGTCCACAGCCAAGAACACTTCAAACGGCAAACTGGAAAAACACGATTTAGACGACATCCTCTCGATGGGCGAACGCACAAGCGTACGAATATTCTCCGCGGCTCTGAAGAGCAACGGAGCAAACAGCTGCTACTTCGACCCAATCGACTGCAACTGGCCCATAATAACCGACGCCTCATTCCAAAACGCCAACCCAATCCTCAAAGAATGCGAGAAAAACATCAAAGAATGCATCCTGCCAATCGTTGAAAAAGGCACCATACCCGTCATCGCGGGGTTCCTTGGCAAAACCAAAGAGGGCAAAGTGACCACTCTTGGCAGGGGCGGAAGCGACACCACCGCGTTCATCTTGGCACAAGCATTGGGCGCAGACCAAGTGGTTTTGGTAACCGATGCCGACGGAATAATGTCGGGTGACCCCAAAATCATCGCGAATCCACAGCGCCTCAAAGAAATCGACGTTAACACACTCGTGGGCTTGGCGGATTCAGGCGCGAAATTCATTCACAGTAAAGCTCTCAAGTACAAACCAAAGAATGTCGACGTTAAAGTCATCAGCAACGCAAATGGCGATTTAAGCAGTGAAGGCACATTAATCAAGGGCGTATTGGCTTCGGAGCTTGACGCTGAAATAGCGCATCCGACCCCGGTCGTGGAAATCACCGTGATTGGAAACGGCATCTCCGCCAACCCCCAAGTCATAACACAAATGGTGGAGAAAGTCAAAGAAAACTCCATGCTCCTCGGAATGTCAATGAGCACAAACTCAATAATCCTCTACGTTCCCAAAGAAAAAAACATCGATGTCCTCTTCAACCAAATCCACAAGATAACAGTCGCAAACAAAGAAACCATAGCGATGGCAGTCAAAAAAGACCTTGTCTTCCTAAAAACCAGCGGAGTCGGCTTAGAAGAAACCCACGGCATCATCGGCAGAATCAGCGAGGACCTACGCGTAGCAGGTATAAACATCTCAGGTATCCTCACTATCACTTCAAGTATTCTATTGTTTGTTGATTGGAATGAGAAAGAGAAAGCATTAAAGTTAATTAAAAACTCTCTTAAGACACGTTAGGGTGGAAAAGATGAATTCGGGTAAAACACGCAGACTAAGAAAAATCATGCAGCAAGACAACCATACAGTGATAGTGCCCATGGACCACGGTGTAACAATCGGCCCAATCCAAGGCATCACTAACATGCAGGAAATCACGGATAAACTGGTGAAGGGCAAAGCCGACGCCATCCTTGTCCATAAGGGCATCGCTAAACGCATTGATGTTGGAAACGCAGGCTTAATCGTTATGCTGTCGGGCATGTCGAACCTTAGTCCCAACGTAAACGGCAAAGTCCAAGTCTGCAGCGTAAAAGAAGCCATCAGAATCGGCGCAGACGCAGTCAGCGTTCACGTTAACGTGGGCGCACAGGACGAGGATAAAATGCTTAAAAACCTCGGCAAAGTCTCCGACGAATGCGACATTTTCGGTATACCCCTCTTAGCCATGATGTATCCGCGGGGACCAAAAATCCAAAACGAACACGCCCCAGAAGTTGTGGCGCACGCCGCCAGGATTGGAGCGGAACTAGGCGCAGACATCATCAAAGCCAACTACACAGGCAGCATAGAATCGTTCAGAACAGTCACTGAAAGCTGCCCCGTCCCAGTTGTCATCGCGGGAGGACCAAAATGCAAAACCCTCCAAGAAATCCTCCAAACCACAGCTGATGCCATGAAAGCAGGCGCCGCAGGACTATCGATTGGACGAAACGTGTTCCAATGCGACAACCCAACCCTAATCGTTAAGGCGCTCTCAGCTATAGTTCACGAAAAAGCCTCAGTTGAGCAGGCGATTAAAATTCTCGGTTCACGGTGAAACAGTTGAAGGAACTCTGGACAGAAATTGAAAAGGACGACGAAATCGGAACAATAAACCAAATCGCTCGAGAATATTGCGAAGCCTTCGTTAAAGATAACGTTGTGCATTTTCTTAAAAATGAAGAAGTGATTGAAGAAGTTGATATTATCAACCTTACAAATAAAAGCCTTAGTGACGAAAATATTACAGAAAAGATTTTTCGCATTTGTATACAGGATAAAGAATCCGAGGATCTGACCGTAAAGGCCGCGGAATTAGGAGCCAACTACTTAATCATTAGCTGTGCAAACTGGCGTGTTATTCCCATCGAAAACCTCATCGCCCGAGTAAAGGGCAAAAGCAAACTAATCGCGGAAGTCACAAACGCTGAAGAAGCCAAAACCGCGCTTGAAACCCTCGAGCTTGGAACCGACGGCGTACTTTTGAAGACTTCTGATCCCGATGAAATCCTCAAAACCGTAGCAGTCGCTAAGCCCGAAGCACTAAAACTTGAAATGGCAATCGCCAAAATCGTAACCACGAAACCCATTAGCAATGGAGCCCGAGTATGCGTGGATACCTGTGACACGATGAAACAAGGCGAAGGCATGTTAGTGGGGAGCCAAAGTGCAGGTTTGTTTCTGGTTGAAGCAGAAGTCCACGAGAACCCATACGTTGCCTCAAGACCCTTCAGAGTTAACGCTGGGTCACTATCCATGTACACACTTGGCAACCTGCAAACCACAAGGTACCTGCAAGAGTTCAAGGCAGGCGACGAAGTCGTCATCGTTAACCGTGAGGGCAAAACACGAAAAACCAACGTGGGACGAATAAAAATCGAAATCCGTCCCCTCATTCTATTGGAAGCTCAGGTTGAAGGTAAACTGATAAAAACTATCCTCCAAAACGCCGAAACCATCCGCTTAGTCACCCCTAAAGCCTCAAAACCCGTAACCGAACTCAAACCCGGCGACGAAGTCATAGTGCATCTAGCGGCGAAGGGAGGACGACACTTCGGAATATCCGTGCCTGAAGAAACGGTGATTGAAAAGTGAGTGCGAGAATATGTGTTTCGATTCTCCCAAAAACCAACCTTGAAGCGTTAAAACTAATTGAAAAAGCAGAGAAAGCCCAAGCGGATTTTGTCGAAGTCAGGCTGGACTGTCTCGAAACTTCCCGCAAACTATCCGACTTGTCCGCTAGCACAAAAATTCCCTTAATCGCCACCAACAAACTCGAAAGCGAAAAAGGCTTCTATGCTGGAACGGAAGCAGAGCGCCAGCAAACCCTCTTGAACGCCGCCAAAAACGGCTTCCAATACGTCGACGTGGATTTGTCAAGCCCAAAGCATAAAGACACAGTCAGCCAACTAAAGTTGTTGGGGGTTAAACCAATCGTGTCCTACCACAAATTCGACGGCGCACTCAACGCTTCAGCGATGGAGAAGGTTCTTGACGAGGAAATTGCGAGCGGCGCCACCATATGCAAGATTGTGGTTACAGCTAAACAGGTTGAAGACAACCTTCCACTATTGAGTTTTGTTTCCTTCGCCTCGAACAAAGCCAAATTGGTTTGCTTCTGCATGGGTGACCAGGGCAAAATCTCAAGGCTCCTATCACCAGTTTTCGGCGCTTTCTTCACGTTTGCTTCACTGGAAAACGGCAGCGAAACCGCAACTGGGCAAATGAGCATCAGCGAAATGCGGTCAGCTTATAGCCTGTTGGGGATGAAATGATGGATGTTTCGGGAAAAACACGTGTTTGCGGAGTCATAGGCGACCCCATAGAACACACCTTAAGCCCAATAATGCACAACGCCGCATTCAACGCCCTCAAACTCGACTTTACATTCTTAGCCTTCAAAGTGAAGCCTGCGGAACTTGAAAACGCAGTGAACGGCATGCGAGCGCTAAACATACGCGGCTTAAACGTAACTATGCCCCATAAGAGCACAGTCATGAACTACTTAGACCGCACAGACCTGTCTGCGCAAATCGTGAATTCAGTCAACACCGTCTTAAACAAGGAAGGCAAACTATTCGGCTTCAACACAGACGGCGTCGGCGCACTCAAAGCGTTACGAGAAAACGGTGTAGAGTTGAAGGGCAGGAAAGTCCTGTTGCTGGGTGCAGGCGGAGCGGCAAGAGCAATAGCGTACGCGATGGCTAAAGAATCCGATGAACTCGCAGTCCTGAACCGAACCCCTAAACAAGCCCAAGCACTAGCTAAACTGCTGGAGAAAACCGCTAACAAAAAAATTGGGTCAGGCGCACTTTCGCCACGGGAAATCCAGCAGAACCTCCAAGACTCAGATATACTCATTAACGCTACTTCAATCGGGATGAAACCTAAAGCTGATGAGAGCCTCGTGGCGCCCAAACTGTTGCGTCCTGACTTGGCGGTAATGGATATTGTTTATAACCCAATTGAGACCAAACTGGCTAAAGATGCTAAAGCGGCAGGAGCCAAAGTCGTGAGCGGGGTTGAAATGTTGATTTATCAGGGTGCGGCGTCGTTTGAAATCTGGACGGGTAAATCGGCGCCCGTTGAAGTTATGAGGCAGGCAGCGCTTAGTCATTTGGCGAAGGTGTAAATTTTGACTGGAAAAGCTGTAGCTATCGCTCATGGCGCTGCAACAATCATTAACGCGATTGCGCTGGGTAAGGGCGCTGCGTTCGGGGTTGATTTGTGGACCCGCTCTGAAGTTCAATTAACCGATGAACCAAGCGTGATTAGGGCGGAGATTGTTTCTGACCCCAAAGAAAGCACGCTCCTCATCGAGAAAACCGCGGCAAGAGTATTGCGGCATTTTGGTTTAGAGAAACGTTTTGGAGTAAAAATAAAAACTCTCTCAAACATTCCCATCGCACGAGGACTCAAGAGCAGCAGTGCAGCCGCAAACGCCACAGCCCTAGCAACCACGGCGGCATTGGGCAAAACCCTCGGCGACTTAGAAATCATAAAGTTGGGCGTTGAAGCAGCTTTTGACGCCAAAGTCACGGTTACAGGCGCTTTTGACGATGCATGTGCATCCTTCTTCGGCGGCATAGCAATCACAGATAACTCCAAACGGGAAATAATCAAACAGCTGCACCTGCCCAAAGATTTAACGGTGCTCTTCCATGTGCCGCCCCAAAAATCCTACACCATCAACAGTAACGTAGACAGGCTAAGAACCCTCAAACCCCTCGTGGAAATCGCGTTCGAACAGGCTTTAGAAGGCAAAGTGTGGGAAGCACTCACGCTTAACGGTTTGATTTACTCTTCAGCTTCAAAACTAAACACCACAATCGCTATCGACGCGTTGGCTGCTGGAGCTGTAGCGGCTGGATTGTGCGGTAAAGGACCCGCGGTGACAGCGGTGGTTCCAATTGATAAGGTTGATTTGGTGGAGGCTGCCCTGCAAAGGTACGAGGGTGAAGTTTTGCGGGTACAGTTGAACTGTGAAAAAGCCAAGGTGCTCTAGTTATGGCAGACGTAACTGTTAAAAAAACTGGAAAGCTGGGCGGTCAGGTTTGTGCGCCGCCGTCTAAGTCGTACACGCAAAGAATGATTATTGCGGCTGCTCTATCCAATGGCGTATCTAAAATTTCTAACCCACTTTTATCCGAAGACACCGAAGCTACATTCCGCGCTGTCACCGCACTTGGCGCAAAAGTGACGGTTGCAGAAGGCTGCTGGATTATCGAAGGCGCAAAAGCCCTGAAGGGTTCAGAGGAGCCGATTGACTGCGGTGAATCGGGCGCTACGTTGCGTTTCATGATTCCTGTAGCTGCATTGGTTCCTGATGCTACTACGTTGGTTTTCAGAGGTTCCATCGAGAAGCGACCTGTTGAACCTTTGCTGGCAAGCCTCAAAGAACTCGGTGCTAAAGCCTATGTTGGAAAATTCGACGGCATAGACGCCGTTTTTGTGGAGGGCAGCGGCATCGTTGGAGGCGAAACATCCATTGCGGGCAACGTGAGTTCCCAGTTCATTTCGGGGTTGATGTTTGCTTGCCCAAGAGCTGAGTTAGACACCGAAATAATGCTGACTTCGCCGCTGGAGTCTGTCGATTACGTTAAGATGACTCAGGCTGTTCTGTCTAATCACAGAATTAAAGTTCCTGCACACGAAGACCACATTCACATTCCATCATGCCAAACTTACATGCCCTCAGACGGCAGGGTTCCCGGCGATTTTTCCTCATCCGCCTTTCTACTTGCTGCAGCAGCCATAACCAAATCGAAAATCCAGATAAACAACCTTGAATACGCCAGCGTTCAAGGAGACAAAGCAATTATGAACACTCTCAAACATATGGGTGTCAACGGAAAAGTTTGCGCTGACAGCATCGTGATTGAAGGTTCAGGCAATATGCTAAAACCCATAGAGGTTGACGCCAAAAACATCCCGGACCTTGTCCCAGCCATAGCCGTCTTAGCATGCTACGCTAAGGGCACATCTCATATTTTTGGCGCCCACCGCCTACGGCTAAAGGAATCCGACCGCCTCGAATCGCTCTACCTTGAGTTAACCAAGATGGGTGCAAAAATCACCGTCAACAACGACGGCTTAATCATCGAGGGCGGTTCACCCTTACATGGCGCAGTCATCGACCCGCACAACGACCACCGAATCGCCATGGCATGCGCAGTCGCCGCGTTGGGTGCAGAAGGAGAAACCACAATCCAAAATGGCGAGTGCGTCAGAAAGTCTTATCCGCAGTTCTTCACTCATCTAAAACAGTTAGGAGCAGATGTTGTTGGCGGGAAATTCGATAGGTAAAGAATTCGTTGTAACCACGTTTGGCGAGAGCCACGGCAGAGTGGTCGGCGTAGTGGTGGATGGGTGCCCAGCGGGTTTGGCGCTTTCCGAGAAGGATTTTCAGGAAGAACTTGACCGCAGGATTCCAGCGGAACCCAAAATCGTTTCGGCACGAGTTGAGAAAGATACTGCCAAGATTCTGAGCGGAGTTTTCAACGGATTCACAACTGGTGCACCAATCGCGTTGACAGTTGAAAACAAAGAAACCGACTCGAGCGACTACGAAGCCATCAAGGACCTGCCAAGACCTGGACACAGCGATTACTCAGCGCGCGTCAAATTCGGCGGCTTCAACGATTACCGAGGCGGCGGAAGATTCTCAGGCAGAGTCACCGTCGCACTCATCATGGCAGGAACAATCGCCAAGAAACTGCTAAGCAAATTCGACGTGGATGTTTTGGCTTACACTTCGGCGATTGGGCAAGTACGAGCCGACCAAAAGTTCAGCGCCGACGAAATCCGCAAGAACCGCTACGAATCCTCAACAAGATGCCCAAACCTAGTCTGTGGCAAGCAGATGGAGGAAGCCATCGTGAACGCTAAGAAAGAAGGCGACAGCCTCGGTGGAGTAATCGAGTGCTTAACGATTGGGATGCCAGCTGGAATGGGTGAGCCATTGTTCGATTCACTGGACGCAGATTTGGCGAAGGCGATATTTGCGGTTCCCGCCGTGAAAGGCGTTGAGTTTGGAGCAGGCTTTGCCGCAGCCGAGTTGACTGGTTCAGAGAACAACGATGAATTTCTTATGGAAGAAGGCAGGGTTGCGACTTCGACGGAGAATGCAGGCGGAATATTGGGCGGCTTATCCAACGGCATGCCTATCATGATAAGGGTGGCGATTAAGCCAACACCGTCGATTGCCAAGAAACAGAAAACTGTTAACCTCGTATCCATGCAGGACGCGTCGTTAAGTGTTAAGGGCAGACATGATCCTAGCGTGGTGCCCAAAGCCGTGCCAGCAATCGAAGCAGTAGTCGCAGTAACCTTAGCTGACCACCTGATACGCTCAGGCTTCATACCCAGAGTCCTCAAGGAGCATTAAACATGGATGAAATCCCCAAGCTCAGAAAACAAGTAGACAAAATCGACGACCAAATCCTCACCGCGCTCTGTGAAAGAGTCAAGGTTTGCAGGGCAATCGGCGAAACAAAGAAAAAACAGGGCAAACCCGTCAAGGATGCCTCAAGGGAAACCGAAGTTTTCAAGCGCATCAAAGAAAAAAGCGCTGAATTCGGGCTTAATCCAGTTCAAATTGAACGGGTTTACCGCGAAATAGTTAATATGTGCAGTGCAGTTCAAGAATAAAACGCTCTTAACGGAGAGTCCATAGAAATGCTCTACGAGATAAACGAGAAAGCCCTCAAACTGGAAAGTGAAGGAAAAAAAATCATTCGATTGAACATGGGTGACCCAGACTTGGCTACGCCGCCTGAAATAATTGAAGCCGCGTACGCATCTATGAAAGCGGGTAAAACCAAGTATTCCTCTTCTTACGGCGAACTTAACCTGCGCCAAAAAATAGGTGAAGTCCATGGCGTTAAAACAGAAAACGTTGTGATTACGCCTGGGTCGAAATGGGCAATATTCTCAACGATGTTTCTAATGCTCAGAAGCGGCGGCAACGTCATCATCCCCACGCCGTACTGGACAGCTTACGATTTAATCGCGAAGAGCTTTGGCGCACAAACTAAGCTTTTGCGCACGGAAATGGAAGACGGTTGGAAAATTGATTTAGACAAACTCGAAAGCTTAATCGATAAAGACACCAAAATGATAATACTCAACAACCCCAACAACCCCACCAGCAAAGCCATGGACCCCAAAACCCTCGACGGCGTAGTGGAGTTAGCGAACGAAAAAGGCGTCACCATACTCTCCGACGAAGTGTACGGCGCAATCAGCTTTGTCAAGACCAAAAGCATTCTTGACTACGACAAAGAATGCAAGCATATCCTCAGCAACGGCTTCTCCAAAACATTCACCATGACTGGCTGGCGCATAGGCTACTTAATCGCCAACAAAATGTTAATCGACCAAATCACTAAACTTAACCAGATAACCATAAACAACGTGCCCGTCTTCATTCAGGACGCCGCCCTCAAAGGCTTAGAGTTGCACAAGCAAATCGCATCCAAAATCAAAGCAAAATACCAACAACGCGCCCAGCTCGCATCCACCAAACTTTCGGTGGCAGGCTTCAAATTCACCAAGCCAGACGCACCCTTCTATGTCTTCCCCAAACTCGACGGTTTAGACAGCGTAAAATACACCCTAAACCTCCTAGACAAAGGTGTAGCTGTAGCTCCAGGCACCGCTTTTGGCGATTACCCCGAACACTTCCGCATATCCCTGACTGCTCCAGACGACCAAATCGAGGTTGGACTCGACAAAATCTGTGAGGCAGCTAAGCAATGAAGGTTGCCGTGATCGGCGCTGGGAAAATGGGTGTTTGGTTCGCTAAATTTTTTGAATCTAAAGGTTACGACGTTATTTTAGCTGACCGCAAGAAAGAGAAGCTTGAAGCACAAAAAGAGGTGCTTGTTGACTTGACCACCAGCTTCGAGGAAGCTGTAGCGGATGCCGACTTGATTATGCTATGCGTATCCATAAACGCAATGGAAGAAGTAGTGAAAGTCATCAGCCCGGTTCTGCATGAGGGGCAAGTGGTTATGGATATCTGCTCAATCAAGGAAGCACCAGTGAAAATCATGCACCAATACATCAAGGGCGCCACCGTTTTGGGGACTCACCCGGTTTTTGGACCAGGAAGCAACGGCGTCAAACACAAAGCCTACGTCCTAACCCCGACCAACGCTAAGGAACAGGAGTTTGCTGAGCACTTTAAACAGGGGCTGGAAGAGGAAGAAGCCCATGTATTCATCATGACGCCCAAAAAACACGACGAATTAATGTCCGTCGTGTTGGGTTTGCCGCATTTCCTCGGTTTAGCCGCATGCGAAACCCTCTTAGAACAGAAGAACCTGCCTGAAACCAAAAAAGTCGCAGGCACCACGTACCGAATGCTCTTCACATTGGCAGAAGCAACTGCATTGGAAACACCCGACCTCTACGCAGCTGTGCAGACCCACCTCGCAGACCTTGGCGAAATCGAAGATTTGTTCATGACTAAAGCCCAAGAACTACTCACGCTAATCAAAAGCAAAAACCAGAAAGCAATCGTTGAACGCATGGAACAACTCAAAAAGAAACTTGCAGCTGCCGACAGCGACTTCGCCGACTCCTACGACGTCATGTACAAAATGCTGGAATCTACAGAAAAATAACTTTTGAATCGAAACTTAATTAGATTACCGTTCTTAAAGATACCCTAGAATTGTTGTTATCACCAGTACAATAGTAAGAGTCGTGAGAACAGCTGTTAATAATATCACTTGTTTAGTTAATTTCCCAGGACCTTAACGAAAATCGCGTATTTCTCCAGTGCCTGCAATGCTGCTTTGCATTTCTTCTCTGTTCTGTGTCCTTCGAAGTCGTATTCCCATGCCGTTTTTTAGCAGATGAGTGGTCCGATATGGTCAGATGACTCTTGGGTAAGACCCCAATATTTTGAGGAACGTAACGTATTTCTCCAGTGCCTGCAATGCTTCTGCGCAGCGTTTCTCGGTTCGGTGTCCCTCGAAGTCAAGGTAGAAGTTGTATTGCCAAGCGGTGGTTTTTGTGGGTCTGGATTCGATTCTGGTTAGGTTAATGTTGCGTGAGGCGAACTCGCCCAATGCGTGGTAGAGAGTTCCTGGGGCATGTTTTGCTGAGAATATTATGCTGGTTTTGTCGTCGCCTGTGGGTGCTGCATCTTCCAATCCGAGGACAAGAAATCGCGTGTAGTTTGAGGGGTTGTCGGCTATGTCTCGAGCTAAGATTTTCATGCCGTAGAGGTCGGCTGCTTTTTCACTCGCGATAGCGACGGCGTCTGTGATTTCGTTTTCTTTGATAATTTTGACGCTACCAGCGGTGTCGTAGGCGGGGATAATTTCCCACTTGTGCCTCTCAAGGTATCTGCGGCATTGCGCCAGCGCCTGCGGATGCGAATAGATGGTTTTGACTTCGTCGAATTTGGTTTGGGGGTTAGCGATTAAGACATGGGCGAGTTTTACTGCGACTTCACCGCAGACTTTAAGGTTGTATGTTAAGAATAGGTCGTAGTTTTGGTTGACGCTTCCCTCGATAGAATTTTCGATTGGAACCACACCGTGGGGAACAACGCCTGTTTTTACGGATTCAAAGACTTCACTGAAATCTTTGCATGGAACAGGCTCTACTTTGCTGCCGAAGAATTTGTAGACAGCCATTTCGCTGTAGGCACCAGTTTCGCCCTGATAGGTTACTTTCACGGTTTTTTACCCTGCTTGTGACTTTTAATCAAAAGTTTGTTTATACCGTTTATCATTGCTTCCACAGATGCCATTACGATGTCTTCTCTTGCAGCGCGTGCGGATACGAGGTTGCCTTTTTCGTCTTCGACTTTTATTATGACTTCTGCGACTGCGTTTGAACCGCCCGTGATGGCTTCCAGTCGGTATTCTCGTAGGCGGATGTTTTCTATGTTGCTTGTTAATTTCTGGATTGCTTTGAGGACTGCGTCTACTGGTCCAACGCCTGTTTCGGCGGCAACGTATTCTTTACCGTCTAACATCAAACGTACCGAAGCGGTCGGGATAACTTTGATGCCTGTCACGACAGCCATGTCGCATAAGTCGATGATTTTTTCTTCTCCAAACACTTCACCCATAACCGCCGAAGTCAACGCAATCAAATCCGCGTCAGTAACCATCTTGCCCTTGTCACCTAAGTCTTTGACCCGCTGCACGATTTCTTTTAGCTGCTCCTCTGTGGGGTGGATGCCGATGTCTTCGAGTTCCGCTTTGATACCTCGGGTTCCAGCCAGTTTGCCAGCCACCAGTTTTCTGGTGCGCCCAACCAACTCGGGGTTTATTGGTTCGAAAGTCAATGGTTTCTCAGTTACGCCGCGGGTGTGGATACCTGATTCGTGGGCAAACGCGTTTTCGCCAACGATTGCCTTGTTAGCCTGCACATTGATGCCTGATAAAGACGCAACCAACCTTGAGGTGCTGTAGAGCAACCTTGAGTTGACGCCTGTTTTGTACTTGTAAATCACATGCAACGCCATAACTACCTCTTCAAGCGATGCATTGCCTGCCCGTTCTCCTAAGCCGTTGACGGCGACGTGCACTTGGGAGGCGCCTGCTTCGACCGCGGCTAAGCTGTTGGCGACTGCTAACCCGAAGTCATCGTGGCAGTGAGTGCTTATGGGCACGGATACGACAGTTTTTAGTTCCTCGATTAATTTGAAGGTTGTTTTAGGAATCATTATGCCGACGGTGTCGGGAACATTTAAGCTGTCCATGCCTGCGCCCTGCGCGGCTTTACAGACTTTTTTCAGGAAGGGCATTTCGCTGCGTGTGGCATCCATGGGTGAAAACTCGCATTTTACTCCATGCTTCTTCACGTACTCAATTGAATCCACGGTGGAAGCCAGCACCTGCTCAGGTGTCAAGTTAACGGCATACTTCATCTGGACAGGCGAAGTTGGGATGAATACGTGGATTAAGCCGACGTCGCAGGCGAGCGCCGCGTCGATGTCGCCCCTTGTGGCACGGGATAAGGCGCAGATTTCAGAAGTTAACCCTGCCTTAGCGATGTCACGGACAATTTTTTTTTCGCCGCCAGAAGAACTGGGAAAACCCGCTTCGATGGTGTCAACGCCTAGTTTGCTCAGTTGGCGGGCAATCTCCATTTTGTCGTCGGCGGTTAAAGAAACTCCCGGGGTTTGTTCCCCATCTCTTAATGTTGTGTCAAAAATACGGATTGTTGTTGAGGTTTTATTTGTCATGTTTTCAACCAGTTTTCACGGTTAAAGCAGCAGCGATGGCTTCCGCCATGCCCACAGTCGTGGTTTTGCCGCCGCAGTCGGGAACAGACTGACGATTAGTCAATGCGTACACTACACCGTTCTCTATGGCTGCGCCTGCTTGTAAACATTTTTTGTCGCCGTATTTCTCGCCCAGCCACTCAAGCATCATCTTTGCTGAGAGTATCATTGAGATTGGGTTAGCAGTATGTTTTCCAGTGCGGTTTGGTGCGGAGCCATGGATGGGTTCGAATAAGCCGAAGTCGTCGCCCACGTTTGCACCTGGAGCCATGCCTAAGCCGCCGATTTGCTGCGCTGCCTCATCAGACAATATGTCGCCGAACATGTTGCACGTGCAGAAGACATCGAACACTTCTGGTTCCTTGATTAAGCGCATGGATGCTGCATCAACGTAGAGTTCGTTAAACGCGATGTCTGGGTAACGTTTCGCTGTTTCGCGGCAAACATCACGGAATAACCCGTCGGTTACACGCATAACGTTGGCTTTATGGATGGCAGTGACTTTCTTTTTGCCGTTTCTGAGGCGTGCGATGTCGAAGGCTTTTTTGGCGATTCGTTCGCAGGCTCTGCGTGTGATAACTCTCAGACACAATGTAGTGTCGTTGCCGATGGTGAATTCTAAGCCCTTGTAAACGTCCTCGGTGTTTTCGCGGACAAACATAATGTCGATGTCTGGTCGGGCGACTGGAACGTTGGGGTAAGCCTTCAAGGGGCGTAGGTTAGCGTACAAATCAAACATTACACGCAACTTCACTATGACGTCTGCTGCGGATTCGCCCACTGGCCCTTTTAGGCAAGCGTGGGAATCCTTGATTATCTGAACAGTGCTCTCGGGCAGTGCAACGCCTCTTTTAGCTAAGGTATCGTCGCCTGCTTCAGCTTCGATGATTTTGAGTTTTATGCCGAATTTTTTTTGTGCGGCATCTAAGACTTTCAGGGTGGCTTCTGTTAATTCTGGTCCAATTCCGTCGCCGGGTATCAGGGATATTTTGTATTCGGTCATTTTTTCATTTTCCTGCGCAAGTTTTTGATTAATCCGCAATCCGCAACTATTTCAAGGATGAATGGTGGAAGCTTTTCTACTTGGAATTTTTTGCCGTTGGACACGTTTTCTACTTTACCTGCTTCAAAGTCCACGGCTAACTCGTCTCCTGTTTCAACCGCTGCGGATATGCCTTTGCATTCGATTACGGGTAAACCGATGTTGATTGCGTTTCGGAAGAATATCCTGGCGAAGGATTCCGCTACGACGCATTTCACGCCCGAGTACTTCAACGCCAACGGCGCCTGCTCGCGGCTTGAACCGCAGCCGAAGTTTTTGCCGCCTACCAAGATTACGCCTTTCTGGGCTTTCTTCACGAATTCAGTATCTAAGCTCTCTAACGCGTGCTTTGCCAGTTCGCATGGATCAACCAGGATTAAGTATTTTCCTGGTAAGATGACGTCGGTGTCAATGTTGTTGCCGAATTTTATGGCTGGCGCTTTGATTTTGCTGTTCATGGTTTCTTCTCCAGTTTTGTTGGGTCAGTTAATTTGCCCGTGATTGCTGAAGCCGCCACCGTTGCGGGTGAGGCTAAGTAGACGCTGGCTTGGGTGCTGCCCATTCTGCCGATGAAGTTACGGTTAGAGGTGCTTACGCATGATTCGCCCGCTGCCAGTAAGCCAATGTGGCCGCCCAGACATGGCCCGCATGCGCTTCCGCATACGATTGCGCCTGCATCAATGAAAATCTGCAGCAAGCCTTCTTGATCGGCTTGTTTCCAAACTTCCTGCGACGCTGGAATCACCAGGGCTCGTACGCCGTCTTTAACGCGTTTGCCCTTCATGACTTCCGCAGCTAAGCGTAAGTCTTCCAGCCTGCCGTTTGTACATGACCCGATGAAGGCTTGTTCGATTGTGACGTTGCCAACTTCCGAAATAGGCTTCACATTGTCAACGGATGATGGACAAGCGACCTGCGGCTCCATCTTCGACACATCAAATTCAACGGTGCTCTCGTATGCCGCGTCTTTGTCGCTCTTCAACGCGTCAAAATCTGGCAATGCTTTGACTCTGGTCTCTAAGAATTTGCGTGTGGTTTCGTCGGGTTCGATTATGCCGTTTTTGGCGCCCATCTCCACAGCCATGTTGCACAGGGTCATTCGGCCTGCGATGCTCATTTTTTTGATGGTTGGACCCGTGAATTCAGCGGCTTTGTATATAGCTCCGTCAACGCCCATCTTTCCTATTACATATAAGATTAGGTCTTTTGGTGTAACATATTTTTGGAAGTTGCCCTTCACGTTGACTTTGATTGTTGGGGGCACTTTGAACCATATTTTTCCTGTTGCCATAACTGCGGCTGCTTCCGTTGAGCCGATGCCTGTGGCGAATGCGCCGAACGCGCCGTATGTGCAGGTGTGGCTGTCTGCGCCAACTATGACCGCGCCTGGAGTTACATGTCCTTTTTCCGGCATGACCTGGTGGCAGATTCCGCCTTTGCCCACATCGTAGATTTGCAGGTTCTGGTCTTTGGCGAATTGCCTCATGATCTTGTGGAGTTCTGCTGCCTTAACCGATTCTGCTGGAACCTGATGGTCCAGAATTAACACTATTTTTTTGTTATTCCAAACTTTTTGTACGCCTATTCTTTTGAAGGCTTCAACCGCTAAAGGTCCAGTTAAGTCGTGTATCATTACGACGTCGACGTTTGCGTCGACGATTTCGCCTGGATGCACAGCTTTTTTTCCTGCAGCTTTAGCTAAGATTTTTTCTGTTATGTTCATGGTTTCTCCTATCCTTGAAACTTAACTAAATGCACTTAAGATATTGGCTTTTTTGAAGAACAGACAATTAAGTATTTCCGCTTATGGAATACTGTTTATTCGTCGATTCTTATCGATTTTGCGCCTCTTGCAAGCGCCGTTATGCCTGTTCTCGCGAGTTCTATGACGCCGAATGTATTCATGAGGTTGAGGAAGGCATCGATTTTATCGGGGGTTCCTGTGATTTCAACAGTTAAAGCTTCGGTGGAGACGTCGATTATTCTGCCTCGGAACACGTTTACGCAGTTGATTATGTCGCTTCGTTCTTTGCTGCTTGGCACGTTAACCTTTACCAATGCGAGTTCACGCATGACGAAGTGTCCTGGCTCCAGTTCGCTGACTCTGAGGACGTCAATTTGCTTGGCGACTTGCTTAACAACTTGATCGATGGTTTTTTCGTCTCCGTTGATGGTGATGGTCATGCGGGAAGTGTCTGGTTCCTGGGTAGGTCCGACGGTGATGCTGTCGATGTTAAAGTTTCTTCGGCGAAACAGGTTAGCGATGGTGTGCAGGACACCGGGTTTGTTTTCGACTAATATGCTAATTACTTTGGTTTTTCCAGTTTCCATTAGTAGTCACCTATCTGTTGCGGTAAACCGCAGCCTGGAGGCACAAAGGGAACCACATCGGTCTCTGAGCCAATCGGCACGTCGATTACCGTCGTTACTTTACTAGCTAAAGCTGTCTTAACTGCTTTGTGGAACTCTTCGATGGAGGTTGCTCGCAGCCCCTGTGCTCCGTAGGCTTCTGCCAGCTTGACGAAGTCGGGTGTCTTGCCCAAGTGAACAGCCATGTAGCGGCGTTTGTAGAGCATACGTTGCCACTGCGCCACCATGCCAAGGATTGAGTTGTTGAGCACTATGACGGTAACTGGAATGTTCTCGGTCACTGAGCACGCAAGTTCCTGTTCGCTCATTATGAAGCTGCCGTCGCCTGCAACATCCACGACTGCTCGGTCTGGGCACGCAACTTTTGCTCCTATGGCTGCTGGGAAACCGAAGCCCATGGTTCCAAGTCCGCCTGAACTGATGAATGTGCGGGGTTTTAATGCTTGAAAGTACAGAGCGGACCACATTTGGTTTTGTCCAACTTCTGTGGTGACTATGGAGCTTTCAGGCAGCAGTTTACGTAACTCTGTTAACAGCGATTTAGGCACTAAGTCCCTTGGCAAATCTTTCAGCAGCGGGCTTAGCTGTTCTTTGGCTTCTTTCACCCGTTTTGTCCATGCGGTGCCCTCGCCCTTCTTCAGTTTCTGTGAAGTGGCAGCGTAGAGCATTTTCATCGAGACTTTAGCGTCTGCAACGATGGGCACGTCGATTTCGATGTTCTTGTTGATTTCTGCGTTATCGATGTCTATGTGAATTTTCTTGGCGTTCGGGGCAAAACTGTCAAGGTTTGCGGTTGCGCGGTCAGAGAAGCGGGTTCCGGCAGCCAGCAAAACGTCTGCTTCACCCATCAGTTTGTTTGCTGCGGGGTTGCCGTGCATGCCGATGCTTCCCAGCGAAAGCGGGTGGTTCTCTGGAAAAGCACCCTTACCCATGAAGGTTGTAGCAACTGGCGCCATTAGCAAATCTGACATCTTGACTAATTCTTCTGAGGCACCTGCAATTATGACTCCGCCGCCTGCAAGAATCAATGGGAACTTAGCCTTTGCTAACAGGTCTGAGGCTTCAGCGATTCTTGCCAAATCAGGTTCTGTGGGCAGTTTGTAACCGCGTAAATCAATTTTGTTGGTGAATTCAACTTCGGCGCTTGCTGACTGAACGTTCTTGGGCAAATCAATCAGGACTGGTCCAGGTCTGCCTGTGGTTGCGATGTAGAAGGCGTTGTTGACGGTTAAAGGAATCTCGGCGACTGTTCGAGGTTGGTAACTGTATTTGGTGATAGCGGTGGTGATGCCGATTATGTCTGCTTCCTGAAACGCATCTCTGCCAATCATGTAACTGGTGTTGACGCCTGAAGCTGGAATCTGCCCTGTCAATGCAACTATGGGGGAGGAATCCATGTAGGCGTTGGCGATTCCCGTGACTAAGTTGGTGGCTCCGGGTCCGCTGGTTGCCATGCATACGCCTGCTCTTCCGCTGGCTCGTGCGTAGCCTTCGGCTTCGTGGGCTGCACACTGCTCATGTCGGGCGAGTATGTGACGGATTTTCTTGTTGCCGCACAGCTCATCGTATACTGGGAGGATGGCGCCGCCTAAGATGCCGAAGATAACTTCAACTTTTTGATGTTCAAGGGATTCTAAGAGTGCACGTGCACCAGTCATTTTTGCCATTTTCAATCCTGTCTCCTGAATGCTAATTCATCTATACTGCCGTCTCGAAAAGTTAGCTGCGAGAATTCTTCGGTGGTTTCTTCAGAGGGTAACCTGAGTATGTTAGAGAAGTTGTACCCGACGATCCCGGCTATGGAGGTGACGATCCCTCATGTGTTCTTGCCTCTTGAAACTCCGTTCTTTAAAAAGAAAGAGATGTGCAAATAAAAAGTTTACGGTGTCTGCCTGAAGATAGGGAACGCAGAACTATTTTTTTGGGGCAAAAAGTGTTTGTTAAGCGGGTTTAGCCGCGAGCTATCTTTGATTGGCGCAAAAACAGTAGACGCCGCGCCTTATCTGAAGGTAGCCGCCAGACCCGTTCAACCTTTGTTGGCTCTTAGTTACTTCGTCCTTACCACACCTACCGCTTGATTCAATATAAGGCGATGTTGTCACATGGATGAAACAACAAACCGCTAACTCTGCCTCAATAAAAGATTAAAAACACGATCCTATTTGGAGCCTATTAGAAACTCATTGCAGAAACCTATAGGGGGTAGGTCAGTATTGGCGCAGAATCGGAGCAAAACCATTTTGAAAATTCAGTGCTTAAAATAAGGGGAAGGGAAAGTCGAGAGGGCAACAGCGTTACCATTGTTTCCAGGGCAACTCGTCCATGTACTCGTTTAGGCTGCGGATGGAATTGTCGTTTTGTCCTTTCTGTTTGAGCACATCCACGAGTGCTGCGGCGAGTTGCAGGTTGGTTATGACGGGTATGTTGAATTCTACTGCTTGGCGCCTGATTACGTAGCCGTCGGTTAAGATGTCTGAGAAGCTTGAGCGCCGATTAGCCATTGGCACGTTGATTACCAGGTCGATTTTGCGTTCCTGAAGGTAATCCATTATGTTGGGGCTGACTTGGGCGTCTTTGACTTTGTAGAGCACCGTGGCTTCTACGCCGTGGGCGTTGAGCACGTCGGCGGTGTGTTGGGTTGCGTAGATTTTGAAGCCCATTTCCGCGAGGGATTTGGCGATTGGGACAACTCGGGCTTTTCGTTCTTGGTCGCCTCCGACACTGATGAATACTTTGCCGTCTTTGGGCGGAATCGTAAATTCAGCAGCCTGCAACGCTTTGCTGAAGGCATCTGAGAAGTTTTCGCCAAGACACGCGACTTCGCCTGTACTGAGCATCTCTACGCCGAGAACTGGGTCGGCTCCGCTTAGGCGCATGAAGCTGAACTGGGGAACCTTCACGCCCACATGGGGTGCAACGCACATAGGTGACAACTTGACGCCGTCGATTTTTTTGCCCAGCATCGCCAACGTCGCCAATTCAATCATGTTTATGCCCCGTGTCTTGCTGACAAACGGCATAGAGCGGGAAGCCCGAAGGTTGCATTCGATAACATTGACGACATCGTCTTTGACGAGGTACTGGATGTTGTAGGGACCATGAATCTGCAGTGCTTTCACGATGCTTTGGGTGCATTCCTCGATTTTCCTTTGAACCTCAATTTTGAGGGCTTGAGGCGGAATAGTCATGGTTGCGTCGCCGCTGTGGACCCCTGCGTTCTCAACGTGCTCCATTATGGCGCCAATGAAAACGTTTTCGCCATCAGAGACGCCGTCGACTTCGACTTCTTTAGCGCGGGTTATGAATTTGCTGATGACAACAGGGTGGTCACGGGAAACTTTAGCGGCTAAGTTGAGGAAGTTCTCCAGTGAAACCTCGTTGTAGGCAACGCGCATGGCTGAACCCGACAATACGTAGCTTGGACGCACAAGGACGGGGTAACCGATTTTCTGCGCAAACCGTTTCGCCTCATCGATTGACAAGAGTTTGCTCCAGCTAGGCTGGCAGATGCCGAGTTGGTCGAGCAATGCGCTGAATTTTGAGCGGTCTTCCGCTAAATCCACGTTCTCCGCCGACGTGCCCAAAAGTTTTACGCCTGCTTTAGAAAGGGGCATAGCGAGGTTGTTTGGGATTTGCCCGCCGACGCTCGTGATGACGCCCAAGGGGTTTTCTTTTTCGTAAATGTCCAATATCCGCTCTAAAGAGAGCTCTTCGAAGTAGAGTTTGTCTGAGACATCGTAGTCTGTGGAGACGGTTTCAGGGTTGTAGTTAACCATTATGGCTTCTTGTATACCGTTTTTCTTGAGTGCCCAAATGGTGTTAACGCCGCACCAATCGAATTCCACGCTTGAACCGATTCGGAAGACGCCAGCGCCCAAAACGATGACTTTGCTCGGGTTACTGGAAAGTTCGATGTCGTCTTCGTCTCCGCCGTAGGTCATGTAGAGGTAGTTGGTTTTAGCTGGATACTCAGCGGCTAACGTGTCGATTTGCTTGATGACAGGGAGGATGTTGGCGTTCTTTCTAAATGCCCTGATAGTGAATTCGTCGGTGGCTTGGCACTGGGCGATTTGCTCGTCTGAGAACCCGAGACGTTTGGCTTCACGCATGGTTTCTGCAGCTGAACATTCTACGAGGTTTAGGCTGCGAAGCTGGGCTTCCATATCGATGACGTTTTGGATTTTATGGAGGAAGAATGGGTCTACACCGCTTAAACGGTAGATTTCCGCAACCGATATTCCCATTTTTAATGCTTTGACGAGTTTGTAGAGGCGCTCGTCAGTTGGATTAGCGATTTCATCTCTGATGCGTTCTTCAGATTCGATTTCTGAGTCTTCTTCAATGTTGCACACTAAACCGTTTTTGCCCGTATCCAGCATGCGCACGGCTTTCTGCAATGCCTCTTCGAAGCAGCGTCCAATCGCCATGACTTCGCCCACGGAACGCATCTGTGGACCCACGTGGCGGTCGGCATTCTTGAATTTCTGCAGGTCCCAACGTGGAATTTTGACTGTTATGTAGTCGAGGGCTGGTTCGAAGCAGGCGGTTGTAACTTCGGTGACCTTGTTGATTAATTCGGGCAGGGTGTAGCCCAATGTGAGTTTTGTGGCTATGTAAGCGAGCGGATACCCTGTGACTTTGCTTGCGAGCGCGGAGCTTCGGGACATGCGGGAGTTAACTTCGATAACGCGGTACTCTTCTGAGCTGGGATGCAGCGCCCACTGAATGTTGCATTCACCAACGATGCCCAACGCGCGGATGGCATTAATCGAGGTGGACCGGATGAGATGGTACTCGCGGTTACTCAGGGTCTGCGAAGGCGCAACCACGATTGAGTCGCCAGTGTGAACGCCCATGGGGTCAAAGTTTTCCATGTTGCACACGGTTAAGCAGTTGTCAGCGTAGTCACGCATGACTTCGTATTCGACTTCTTTCCAGTGACCCACGTACTCTTCAATTAGGACCTGCCCTATGCGGCTCTGAGCGATGCCGCGGGTCGCATGGTCTTTTAGCTCTGCAGGATTATGGGCGACGCCTGAGCCTTTGCCGCCCAAAGTGTAAGCCACGCGGACAATGACGGGGTAACCGATTTCGTCAGCAACTTCCAAAGCACCTCTCACGCTGGTGGCTGCTTTGCTCTTGAGCGGCGGTACACCTGCCTTGAGCATGGCTTGGTAGAAGCGTTCGCGGTCGCCCGTGTCTTCTATGGCTTGGACGGGAGTTCCTAAAACTTTAACGTTGTATTTTTGGAGGATACCTGTTTTTTCGAGTTCTAAACCGCAGTTGAGCGCGGTTTGTCCGCCGAAACCCAGCAGGATGCCGTCGGGGCGTTCTTTCTCGATGACTTTCTCCACGAATTCGGGAGTAACTGGCAAAAGATACACTTTCCCAGACAGGCGCGGATCAGTTTGGATTGTGGCGATGTTGGGGTTAATGAGGACGGTTTCGATGCCTTCTTCACGCAGAGCTTTTAGGCATTGGCTGCCGCTGTAGTCGAATTCTGCGGCTTCACCAATTTTGATGGCACCGCTGCCAAGAACCATAACTTTCTTTATCCAATCAAACTTTGGCATCCTTACTTGACCTCCAAGGTTTTAGCGAATTTATCGAATAACATTTCGGTGTCGTATGGTCCCGGTGAAGCTTCAGGATGCCACTGTACTGCAAAGACGGGTTTGGATTTGTGTTTGACGCCTTCGGTGGTTTTATCGTTGGGGTTGATAAACCATGGTTCCAAGGGGGTCTTCTTCAAGGAATCTAAGTTTATGGCGTAGCCATGGTTTTGGGTGGTGATGTAGCATCGACTGCTGTTTAAGTCGAGCGCGGGTTGGTTTTGGGCGCGGTGACCGAATTTAAGTTTGTAAGTGTCTCCGCCCATTGCCAACGCCAAGATTTGCGCGCCAAGGCAGATGCCCATAAGCGGAACCTTCTCAGACAGTTCACGGATGGATTCTATTGTTTTTATGCATTTCTTTGGGTCGCCTGGACCGTTGCTCAAAAAGACGCCGTCTGGGTTATAAGCCATGATTTCGCATGCTGACGTATCGTAGGGTACGCGGATAACGTTTATGCCTCGTTTGAGCAAGTTGCGGATGATGCTGTATTTGACTCCGCAGTCGATAAGCACCACGGTTCTTTTGCCATCCAAACTGTATGTGACGGGTTTCTTCACCGATACCTGTTTGACCAAGTCGGTTAAGTTGGGGTCGGAGATGTTCTTGCCGTTCTTGAGGAGCGCGTCTAAGTCGGGTTCTTCGCCTGCTTCAAAAACCTGCAGAATACCCAGCATGACTCCGTGGGTTCGAAGTTTCTTGGTTAATCGTCTTGTGTCAATGCCGTAGATGCCTGGGACGCCTTCGTCTGCCAGCCATTTATCCAGGGTTCTTGTGGAAGCCCAATGGAACGGCTCATGGCACAATTCATGGATAACTAAACCTTGGACTTGGATATGGTCTGACTCAAAGTAAAGCGGAAGCCCAAGGCTCAACTCGTTGGATGGAACACCATAGTTGCCTACCATTGGATAAGTGAAAGTTAGAATCTGCCCCTTATACGACGGGTCAGTTAGTGCTTCAGGGTAACCAACCATCTGGGTTGAGAAAACAACTTCGCCGCTGATTTTTCCTGTTGCGCCAAAACCTTTACCGATGAATGACGTTCCGTCTTCAAGAAGCAGAATCGCTTTTTTATTTTTGTCGGATACGTTATTTTGTGGGACCAAAGCCCTATTCAACCTACAGGTTTAAATTTTTAAGTTTTCCGTTTTTGGAAGAGCCAGATTGAGCGTATGAAGTCACGGTGGCGTTAAGGGTTTTTTCTGC
Organism: Candidatus Bathyarchaeota archaeon; assembly: GCA_903901015.1. Classification (GTDB taxonomy): domain Archaea; phylum Thermoproteota; class Bathyarchaeia; order Bathyarchaeales; family Bathycorpusculaceae; genus Bathycorpusculum. The sequence goes on along the minus strand of CAIUPH010000114.1, from coordinate 2,905 downwards.
GTTTGTGAGGTTCCCTTGAAGTTTTGCGATGTTTGTTTTTGTTAATATCATGGTTTTACTTCTAGCCTTGATGGCTCGTTCAACTTCTGTGGGTGATGGACCGCCTTGAACTTTATAGGTTTCGATTAGTTTGCGTGGATTTGTGCATTCAGCTATGTCCGTGATTTTCACTGTTAATTTGATTGCGTCGGCTTTCTGTGCGATGTTCTGGAGCAATTCAGGTGTGGCATCGAGCAAAGTCTGTTTTGAATCAATCAGCGATTTCACAAGGGCGCCGACTATCTTGTGGGATGTTCGGAAAGCAACGCCGTATTTGCTCACGAGCATGTTGGCAAGTTCAGTTGCGCCCACGAAGCCCGCCGCCGCTTTGCCCTCGACGTTCGAGGAAACCTTCAAGGTGGGAATGAGCTTTGCAAATATGGCTAAGGAAGCTTCAAGGTTGTCGGTTGACGCCCAAAGCTTCGGAGTTATCTCTTGGAAATCAAGGTTGTAAGTTGACGGCAAACTCTTGAGCGCCGCCGCTGAAGCGACAAAATCGCCCAGCGCATAGCTGGCTCTGGCGCGGATTACTTCGAGGACTTCAGGGTTCTTTTTCTGGGGCATGATGCTGCTGGTGGATGTGAATTCGTCGGGTAATTCGACTGTGCCAAATTCGGGGGAACTCCAGATTATCAGGTCCTCGGCTAAGCGGCTCAAGTTTACCGCGAGCAGGGTTAGTGCTGATTGGGTTTCGATTATGAAGTCTCGGCTGCCGACTGCGTCAATTGAGTTCTCCAGTACGGCGTCGAAGCCTAAGAGTTCGGCGGTGGCGTTGCGGTTTATCGGAAAACTCGTAGTTGCCAATGCACCAGCGCCAAGCGGGCACAAGTTGACTCGTTCGTAATCACTCTGCAATCTTTGCAAGTCGCGTCCCAAGCCATCGACGTGTGAGAGCAGGTAGTGGGCGAATGTGACGGGTTGGGCTGGCTGCAGGTGAGTGTATGCTATGATGACGGTTTCAGTGTGTTTGACCGCGGTGGCCAGTAGGCTTTCCTGCATGTCAATCACCTGAAGCATTATACGCAATAATTCGTTGCGAAGTGCCATGCGGATTGCCGTCGTGGTCTGGTCGTTTCTGCTCTTGGCAACGTGCAGGTTTCCACCGACTTCAGGTCCCGTTTCAGCCAAAACTGCTTCTTCGACAGCCATATGGACGTCTTCGGCGTTGGGGTCAAGTTTTTGGCTGACTATTTTTTGGAGGGCTGCAAGGATTTTTGCGCCGTTCTGCCACTGGATGATTTCCTGCTCCATAAGCATAGCGACATGTGCCTTGTTAATTGCTAAAACAGCGTCAGCTAAGCGCTCATCGTCTTTTCTTGAAGAGGTAAACTTGGCAACGTCTTCGCGGACATTGCCCAATCGTCCTCCATGCAGCATCTTTGACGTTTTTCCTTACCCTCCTGTCAGTTTATTTTGTGTTAAGAAAATTAGGCTTTCTTTGCCTTCGGTTTCTTGCTGGAGGCTTTCTTGAGTGTGTTGTACATTCTTGTTTGCAAGCCCCAGAGTTCAATGAATCCTTTGCTGTAAGATTGGTTGAAGCTGGTTTTGATGTTGTAGTTTGCCAAGTTTTTGTCGTAGAGCGAGTTTGGCGAGCTGCGTCCGATTACTTGGAGGCTGCCTTTGTAGAGTTTAAGTTTGACTTCGCCCGTGACGTTTTCTTGGGATTTGTTGATGAATGCATCTAAGTCGTCTTTGAGTGGGTCAACCCATAAGCCTGCGTATGCGAGGAATACCCATTGGGCGTCGATTTGCTGTTTGAAGAGGACTTCGTGGCGGGTCATGACCATTTTTTCGAGGTCTTTGTGCGCTTCCAAAATCACTGTGGCGGCTGGGCACTCGTAGACTTCGCGAGATTTCAAGCCGACGATACGGTCTTCGATGTGGTCGATGCGGCCAACGCCGTTTCTGCCAGCGATTTTGTTGACTTCCTCGATGAGTGCGAGGGGCACCATGGCTTTGCCGTTGACGGCGACTGGCACGCCAGCCTCAAAGGTGATTGTGACTATTTCGGGAGTGTTGGGTGCTTTCTCGGGTGAAGTTGTCCATTCGTAAGCGTCTTCGGGCGGCGCCTGGCTTGCATCTTCGAGCAAGCCGCATTCTATGGCTCGTCCCCAAACGCTTGCGTCTATGCTGTATTTCTTAGCTGAATCAGATACTGGGATGCCTTTGGTTTTAGCGTAGGCGATTTCTTCGTCTCTTGTGAGGCCCCATTCGCGGACTGGAGCAATAATTTTCATCTCGGGCGCTAGGGAGCCAAGGGTTATGTCGAAGCGGACTTGGTCGTTTCCTCTGCCTGTGCAGCCGTGGGCTAAGCCGTTGGCGCCTTCTTTTTCGGCAATTTCAACCATTTTCTTAGCTATTAAGGGGCGGGATAGGCTTGTGCTTAGGGGGTATTTGCCTTCGTAGAGGGCATTGGCTTTGATGGCTGGGAAAATGTAGTCTTTGGCGAACTCGTCTTTGGCGTCGATTGAGAAGTGTTTTAGGACGCCGAGTTTTTTGGCTTTTTCCCCAGCGGCTTTAAGGTCTTCGCCTTGACCAACATCCACGGTTACTGTAATTACTTGTGCGTTAAGTTTTTCTTGGAGGTATTTGATTAACACAGATGTGTCTAATCCGCCTGAGTACGCTAATACAAATTTATCGGTTATGTGCTTGCTCCCCCATTTTTTGCTTTAAATTATTCCAACAACCTTAAGGGCTGTATTTTTAAACCTTGTGACTTTTTTGTTACTTAACAAGCTTTAAATGTCCCATTTGGTACATTCACAAATGACATGACAGTAGCTCAAAACGTGCGAAGCCACCTGCGAAACAAACCCTACCTACTTGAAGCCCTCGAAAAAGGCATAGTTAACCTAAGCGAGCT
>CAIUPH010000113.1 GCA_903901015.1 Candidatus Bathyarchaeota archaeon | reverse complement strand
TCTTTGACACACATGTTGTGGTTGACTGCATAACATTTCATAACATTTATGAATAAATCTCAACTATATTTATATTTTATCGATAATAATGCAATAATAACTAAAAAAGTGATAAACAATGAGTGAAAAAACATTAAAAATCGAAAAAATAGCCAAACCCGATAAAGGCTGGAGCGCCTAAAAAGGAAACCCATAAAATGATAGAAACAACAGCTATAATCTTAGAAGCGTTCGGCGTAGGATCCCTATCATTTGCCTTCGTCAAATACACCCTGCAAAGGAGGAAATGCATGAATGACAAAGACTAACCTGAAAAATCAGTGCCACAATAGAAACCCCCTTAATTTCCACCTTTATTAAAAAAAATCTTTCAAGAAGTTAAAATTTTTAGTAAAACAAAAATTTATCCAAGCCACCCACCTATTCAACTGACTCCACGCACAAAACCTTTAACCTTCCCACCTCTAATTCAAAACAGCAATTACAGGTGAATAAGTTTGAGTATAAAACTAAAAGTTGACGGAAAAGACATTCCACTAAACGAATTCGTCGAAAAAATTATGAGCGGAACCATAACTGGCGCCGTAACTTCCCTTCGGGGAATAAAAGAGGATTGGACAAAAATCGAGATAGAAATCCAAAAGTAGTTTAGCCCTTGAACAAGACGCCGGCTGTTATTTCGGCGAAGAACTCTTTTTTAGCTTTGCATATCGGGCAGATGTATGGTGGATCTTCACGGTAAACTACGTATCCGCATTGTTTGCAGTACCATAACTTCTTTTTTACTTCGGTTTTCTGCGGCTGCGCTGTGGTTGATGTTTCGGTTTTTTCTTGGGTGGGCGCTGTTTTAGCTGCGGCGGCTCCGTATGCTCTTTCCTGTTTCTCGATGGGTCTGCGTTCGGGGACTTCAGGTAGGTTTTGGCTTTCAAACACGGCTTTGTTGACGTATAGTCGGCAGTAGCATGTTCCGTATTGGGCGACGTCTGGGTCTCGGTAGTCGCATGGGCAGATGATGTCTCGGTCTACTTCAAAGTTGCCCGTTGCTAATCTGCATGGGCATGAAGCGTAGCCGTAGCGGTCCTCGTTGGTTTTTAAGCCTTCGATGAACATTTGCAGCAGGTCAGGTTGGGGCGTTAGGTAGTAGCCGTAGGTTTTGGCGTCTGCTTCGGCTCTCTTGCGAACCTGATCAAGTGTAATCAAAGGTTCAGAACTTCTTTGAGTTTGTCTTTGCGGAAGCCGTTGATGACTGTTTTGTCGTCGACGATTGTTGTGGGGTAGGCTAATTCTCCGCCTTTGCTGCGGATTACCTCGTGAACTTGGTTTCTTTCTTTATCATCCAGCAGGTCCACGTCAACAAACTCGTATTCGACGCTGTTGTCGTTTAGGTACTGCTTTGTCATTTTGCACCAGACACATGTGCTTAAAGCGTAGAGAGTGACTTTGTGGCTGTTGTTTTTACCTGAAACTTTAGAAAACTGCATAAAACTTCACGATTAAAATTTGGTTTAAGCCAGATATAACTCTTTAGATGTGGTCGTTGGTTTGGGGTCTGTGTTTTTTCTTTAGTAGTTGTAACGAAAAACTCCCTATGCCACAACAACCAGCAGGTTGGGCTGCAAATTGTGTTTTGTGTTCGGGGTCTGGTTTGGGTTGCAGGCTGGTTGTTTAAGCCGTCACAAGCTCTGATTTTTACATGGAGCCCGCAGAATTAGTGTTCGTGGAGGTTGCCGAAAGCGTTCTGGATGACCTCGTTTAAGGCTGGGTGGATGTGCATGCCGCGTGCGATGGGTCCATAATCACCTGTTCCCGATGCCATGGCGTTGGTGATTTCCTGGATAAGGATGGATGCCTCGGGTCCGATGATGTGGGCGCCCAAGATTTTTCCTGTTTGTTGTTCAACGATGACTTTCACGAAGCCCTCCGTGTACCCCATCGCCGCGCCCATAGCCGTATCCTTGTATTCAGCCATGCCCACCAGAATCCTGTATCCCCGCTTCGCCTCTTCCTCCTTCAAACCCACCGACGCCACCTGCGGATGCGTAAACACCGCGTGAGGCGCCGCCGTAAAATCCATCTTTGCCTTGTGGTCATGGAGGCTGTTGTGCCAAGCTATGCCTGCTTCGTAGTTGGCCACGTGCTTGAACATTTGTTTGCCGATGCAGTCGCCAAGCGCAAAGATGTTTTTCTTTCCCGTTTCAAGATACTCGTCGACTATTATGAAGCCGTGGTCGTCGAGTTTTACCCCTGTTTTTTCAAGCCTAAGGTTTTGCGCGGTGGATACTCTGCCCGTGGCAACCATTACTGCTTCCGCCGAGAACTCATGGGTGCTGTTGTCTTGGCGGTTTCTGGCGATGATGGTTTTGGCTGTGTCGTCCTGTTTGGCTTCGAGCGCTTCGTAGCCTGTGTAGATTTCCATTCGCTTTCCCAACTCATTTTTCAGCAGGTCAGAGATTTCTGGCTCTTCCTCAGGCACCACACGGTTGGGACGCTGGATAATGGTGGTTTTTGTGCCAATCGCCGAGAAAAAGTGTCCATATTCCATGCCGATGTAGCCTCCGCCGACAATCACTATGCTCTTGGGCGGTGTCTGCAAATCAAGCACGGAGTCGCTTGTCAGGTAACCCACGTTCTCTATGCCCTTTATCTGTGGTACTGCTGTGCGGGCGCCTGAAACGATGAAGATTACTCTGGCACTGATTATTTGGGAGCCGACTTGCATGGTGTAATCGGAGATGAATTCGCCTTTTTCTTTAAACCACGTCAGGTTCGGTGTGGCTTTCACCGCTGCTGCTTGGTTTGCTGAGTCACGGTTAACGAGTTCATGCATTCTTGCAATGATGTTGCCAAAATCCACCGACTCTACCTTCGCGTTCACGCCCAATTTGCCAGAATCTCTAAGGGTGGCTAGGACGTCTGCGGGGTAAATCAGCATCTTCGAGGGCACACAACCCACGTTTATGCATGTGCCGCCCATCTTGCCCTGCTCAACCAATGCGACTTTGAAACCCTGCTCGACTGCCGCCGACGCAATGAGCGCACCTGAACCTGAACCCACTACCAAAACGTCAAACTGCTCCATAACTAAGCCTCAACACACTAAACTGAGGAACCGAACCCAAATAAACTTTTCAAGCGCCTGACGCTGGGATAAATCTTTTAAGCGCTTGCGGAGATATTATTTTTTAGAGGATTTTTATGGCGAAAAAACCAACTAAAGCAGAAGACGAAAAGAAAAAAGCCGCTTACTACAGCAAGAAAGAAAAGAAAGCTAAAGAAGTAGTCAAGAAAAAATAGCTTTTTTGCCGAGAAACTTTGGCAGGCACCGTCTATCGTTGACGGGGTCAAAGCTTTCTAACTCATCCTTTTTTAGTGGTAACGAAATTCTTGAAACTATGCCGTTGAGGCTGTAGGGCAAGCGGATTAAGCGGTATTCGCCCGAGGTTACCCATTCGTCGATGTGGAAACCCACTTGTTTTGCCTGCTGTGCTATTTCCAGTCGTTTCTGGGTGCTCAGCTTGTAGGCTTGGGGGTCTAAGACGTGCAGGTGAAAGCCCCTGCCCGAATAGACAACCTGTAAATCGCAAAAACCCTTCTTCTCCAGAAATTCGTAGAGTCCCACTGCTTCTTTTTTAACCATGTCGAGTTCGATTTCGCAGAAGCTTAAACCTTGCAGGCGCTTCATCTTATCCGCTAAGGTGCCGTGGATTGGGCAGGTGATGTTTTCGGGGTCAAGGTCAAAAGCCAACTCCTGACCCGTAATGTGCCCCGATTCATTGTAGGTGTTGCGGTCGTAGTAGACTGCTTCGGGCAAGAAATCGAGGATTTGCTCTTGCACGTCGTTGAGGTTTTTGTATTCGTCGATTATTATGGTGGTTGCGGCGTCTTCCTTGTATTGTTCTGGGTAAATTTTTGTGTGCCTAGCTATGATAACGGCGAATTTGGTTCTGTCCAATCCGTCACCGAACCATTCGGAGATTTTTTGAAGACTGAAATCTTTCGAGTAGAACCGCTGTCGCTCTTCAAGCGTGGAATACCTCATGCCGCGGGGTAAACTATACTGGCTCATCTAAACCAACCTATGATACGCCCACAAACCAAAATGCTTTGCGCCAAAACACAGGCAGAAAACCTAATATTTGGGGGTTCCTCACGTTTATGTGGTGAATTTTTTGCCAATTGACCCTGATTTTCAAACAAACCGAAAAGTTGTAAGTGAACATAACGGCCACAAAGTTTGGGGACCTGTTGAACCGCCGAAGAAACTGGGTATCCACGGAACAAGCAGTGCGGTAGACTGGGATATTTGCCTTGGAGACGGCGTATGCATCGATGTTTGCCCTGTTTCGCTGTATGATTGGGCTGATTCGCCTGGGCACCCGCTGTCGGAACGTAAATCTGACCCTGTACGCGAACAAGAATGCATCCAATGCTTGGCATGCGAGATGCAGTGTCCTGTGCAAGCAATAAAAATCACTCCCTCACCCTAAACGCTTTTTTTGAGCGTTCTATTATTTTTTTAAAATAAACAAAAAAGAAAAAGTAAGCAAAGCTTACTTAACCAATGCCAGGTTTTTGTTGACTTTGTCCCAGTTCACGATGTTCCAGAAGTTTTCAACGAATTTGGCACGGTCGTTCTTGTAGTCAACGTAGTATGCGTGTTCCCAAACGTCAAGAGCCAATAGGATTTGGAAGTTGGGAAATACGTTCACATTGTGTTTTTCAATCTGCATTATAAGTGGTCTTCCGATGCATGGGTGAACAGCCAGCGCTGCCCATCCTGAGCCTTCAGTGCTGGTTGCAGCCATAGAAAATATTTTTTTGAAGACCTCGAAGCTTCCGAATTCTTTAGTAATCAAGTCAGCTACAGCTCCGCTTGGTTGTCCTCCGCCGCCTTTGCCTGCGGGCGCCATGTTCTCCCAGAAAGTCGTGTGCATCATGTGGCCGCCGATGTTGAAGGCTAATTCTTTCGTTAAGGCTTTCACATCGAGTACGGTGCCGTTTTTCATCGATTCGTCTATTTTTGTGAATATTGCGTTTGCGCCGTTTACGTAGGCTTGATGGTGCTTGTCATGGTGCAGTTTTAACTGTTCTTCTGAAATGTAGGGTGCCAATGCGTTGTATTCGTAGGGTAGTTTGGGTAAGGTAAATGTTTTTATTTTCTCCATAAAATTTCACCAAAAATCTAAGGATTTCAAAGCAGAGAACACCTAATATACTTTACTTAAAAGCAAAAGCCGCCTTCGATTGATACGCTCCGTACTTGACCATCTTAATACAGTTAACGCAAAGTCTAAAAAGGAATGTTTCACTTAAGAAGGATGCATTAAGGGAAAACGTTTGAACGCCAAATCGCTTCTGCTGTTAGCTTTCATCGGTGCCTTGCTAATTCTGACCCTGTTCGCTGGCTGTGTTTCTGCTCAAACACAACAGAATAACTTTTACGTGACAGTCAAGCCTGCATCGATTTCTGATGCATTGATTTACATGAGCGTAGGCAAGAACGCCACGCTCTCTTTTCAGGCACTGTGGACTTATGGCCCAGATGAAAACAAAAGCATCCAGAACGCCACAGTTATAATCCAGATAAGCAACGCAAACGGCAAAGTCGTAGAAATGCTGTCAGAGAACACATTATCGGGAACTTTCTCTTTCAACTATACTTCGTCAAATCCTGAGGCTCTAACCTTTACCCCCACTGAATTGACCACTCAAGACGGTCGCATTTGGGGTCCAACAAAACTTATCGATTCAGCAAACAACGCTTACGGTTTCACATCCAGCCCCGCGCAGGTCTGGTGGGACACCTTCCATACCTCAATGGTAAGCCGCGATACGGGCACCTTTGGAAAAGTCGCAGTATCAGTCAACGTAACCTATCAGTTGCTTCCCGAAGACGGGTTACAGGTAGGAACTGTTCACGTATCCAAAACAGTCTCGGGCGCAAACGTCACCATAAACGGCGTGAAAGCACAAGAAACCCAGACACCCGGAATCTACTCCGCCAGCAGCTCAACCTGGCTGCCCACCGCATACCTCAAAGTCGATGTGGCGAAGGACGGCTGGACAACAACCCACACAGCGTTCAGCTTCACCCAAGAAGCCAACACACCCATATGGACCTACTCCGTGGCGACTGCTTCAGTGCTGGGTTTCGCAATCATTCTGCTCCAATTCTTCATGTCCAAAAAAACCAGCAAACAACCATCGCTTAAACATTCAAATTATCCCTTCTACGGTGCAGTCCTCTTGGCTGTCACCTCAATCATGAGCTTGTACTGGGGAATAGTCGGGTTAGAAGCCACTTTGCACAGCTTCGATTGGATTCTGCTTGCGTCGTTGGGCATTGTATCGTTTGCATGCGGGCTTCTGGGCATTGTAACGGCGCTTCAGAAGAAACGTCAAGCACTAGCCATCTTTGCACTCGTTGTCCCTCTGTTTATGAACGTAGTCGGCGTTAAATCCTCGCTCGATATGTACGGGTTAGCGAACCCATGGTTGATCATACTTCCATCGTTGGTTCTCTCGATACTTAGCGGCTACTTTATTTCGAACTCGGACAAAATCTTCAAGAACAGCGGCAAAAAACCCGAAGTTTGATACGTTACCTGCTTAAAGTAGTTGGGACGGAGTCATGAGGTCTTTACCATAGACGGTATAACTTATTACCTGCTTGTTACTCTTCTATTTTCCAGTGAATTTTATGGCTAAAACTGAACAAGACCTAAAAGATGCCTTCGCAGGCGAATCCCAAGCCAACAGAATGTACCTTGCATTCGCGAAGAAGGCAGACCAAGAAGGATTAACCCAAATCGCCAAGCTCTTTCGAGCCGCGGCACAAGCCGAAACCGTCCACGCCCTAAACCACCTTGAAGTAATGGGACAAGTTAAATCAACCCAAGACAACCTCGGCACCGCTGTGTCGGGCGAAACCTACGAATTCAAGAAAATGTACCCTGACTTCATCGCTGACGCAAAGAAAGAGGGAAACAAAAAAGCTGAAGTAAGCTTCAACTACGCCAACCAGGTTGAGCAAATCCACGCAAAACTCTACCAGAAAGCACTCGACGCCCTCAAAGGCAAGAAGGAACTCGCGAAAGCAGACTACTATGTGTGCCCTGTTTGCGGAAACACTTTTGAAGGCTCCGTGCCCGACAATTGCCAGATTTGTGCGACACCGAAAGAAAAATTCATGAAAATAAATTAGAAAAAAGTTAGGCTTTGATTTTTTGGGCTATTTGCAGCCCAAACTCAAAGCATTTTTTCATTTCTTCTTCCGTTGGAACCCATTTTAGTTCTATGCTCTGTTCCATAACGTCAAAGCCTGCTTCCTTAGCGGTTTTAACCATGCCTTTCACTGCGCCGCCGCCCCATCCGTAAGAACCGAAGAAACCCCACAGTTTGCCTCTGGGCTTAAGTCCCGTAATGTAGGTGAGGAATTGCCCCAAGGACGGGAACATTCCATTGTTTAACGTCGGGGAACCCACGAGCACAACTTTCGCGTCCACGATTTCGGTGACAACGTCGGTGTTGTCTGTTGCGCGAAGCTTGAGCAGTTTAACTTCTACGCCTTGGCTTGCTATGCCTTCGCCAATTGCCCTTGCCATCTTGTCGGTGCTGCCCCACATCGTGTCAAAAACAATGACTGCTTTTTGCTTCACTGCTTTGCCCGTGCACCAGTCCATGTAGGCGTTGATGATTTTCATGGGGTCTTTTCGCCAGATGATTCCGTGGCTGGGCGCAATCATGTCGATGGGCAACTTCATGGCGACAACCTCCTCGATCTTCCTGACTATGAGAGGCGCAAACGGCGTGAGAATGTTAGCGTAGTATGTGACTGCTTCTTCCATCAACACTTCTTGGTCGACTGTGTCGTCGAAGCGTCCCGAGCTTGCAAGATGCTGCCCAAACGCATCGTTTGGCATCAATATTTTATCTTCGATTAGGTAGGTGAACATGCTGTCGGGCCAGTGAAGCATCGGTGCCTCGAGGAACGTGAGGGTTTTCTTGCCAAGCTTGAGCGTGTCGCCTGACTTGACTGTTTCAACCCGCTCGAACTCTGAGCCATAGTGTTTGATTAATTCTTCTTTGCCGCGCACTGAAGAGAGGATTTTCGCGTTCTTGGCGAGTTTCGCGATGGTTGGGAGGCTGCTGGAATGGTCCATTTCCACGTGGTTAACGATGATGTAATCAAGTTTGTCTAAGCCCACGTGTTCGGATACGTGTTCGATGAGTTCGTTGCAGAATGCCACCTTCACGGTATCGACTAAAGCGGTTTTCTCGTCTGCAATCAGGTATGCGTTGTAGCTGCTTCCTCTGCGGGTGATGTAGCCGTGGAAATCCCTTATGTTCCAGTCGACGACGCCAACCCAGAAAACTCCATCCTTCAAAGTAACTTTAACCATAATCATCTTCTCCAAAACTTTCTAACAAAGAAAACTGGCGAAAACTCTTAATATCACTTTCGTTCCCAAACCGCCAGTGAACTCTAGAGTTATATTCTGGAACCAACAAAGGTTACCTGTAGAATCCCAGTTTTGTTTTGCGGAGGAAAAACCTTGAGTTTACTGCCTGACGATAAAAAAGAGTTACTTAAGAAAGATTTTGAGGAAAAACTAGTTGACCCAGTAAAAATAGTCATGTTTACCCAGGAGTTCGAATGCCAATATTGCACTGACACACGAAAACTCGCGGAGGAACTAGCCGCCTTCAACAGTAAAATAACCGTGGAAGTCCACGATTTCTTGGCTGACGCCGCCAAAGCCAAAGAATACGGCATAGACAAGATTCCGGCCATGGCGATAATCGGCAAAAAAGACTATGGCGTAAGAATCTACGGCATCCCATACGGTTACGAACTGCAAACCCTAATTGAAGCCGTCATCAACGTTTCCAAGGGCAAAACGGACCTCTCCGACAAAACCAAACAGATATTAACTGAAGTCAAATTGCCCGTCCACATCCAAGTCTTCGTCACATTAACCTGCCCGCATTGCCCCGCCGCCGCAGCCGTGGCTCATAAGTTAGCCATCGAAAGTGACATGGTTAAAGCCGACGTCATAGAAAGCGGAGAGTTCCCAGATTTAGCCCTGAAGTACAACGTGATTGGTGTGCCAAAGGTTGTAATCAACGAGACTGTGGAGTTTATGGGTGTCTTCAATGAGGATTTGTTCGCGGAAAACGTGTTGCTGGGCGCGTTCTCGACTGAGAAACCAGTTGTAACCGAAAAAATCAGTATTTCTGGTCAAACACACTAGATGTTTGAGGGAAATAAAAAGAAAAAAAAGTTAACTAAACCTTAACGGTTTAGCAGTGGTCGCCGCCGCAGCCGCAACTGTGACCCATCTTTCCTGATGAAGCGCCGCTGATGTATTTCTGTGGGTCAGCTTCGAACGTTTTCTTGCATCCTGCCGCGCAGAAATAATAGTATTTTCCTTGGTAGATTGTCTTGTACTTTGCAGTTTTCTCATCTACATCCATGTTACAAACTAAATCTTTAACCATACTTTTTCACCTCCAACAACAATGTTTGATGTTCTATAACTAGATTTTTGGTTTGAATCTCCTGAGCAGCGAAGCGTTCGAAACCACCGTTACTGAACTGCTTGCCATGGCTGCTGCCGCGTACACTGGATCAAAGAGCACATGCAGGATGGGGTAGAACGCGCCTGCCGCCAACGGAATCAAAACGATGTTGTAGAAGAACGCCCAGAACAGGTTCTGCCGAATCTTCTTCATAGTTGCCCTGCTTAATTGAATGGCTACAACTACATCTCGCAAATCGTTCTTTATCAACACGATGTCGCCTGTCTCGATTGCAACGTCTGTTCCGCTGCCAACTGCGATTCCGATGTTTGCCTGCGCGAGAGCTGGAGCATCGTTTATTCCATCACCCACCATCGCTACGATTTTACCCTCAGATTGCAGCCGTTTTATTTCAGCGGCTTTATCGCTTGGAAGAACCTCCGCAAAGACGCGGTCTACGCCTACCTGTGCCGCGATGGCTTTGGCTGTTCTCTGGTTATCGCCCGTAATCATGATGACTTCTAACCCCATCTGCTGCAAAGTCTTTACTGCATCGGCAGAGTGCTCCTTCAATGTGTCGGCTACCGAAATCAAACCGGCAATTTGGTTATCGACCGCAAGTAGCATAGCGGTTTTGCCTTCTTCCTCAAACACCACCATTTTGCCTTCAACCGAGCTGATGTCCAAGTTGTTTGCTTCCATAAATTTTCGGTTGCCCAACAATATTCTGGTGCCCTTATGCTCCACTTCCACTCCGTACCCGGGGATGGCGTTGAACAATTCGGGTTCATCAACCTGGATTCCCTTCTCCTTCGCCCTCTTCACTATGGCTGCTCCCAATGGGTGCTCAGAGTTTTTCTCCGCGATGGCGGCGAACTGCAAAATCTGGTCTTCCTCGAACAGTGCAGATGGGGCGATGTCGGTTACTTCTGGTTCGCCCTTCGTAAGTGTGCCTGTTTTGTCGAAAACTACGGTTTGAAGCTTGTACGCCGCTTCCAGTGCTTCGCCGCTTTTGATTAGTATGCCGTTTTCTGCTCCTTTTCCGACACCAACCATTATCGCTGTCGGAGTGGCTAAACCTAACGCGCATGGGCAAGCCACGATTAACACGGCGATGAAAACTGTGAGTGAGAATATGAAGGACGCTCCAGCGATGAAGTACCATGCTAACGCTGAAAGTGTCGCCGTGATTATGATGGCTGGAACAAAATATCCCGACGCGATGTCAGCTAATCTTTGAACGGGCGCTTTCGAAGTTAGGGCGTCTTCAACCATGCTTATGATTTGGGCGAGAACGGTGTCTTTGCCGACTTTGGTGGCTTTGAACTTAAGCATGCCCGTCTTGTTCATTGTTGCACCTACGACTTGGTCGCCGATATTCTTCTCAACGGGGATGCTTTCGCCCGTGATGACTTTCTCATCTACCGCCGAGTAGCCTTCGGTGACGGTACCGTCGACGGGGATTTTTTCTCCAGGTCTAACAACGACGATGTCGCCGACTTGGACATCTTCAACTGGAATTTCCTGTTCCTCGCCATTCCTGACAATTCGGGCTGTTTTAGCTCGTAGACCCATGATTTTTCGGATTGCTTCTGAGGTTCTGCCTTTCGCCACTGCATCTAAGAGTTTGCCCAGCAAGATGAAGCTCATAATCATGGTGGCGGTGTCGAAGAATACTCCTGCACCCGGGAATGTGGCTGGTGCGAAGGTAACGGCGGTGCTGTAGATCCAAGCGGTGGACGTGCCCATCACGATTAAGGTATCCATGTTTGCGGTTTTGTTTCTTAGTCCCTTGTATGTGCCAACGTAGAATGTCCAGCCCACGATGAATTGCACTGGTGTTGCAAGCAGGAACATGAGGATGTTGTTTTGCTCCATGGGCAGAGGCGACAGCCACATCAAAGATAGGATGGGAATAGTCAGGGCGACGCTTGTGGCTAAGAGGATTTTTAGGTGCCGAATGTGGCGTTTGCGTTCTTCACCCGCTGTGTCCTCGCTGTTTTTTTGTTGTTGCTCAATGACTTGGTAGCCGCTGTCTTGGATGGTTTTTTTGATGCTTGGCAAACTGATTTGCGAAGGGTTGTATTCAACTGAGACGGTTTCAGAGGCAAAGTTGACGGCTGCGTTGTAGATGCCTTCGCGGTTGCCTAAGGCTTTCTCTATGGTTTTGGCGCAGTTAACGCATAACATGCCGCCGACTTGGAGACTTATTTTTTCGTGGATTACATGGTAGCCTGCTTGGGTGATGGCGGCTTCGATGGTTTTTTGGCTGATGAGGGCGGGGTTGTAGTCTATGAGTGCTTGTTCCGCGGCGAGGTTTACGGTGGCTTGGGTTACGCCGTTTAGTTTGGCGAGTTCTTTTTCGATGGTGTGGGCGCAGTTTATGCAGCTCATGCCGCCAATGTTGAATGTGCTTCTTTTGTTTTTTTCCTGAGTCATCGTTTGTGCCTCGCTTGCTTTTTCTGTGTGGTTTATTTTGTTTTGCGCAAATATAAGTATGTCTGATAAAGATATATCTTTTTTACCATGAACCAAAGTAACTACCAAACATACTCAAAACAACCACAAAAACCGAAACCACAACAGCCGCCACATAAAGCCAGTTAGCAACCAAACCAAACCTCTTTGACCCAAACCTCCCATTCACATGCAATAGCCGAAACACCAACAAAACAGACAACAACCAAAAACCCCCAAACAACCACCCACCCCAAACATCACTAAACCAATGAACATTCAAGTAAACCCTATCAAACCCCACAACACCCACAACCGCACCCATGCTCACTCCAATAAGGGCTCTTGAACGCTTGCTCTGCCAATACTGCCAAGCAAAATAAGCCAGTATCCCGCCGAAAACTATGCAGCCCGCGCTGTGACCGCTGGGATAAGAAAAACTGTTGTCAGAAAATATCCCGTTGGTTGGCCTGGATGCGTGTTCTAAAGTTTTTAGGATTGAAACGATTAAGCCGTCGCCGCCCATGGCTGCCAGCAGCAGGAGACCATGCGGTTTGTAGTTTTTTAAGAAAAGAATTCCTGAAATAACCAGAGAAAACACGACGAGGCTGGTTGTGTCAAAGACAACTGCTATTCCTTTGGCAAGCAACGTCAGGCCGCTTGATTGGATTGAGGGTATCCAAACGTTAATTGAAGTATCTATGGCGTGGAAGTTGGTTCTGAATAGTGTGACGAGCAGAAAACTAAGGAGCAGCACTGTGCAAACGATGAACAGTGCTCTTTCCTTTCGAGGCAACTTCGGAATTCTGTTTTTCACTTTTCAGTTCCTGCGACAATAAGTAGTTGATATATGCTTGTCCAAATTAAAAACAGTGTCAGGGCTGGATTTAACCCTGCTTAGTATTCATTTTACTCTATTCTTTTTATGATGTGGTACCCGAACTTTGTCTTGACTGGAGCAGAAGTTTGGCCTTTCTCAAGTTCGAAGGCGGCTTTCTCGAATTCCTTAACCATCTTGCCTCTTGTGAATGTGCCGAGGTCTCCGCCTTTTTTTCCAGATGGGCATTGGGAGACTTGTTGGGCTACGGCGCCGAATTTTTCGCCTTTGTCCAGTCGGGCTTTGGCGTTTTGTGCTTCTGTTAGGGTCTTGACCAAGATGTGGCAGCAATGTACTTTGTCTGGCATAATCAAGGTTTAGTGTGTTTGTGCATATAACTTTTGCTCGGCGAGGTGAGCGGGTTTCGATGGGAAAAACTGGATTAACACGTTTTCTCTATATCTTACATGGTGAAGCGTTAAGTTGATGCCGTTGAATATGCATGAAAGTGTTAAATCGTATAGTCGCGTTTACCCGCTACTTCGAAGTTCGAAGTACAAGCCAGAGAAATTGTTATAACAAAAGCAGCTAATAGGGAACTATGCAACCCGATAATGTGCTCACAAAAATAGATGAAGAGCAAATCCTAGACGTGGCAACCGCAAAGCAGCTTGCCCGAGTCGTTGAGTTTTTACTGAACCTCGAAGACTAATCTCGCAGTCGTTCTGTTAAAATCGCTTTTGGCTTCAAAAAACTGTTTCGATAAAACTTTACTAATAAAAGGGAAAACTCTCTCAGTTAAATGAGAGGTTTAGAAAAAAATTTGATTTATTCGATTACCTGAATTGCACCTTCGGGACATTGTGCTTCACATGCTCTGCAAACTAAGCATTCGCTTACTTTGCTGGGCACTGACTTGCCGTTTTTGATTTCGTATACGCCGACTGGGCAAGTGTTGACACAAGTTTCGCATCCAGTGCATTTAGGATCGACAACGATTTTTACCATTTTTGTCTTACCTCTGGGATATTTTCATCAAAAGTTG
Organism: Candidatus Bathyarchaeota archaeon; assembly: GCA_903901015.1. Taxonomy (GTDB): domain Archaea; phylum Thermoproteota; class Bathyarchaeia; order Bathyarchaeales; family Bathycorpusculaceae; genus Bathycorpusculum. The sequence goes on along the minus strand of CAIUPH010000113.1, from coordinate 56,489 downwards.
GAAAGTAAAATAAAAGGGTTTAGGTGTTTTAACGGATTTTTTCACGTAACCTCAGCAGGATTCCGTTTATGGTTGCTTCAGCTTTGTCTCTTTGCTTCTGGTAGTCGCCTATGTTTTCCTTGTACTCTTCAATGGAGATTTCACCCGTGCTTTGGCGTGACTCCAAGGATTTGATGTCTTCTTCCGATTCAGCTAAGTCGGCTTCTGCCAAATCCAGCTGCTTAACTAAGTCACCGTAGCCGCCGGTTGTGCCCTTGAAGGTTTCTTTTGTTCTATCTATTTTTCGTTGTATGCCTTCTAAGCGGGTTTCTATGGCGCTTCTTTGAGCTTTGTATTGGCGTCGCTGAATCTTTCCTTTCTGTGCCTTCGCATCCATCGATTTCAATTCGTTGTTTAGCTCTTTTTTGTCTTCGTATGCGTCGATGAATTCTGTTATGTCGTTGTCGGAGGCTTGCTGGCTGGTTTTTGCTCCAGACGTCTTCGGTGCCCCTGCAGCCAAAGTTTGGGCTTGTTCAGTTGCTTTTAGCTGCTCTTTCTTTTCGGAGTGTGTTTCTTCTTTTGGTTTGCGGGTTCTAACGTAGAACACCCCTATGCAGATGGCAACTGCTAAGATTGTAGCCCAGAAGGTAGGCAAAAAAGAAACCCAGACTGGGTTATAGTTGAATGATAGTTGGAGTGTGCTCTGTTGAGGTTCAAGGTAGCTCACGTAGCTTAAGCCGTCTTTTGTTATCGCAAGGGTGTCTTGGTATGTGTTTCGCGTCAAGGTTGATGACGAATCTAACTCTGAGGTTTTCGGCGAGACAATCGTTGCTCCTTGAGGAGGCGTAAAAGTTATGGTTGCTTGGTTTACGTAGTAGCCGAAGTTTGGAAAGAGGTTAGAATCAGCTAAAACATAGTTTGAGCCTTGAAGTTTTGCACTGGGTAAATTGTACTCTGCCGTCAACACTACTGTTTCCCCGGTTGACAGACGAGTTTGTAAAGTTGCGTTTGCCAAAATCATGTTTTGGCTGGGGTAACTGGATACGGTTCCCTGTAGGTTTCCGAATTGATCCATTACATTCACATTCGTCGCTTCAAGTGGCAAGGTTAAGATGAATGAACTCAGCGGTGATGTGGAGTTGTTTATGATTCGGTAGGTATCCGAAGCAGTTACTTTACCCGATGGGTCGATGGTTATTTGGCGGTTTAAATTCGTTATTGTTACTAACGTCAGGGTTCCGCTGGTCACCTGGAAAGTGGCGGTTGCAGGCGCATAAGTGTATGCTGGCAAGTTTGTTCTTGTGTAAATTTGATCGCTGGTTGCTCCATCATCTTTGTTAATCGTAAAGGAGATGGGTGTGCTTGGGAATGCAATGGTTACGTTGCAGATGCCAACGTCTCTTGCTAAACTTGGGTAAGCTGGAAAACTAAGAACGTCAACTCCGTTGCCCTGTTCAGTGATGAGTTGGTTTGATAGGACAAAGGCAACTGTGAAGACGCTGGGTGTGTTTCCGTTGAAGTCGACGGTTGCCCCGTAGAATCCGCTGTGCTCTCCCAGTTGAACACCTAAATTCAACTGGTAGACGTGGTTGGCGTCGTAGGCGAAGCCTTCGAGGACGTCGGCGCTGTACTGATAGGGTAGTCCAATCATGAAGCCGTCAGTTATCTGCCCAGAAACATGGATTGTGTCCAGGATGACGACGTGTCCGGAGTACATGATTTGAATCTGGTGGTCGACTTTATCTATGGTGTAACCGCTGGACTGGGCAGAAACGCCAGTAGGTAAAGCCGCTGGCAACAAAACAAGTAATAAGAAAGCCGTAATCAAGAGGACTGCAAATGTTCGCTTCACGCAAGTTCACCAAACGAGGTTTCTGTAATGTAACGTCAACCTGTTTATTTACTTTTACAGTAAACAAAGTTGTATTTTAGAGTTAAGTATAAACACAAACGGTGCCAAACTCAGAAACCTTGCTCCGCTTAAACAGCCGTGAAAAAGACGCTTCTTTTTGTTAACTGCACAATTTTTTTTGGAAGTAAGCGCATGTTGTCAGCTTATGTGAATCAAATATGAATTAGCTCAAGTTCACTGATTTTTTGGAAGTGGTTTAGGTTTTTAGTGGCAAGGCTAAAGTCTCTTGTTTGGGCGATCGCGCCTATCAGGGTGTCTCTAAGCCCTATCGGTTGACCCTGCTTTTCTAAGTCAGCATAAATGTGCCCTGCCCTTTGAGCTGATTTTGCAGTCAACGGCAAAAGGACAAGCTTTACTAACAGTTGTCTAGTTGATTTTATTCCTCTTTCTGGCTCTTTCGATTTGTGGGCACCATAATATAATTCAAACGCGTTGATGGCAGTTGTGGCTAACAAGAACCTGTCCTTTTCGAGGCGATTAACTAATGATGTAGCTTCTTGGTTGCCCCTCAAAAAGTCTACAAGTATGTCGGTATCTATTATTACTCTGGCATTTTCCAATTTTTCCACGCTGCATTGATTGAAGCCTTGATTTCTTCAGCGTCTTTGTCGCTCATCTTCCAAGATCCTGCTAAATCGGATATTTTGGCGCCTTTTTTGCGTCGTTTGGTAAGCTGTTTAATCGCTTCTTCTATCGAAACAGGTCGCTTTAGTCTGAGTTGCAGTTCTCCTGCTATCTCGCTTAGTTCGGCATAGGTTTCTCTGCTGACTTTGATGGACTTGCTTTCTGACACATAAGACACTAAGTGGTAAAAGTGGTTGACTTCCTAATTAAAGTTCTTATTTTTAAAAGCAATAAGCCAAAACGATTGGTAGCGGGGAGTAGATTTGAACTACTGATCTCTGGGTTATGAGCCCAGCGGGTTAATCCTGGCTACCCCACCCCGCTATACTTTGCCGACATAATTTTGGGTAACCTATTACTCTTGTGTGTCGAATATTAATAGTTTCTTTTCGGTTTTTCGCAAAAGGATTTTAGTGTCGAACATTCTTTCTATGGACAGATGGTTAGCTTTGGATAAGCCGTATTTGCGCAAACTTTCGAGTCCAACTCTTGAAAACCCAATCTTTGTTCAAGGGTTGCCGGGCTTTGGAAACGTGGGGCGAATAGCGGCGCATCTGCTCATAAAATTCTTCGATGCGAAGCCGTTTGCCGAGTTGTATTCGCCATCTTTCCCCGATTACGTCGCCATATCATCCAAAGGCATTACGCATCTGCCACGGTACGAGTTCTACTATGCTCCGATGGAGAAGAACAACCTGGTCATCATGACGGGTGAGATTCAGCCGTCGTTTGATGATGTTGTTGCGCATTACACTGTCTGCGATTCTGTCCTCGATTTCGTTGAGACTTTAGGCTGCAAATTCATAGTAACAATGGGCGGAGTTCCCATAACTGAAGATAAAACGCAAGTTTACATCGCAGCCACTTCGCCGCGGTTAGCCGCTGAGTTCATGGAGAAGGGCGCGGTCATCTACAGCAAGGGCAGAATAGTCGGCGGAACAGGCCTCACGTTGGCGCTGGCAAAGGAAAGAAAAATCGACGGCATCAGCCTGCTGGGTACAACGATGGGTTTTAAGGCTGATAAGGGCGCTGGATTCTTGGTTTTCAAGTTTTTAATGAAGTCATTAGGAAAAGAGATAAAAGAAGGGTCAGTAGAAAACAATGCAACTGAAGAGTAGGAAGTTGGCGTCATGACTGAAAATAATGAAAATGTACAAGCAAGCGGTTTAGACTCGAAATTCACGAAAGTAGCATTAACGATTGTTTCTGTGTTGCTGATGTTCGGCGGTGCAGTTTACGTTCCATACTTGCTCTCAGACATCCTTAAACTTGACTACGGCGCATCCAACCTCATTGGAATTGTGCTGTTCATCGTTGGTTTAGCAATGATTGTGTTCCTTGCCCGAAAGAAAATTGTTGAGTAACAAAAATTTTGCCTCAGATACCCTAGGGTGCATCATCAAGATCAGCTAATTAGTCTCTTCATCGGCGGCACCTTAGAGGCAGAACCTGTTTTATTAAGATTCTTTGGTTTTCTTTCGAAAATTCTTATTTTTGAGTAACCTTGAGTTGGAATACATAAGGCATATTAAATATTACGATATGAATAGGTATTATGCTCGACACCAGACGTAACAATTCCGATGCGCCAAGAGAGAAAAACGAAGAAGCAAAACGCACAACCATCATTCTGGAGAAGAACGAGCGCGAATTCATCGAGCAACTCATAAAAGAAGGCAAAGAACCCGGCATCAAACCGCTAATCTCAAAAATGCTCGACATCTACAAGAACATGATGATATATGACTGGCATTTCCCAGGTGAATACTACTGCGGAATCAGCCGCACCGCATTCGTCAACGTCGAACTCCTCAACATACTGACCCAGCAGATACCCAAAGAAAAATGGCCTGCAGTGGGTGCAAAGATGGGTGACGCATTGAAAGTCTCCATTCAATCCACGCTTGGCGTAGATGCGAACAAGCAGGAGAATTGGGACGCCATTTTCCACAGATTAAAAGTGCAGGGCTTCGGAGACTTTTACCTTAAAGACAAATTCCTGCTTCTGAAAACCCCTTTTATTCACGACTGCGAAATCTGGAAGGGCATACTGGAAGGGTTGCTGGGAATAGAGCTGGAAACGCGTAATTCGGTGGCTCCACTGGTTTTTGAGATAAAAAAGCCCAAGTTAGCCTCAGTTTAGCTTCCCGACAGTTAAATATGGGGAAACAGATTTATTAAGAAGACAGAGGTTCAGGTGTCTTCAGTGGTATATGATGAGGGATTGCGTTCATACAGGGCGATTGTCTTCATTGCAACTAAATGCAAGAATCGCGTAAACAGTGAAACGTTTAGTTATTTAGAATCAGTCGCATCCCGTCAAAAAACCCTTTTAACAAAACAAGAAACCCCCAGTGGTTTCTTTGAAAAAATAGGTGAAAAATTATGGACAAACTAAAATTTGCAATCCCAAAAGGCTCCCTAGAAAAAGCAACAGCGGAATTCTTCTCTAAATCAGGATTCAAAATCGGCGGAACAGAACGCACATACCGACCCACAATAAACGACCCCCAAATCGAAATGAAAGTTCTTCGACCCCAAGAAATCCCAGTCTTCGTCAACGAAGGCTTACAGGACCTTGGCATCACCGGGGAAGATTGGGTTAAAGAAAACCGCGCTGACGTCGAAATCCTCCAGAACCTCGAATACGGAAAAATCAAACTCGTCATAGCCGTGCCCAAAAGCGTTCCTGAAGGCACAACGGTAGGCGAGTTCATGGAGTCGATTTGGAGCCAGGGCAAAAACTTCCGCATCAGCACCGAATACCTCAACATCGCATCCGACTACCTCAAAAACACCCCGCAATACAAGAAACGGTTCGGTAACTCTGACCCGATGCTTGTGACACCATGGTGGAAGAAAGGCGACAACTCACACGCAAAGATTTTCCTGTCGTTTGGCGCCACTGAAGCTAAGCCGCCAGAAGATTCCGACTGCATCATGGACGTAACCGAAACAGGAACCACCATAGACGCTAACAACCTGCGTATCATCGAAACCGTCATGAAATCCTCGGCAGTTCTCATCGCAAACAAGAAATCTCTGGAAGATCATGAGAAACGCGAGAAAATCTACGACATAGTCGCATTGCTCAAAGGCGTCGTGGACGGTTCAAAGAGAATCCACATCTTCGTCAACGTCAAAAAAGAAAACCTCCAAACATTGCTAACTGAACTTCCCGCCCTTAAGAATCCAACCATATCGCCTTTGGCAGATGACGGTTGGGTAGGCGTAAACACAGTTATCGAAAAAGACTGTTTAATCGGGCTGTTGCCCAAGATTCGTAAACTAGCCCAAGGACTGGTCGTGTATGAACCACGTCAGGTGCTGGCGCTAGATGAGATTGCACGGAGAACCGAAGGTCAATGCGCGAAGGACTCCAAATAAAAGTTTGGGACTCAAAAGAGCTGCCTGCCGACTGGTTCAAACGGCAGAAGGCAGACGAAAAAGCCGTTTTGGAAGTTGAAACCAGCGTTAAAGCCATCGTAAACCAGGTCAAGGCAGACGGCGATGGTGCGTTGGTTGAGTTGGCAATGAAATTCGACAAAGCTGAACTCAACGTGCGCGGTCTCAGGGTGAAACCCGCAGAAATCAAAGAAGCATACAACAAAGCACCCCCAGAACAAGTCTTTGCACTAAAGTTCATGAAGGAAAAGGTAAACGCCTACCAAAAACAGCTGCTTACCCAAACCGACATCAAAACCGCTGGCGACGGCATCTGTGTCCAGACGGTTCTGCGCCCCATCGAAAGTGTGGGCTGCTACGTTCCAGGCGGACAAGCCGCTTACCCAAGCACATTGGTTATGACGGCGGTTCCAGCCAAAGTTGCAGGCGTCAAAAGAATAGTTGCATGTTCACCCTCAGACGACAAGGGCAAAGTTAACCCTCTGGTTCTGGTTGCCGCGGACATCTGCGGAGTCGACGAAGTCTACAGGGTTGGCGGAGCACAAGCCATAGCCGCATTAGCCTACGGAACAAAAACTATTGAGCCCGTGCGGAAAATCGTGGGTCCAGGCAGCAAATACGTGACGGCGGCGAAGATGTTGGTTTCCAACGATGTTGCGATTGATATGCCTGCGGGTCCAAGCGAGGTGCTTGTGCTTGCGGATGAATGTGCTGATTCACGGTTGATTGCGTTTGACATGGTTTCGCAGGCTGAGCACGGCGGCGACAGCGTTGCTGGTCTCATAACGACTTCGGAGAAGGTTGCGCTGAAAGTTCAAGATTACCTTACAAAGATAACTGCCACGGCTGAACGGGGCGAAAAAGTCTCTGAGTCACTAAACAAGTTTGGCTTCATAATAATCTGCAGCACCATGGATGAGGCAATAGGCTTAGTGAATCAGTTTGCCGCGGAGCACTTGGAAGTCATGACTGCCCAGCCCAGGGAAGTTGCGGAAAAACTAACTGCGGGGTTAATCCTCTTGGGTCCCTACAGCCCCGTTGCACTAAGCGACTATGGCAGCGGAACCAACCACGTGTTGCCCACAGGCGGTTTTGCCCAATCGTTCTCGGGCTTGTCCGCACTGGATTTTATGCGACGCGTCAGCATAGTTGAAAGCACCAAAGTGGGATTGGAAAGGGTAAAAGACAGCATCAAGGTAATGACGGAAGCAGAGAACCTTCCGAATCACTATAAAGCGATAAAGGCAAGGTTTGAGAGATGAGCGAATCATACAGGAAATGGATAGAACAAAAAATCGAAAAGCTCCAAGCAGTAGACTGCTACAGCGCTGGAGCCACAGCGGAAACAGTAGCGAAACAGCTGGGCGTTACGACAAAGCAGATAGTTAAGTTGGATTTCAACGAGAACCTGTTCATGCCCCGCGTGAAGCAGGCTAAAATTGTGAAGGAGTTGGCGGAAGAAATCGATTTGCGGTTGTACCCCGAAGATGAGGAGGGTAAGCTGCGTGAAAAACTTGCTGTCTACCTGAAAGTTCCAAAAGACTTCCTTGTGGTAGGCAACGCAAGCGACGAATTAATCGACCGCATCACCCGCCTCTTCATCGAGAAAGGCGACATTGCAGTCTCGTTTGCGCCGACGTTCTCGATTCCAAGACTCTGCGTTAAACGCCAAGAAGGCGAATACGTCGCGGTGCCGCTTCAGAAAAACCTGCAGCTCGACGTTAAAGGAATGCTCTCTAAATTCTCAGACAAAACAAGATTGCTCTACATTTGCTCACCTAACAGCCCAACTGGAACACAGTACAAAGCCAAAGACATCGAAAAACTAGTTACATCATTCCCGGGAATAGTAATCTTGGATGAGGCATACGGCGAATTCGCAGACTACTCGTTTGTGCCAAGGATACGTGAGTTTGAGAACATGATTATTCTGCGCACATTCTCCAAAGCGTTCGGGTTGGCGGCGCTTCGGCTTGGTTACGCGGTGGCAAATCCCGAGTTAGCTAAGATATTAGCCGAAAAGGCGCCTCTTCCATACCCAGTGAGCGGTTTTACACTCAGGATGGGCGCTAAAATGCTGGATAACATCGATTTGATGCTGGAATCTGTAAGGCAATCCAAGAGCGAACGCGAAAAACTGATAAAAGCACTCAACGAAATAGAAGGCGTACAAGCATTCGACTCCCAAGCAAACTTTGTACTTATGCACACAGAAAAACCCGCCGACTTAGTCAACCAGAAGCTGCTTTGGAAGGGCATCATGGTTAAGAAATGGGGCAAAATCCTAAAGTACCAAAACTGCTTCCGCGTCACGGTTGGTTTGCCTGAAATGAACGCTAAACTAGTTGATGCACTAAAAGAGATTGAAGAGGCTGACGAATGAGAACAGAAGAAGTTTACCGTAAAACCAAGGAAACCGAAGTTAAAGTCTGTGTGAACCTTGACGGCGAAGGAAAAGCCGCAGTAAACACGGCTGTGCCGTTTCTTGACCACATGCTTACTTCGCTTGCCACCCACAGCTTAATCGACATTTCTGCGTCGGTGAAGGCCGATTTGGTGCACCACTGCGTCGAAGACCTCGCCATCGGCTTGGGCGAAGCACTCAACAAAGCATTGGGCACCCGCGAAGGCATCACGCGCTTTGGCAGCGCAGCGGCACCCATGGACTGTTCCCTCGCATTCGCCGCCGTCGACCTCGTCAAACGTCCCTACTTCAAAATCGACCTCAAACTCCGCGGCAAAAAAGTAGAAGAAATGCCAACCGAAGACATCAATCACTTCTTCGAATCCTTCGCCACTGCACTCCAATCAAACGTCCACATCTTTGTCGAGTACGGCAGCAACGACCACCACAAAGCCGAAGCCGCCACCAAAGCACTCGCACTCTCGCTAAGGCAAGCGGTAGCTATGGATCCAAGACGCAAGGGCGTGCCAAGTTCCAAGGGAGTTATCTAATGCCGCAAGCAGTCATATTCGACTACGGCGTAGGGAACCTGCTGAGCCTCAAGACGGCGTTGGAGAAAGCAGGGTTATCTGCGTCAATAGGCACCACCGCTAAGGACTTGATGAAAGCAGATGCCATTGCATTGCCAGGCGTCGGGAGCTTCACTGCAGCTTCAAGCAAACTCGATGCCGTCAAAGAAACATTACAAACCAAAATCCAAGAGGGTACACCGCTCCTCGGCATCTGTCTGGGCTTGCAGCTTTTCTTTGAATCAAGTCAGGAAGGACCCGGCGACGGATTATCACTCTTCAAGGGCAAAAACATGCAGTTGCCCGGCACCGTGAAAGTGCCGCACATGGGATGGAACACCCTGAACATGGTGAAACCCAACGAGCTCTTCGACGGCATCGCCGAAGACACATACGTCTACTTCGTACATTCACTCTACCCCGTGCCCAAAGACAAAAAAATCGTCTGCACCACAACCCAATACGGAACCACGTTCACCTCGTCGATAGTCAGCAAAAACATCTACGGCACCCAGTTTCACCCCGAAAAATCCGGGGATGTAGGAATAAAAATTCTAAAAAATTTTGTCAAAACAGTTGTTAGGTGACTTTTATGCAGTTGATTCCAGCAATCGATTTAATGAACGGCAAAATCGTGCGTTTAACTCGCGGCGAAGCTAAAACCGCCAAAATATACGAAAGCAAATTTGGCAGCCCCGTCGAAGCCGCGAAACGCTGGCGGGATGAAGGCGCAGGTAAACTGCACATCATCGATTTGGATGCCGCTTTTGCGCTCGGTGATAACCACTCCGTTATCGCTGAAGTTGCGAAAAATGTCAAGTTGCCCATCCAGGTGGGCGGCGGAATCCGCAGTTACGAAACCGCGGAAAAACTCTTCGAATTAGGCATTACACAAGTGATTCTCGGCGCTTTAGCTTTCAGTGACCCTTCGGCAATCGGGAAAATCTGGAAGAAATTCGGTGCAGAATCCGTCATTGTAGCCCTGGACAATAAGGATGGGCTTATCATGGTGGAAGGATGGAAAACCGCTACAGCAATGACCGTGGATGACGCTCTTGAAAAGTACACTGGGCTTGGTGTCCAACGTTTCCTCATAACATCTATTGTCCAAGATGGTATGCTCACAGGCCCAGACTTGCAGACGCTTAGCCAAGCCGCCCTGTACCCCAACGCCAAAATCGTGGCGGCAGGAGGAATCGGTACCATAGGCGACTTGGTTGCTCTCAAAGAAATCGGCGTTGAAGGCGCAGTCATCGGCAAAGCCCTTTATGAAGGGCGTTTCACCCTAAAGGAAGCCATACAAAAAATAGGAGCCTAAACTATGCCGCTTGCAAAACGCATAATTCCATGCCTCGATGTTGACCACGGAAAAGTGGTTAAGTGCATTAACTTTGTGAATCCCAAGCAGGCGGGTGACCCTGTGGAGATGGCTAAACGCTACTCTGACGACGGCGCCGATGAACTGGTTTTTCTCGACATAACTGCTTCTTCTGAGAAAAGAGATATTTTGCGCGGTGTCGTTGAAGGCGTCGCCAAAGCAATCAGCATACCCTTCACTGTCGGAGGTGGCATCAGAAATGTGTCGGATGCACGACTTGTACTCTGCAGTGGCGCCGATAAAGTGTCGGTTAACACGGCGGCAGTCGAAAACCCCCAAGTCATCACGGAATTAGCCGACGTTTTTGGAAGGCAATGCGTGGTAACAGCAATCGACGCCAGAAGAAATCGTACCCCATGCGAAGGCAAAGTTATGGTCGACACCGCCGAGGGCAAGCTGTGGTTTGAAGTGGTTACTTACGGCGGCAGGAAACCCACAGGAATCGACGCGTTGGCGTGGGCGATGCAGGCTGAGAAGCTTGGTGCAGGCGAATTCCTCGTCACTTCCATGGATAAAGATGGCACAAAGGACGGCTACGACATCGAGTTAACCCGTGCCATCTCTGAACGGGTCAACGTGCCCATCATCGCAAGCGGCGGCGCAGGCATCCCAAAACACCTCTTCGACGTCCTAACCGAAGGCAAAGCAGACGCCGCATTGGCAGCTTCAATCTTCCACTACAACCAGTATCCAGTCCCAATCGTTAAGGATTACCTTCGTAAGATGGGGGTGACAATTAGACAATGACAACACAAAAAGAATTGCTCGAGAAACTGGACTTCAAGAAAGGCAACGGACTCATCCCAGTCGTAGTGCAAGATGCAAAAACGAAAGAGCTTTTGATGCAGGCATACGCTAACAAAGAAGCCGTTGAACTCACCCTTAAAACCAAAAAAGCCACTTACTGGAGCCGCAGCCGCAACGAACTCTGGGTGAAAGGCGAAACCTCAGGACACACCCAAAAAATCATCTCTGTATCAACCGACTGCGACTACGACTCACTACTCTATGTGGTTGAACAGACTGGCCCCGCATGTCACACAGGCGAATACAGCTGCTTCTTCAACAAAATGATCTAAATGGAAACGCTCTTTAAGCAAGAGCTTTTTTGGGTTTTCTCCATAAACCTCATTTTCTCCAACTAAAAAGCAGGCACTTTTGCTGTTGAACAGTTTGTAACAAGTTCTTGTAATGAAGCCTTTTAAACAAAACCTGTTCTATTCTCTTTGTGGATGATTGTTATGTCTCTACATGAAGCCATGCTGTATGAGAAGCAAAGCGAGGGCAAGGTGAAATGCTGCCTCTGCGCCCGACGCTGCTTAATCAACGACGGCGCCTCGGGGTTCTGTTTAGTCAGAAAAAATCAAGGCGGCGTCCTCTACACACTCAACTACGGCAAAGCCGTCTCCGCAGGCGTTGATCCCATCAGCAAAAAACCACTCAGCCACTTCAACCCAGGCGCCCTAGTCATGTCAGTTGCGGCGGCTGGCTGCAATTTCCGCTGCCAATTCTGCGACAACTGGCTGATAAGCCAAGACCACGAAGTCGCAGGCAACCCTTTCTCGCCCGAAGAAGTTGTGAAGGCGGCACTGAACGCTGGGTGCCAGGGAATCAGCTACACCTACACTGAACCCACCATCTTCATGGAATACGCCTACGACAGCGCCAAACTCGCGCATGAAGCAGGCTTATTCAACACGTTTGTGAGCAACGGGTATATGACTCCTGAAGCCGTACGAACCATCGCGCCCTACTTGGACGCGGCAACCATCGACTTCAAAGGCGGCGGCGACCCCGACTTCTACAAATCCGTCATGGCAGTGCCAAGCGTTGAGCCGATCTATGAAACCCTCAAAGAACTAAAACTCAACGGAGTCCACATCGAACTTACCAATCTGGTTGTTCCCAAAATCGGCGATTCGCTGGATAGAATCCGTGCAATGGCTAAATGGATAAAAAACTATCTTGGACCAGACACGCCTTTTCATCTGCTTAGGTTTCATCCCGAGTATAAGATGACTACTATTCCTGCGACGGGCGTGAAGGAGATGGAGCAGGCGTACCTTACCGCGAAAAATCAGGGGTTGAACTACGTTTACATCGGCAACGTGCCTGGACACGCCGCAGAGAACACGTATTGCCCCAACTGCGACACCGCCGTCATCAAACGCAGCAGCTTCGACATCACCGAATGGAAGCTAACCGGCGACATGAAATGCCCCGTCTGTGGCCATCAAATCCCGATAAAAGGCAAACTGTACCAGAACAACCAAGGCTTCCCATACGCGCTCTTCTAAGTTCCTCGTTGGGATTAAGCCTTTATTAGGCTAAAACCTAAACTGTGCAGTTATAAAGTGCCACTTAATGACCAAGTATACTGCACTTGCGATAACTACCAATTACTGGCGACCTCACAGCGGATACACGGACAAAATCCTCACTGCCATCGAGAACAAAGTGGAAGACGGCGACTTCGTGGTGGTGTCTGAGAAAGCAGTTTCAACATCTCTTGGCAGCATGGTTGACGAAAGCACCATGGAGCCGAGTTTGACCGCGAGAGCTCTTGCGGGTTTCTGGATTCGCGTTGTATGGGGTTACCCGCTTGGGGTTCTGTGTGGTTTTGGACCAAGGCTCCTAAAACGCTTGCGCAACTATCCTTTGGAATCTGGCAGCCGCCACAAACAGGTTGCACTGCAGTACGCTGGGTTCTGGCAATCACTCATGTTCGGTTCGGAAGGCGGAATCGACGGCTCCAACCTGCCCTATTCGTATGTGAGCCTGCCGCTTTGCAATCCCGAGGAGCTGGCGCAGAAAATCCAAAGCCAAATTCAGCAGAAACTACAAAAAAACGTCTGCGTAATAATCGCCGACACCGACAAAACCTACAAGTTCCGCAACTTCTATTTTACGCCGCGCCCAAAACCGCTTAAAGGTATACACTCGCTGGGTGCAAGCTTAACTTTTGTTTTGGGGCGGATTCTCAAGCTAAAGAAAAGCTCCACTCCCCTCACCGCAGCAGGTTGCACTATATCGGCGGGTGAAGCGTTGAAAATCACCAACATCGCTGACAAAGCCCGCGGTCCAGGCTCAGGCGCAACTGTATGGGACATGGCGGCAAGGTTCCACGTGGAAATTAACTTGGTGACCTGGGAGATGCTTGCTGCAATCAAGCATAAACCCGTAGTAATCGTTAGGCAAACTGCAAAAGAAAGTTAATAGCTGAGAAAATAATTATCATTTGAAGTAAAGCCGACTTTTTGGAGAGTAAACAATAAGAACGAGGCTTGCAGCACTAAGCGGAACGAGGGATAAGTATGGAAGAAACACTACAGCGAATGGATGCATTCTTCAACCCGCATTCAGTCGCGGTTATCGGAGCCACCAAAAAAGCTGACAAAGCAGGTCACGTAATCTTCAAGAACTTCGCCACCAACAAACAGCACGGCGTCTTAAAAGGCGAACTATACCCCGTGAACCCCAGCGAAGACTCCATTTTAGGCTACAAATGCTACCCATCCATAACTCAAATCCCCGGCGAAATCGAATTAATCGTCGTTATCGTTCCAGCTAAATTTGTGCCCTCCATCATGGAGGAGGCAGTAGCTAAAAAAGTCAAAACCGCCATCATCATCAGTTCAGGCTTCAAAGAAGTCGGAAACAAAGAACTCGAAGACCAAGTGGTTGCCACAGCAAAAAAAGGCGGAATCCGCGTTTTAGGACCCAACTGCCTTGGCGTATACTACTCAAAAACGGGAATCGACACCCTGTTCCTACCCGAAACCAAAGTTCTAACAACCGGCGAAGAAGTCGTTGCCACCCCACGCCCCATGCCGGGCAACATAGCCATGATTACGCAGAGCGGAGCCTTCGGAGTCGCAGCCCTGGATTACTTGACTGGGCGCCAGATGGGCGTTAGCAAATTCATAAGTTTCGGAAACAAATGCGACGTCACCGAATCCGACATCCTCCACTACCTGCTCCACGACAAAGAAACCAAAGTCATACTTGTTTACCTTGAAGATGTAACGGGCGGACGAGAATTCCTCAAGATAGCCAAGAAAGTCACCATTAAAAAACCCATCGTGATTATCAAATCAGGCAGAAGCGCCGCTGGAGCAAGAGCCGCAGCATCCCACACGGGCGCCATCGCGGGTTCAGATAAAATCTACGCCGCAGCCTTCGAACAGGGCGGAATAATCAGGGCACGAGACATGGAGGAGTTCTTCGACATCGGCAAAGCCTTAGCCATGCAGCCTCCAGCCATGGGCAGAAACATCGGCATCTTAACCGACGCAGGGGGACCCGGCGTAATGACCGTGGACGAATGCGAAGCCTTAGGCTTAACGGTGAACCGTTTCGGCGAAGAAACCCTGAAGAAATTCCAGGAGCTAAAAGACCAAAACATCATTTTGAAAATTGCGGCGACCTCGAACCCCGTGGACCTTACGGGTTCAGTGACTGACGACATGTTCGTTATGGCTGCTGACTTGATGTTCCAGGACCCGCAGATAGACGGCATAATCCTACTCGGGCTCCATCATATGCCGGGATTGCGAGAGGTTTACATCGACGGCATAGTCAAAGTCGCATCAAACTACAGTAAACCCATAGTCATGTGTGACATCGGCGAAACAGAAATGGCGCTCTACACCCGCAGCCGCTTCGACAAACTCTGCGTTCCCTCGTTTGAATCCCCAGAAGACGCCGCCCGCGCCATGAAAGCACTGGTTACCTACGGAGAATACCTCAAAAAAACCGGGTGCGCAGACGAATACATGGAAGCCTTCAAGAAAGCCTGCAGCCCTAAACAGTAACCGCTACAATTACCGCGTCGCCGTCTGCCAGTTTCAATTTTTCACGCAGGCAAACTGGCGCGATGATTTCCAACACGTCGTTTGGGTAATTCGGTATCTGTGGAAACACGATTGCGCACTCCACTGCATCAATGTATGCCCTAAATAGTATGCCTGGACAGTAGTCTGCCTGAGGCTCAACCACCATTCCCTTGGCGTTTTGGAACAAAATTTTCTTTTTGATGCCCTCTTCAGTTAAGCGGATGTTTAAGGTTCCAAGATACGGCGAAAACCCCAGTTTCATCTCTACCTGCCGTTTAACCCAGGGCAAACCGATGAATTTTTTTCCCTCGCCTAAACCAGAAAAAACCTTGCCCAAAAAAATTAGTTCAGGCAAAAAACAGCCTTACTGCTTTAGTTCTTTTAGATACTGCGCAACCGACTTGAGGATTGGGTCAGAAGATATTTCGACGACTGGCACAATCATTTTTTCTTTGGTCTCAATAATCGGCATGTACTTTGGCATCATCGAATATCCGACAAATGTCCAGTAGACTTTGTGCTTCTCCAAAAGTTCCTTCGCAACAATCGCCGTCGAAGCGGTCAGTGGAAAATACAGGAAAACCACGCCGTCAACCCAGTACAACCCCGCCAATTTGCCCCCGGCAATCACCGAGGTAAACCTTGCTATGTCTTCGGGAGTGTTAAAACGGGTTTTCTCCATGATTACGATTTCTTTGAATGGTTCATACGAAACCGCGATTTCGTTTGTGCTCAATAATTTCACCAGTTACACCTTATTGTGTTTGCGGTTCCCTTTTAATTTTGCCTTAATCTCTGAAACTGGATTTACGAAAAACAACCAATATTTTCTTGCGGAAAACATTAGCTTTTTTAAAACTCTATTTTCTTTCTCTGGCGAGCAGGTACTCGATGTATTTTTTCATGGTGCGGTTGGTTTCTGTGGCTCTTTTTTTGATTTCTCCGTGTAGTTTTTCGTTAACTGTTATGCATTTGTACCCTTTTCTTGGCAAAATTCCAACCTCCATTGTCCGTACTTTAAAGTACAAACCAAATATAAGATTAATGGTGTAACACTAGTTCGTACATTGCTTAAGGGAAATATCGCGTGTAGTCTTAAACTTTAAATAACGTACGTCCCGATATACACCATAGGCGAAAGAATGCCAAGAAAGGCTACAAAACCATCACTGTGAAAGCAGAAGTCTACGACTATTTTTTCAACGAATGGCTCAAAGTCAAAGACGAATACGCAATAAAAAGAGGCATAAGGAGCTTCTCAGCCTACATTTGCTACGTTTTAGTGCAACTTATGGAAGAGGAAAAGAAGAGCGATAAAAAAACCAAATCCCGGTAACCCTTCGAGCAAATTGGTTCTCCTCACCAACCTATTTGGATCCTATTAGTGGTTCTATGTTGAAACGATAGAGGGGTAGGCAGTCTCTAAGGGGTAGGTTGGTATTGACGTTTTTCACTATCAATAGCATGTTGAATATCCTTTGGTTTTTGACAGCAAAAAGCATCTGTTCTCAAGGATGCAATGTGGTTTCTTTAGAAAAAGTTATAGCGTAGGCACACATTAAGCCTAAACTAAATCAATTCATTGGATGGTTAACGTTTCATGCCTGAAATTCGCGTAGCACTCGTCGGCGTTGGCAACAGCGCTTCAGCCCTCATTCAAGGAACCCAATACTACAACGATGCAAAAGAAGACACCACGGTTCCAGGGCTCATGCACGTGAACTATGGCGGCTACCACATACGCGACATCCGCTTCGTCGCCGCGTTTGAAGTTAACAAAAACAAAATCGGCAAAGACCTCTCCGAAGCCATATGGGTCAAGCCTAACTGCTGCGAAAAATTCAGTGACGTCCCAAACCTTGGCGTCAAAGTCTCCCCCGGCATAATTCTTGATGGCGCAGCACCCCACATGCGAGAAACCTTCAACGTCTACGACGACGCCAAAACCACCAAAGAAAGCATCGTTAAAACCCTCAAAGACACCAAAACACAAGTCCTCGTGAATTATCTGCCAGTCGGAAGCCACGATGCAGTCCGATTCTACGCCCAATGCGCAATCGACGCAGGATGCGCTCTTGTAAACTGCATGCCTGAATTCATCGGCTCAGACAAATCAGGCGAGTGGCCAAAGAAATTTGAAGAAGCAGGCTTACCTGTTCTTGGCGACGACATCAAAAGCCAAGTTGGCGCCACCATTCTTCACCGCACTCTTATCAGGCTCTGTCTTGACCGCGGCGCAATTGTAGATGAAACTTACCAGTTGAACCTTGGCGGCGACACCGACTTCCAGAACATGACCGTGGAAAGCCGCCTCACCAGCAAACGCATCAGCAAAACCGAAGCCGTCACCAGCCTCGTCCCCTACGCACTGCCCACAAGAATCGGACCCTCAGACTACGTGCCCTTCCTAAAAAACAAGAAAATATGCTACCTATCAATCAAAACACGCGCTTTTGGCGACCGACCCATAACCATCAGTGCAAAACTCGAAGTAGAAGACTCCCCCAACAGCGCAGGCGTAGTTATTGACCTAATCAGGGCAGCAAAAATTGCGCTTGACCGCAAAATCGCTGGCACCCTGCTAAGCATGCCGTCTTACGCTTTCAAGCATCCGCCTGTCCAAGTGCCAGATTCCCAAGCCCGCCAGTGGACGGAAGACTGGATAGCGGGCAAAAGGGAACGCTAAACCCTTTTTTCTTATCCTGAAACACTTTTATCTTCGATGCCAATCTGGATACTTGTCTAAATTTAGAAGGTTCACAGAACATGGTTAAAGTTGAAAATTACGAAGTGCCTGAAGGACTCTATTTCTCGAAAGATTTTGAATGGATAAAAGTCGAAGGCGACAAAATCCGCATGGGCATCACTGACTACGCGCAGAAGTCGCTGCGGGAAATCGTCTACGCCGAACTGCCCTCTGTCGGCACCGAAGTTAAACAGAACGAGCCATATGGCACGCTTGAATCCGTTAAAGCCGTCTCAGACCTTGTCTCCGCCGTAAGCGGAACCATCCAGGAAGTCAACGACGAAGCCCAATCCAAACCCGAAAGCCTAAACGAAGACCCCTACGGAAAAGCATGGTTAATCGTTGTTAAACCCTCAAACCTGCAAGCTGAACTCGCCAACCTCATGGACTTCGACAAAGCCGTCGAGTGGCATAAGGCTCAAGCCGCAGGTAAATGCTAAGCGAAGGCAAAGCAGAATGGTTAGACGCGTACTTGTTATCGGCGCAAATGCTGCGGGCGTGGAAGCGGCTTCGGCGACACGCAAAAAAGACCGTACAGCAGAAATCACACTCGTAACCAATGAGAAAAACGCTGGGTACTCGCGTTGTGGTTTGCCGTTTGTCATTGGTGGACAAATCTCGTGTTTTCGAGACTTGATCGTTTATCCGTCTGCATATTTCCAGATGCTCAAGCTCAACCTGCGTACCGAAACCAAAGCCACAGCAATTAACACCAAAGAAAAAACCGTAACCATCGTCACCAAAGAAGGCGCAACTGAAGTGCTGCCATTCGACAGCCTCGTCATCGCCACAGGCGCAGACTCATTCATGCCACCCATTAAAGGCAAAGAAAAACCCGGTATCCTGAGTCTGCGAAGCATAGAAGACGGCGAAAAAATCGATGCAGCCGTTAAAGCAGGCGCCAAATCAGCCGTAATCATGGGCGCAGGCTTAATTGGTTTGGAAGTCGGCGTCGGCTTAATGGAGCGCGGCTTAAAAGTTACCATAGTTGAAATGCTCCCCCAGATTTTGCCCCAGCTGCTCGACGCGGACATGGCAAAACTCGTCCAAGACCACCTCCAAGAGAAAGGCATGGCTATTCTCACCAGCAAAGGCGTTGAAGAATTCCTCGGCGAAACCAAAGTGTCAGCTGTGATGGCTGGAGGCGAAAAAATCGAAGCTGACATGTTCATCAGCGCTTTCGGAGTACGAGCCAACACCAAACTCGCCGTGGACGCAGGCATTGTGCTTGGTGAGTCGCGTGCGATTAAGACTAACGGCAGAATGGAAACCGACGTGAAAGACATTTACGCTGTAGGCGACTGCGCTGAAGCACCAAACATCATCACCCATCGGCCAATGTGCGCCCAGCTTGGAACCATCGCGGTCCGCCAGGGCAAGGTTGCAGGCGCAAACGCAGGCGGAGACTACAGCCAGTTCAGCGGCATCTTAGCATCCGCAGTCACAAGGCTCTTTGAGATCGAAGCAGGAAACACAGGCTTAACAGAAACCGCCGCAGCACGCAACCGAATCGAAGTCGTCACAGGAGCCATAAGCAGCAAGACGAAGGCGGATTATTTCCCAGGCGCCAAACCAATCAAAATCAAACTCATCGTCGAAAAAGAAAGCCAGCACATCATAGGCGGACAAGTCATAGGCGGAGAAGAAGTCACCCAACGCATAAACTGCCTCAGCTTCGCAATCCAAATGGGCATGACTGTACGCGAACTCGCAAAAGCCGACACAGCTTATGCACCGCCACTTTGTGAAACATGGGAACCCATGGTGCTAGCCGCAGAAATGGTACTTATGAAACTGCGCTAAGCCGTTTCCCATTTTCTTCTTTTTCCATTTTCAGCACTGAAAAAAAACATACTATTGAGGCTAAAATGCCAATATCGACCTACCCCCTATCGGTTTCTGCAATGAGTTTCTAATAGGATCCAAATAGGTTCGTGAGTGACTTATTGAAGAGTTTGTTTTAGATGAGGTAGGCTTCTGTTATGTACCTGCGCATGACCCATTGCGTCTGGAAGTAATAGGCGATTTTTGCGATAGAGTTCTTCATGAGTGTTATCCACTGGTCTTTCTGCGTGTAGAAGGTTGGGCTGATTAAGTATTCGAGTTTGCTGTAGAGGTCCTGAAGCTCAACCTCCCTTCGTTCGCTTTCGATGAGGAGTTCTCTTGGGTGCGGTCCGATTGCCCAGCCTGTGACGCCTTCAATGCAGCCTTCCATCCACCAGCCGTCGAGCACGCTGAAGTTGACGACGCCATTGTGAGCTGCCTTCATACCGCTGGTTCCAGATGCCTCCATCGGCGGCAACGGCGTGTTGAGCCAAACATCAACGCCTGACGTAAGCTTCGCCGCAATGTCCATGTTGTAGTTTTCCAAGTAAACTATGTCTATCTGGTCTTTGAGTTTGGCTGCGTAATCGTGGATTTGCCTTATGAGGTCCTTGCCGCCAGTGTCGTTGGGGTGGGCTTTTCCAGCAAAAATCATCTGGAACTTTGCTTTCCGGTTAATATCAGTGAGCCTATGAAGGTCAGAGAAAATCAGGGTTGCACGTTTGTATCCTGTGGCTCTTCTGGCAAAACCAATCGTCAACACCTGAGGATCCAATGCAACGCCTTTGGCTTTTTCGACGAACGTGAGCAAATCCGTTTTTGCTTTGACGTGGGCATCCCAGACTTCGCGGTTGGGGATTTCGCTGGCTTTTGCAAGCAAGATGGGTTCGTTTGTCCAGCCTGGAATGTACTTGTCGAAGAGCAGCCTAAAGTACAGGTTTGTCCAAGTGTAGGAGTGGACGCCGTTGGTGACTGCCCTTATGTAGCGTCCTGGAAAGAGCTTTCTTGAATAATCCACATGCGCCAACGAGACGCCGTTCACGTATTTGCTCAGGTTCAACGCAAGAAAAGCCATGTTCAAGTTTTCGTTACCAGCATACTGCTGCATATCCGACAGCAAGTATTCGTCGTCAAGCACCTGCTTAATCAACTCATATGTGAATTGGTCAAAAGCGGCTTCCACTGGGCTATGGGTTGTGAAGACGCAGAGGTTCTGCACTTTCTCCGTATCCATGTTGTTTTCGCGGAGCAGTTCAAGCGTTAGGAGGCTGGAGTGTCCTTCGTTCATGTGGTACTTTCGGATTTTGAAGGGCAAGTTCTTAAGCATCCGCGTGCCAGCGATGCCCAGTACGATTTCCTGTTTTAGCCTGTAGCGTTTGTCGCCGCCGTAGAGTGAATCCGTGATTCTTCTATCTTCAGGGGCGTTTTCTTCCATGTCAGTATCTAAAAACAGGATGGGTACCATGCCGCCCGTGATGCTCTGGTACTCATAGAGCCACGCTTGCACCTTGACCGTGCGCCCTTCAATGTTTACCGTGACTTTTTTGGGCATTATGGTTAAGGTTTTAGATGGGTCCCACTCGTCGGGAAACTCTGTTTGGTCTCCCTGCGGAGAAAGTTTCTGTCTAAAGTAGCCTTTTCTGCTTGCCAGAGTGATGGCGACCATCTGGAGGCGCAAATCAGCGCTGGATTTAACGATGTCGCCTGCTAAAACGCCTAAACCGCCGCTGTAAGTCGGCATGCTACTGGATATTCCTATCTCCATGGAGAAGTAAGCGATTCGTGGATCTTCAAGGAAATGGCGTCGGCAGTTTTCGCTGCAGAAACAGTATTTTTTGCCGCCGAAGCTATCGCATGCCGTTTCAACTCTTGACTGCAAATTCTCTAAATCTATTTGTATTCCGCAGACGGGGCATCTTAAAGATCCAGTGTTATCCATATTAGCCACCAGTGAAGAAAACGGCGTTTCCCCGATTGATATACATATTGATGGGCAAGCACAAGAATTTTTAGAGTTAACTCCGATTTCATTATTCTACCTGTGAAGTTCCCGGATGAGTGAATGGCTCAGTCATGCCTACAAGCAGTTTTGTCGAATGTGTTGATGTGGGTTTCTTCGTCTGCCAAAATCTCCTCCAACATTCGTCGCGTGGTGTAGTCGTCTTCTTCCGCCGCTGCTTGAACCGCCTGCTTTTATAGTGTGATGGCGCTTTCTTCGTCCTGCTCGTCTTGCTTGAGCATTTCGATGAGGCTGGTGCCTACGAAGATTGGTTCAGGAATGGTGTGGTGGCGACGCCGTTGAGGTAGTCCAGGCGTTCGGCATGTTTCATTTCGGCGATGGCGGCTCTTCGGAAAATGTCTTCAACTATGACGCTGTCTGTGCCTGTGACCTGCACATGCTGCCTCATGTATTGTATGCTGATTTGGCGTTCACACGCTATGGCTTTGTTTAAAAAATCTACAAGTTTTTGAGAAACCACAATTATCCCTGTAAAAATTAAGGAGAATTCAAAATATAAATTAATTTATAACCAACCTGCACCTAAACACTATCGTAACCATCAACCCCGGAACCGTGAGAATAATGAAAACCCTAATCATCTGTTTTTCCTATCACCACAAAAACACCGAGAAAATCGCTTCAGCCATAGCCAAAACCCTCGGCTCTGAAGTTAAATCACCCTCTGAAACTGACCCAAATGCGCCCTCCGACTACGACCTCGTCGGGTTCGGCTCAGGCATATCGTTTGGAAGCCACTACAAGGTTCTGCTTGACTTCGCCGACAAATTACCCGCAGTGACCAACAAAAAAGCCTTCATATTCTCAACCAGCGGCCAAACAGGAAAAACCACTAACTTCCACAAGAAACTCCGGGAAATACTCCAATCCAAAGGCTTCACCGTTGCTGGAGAGTTTAACTGCGGGGGATTTGACACTTACGGCTTCCTGAAAGTTCTCGGCGGTATCCAAAAGGGGCATCCCGACGAAGAAGATTTAAAGCAAGCAGAAGCCTTCGCAAAGAGCCTCATACAGCCCGCTAAAGCTTAAAACATCCAATCCAGAGCGGAAACCCATGAAAACCCTGCTTGTCTACTGAACCAGATACGGCGCAACCGCAAGCACCTCAGAGGAAATCGCCAAAATCCTCCAAACGCAGGGCTTTGAAGTCAAAGTTACAAACGTGAAGAAGAGAAAATCAACGACATCTCCCCCTACGACCTAATAGTCGTTGGCACTGGCCTGCAATTTGCAAGGTGGACAGGTGAAGTTGAGGGTTTCTTAAAACGGTTCCAAAAGGAACTGCCTCAAAAGAAACTCGCGTTTTTTGTTTCATCCATGAAAACGGTTCTTGAGCGAGAAGGGAAAACAGAGGAATTAAAAAAAGACCGAACGATGGAACTGGAAGATAAAATTGTCAAGCACAATCTTGAGCCGATAGCGTGGGTTTTTTTGGCGGAGTCATGAACTTCAACAAAATGAACATAATTACAAGAAAAACTGTTGGTTCGCTCAGGACACGGATTGAGGCGGCTGGTTTCAAGGAGTCGCCATCTGGTGTGTATGACCTGTGTGACTGGGAAGAAATCCGCGTTTGGGCTAAAGAACTGGCAAGTAAAGCTGGATATTAGAAACGGTTTTTTTAGCCTTTTTTGAAAATGTGCATCGTGGCGGTTTTAGCTGATAAAGTGGATGTCCGAGTCTCGGTTCTGCACATTAACGCAGGATTTTTTACTTCGGTGCCCTCAGTTTTTGTTTCCGGTTTAGGCGTGCTTTCTTTTCTTATTATGGGAATGATGAATTCCAGAAGCACTAGTAGCATTATGAGTCCGATAATCACGGGTAAGCCCCATTGATTGCCCTTAAGGAAAAGTGTAACCCATCCAAAGTATGGAATACGCATGACTACTTTGCCTATTACCAGGTTTTGGGGTACTCCTTGGTGGTTGTTGTTCCACAGGGTGCCGTCGTCGTATTCCAACGTTGATGGGGGGCTTGGCCATTTGTCGGCGCCGTTGCCGTCTCCTTTGGTTTGGAAGTACATTGTGCCGTTGACTACATGTTCTGAAACTATGCGGTGAACGATTGGCGTCGAAGTTGGGTCGTTGGGGTTTTCGTAGACGATTATGTCGCTGTTGGGGTAGTTGGCGTTGAGGTCTGCTGCATTTATTTTCTGGATGATTATTATGTCGCCGACATGTAGGGTGTGGGCGAAGGGGTGGCTCCATCCGTCGCATAGGCTGTCGTAGGGAACGCACATGCTGCCGCTCTCTACTACCCGTATTGGAACGGTTGTTCCTAATCCGAATTCTAAAGTTAAGAAAACCCCAAGAACTACAGCTACGATTAACCCTATGACCACTGCCGACTTGAAATATTCGTTTTTCCAAACGCTTTTTCCAGTACTCACTGTCTTGCCTTCAAGGGTTAATCCTGAAACAAAATGAAAACACCATTAATAAACAGCATTCTTTTTTGGGTAGGGCAAACAAAAAATAGTTCCTGAATCAACTTTCTTCTGGTTTAGCGATGTTTGGCTCTAACTGGAAACAACGCGCGTTCTTCTTGGTAATTTGCACTGTGGGTTTGTTCGCGATATTGAGTTCAACTATGTCGAAGAACCCTGTTTTGAAGCCTTTCGCCACGAGCCTTGGAACCCCCGACAACCTTCTGGGCATTGTGGCTTCTGCCTCAACCATCCCCGGCATACTAATCAGTTTACCCGCCGCCTCACTCTCCGACGTTTTCGGCAGACGCAAGGTATTGTTGTTCGCCGCTTTCGTCTTTGCTTCTGCGCCCTTCCTCTATTTGGGTGTGAGTTCATGGTGGATGCTCTCACTTGTGCGTTTCTACCATGGATTTGCAACTGCAATCTTCATGCCTGTAGCTGAAGCCTCAATCGCAACCTTGTTTCCCACCAAACGCGGAGAACGCATTTCACTCTTCAACTCCGCCACAGCCGTAGGCCGAGCTTTAGCGCCGTTTCTTGGCGGCTACATACTTTTTGCCACAAACCAAAGTTTCTTCACACTCTACGTTGCAGTGGGCATCGCTGGAGTAACCGCTTTCATCATCGCATTGCTGTTTTTGGCTGAGAAAAAGAATTTTGCTGCCCAGCCAGCGCCTGCGGCTAAATCGTCAAGGAAAATGTTCAGTGGCTGGTTAATCATAATCAAGAACACCCAGGTTTTAGGCGTCAGTTTCGTGCAGGCGGTTCAGTACTTTGTTTTTGGCTCCGTCGATTTCTTTCTCGTGGGTTACTTGATTGATGTGGTGAAGCTGAATCTTTTTTCGGTTGGAATCATCACGGGCAGCGAAATAGTGGCGCTTGTTATTGCTCGACCATTAATCGGGAGGGTCTCGGATAAGACGGGCAGGACTAAACCAATCATCTTGGGCACTGTAGCTAGCTGCGTTTTGGTGGCGGCGGTGCCGTTCACAACACAGTTCCCTGTGCTGTTGCTGATTGCGGTTGCGTATGGGGCTTCGTTTGCCACGGTGCTCTCTTCGACTTCGCCTCTGGTCTGCGACTTAGTGCCCACAGCTTTGGTGGGCGCTTCAATGGGTTTCCTCTCAACCATGATGGATGTCGGTCAAACTCTCGGACCAATTGTCAGTGGCGTAATCTTCGCTAGCAGCCTGCGCTACACGGGCATGTTTCTCTCCCTTAGCGTGTTGCTCGTGGCTTCGATTGCCGTTTTCCTGTTATCCAAAAAGCAAACCGCAAAAGAGGCTGCACAACTTTAACTTGATAATATTTTTATTAACAAACTCAGCCGCCACCTCATCGATCTAACAAGGAAGGGACTTGCCATACTCAGAAAAATCAATGCTACAGCGACGTAGTGCCATAGTTGGAAGTTGCTGCTGACTTGTGTCAAGACGTTGAAGGGGAAATAGTGTCCGATGTAGTCGACTTTGAAATCGACGAGCGGATAAGATTCGGTACGGTTTAGGAACACGATGCTCTCAAACATCGAAGCAAAAACTAAAACAACTCCGAATCCAGCAGTCAGCAGTTTTATGCTTCGCTTGGCCAAGGAACCCATCAGAACTCCCGCCTTATCGATTAAAGAAGCCGCCAGCAGACATAGAAACGGCAGAGCCGCATAATCGTATTTGAAAGCGCTTGTGTAAGGCACACTCAGGTGCGAACCTAAAACCAACCATGAATCCACCCCAACAACCACCAAAATCGTGGCAACACAAACAACATCTACCCACAATGTTCTCGCAAATAAACGCCTAAACCCAACTGCTAAAACCACCGCGAAAACAGCCGCTGCAGGCAAAAACCAACCGGCGCTCTCGACGAAGATTCTGGGCAGAAACGTCAACGACGGGTCAGCTATGCGAGCAGCAGGATGTGTGAAGTCGCTGGGCTGGTAAACTCCATAGAAATTTTGGTTCGCAAAACCTCCAAACCATAGAGCTTGGAAAATGAATGAGGGCACCAGAAAAATCAGGATGTTCTTTAGCGTGAGCTTCAAGCCGCTTCCTTTTCCTTTAAGCAAAACCACGAGTACAAGAGGGATGAGTAGGAAAATCGCGAATAGCTTGGTTAAAAACGCCAATGCAAACAGGACTCCCGCAGTCGCCAGCAGCTTCTGGGAATTCCGCTTCACCGCCAAAATCCCCGTGAACAGGAACATTAAGCTTAGGAACATGTACTGTACGTCGATGAGGTAGGTTCTCGCCATAAACACCTGCCAAGGCACCAGCCCGAAGAGTGCAGCCGCCGCTAACCCGCTTCTTTTGCCATAGAGCACCGTGCCCAAAGCGTACATGAGCACAACACAGCCCAATCCTAAGGCAGTCACAAAACTCACTCCGTTCACGTATGACGACCCCATCAGTTGCAGAATGGGCGCCGTCATGTAGAAAGCGAACGGCGGCTGGTCAATCAAGTAGACACTGTTGGCATAGGGTAAACCGCGGGTGACTACGCTGGATGCCGCTGTAAATTCTGTTTGGGCGTCCCAGTTCGTGTAGGTTCCCATAGAAAACAGAATGATGGAGGCGGCGACGAGAACCCCGATTAGCTGGTAGTGCTCGCAAACGAGGGCTCTGAGGTTTTTCCAATCCAATTCAATGTTCCCGGCAGTAGCATACTCTGGTGCTCTGCATTTTAAAATTTGCCCGACAACCCAAAAATCTATCCCTATCCAAAACCGCGCAGAACCTCATAAACCAAAAAACAGAAACAAAATTCTAATATTAACCAATGCAATCTCATAAGTCAACTACACTGTGGGCCGATCGTCTAGCCTGGTTAGGACGTTGGCTTTACACGCCAAAGGTCGCTGGTTCAACTCCGGCTCGGCCCACCACTTAACCCGTCACGATAAAGTACCGTGTTTTCGTTTTTTGCAGAAAACAAAATACGAAGTAGAGTTATCTGGGGGGTTCTTGTATTTCGCTTTTTAACGCTTCAGGGGGTATTTGCTTGTACTCGTTAACTCTTGCTATTAAGTCATGTATCGGTTTTAGGGATACTTCGGTTCCGCTCTCGCCATTTGCAGCGTAGTCAAACGGGTTGTCCAAATCCTTAATCAACCTAATCATGTATATGAGCAGAAAAGCGACGGTTAGCGAGAAGAACATTGCTTCGTAGAAAGGCTCCAGTTTCATAAGAAGCAAACCGGAGATGACTAGAAATGCAAGTATTTCTACAATGGTGTACGCTGATTGAATAAACGGTAAGTCTCTTATGTTGTCTACCCGAATCACCATTTTCCTAAGGTTGCTCTGTTCATTTTTCATTCTGGAAAGAAAACCCGCCTGCATCAAGCTTTCAAATTCGCCAAAGTAATTGTTCATGCCGTGCAGTTTTTCAAGGATGCCTTTTGTTCTTTGCTTTCTGTAAAACCATTCAATTACTGACCATAGAAAATCGTTGTAGTATAAGAGGAAGTCTTGGGTTGCTTTGCTGTGCTTGTTTTTGTCGAGTATGTACGCTTCGTCATATATTGTTTCTAAGCTAGCTGATATGTCGCCGGGTATTTTTTCGCTTTCTTTGTAATCGGTTATTACCCCAGCAATTAGAAAGCCTATCAGAAAAGTGGTTGCGGCTATTATGCTTGTAAATAACGCGTTTAAATCTACTATTTCAAAACCTAACCAATGAACAATCAGCTTTGCAATGAAAATCGCTAATAGGATGGGTATGATTTTGATTAGCAGGATCCATTTTTTGGTTTTAGCTGTAAATTTAAACTGCACAAGAGAGTTATTTCTGAGTGGTCAATTTATAATTGTTTCCAATAAAAAAGTGGTAAATCATCACCTGAATCTATTTTTGCTTCAAATCCGGTTCGGCCCATCATCAACCTTTTCATTTCCGAATCAATCAAATCGTTGTGTTTTGGCTCAGTTGTGCTTTGAGCCGTTTAGTTAATCCGCTTCTTTCCTGCGGCTGGTTCACCCATAGTTCGCGGTTTAATCGGAACTGTTCACCCGAGATTTTTCTTTGCTTTTGCAGTTCGCCTAACAGATGCATGAATTCTCCCTGCTCCAGCATCTCTTTTGTGACGACGTTTCCTGTTTTTCTTCCACTGGATCCGTTGGCTGCGGTTTTTTCTCTGTCGGGCGGCGGGTAACTTTCGTAGAGGAAACGGGCGAAGTACGTGATTTCCCACGGCTGCGTCGCTGGCAGGCTGTTTTTGGCTTTCAAAAGCTCAGAAGTTAAGGTCTCGTATTCTTCGCCAGGCGTGTAGTATTTTGCTGGAAGAATAGGTGTGTCGGCGACTTTGCCTATGAAGTGCTTAAGGTGATTTGTGCTGAAGATCGGCAGGACTTTGGCGTTTTCGTAGTTGAAGCAGAATATGATTTTTTTGGCAAGTTGCTTGTCTTCTCCTAAACCCTTTATTTTTCCCCAGTTGGCGTCGACTTTTTCAGTCAGCGACCGTTTCTTGTCAACTGCAACTTTGAGCAGGTTCTTGAAATCAATGATTTGCGTTCTTATATTGCGGTAAACGCCCGTATCTCTATTTGCAGAGTGACCCAGAGGCTTAAAGTAATACTCTATATAATGGAAAAACCCGCCAGCTTCACCTGAACTCTCATTGAAAATATCGTCGGGTTTGATTGTGTCTATTGCTGCTGGGTTTTCGGTGAAGGGAAATTTGCGTCTGAACTCTTTTAGGCATGTGATTGCGTTGTCGATTTCTTTTTTGTTTTGTCCGTTTTGGTCGTAAGCGCTTGCTTTTTCCAGTTTTGAAGTGTCCATCGAGTTCCCAACTGTATTTTTCTTAGTTAAGATGCGGTTCCAGTATTTGTTTGTACGTGAGGGCACGAAGGTTATTTGTTTTTTAATTGTTGGTTGTTGGTTTGGTGTAGTCACATATTTTGAATAACTATGCACTGGCTTGGATAATTGTTTTTTGCGGCTGGGTTTTGTTGGAGGTGAAAATGATTGCATGAAAAAGATGAATGCGAATGTGGCTGCAAAAGCGAGCTGAGAGCGAATGCAAGAGTACCGCGCCGCGAGTTACGGTTCCTGAACCCGAAATGACCTGCAATAAAAAGTTCAAGTGCCCCATCGACCAGACGGTTTATGAAAACCGCGAGGATTACGAGTCACATTGCAAAGAAGAGCATAATGCCCTGTAGACTTGCAGGATACACTATTTTTTCTATAGTGAACTATCAGATATGGGTGCTTGGGCTGGTTTATCTTATGGCTTCGTCTATTTTGGAGTCGCGTTTTGTTCGTGTGACTTCTTTGAAGAGTTCCAGGTATTCTTCTTTTGTGGGAGCTTCAATTCCTATGCTGCCATAGGCACCTATGTCGATTCTGTATTTTCTTTTATCGTCGTTTTGGCTCATGGGTATGCCCCTCTCCCCTTTCAATTAGAATTTAATTATTTATGTACACTATTATGAGGTTAATGTATGTTCACTCAGTAAATCGAGGCTCTTTTTAGCGTTAAAAACAACAAACACCGAATTCCTAAGGTACCTACCCACAACGGAGACCAAACCAGCCGCATTAGTGCCCAGTTTACAAGTCAACGCATGCTCAAACATACCCAAATCCTCAATATCAATCACATCCCGAGTCAACCTTGTCCGCTTAAGCACGTTCTCAAGCGTCTCCTTAGAAGCACCCAGAACAATCAACCTATCCAAAAGCGACTGTTGCCATGCATGCAGCTTCTCAACCTGTTCAGCAGCCAACTCCGCCTGAAAACCCTCTGTCGCGTCGGTGAGGGGCGAAACAGCTTTAATGCTCAACGGCGAGCGTTCGGCGAGAGCGTAGCTTTCCGCGATTTTCTTCAAATCCAACGCTTTGCCATTCATGAGTTGCGTGTGAAAAGTCGTCAACGGTATGGTTGCCTGAACTATTTTAGGCTCAAAAATCCCCACGTCCACCACAACTTCCTGCTTGGAGAGGTCCAGTTTAGAAATGAACCCTCTCATGACGGGGAAGTTTTTTGCGTTTTCAAGGCTGCCGGGGCAGGTGCCTATTTCCCTGTTAATGTAACTGGTCGCTATGGCTTCATCTTCGCCTGAAAGCGAAACCTGCACCCATCTGTTCTTGGAGTTTGTTAAAACTTTGACTTCGAGGTCTAATTCTCCAAACTCAGTTTGCAACAACTCATCTATCTGTTTTGCCTGCCCAAAGTTTGTGGCTTTAACTAATAATGTTAACGTAGTCATGGTTTTTGCCCCAGTAAACTGGTTATTTCATCGTTTAATTTCCTAACTCTCTCAGCTGCTTCAAACTTATTTTCTTTTTGCAGCTTCTCAATTTCGACTTCAATCGGCACTCTTTTTGATTTGTCGATTCGTTTGTCGGCGTAGGAAACAATTTTTTCCTCAATCGATTGTGGTGTGTAGGTGTCTTTTGGCCAACCCAGCGCTTGGGCTTCTTTAGCAGTGATTCCTGCGCCAACATGCCGCTTAATTATCCTGATGATAGGCTCCGGTAAACCTATGGACTGTGCGATCTCTGCTCCAACCACGGCGTGGTCAACGGTGTGGACTTTTGAGCGTCCGAGGTCATGCAAAAGTGCACCTGCCTCAACGAGGTACACGTTTACTTTTACTCCTTTGCTCTGGAGTTTATCTGCGGTTTCAACTGCGAGGTCTGCTACGGCTGTGGTGTGCTCGATGACTTGTGGCGGACACTTATGTTTGCGAAGGAGTTCTAATGCTTGCTCCCTGTTGGGAAGCCCGCTACTCACCCAGTTCCTTCCTTAATATCTCAACTTTTCCCGAGAGTTTATTTATCATTCGTTCGTTTTCAAAATGCACTAACGGCTTGCCACATGTGGAACAGTGGAAAACCAGTTCAACGGCTTCTTCGAAGGGAACCCGTTTGCACTCGGCGCTGTCGCAGTAGTAGAAGTCATGGTTTTTTTCGTATTCTAACCTGACGTTTAGTTTTTCTAGAACACGCCTTTTCTGGCTTAAGATGAATCCTTCAAGTTGGTCTGGCTGCAGTTTCCAGTGGAAAATAAACCATCCCGTCTTGGGGTCCCGTGTCCTTCGCAGGCTAACAAGGGAGTGATCGTAGAGTTTGTAGAGAATTTTGCGGACCGTATTGAGGCGGATGCATGTTTTATTCGCGATTTCATCGTCCGTTATCTCTTCCACGCCTTTAAGGTGAGCTATAAGTTGAACTGCTTCTTCGCCGCCTAACGCCAACGCTACTTTCGTTAAGGTTGAATCATCAATTGTTGATAACATACTCTAAGTTCCTTTTTAATACCCTTAATATTGGAACATTCTATAATAAAACCCTTCCCAAAACATTGGGGAAAACTCATGTTTCAACGTGGCTTCTGATTTCTTTGCCTCGCTCTTTGGGAACAATCTCAATTTTAGCCTTCTCAAAGGGTCTGGCGAGTTCTTTGCCTTCAAAGTAACGGTCCAAGAAAATCGCCAGTGCAGAACACTCCGAATGCGGTTGGTTACCGACTGATAGGTTGAAGTCTGAGACTTCGCTCGAGTAAAACTCGCCTGGAACCTTTTGGCTTCCAACGATAAGCAGGAGGTCTTTGTTGGTGTTTTTTATTCGGGTCATTACGTCGCTGGTTTGGATGTTTTCGCCGTAAGCCGTTAAATGCACGATTACGCCGCCTTTGGCTTTCCATTCGCGTACAACTTTTTTCCACGGGGTACCCATTTCAAAGTGGAAGTTTCCGCCCCATGCACGCGTGATTTTGGTTACGGTTTCCTTGATGTGGGGGTCAAGGGTGTCTGAGAGTATGAAGCCTGAAGCACAAAGTGCCCTGGCAGTCAACGCAACATGAGTGGTTAACCGCACATCCCGTTGCGGTCTGTGTCCCCATCTTAGCACAACGATTTGGGGGGTGGAATCAGGTTGGGGGGATGATTTGGAATTTTCCATGTAGCTCTTCCACTTTCTTTTTCACTTGCTCAATCAATGCTGGAGCCGATTCGAAAACGACGTCAACTGTTTCGTTGGTGAAGGTTTCTTTTTCAATGTGGGTTTTTCCATGAACCCACGAGATAAACGGCATAGCTTTGCCTGTTAAGGGTACAGAGAACTGGGCTCGCTGGTAGTTTTCGAGGATTCGAAGGATTTGTTTTCGGAGTTCGTCAAGGTTGGTTTTGCATTTTGCAGACACGAAGACTGGGTTTTTCACTTTGTCTTTCAGGGCTTCGAGTTTCTGCTGGCATTCTTCATCAGTCAGCCGGTCAATCTTGTTCAACGCAGTTATCGTGGGTATGGTGCATGCTCCAAGTTTTTCGATGGTGTCTAAGCAAACGCTGTTTTTCCTCTCGATAGTTTCCAAGGGCTCATTTAAGTCTAAAAGTATTATTATCAGGTCGGAGAAGATGGTTTCTTCAAGTGTTGAATGGAACGCTTCGATTAGCGAGATGGGTAAGCGGTCGATGAAGCCCACTGTGTCAGTTATGAGGAACTTGCGGTTAGAAAACTCCACCATCCGCGTCGTAGTTGACAATGTAGTGAATAAGGCGTTGTCCACTTCAACTGTGTCCTGTGTCATTGCGTTGAAAAGGGAGCTTTTTCCAGAATTTGTGTATCCTGCAAGCGAAACAGTGAGAAAACCAAGCTCCGTCCTTCTTTCCCTTTGGAGCACTCTCTTTTCCCGTACTCTTTCGAGTTTTTTAAGGATAGTTTGAACCTGTCTTTTAATGGCGTCGCGGTAAACGTCTCCCTCATAAGCGCCAAGACCCATAAAGCCCGGTTGCTCACTGCCTTTGGACAACCGCACTTTTTCTCTTGCGTGCTTAAGCTCATGGCGCACCAATGCAAGTTGGATTTGCAGTTGCGCTTCAGTTGTTGTAGCTCTTCGGGTGAAGATTTCCAGGATAAGTTGGAAGCGGTCAATAACTTCGACTTTAGTGGCTTTTGCAAGGTTGTAGACTTGTGTTGTGCGCAATACGTTGTCAAAAATTACTTTTGTGGCGCCTGTTTCCTCAACCATCCGCGCGAGTTCCTCAACTTTGCCTGCGCCAATCTGGTAGCGCGAGTCAGGCGGACGCGTCTGCTCCATCGTGCCAACCACCGTGTAACCGGCGGCACGTGCCAACGCCTTGAGTTCATCTAAAGTAGACGGTTCACGGTTGAGCCTACGTTGTGCTACGATTGCTTTCGTTTATTGGGCGCCTCCCCGCTTTTCTCATTCAACTCGACGAGGTCACCTAAAGTCATTTCCTCATTCACTGCCCTATGAACTTGAGTGGTGGATTTTTCGTCTGCAACATTGACCAGCAGCTGGATTCGTAGCATGTGCTCAAGTTTGGAGGCTAACATGTTGTCGGGCGCCATCTTTCCCAGTTCGATGTGTCTTAACACGGAGGCTTTTTCGTTGATTTTTAAGCCCAGTTCCTCATGGCTGAGAAGCATTTTTTCTCTTGCTGCCCTTATTTTGTTAGCGTAATCGTCGGTGAGCTCCTTAGTTAATGCAACTTGGGCGACTGGTTGTCTTCTTCGCTGAACCAAAACAACTGGAGTTCCGGGCGCGCCAGGTTTACTGGTGTTTTTGATTACCGCGATTTTTGGGGCTATGTCTGCTTGTTCATGCAAAATTACTCTTCCATGCTTGGAACATTCCAAACACACCGTTAATTTGGCTCCTTCGATAACTGCTTTTACGGGTTCATCGTGTATTTTGCGTCCGCAAACTTCACATCTCAAGAAACGTTCACCTTTTAACTGTCTTTATAATCTTGTAATGTTTATACTTGTCGAAACAAAACAGCTTTGAACGTGACCATCCATGGATAACAATCTGGCTAAAGTTAGAAGTATTGCTGATTACCAATTCGGAAAAGGCGTTGGCGTACTTCTTTTTTCCGAAAACATCCAAATCCAGTATTCGCCGCGGACAGGAAGAATACGCTACATTAACTTGGACGGCGAAAGATTAGCTACGCTGCGACCTACGGACGGGGTGCTTTCGTTGAGCCTCAAAGCCGCCCAGTTCATGGCGCAGGAAACGCCGTTTGCCAAGTGCTTCGTTACCGTGAAGAGTGAAGTTTCAAAGTTCATTGCCGCTGGAGGCGACGTTTTCGCCGTGCATGTTGTCAAAGTGGATGCGGAAGTGGGCGCTAAAGATGAGGTTATCGCGCTTGACGAAGACGGAAAGGTTTTAGCGGTCGGACGCACGGTGCTCTCAAGCGAAGAAATGAAAGCGTTTAAAACAGGCGTAGCCGTCAAAATCAGGCATGGCACGGCGGAAAATTAATTTTATCAAGCTCTTTTCGTACTATTTGAGATAACTAAATTGTTGCGAACGGAACAAAAAGAAAATGGCTGAGTCTATGGCTAAGACTCATTTTGGCTGTTTATAAAATAATCTTAGTGCCCCAATGATTAGCAACACGATACCTACCAAGACGGAAACAGTGCCAAGACCTGAGCCTCGAAATGGCATACCTCTAACAGTTATGATTGCTACTCCAACTATCGTTAAGATTATTCCCAACACGCCCAAAATTAATCCATGCATTTTATTATTGTTACTTGTGTTTACTGGTTTCTCCATTCTCCAACCTTCTCAAATTCATATCGTTTCTTTTTCTATATAAAGTTATAATGAATTGAATTCTTTTATTAAATCGTGATACACGTCTAAACGGAAGTCTTAAATGAAAACTAAATGATAGCTGATTAGAAGGAAGAGCCGAGTCAAATGAAAGCTAAAGTTTTAGAGCTTTTAGTATTAATGTTCGCGGTTGTTTTCGCTTGCTCTATTGTAGTTAGCGGTGTTCATGCATCAGAAGTGACTTCCACAATAACTGTGGGAACGTCTCCCACTGGCCTAGCTTATGATTTAAGCAAAGGCGAAATATTTGTGGCTAATTCTGGTTATAACACAATTACAGTAATTTCTGATAACACAAATGCAGTGGTTAAAACTATAACTGTGGGAACTTCCCCCACAGGTGTAGCTTATGATTCCGGTAAAGGAGAGATATTCGTAGCCAACCGTGGTTCCAACTCGGTCTCAGTGATATCTGATAGCGATAACATTGTTGTTGCCACCATTCCAGTTGGAACAACTCCAAGTAACTTAGCTTATGACTCTGCCAAGGGCGAGGTCTTTGTGGTTAATTCTGGGAACAACTCAGTCTCGGTTATTTCTGATGTTTCTAACACTGTAGTTGCGACAGTGGCTGTCGGAACAAATCCAAATAAAGTAATCTATGATTCGGGCAAGGGTGAGATGTTTGTGTGCAATTCCGGTTACAATACATTGTCAGTTATTTCAGATAGCAATAATGCCGTTGTTGCTACAATAATTGTCGGAATCTCTCCCGCAGGCGCAGCATACGACTCCGGCAAGGGTGAGATATTCGTGGCAAATTATGGTTCAGGCGCCAACACAGTCTCAGTCGTATCAGATAACACTAACGCCGTCGTTGCAACCATACCAGTTGGAACCACCCCCTACGGCTTAGCTTACGATTCAGGCACAAATGAGATTTATGTATCCAATCACGGTTCAGGAACTGTCTCAGTTATATCTGACAGCACTAATGCAGTGGTTGCAACTGTAACGGTTGGCGTTTCTCCATCAGGCGTAGCTTACGATTCCGCCAAAAGCGAAATATTTGTAACCAACTTGGGCTCCAACACGGTTTCCGTAATATCAGATTCTTCTGCGACTAATAGTCCAAGCTCCTATCCGCCAACTCCAGGTACAACTGCAACATCAACTCCGATTACTAATCCTACATCAAGTCCGACTCAATCACCACAACCATCGTCTTCATCCGACATTTTACAGCAGGTTTGGGTCCCTACCCCAACTAATGCAGTAGCTGCGGTTGGCGTATCCGCAGTAGTTTTAGGGGTGGTTTCGTCGCTTTTTGCGGTAGTAAGTAACCCGCTAGGAGGCGCGGGTGGAGCAATCGGCGAAAAAACAAGGGATTTGATTCCAGACAAAATAAGAGAGTGGATAGCAGAAGTGGTTGCATCTAGACGGAAGCTAGTTGTAGAGAACAAAACCGGTTCTATTTTGAAACCCACAAAGACAGAAACTTTAGCGTACGTGGTCTTAGTAGTGGTTTTGGCTATATCCTTCTCATATGTCAAAGTCATAACTCTAAGCCAGATATGGATACTATTACCTGTTTTCTTAGCAACAAGCCTCATAGTCGGCTTCGTTCAAAAATTCTTCTCTATAGTATACTTGCGAAGCAAGGGCGTTTGGAGCGAACACTCGATATGGCCTTTGGGTATAGTTCTTTTTCTTTTCACAACCTTTGCATTTAAGGTTCCTTTCTCCTCCCCAACCCGAAGTGTAAACTCCGAAAAATACACCGAGCACTTAGGCGCTATGGTTGCTGCCTCTGGAATCTTTATCAGCTTAGCCTTCGCTGGAATATTCTTCTTGCTGCTGCAGGGCGGTTACCCAGCTATTGGGGATGCAGGATTGTCAATGTGCGTGATAGGATCTTTCTTTGGAACGTTTCCAATATCGCCCATGAGTGGGAAAGACATCTTCAGCCACAGCAAACGTCTTTGGGCAGGGCTTTTCATTGCTACCTTAATTATCTTTGTCGCCTGGCTACTTATGCTGTGATAAACCCCGATGAGCTAAATCTCTGTTAAGTTTCTTTTTCTAATTTTCAAAGATATAGTTCATGATTAAACATTTTCTTGGGTTTTGAATACTTGTTCTGTTTGTTTTGCGGGTGATGGATTAATAATCAACTTCTTTGAACAATTGTTCATAAAGTACATGTTGGTCGCAAAATATTTTTGGGAGGTTCTGGGTAAAGCTTTTTATATTGTTTTTTAATTATTTTTAATAGTGTTTTAATCAAATCAAATCAGCGTTAACTTATACGTATATGTTAAAGTTAAAAATAAAAGGTTAAGGAATACATATGAAAGTCAAAATTTGGAAACTTTTAGGTTTAATATTTATTGCGATCTGTGCATTTTCGGCAGTCAGTATGGTTCATGCTACTTCATCACTCACACCAACCTTAACTGTACCTTCTGTTTCAGGAACCCTCGCTTATGATTCTGGCAAAGGCCAAGTTTTGCTTTAGATTCCTCTGGGACAGTTTCAGTAATATCGGACAACACAAACAAAGTCGTCGCAACGATAGCCACAGGAGTGGCATATGGTGCTGCACACGAAATAGTGTATGATTCTGGCAAAGGTGAGATTCTCATTTCTTCAGGCACTCCAAATGGTGAGGGTGAAAC
This sequence comes from Candidatus Bathyarchaeota archaeon, assembly GCA_903901015.1. Lineage (GTDB taxonomy): Archaea > Thermoproteota > Bathyarchaeia > Bathyarchaeales > Bathycorpusculaceae > Bathycorpusculum. Next base: position 19,150 of record CAIUPH010000113.1, on the reverse strand, counting down.
TCCTACAGTTACAGTAATATCCGATAGTACAAACGCTGTTCTTACAACCATCACCTCAAAATCTTGGTGGACTCCTATGGGAATGGCTTATGATTCAGGCAAGGGGGAGATATTCTTGACTGATGCAGGTAACAAAGGAAACGTTTTGGGGGCTGTCTATGTCATATCGGACAGCGACAACAGCATCGTTACAAGTATACAAGTCGGAAGTTACCCTGCACAAGCAGTTTACGATTCAGCCAAGAGCGAGATTTTTGTCGTAAACGAAGGCGGCACAGTATCAGTTATATCAGACAGCACCAACAGCCTGGTCGCAACTATAAATGTTGGAACCTACCCTTACGGTATAGCTTATGACCATAGCAAAGGAGAAGTGTTTGTCTATAACGAAAACGCAGGCAGTGTTTCAGTCATATCGGAAAGCACAAACACTGTGGTTGCGACAGTAACAGGGGTTGCGGCAAGCACTATTCACCCATATACAATTGCCTTTGACTCTAGTAAAGGCGAATTATTCGTAAGCGATTCAGTCATTTCATATAGCACAAATGCAATTGTCGCAAATCTTCCATCGGGACTCGGAAACACGGTCTATAATTCCGGTAAGGGCGAAGTTTTTGATGTTTCTTCAACGGGTCTATCAGTGTTTTCAGATACCTCCAGTCCGTCATCAACCACTACCGCAGCACCAAGTCCAACTGTCCCTGAGTTCAGCAGCTCCATGCTCTTCGCAATATCATCGGCAATGATAGTGGTCACTATTTGTGCAATTGCAATCATGAGAAGAAAATCGGTGCAGCCTTTTTCTACCTCAAAGTAAATGAAAGAACAACAAGACAGACGTTTGACTGTCATGTTGTTTACTTATGGTGCAATGTGGAGGGCTTTGAACCCTCTATCCTACTGGAGATGTCACCGAAGGGCAGGGCTGAATCAACAGACATTCAATTCGTGAGTTGTTTCTACGATTGGTCTTCAAGAATACCCTCAACCACATTTTACGGGACTCTGAGCATTCCATAAGACAGTTTAACGAGAACACACCGTTTCCAGAGATTGCAGCAAATCCTGCTGATTCAGTCCAGCTAAATCGAAAAGAATCTTTTGGAAAAGTTAAGTATATCAAGTTGATACGCAGAATACTTGGTTAAGGTGCAATCTCGTTGAATAGACGCATGAATCCCCGCGAACAGAAACGAATGATGCAACGCATGGGCATGAACATGGATACAGTTGCAGATGTCCAGCAAGTCATCATCAGAACCGCAACCAAAGACATTGTTATCGATGAGCCTGAAGTTGCGATTTTGCAGGTTCAGGGACAAAAAATGTACCAGGTTATCGGCGGAGAAGTTTCCGAGCAAGCTCCCTCGAAGATGGGAGCATCCGCGGCTGCGGCGCCGTTGTTCTCCGAAGAAGACGTACAGCTCGTCGTGGACCAAACGGGAAAAAGCCTCGAGAAAGCCAAGGAAGCCCTCCAAGAATGCGGCGGCGACTTGGCAAAAGCAATTCTGCTGCTCCAATCATAGTTCTCCTTCATTTTTGAATCCTGTTTTTTGCAAATGAGCATATTTGGATCCTATTAGAAACTCATTGCAGAAACCGAGGAGGGGGTCGATTGGGCCCGAACCTATTTGAGACTGTGTGAAAAATAATTTTAATTTCAGAAAATTGCCAAGTTTATGCCGATATAGTAGGGGCTTAGGGACGTGTTTTCACATATAAGATGCAGTTTCTAAAACTAAACTTGAGTTTTCACACACTCTGATTTGGATCCGAGATCTGTGCACAATTCGGTTTTGTGTTTTCTTTACTGTTTAACTTTCCTGATGGGCAACTTTAGAGTTAACAGGAAAAAAGCAGCAAACCACCCAAAAACAGAATACTGCACACCCCTCGGATCCTATTAGAGGTTCTATGTTGAAACCATAGAGGGGTAGGTATCCCAATGCAAAACTAATTTGTAAACCCAAGCATTTTTTAGGCTTCAAAAAAGTTATTAGCCTAAACAAGCTTCTTTTGGTTGTTAATCGGTGGATTTATTCAGTGGCATTTGAAATTCAAGAGTTACCCGACGTTATCCGCGTCATTGTTCTATTGAACCTGAGCAAAGGCGCCAAAATAAAGAAGACAGCCCTGAAGAGCCGAGTTGACCGCGTCTGCGCCAACTATGCCTGCATCGAAATGAACGAACTCGACAAAGCACTAAAAGAAATGTCCACTGAAGGCTTAATCACGGAAAAAGACGACCTGGTGCAGTTGACGGCGCAGGGGCAACGGTTGGGCAAAGAATGGGAAAGCCTGCTGCTAAAGAAAGAACCCATCATGGAGATTGTTGCAGGGTTAGTGGATGGCTCGATAACGAGTTTAGTTGTAATTCTCTCAGCTTTCATTTCTTCTTTAACAGGCACCAGAACATTGCTGGGCGACCCAAGAACCCTCATCTTCGCAGCATTGCTAACGTTGAGCGCCGTAACCATAACTGGTTTCTCGAGTTTTCTGCTTGGCGGAATCACGGCGGATTTAGCCGATATCATGACACTGCAAAACCTGATGAACTACAGCTTAAGCGACATCCCTGACAAGAAAGAACGCGACAAATCGCTGCTGCTCGTCCAGAAACTGTTCACGCTACTCGACAAGCAGATTCACCGGTCCAACCTTTACGGCGCGACAATCTCGGGAATAACCACTTTCGTTGCAGGCAGCATTCCAATAGCAACCTACCTTGTGTTGCCGCCTGTCTACAACCTTGCAGTTTCGCTATTGGAAGTCGTCATCATCTCAGGTGTGTTCCTTGCGCGTTACCGCTCGAAGAAGACAAGGGTAAACTGGAAAGTAACGCTGGCGGAAACCATAGCCATCGTTATAATCGCGACTGTCGTGTCCTTGCTGCTTGGCTCAATATAGCACTTACGTTAGGCGGCGGTGCTCAGTCATCAAGCACTTATCCATAACTATAACTAAACCAGCGTGCCTTGCCGCTTCCGCCGCCTGCTCATTAACTATGCCGAGCTGCATCCAAACCACAAATGGCCTGCCAACTTTGGCTTTAAGCTTGATGGCTTGCTCAACAATCGGCGGCACATCCTCAGCCTTCCTGAAAATATCCACTATGTCAATGGTTTTCTGGATTTCCACAGGAATGTCCAATAGGCTTTTGTAGCATTTTTCGCCTAAAACCTCTTCGACAAACCGGTTAACGGGCACGATGAGAAAACCATGCTGTTTTAGGTAATCGCTTACTTTGTAACTCATTTTTTCGGGGTCGCTGGATAACCCGACGACTGCTATAACGTCGTATTTTTGTAAAATGTTTCGGATTTGGTCCTGACTCACAAGGGTCCTTCCTATGGAGCCTCGTTGAACGTCAACTCACAGATGCGTTTTCTACCGTTGCGCAGAGCAAAAATCTTCGTTGATTCCCCGATTTTGCGTTTCTGGATTTCTGAAACCAAATCCTCAATCCTGCACAGCTCAACGTTGCCGATTTGCAGGATTATGTCGCCGTTCGCCATATCTGCGGCTTCGGCGGGGCTTCCATCTGCAACTCTGGTTACGAGGACGCCGTGGTCCGATGGAAGTCCGTAGTAACGTGCGATTTCTGGAGTTAAGGTTCAGCCAACGATGCCAAACCACGGCTTTTTGGTTGATCCCTGAGTGATTATGTCGTCGGTGCAGCTTTTAGCCGAGTTTATGGGGATTGCGAAGTCGATACCTTGAGCATACGGGATGATGGCGGTGTTGATGGCTACGACTTTGCCTTTCATGTCGACGAGTGGGCCGCCGCTGTTGCCAGGGTTTATGGAGGCGTCAGTTTGAACCAGACCCTCGATTAAGCCGCGTTCAGATTCGATGGTGCGGTTTATGGCGCTGACCACGCCTGAAGTGACGCTTGGGCCGCCTGCTAAACCAAACGGGTTTCCGATGGCGTAGACCCGCTGCCCCATCCTTAACTTGTCAGAATCGCCCAGCTGCGCAGACTGCAAATCTTCCGCCTCAACCTTCACCACTGCGACGTCGTTGATTGCACATGAACCAGCGATGGTGCCTTCGACGACCTGGTTGTTCCAGAGGGTTACGGTGATTTTTTCTGCTCCGCCCACCACGTGGTTGTTGGTTAAAATCAAGCCGTCTTTGTAGATGATGGTGCCTGAACCTGTGCCTCCGACGGGAACAGCTTGATAGAAGATGTTGTGGACAAGCTTGATGGTGCTTATGTTAACTACACGCTTCTGCTGACTTTTTCCAGGGTGTCCAAGGACGTGTCTTCATCGTAAGGCAAAACGATTTCCTCAAAAAAGGAGGAACGATGTTTGTAATAAAGATTAATTGCTCCTATTCTTTGCAGAAAGAGCAGTTTTCCGCCCATGCTTGGGGCATTTGTTTTTGGCAGGCGGGGCACATTAAGCCTTTCTCTCGGATGGTCGTGCAGGTTTGGCAGAAGAGTTTGAGGATTTCGGTTTTGTCGTCGGGCGTTTTTATGAGGTGGTTGACCATTTGGTCGATTAGGGTTAATACTTCGGGTGTGCTCTCGATGTTTAGGAGGTTGCCTCTTTCGCGTCCGATGTAGCGGCTGACGGCGGATTGTGATAGGCCAAGGAGGTCGGCTGTTTGTTTTTCGTTTAATCCATGTTTTTCTACGATTGTTCTTGCCATGATGGCTTTTACGGCGGGAAGGACTGTTTTTACTCCGACTTCGCAGGGTAGTATCACTTTTACACCTAAGTTACTGTAGTTTTGTGGGAAAACATATTTAAATATGCCGCACGTCATAAATTATGACGCGTGTCAAGACGGGCATCAGAATAAACTCGCAACCACACACTCCTTCTCTCGCCAAGACACACGCCCAAAAGGAGAAAAAATAAATGGGCAATGTCTTAATAACAATCCGAAACAGCGAACATAAAGACTTAGCTGGAATGCTAAGTCAACTTGACGCAGAATGTAGAAACTGCGCCCCAACTTCACCCCTTGAATGTATAACTCGTTGTCAGGTTTACAAATTAAAGAATGAACTTAGAACGCTCCGCGAAACAATGGATAATCCAAACTACATAAAAGAGTTATTCAACGTCCTAAAAAACCAAACAAGACTCCACATCTTAAACGCCATCGTAAATGGCAGGTACTCGGTGAGCCAGCTTCAGCAAGAACTCAAAAAAACAGGTCACATGCACAGCCAAGACACCATAAACGAAGAGTACCTTCAGCCGTTGATGGCGGTTGGGTTAGCAACTGAATCGCGGGATGAATACTACGCCACTACATTCGGCGGACGCTTAACCGAAACGCTTGGAGCTTTCCCCGAATTCGCAGAGATGCTTCCAGCCCACTCTGAATGCTACGAAGAAACCCTCCTTCGCGCCTTGCTTTTGGGACCGAAAACTTTCGAGGAAATAGAAAGCTTAATCTCATCAAAAATTGCGTCGCGAATCCTCAAACGCCTACGCTCAGTCGGCTTAATAGAAACCCCTGAAGACCGCGACTACATATTTTTCTTCAAATCTAAACGCGACCCAGAAAAAGAAGATTTCTCGGAAACGGAACGCGGTGTCTACGATGCAATAGACGATGAAGGAATCTCCGCGGGGAAACTTGCTAAAGAAACTGGACTTTCCATGAGGAGAACCTACAAGTACCTAAGAGGCTTAAAAGGCAAAAAACTCGTGTTCATAAGAAGAACCCCTAAAGCCTACGGTTTAACTAGGAAAGGCGAAAATTTAGCTTCAGTCCTATCTGAGTTGCAGCTGATAGTCGATGATACATGGAGTTCATCTAAGCAAGTCATCGAAAGCAACGATTAACCTATTTTTCCTTTTTTCTTTTATTTGGGCGGAGCGGTTTTAAGGGTGTCACAAGACTGTTTGTGACCTGCTTGTGTTTTGTGTTTGCAACATTTTTCTATGCCTGTTTCAATGTGAGATAATCATTTTTTCTCACATGCTCTGAATGGTTCTATGTTGAACCGCTCACGGTGTGGTTGTGAAAGTAACATACCGATTGGTTTTTTCTTCACAAGAAAAGCAACGATTTAACCAGAAAAGGTGAAAAAAACAAATACACGGCTTAGCGGTTTTTTTAGCCGCCGCCTGGAGCGCCGTGGAACGGAACGTTTTCCCAGAGCATTTTCCACCAGTCAGCTTCAGTTATGGTTTCGCCGTGAACGATTATTTCCAGTGTCATCTTTAGCATTGCGTGGTGTCTGATTTCGTCGTTGAGTATTGCTTTCAAGAGGAAAACGACTTTTTCGTTCTCGATGGTGGGAATCATTTCTTGCAGCTTCTTGATTAGTTTTGCTTCTATCTCGATGTGTTTTTTAACGAGTGCTCTTTGCTCGTCCAGGTTATCCTGTGTCAACGCGGTGGAAGCATTAGTCAGAAGAGTGATTGCTGAGGAGTAGAGCTCTGCGTGCTTCACTGAATCCAAAGAGACACCCTTCAAAACGCCTTTAACGGCGGGGTTCTTCATGCCGACAACGGCTTTTTCAAGGGAAGCCACTATTTCGTTTTCAACTGTAACTTGGTTTTTCAAAAAATCAAGGAGCTCTTTCTTTTTTTCCATAACTTTTTCTCCTAATGTTTAGTGTTAAGTCCGATTCATCAAGGTTTCGGAAACCCGCTTTCCAAGGTCCCTGCATGCTGCGAGCACGGCTTGGTCAGGTGTGTACTTCGCAAGTAAAGGCGGCTCAATCACCTGCATCTCAAACTTGTACTTCATGATTTCCAGAATCATTTTGGGGGCTTCACCACTCCAACCGTAAGACCCGAACACAGCACCTATTTTGCCCTTCAAGCTTATGCCTTGCACTGCGGCTTCTTCGAAGAGGTTCTTGAAGTCAACTGGCATGTCATGATGGTACGTTGGCGCACCCACCACTATGGCATCATAAACGCTCAAGTCATCAGCCTGGACATGAAAACTTAGTTCTACCTCAGCGTTGCCACCGCTCTTGACGCCCTCAGCGACGGCGTTTGCCATTTTCTCGGTGTTTCCAGTTCGACTATAGTATAAAACTAGTACTTTGTTCATAAACAAAAACTAACGAGCCAAGTTATTTCAACATTATGTTTTCCGCTCGAAGCATCAATTAGTTAGAAAAAATAAATCCACAGATTCAAACTCGTTTTTTGCCTTCCCTGACGAGTTTTCGGACTCTCTGCCCTCCATTTGGTCCGCCAATTCGCCCGCCTTTGCTGCCGATTTCACTGTAGAATTCTTCTCCATGTGTCTCAGAAGTCTTCAGTCCGCCTCGCCTACCAGCTTCTTGAACAGTCATTTGTCCTTTCTTTTCTTCCAAAAAATCACCTCCACAAAAAGAATGAATAAATTAAGAAAAAAGAAAAAATAAGCGTGAACCAAAAAAAAAAAACTTCTCAATTAAGAGACTGCTTATTCTTCCTCATGTTCTTTTCCAGCTTGAATCAGCCTTCGAACCCGTTGTCCGCCTCTATGCCCCGCTTCCTCTAAGCTTGTTTTGCCTTCTGCTTCGGCGGAGCCATCATGCTGCTTTGCACGTTCGGAGCCGCCTTTGCTGCCGATTTCACTGTAGAATTCTGGACCTCGCTCCATGGAGACTTTTTCTCCGCCTTTGCGTCCGATTTCCTCGTAGAATTCGCGTCCATGTGTTGAAGCGGTTTTTTCGCCGCCTTTCCTTCCGGCTTCAGCAACGGTCATTTTGCCTTTTCTTTCCTCAGTTCTAGTACCCAAAAAATTCACCTCCACTTAAAATACGAAAAAGTTGATATGCATACTGCCGAACAACCATTCATAAACCTATGTTGTAGCCGCATAGCAGTAACATGTCTGTTAAGCGTCAATCAAATTGGGGGTAAAACAGGTGATTAGACATAAATCTTGATGGAACATGTTCGTTTAAGGTCTAGTTTGCTTTGTAAGTTAATTTAAATATCCAGCGAACCAACTAAATGATGTTGGATACATCGAATGAAAGTTCTCCTTATTAATCCGCCGCAAACGTTCTACCCAGGTTCGGAGCAGCCTGCGGGCAACTTGCCCATTGGGTTAATGTACATAGCCGCAGTGCTGGAGAAGGCAGGTTTAAAAGTTGAGATTTTAGATGCTTTCATATCTGCAACATTCCAGGAGGACGGAGAAACCGTAACGGTCGGATTGCCCTTTGAACAAATAAAACAGGAAATACAAAATCGAAAACCAGACATCGTGGGCATTTCAGGACCATTCACTTGCCAAATTGGGAACTCCATCAAAGTAAGCAACATAGCCAAAGAAGTTAACCCAAAAATCCTAACCGTGATGGGTGGACCACACGTCACATTGATTCCGAAAGAATTCTTGGAGGAAACCAAAACCGTCGACGTCGCCGTCATCGGAGAAGGCGAATATGCAATGATTGAGGTTGCAGAGGCGTTTGAGGGCAAAAAACAATTCAGTGAAGTGCTGGGGATAGCTTACCGCCAAGACGGGGCTGTTACCGTGAATGCTTCAAGACCGCTGCTTGAGGATTTAGACGTGTTGCCTTACCCAGCCTACGACCTCGTGAACATGGAGCAGTACCTTAACCCCGAAAAAATCGGCTACCGAAGCTTCCAGAACCGAGCTATATCCATGATTACCAGCCGCGGTTGCCCATTCAACTGCTGCTTCTGCGCCGTGCACCTTCACATGGGACAAAAGTTCAGGGCACACTCGGCAGAATACGTCTTAAACCACATTCAATTCGTCGTTGAAAAGTTCAAGGTTAAAAACATCTTCTTCGAAGACGACAACCTAACGTTGGACATTAAACGTTTCGAAGCCATATGCGACGGCATCATTCAGCGGAAAATCAAGATAGGCTGGGAAACACCCAACGGAGTCCGTGCGGACTGCCTGAACATGGAACTGCTCAAGAAAATGAAGAAGTCAGGCGTCAACAGCATCTTCGTCGGTGTGGAATCGGGCGACCAGCAAATACTCGATAACGTCATCTGCAAGAGCCTTGACCTTAACCGCGTGGTTGAATTCGCCAAAAACGCTCAATACATCGGCTTAAAAACGGGTGCCTTCTACATTATTGGTTTTCCAGGTGAAACCAAAGAGAACATGCAGCGTACGGTGGATTTCGCTTTAGACCTTAAACGCCGATACGATGTGGGAATGCATCTGTTCGCGGCTACGCCCTCGTATGGCACGCGTCTCTATGATGAATGCAAAGCCAAAGGCTACTTACCTGCAGACTTGACTTGGAACAGTTTTGCGCAGGCAAGACAGGCAAAAGGCATGCCGTTGATAACCACCAACGAGTTTACACCCGCGGATGTCAAAGACATCGCCGCTAAAGCGCTGGCTGAATACAAAAAGCTCTCGTTAATAGGTCACATAAAACACCCCGTGAAAGCGCTAAAAACCGCGTTTAATCAGCCGCAACTAATCTTGAAGTACCTCAAAAACCTGTTTTAACAGAAAGTGGTGAGCCCGCTGGGATTTTAACCCTTGACTTTCAACTTAGACGGCTATCACTTAACAAATTCAACGCCGTATAGCCCCTCGAATTCTTTATCACCTGTTAAGAACTTTAACTTATTTTTTAGCGCAAGATAGTATCCGACGGCGTCGGCGTAGGATATGTTGCGGTCATCTTTCTTGAGTGTCAACCTGAGCTTCATTGCTCCCACAATATCTCGCGGGGCAAAGTCAATGGTGTATTTAGCGAACAATTCCACCACTTGGGCAGCGGCTTCTTCTCCGTGGAGTTCTATTGTTCGATAGCAGATTTCTGTTAGGTTTAATTTGGTTAAGACACCATCGTTTTCTTCAAAATAAGCCCTATAATTGGGGCTGTCGCTTAGGTAAGCCATAACCGCGTAGCTGTCATAGAAGTATCTGGTTTTTTCCAATTTATTGCCAGCCGCGTTTCATTTTTTCTTTTTCATGCTGCAGGTTTTTAAAGGGATATTTTCCTCGAAGGGAACGGACATCTGATATTTTGCGGACTGTGATTTCGACTTCTTCGCCTTCTTTGAGTTCCTCTTCGTCAACGAGTGCTTTTGGGAGGACAACGCCTAAGGAGTTTCCCCAGCATTTAACCGTGGTTTTCGCATTCATGAATTATACATGTATAACTGCATGTATTAAAACTTTACCAACAATAACCACGGAGAACCAATTGGCGGGCCCGCTGGGATTTGAACCCAGGATTCTCGGCTCCGGAGGCCGATGCCTTAATCCGTGCTAGACTACGAGCCCACAACGCAGAAACCAAACATGCCTTGCTGATTTAAAGCTAACTTATTCCTGAATTAATTCTTCGTCGAGCCACCAAGCCTTCTTCTTGCCCGAACGCTCACCCGCATAGTACTCAATGATTGATTTGCCCAGTTGTTTTTTGCTATTTTTCTGGATTCTCTGCAGCCTGTTAAGTATTAACCAGCGGTTGGTTTTAACGTATTCAGCCAGTTCAGGTGTGGTGCCAGATTTGTAGTGCAGCAGGTACTCCATTATTTTATGGTCCACTTCGTCGACGCTGAAGGAGTGGGGGTTGATTTTTCCATGTTGGAACGTGAGGATTTCAAGGTCTGAGAGGGTTTTTTTTAATTGCCCAAATTCCTCTTCTATTCTGCCCATGCGCTCCTGCAGGGATAGGAGTTTGTCGGCTTTGGGGGTTTTCTGTAGTTTCTCAGCTATGGCTTCGCGGATAAAGGTGCTTCTGTCGCCTTCGGGGATGCGCAGTGCCATTTCCTGGTAGACTTCTTCAGGTATTTTCACCGTGACTATTCGAGCTTCACTCATAGGAGGCGCCTTAACACATCATAGTGCGCTATGTATATTTCATTTTTTCCATAGATGCTAACGCGATTTGTGAAAAACTTAAATGCGTTGGTTTCCTCGCTCTATGTGGGGTAACGTGTGGCGAAAGGTTTCACGATCTCTAAAAATAAAGGTTATAATGGTCTTTTGACCGCATGTCGTTTTGTTTCTAAACTTTTTGCCACCGTAAAGAAAACCAAAGAATGTAGAGTTGATGCAAAAAATGATTGATTACTCTCAAAAACAACTGTTAATCTTAGCCTTCGACCATAGAGCGTCCTTCCTTGAAAAAATGTTCGGGATAAAAAACCGTCCGCCAACCGCCGACGAAAAGAAACAGATTGAAGACTACAAAAAAATCATCTTTGAAGGCTTCAAACTGTCTGTAAAAAAGAAAGTGCCCAAAGAAATCGCGGGTTTGCTGGTTGACGAAGAATTCGGTGCAGGTGTTCTTCGGGAAGCAAAAAAAGACGGCTTAACATTTGCTATGCCCGTTGAGAAGTCAGGTCAAGACGAATTCGACTTTGACTACGGCGAAAACTTCTCAAAGCACATCGAAGATTTCGATCCCTCATACGTGAAGGTGCTGGTGCGCTACAACCCAGAAGGCGACGCTACAATGAATAAGAGGCAGCTTGCCAGACTCAAAAAACTCAGCGATTACCTCGCACAGAAGAAACGGGCGTTCCTATTCGAGCTCATCGTGCCTGCAACATCGGCGCAGCTAGCGAAACTGGGCGGCTCAAAAGAAAAATACGACCAGGAACTGCGGCCTAAACTGATGGTGGAGAGCCTCAAAGAAATCCAGGCGGCGGGTGTTGAACCAGCCATCTGGAAGCTGGAGGGCGTGGATAAACCTGAATCTGCCAAAGCCGTAGTTAAGCAAGCTCAAAGTAACGGCCGCAAAGCAGGAGTCATCACTTTGGGGCGCGGAGAATCCAAGGAGAAAGTTCAGGAATGGCTCAAAGTCGGCGCCAAAATCCCAGGCATCATAGGGTTCGCGGTTGGAAGAACCATTTTCTGGGAGCCGCTAGCTGACCATAAAGCGGGCAAAACCACGCGAAAAGAAGCGGTGGAGCAAGTTGCGAAAAACTATCAGGAATTCACTGAGCTTTGGATGAACGAATGCAAAAATAAGGGGAACTAAAAATGACATCTCTAAGATCCCTGTCGCCATCGCTTACGCGAATCACTACGGCAGGAGCTGTAGGCGCGGCTTTGCACATCGGGAAAGGCGACCCGGACAAAATTGACCAAACCGCTCTGGACTTCTCAAGAGCCGTACTGAACCAGACAGAAGTTGACGGTGAAGTAATCTGCTGCGAAGGCCCCAAAGACAACGCGCCAGCATTTAGCTTCAAAGAAAAAGTCGGCACAGGAAACGGACCCAAAGTAGAATTCATCATCGACCAAGTTGACGGCACAACAGCAACATCCAAAGGAAAAAAAGACGCCATCTCCGCATTATGCTGTGCTCCAGCGGGATGCCTGCAGGTGCTGCCAGACGACGGCTACTACTTCAAGGTTGCAACTGACGGCAAATCAAAGGGAAAAATCAACCTTGACATGTCAGTCGAAGAAATCGTGAAAACCATAGCTAAACTCAAGAACCGACCCTTAGCAAACTTTACTGTAATTATGCTTGAACGCGACAGACACAACGAATTGCTTGCAACCCTACGGAAGCTGGGTGTAAGAATCATCCTCATAGCCGACGGCGACATAGGCGGCTCCATCGTTACATGTTTACCCGATTCAGGCGTCGATTTGCTTATCGGTGCAGGTGCGGGGGCAGAAGCGACAATTGCGGCGGTTGCTGTTAAGTGTCTTGGCGGAACGATGCTGGTTAAGGTTTGGAAAGACAAAAAAGACGATGCTAAACGGATGGATCGGTTGAAAGCGGCTGGCGTTGACGTCACTAAAACCTACACTGAAGATGAACTTGCGAAGGGCAATGAAATGATTTTTGCGGCTTCAGGCGTGACAAAGGGCGAAATGCTCGATGGCGTACGATTCACGGCTGGCGGCGCAATTGTCCAATCGATATGCACTAGACTTCCAAGCGGCACTCTGGAATGGTCAACGACTAATTTGAAGTTCAGGGACCACCCAATCTACAAGCAAATAACCTAATTGCCCTTTTTTTGGACAAAATTTTTCTTTCTAAAAAATAAAGTATCAAATAAAAGATTTTGATGGATGCAGTTAACTGAGGGTATGTTCGTGGGTGTGGTTTTCTTCTTCAGTTGGGATAGGTTCACCCGCCAGATTTGCCAACTCAACATACCGCTGCTCAACAATGTGCTTCAACTGGGTTCGCAGGTCTTCTCCAGCAAGGGTTCTCTTTTTCAGAAGAACGATTTTTTTGGCTAATTCCTCGTCGCCGAGCATCTTGAACCAAGCCTCAAAGTCTCCGCGTTGCATATGGAACTCTATAGATGTTAAGTCGGCTTTGTCGAGTTTAACGGCGAAATCCCGCATGTTGTGGGCGTGTATGCTCAATGGTTTTCCAACTGTAACGTAGAAGTTGAAGGCTTTATCGTGGGGCGCGTAGGCGATTATGGCTGCGGCTTTTTCTTTGGTGACTTCTTCTGGTAAGCCGAGTGCTTTTTTGCCCTTCTCGGTAATCGCGTAGAGACCTTTCTCGGGCAGATTCACGTATCCCATTTTAACTAAGCCCAAAAGGTGCATGTTTACTGGTTGGTACTCTTTTTTTGCTTCATTGGCGATATCCATGGCTTTGAGTGGTTTCCCATTTAGGAGCATGGTTTCCAGTATTTCTTGTTTAATCGGTGATAAACTCATTTACGGGCACCTGCCATATGAGTTATGCAGAACGGTCTAATCAAACTTTTCCCACATTTTCGGTGGATGCGATAGTTTTTTTGGGGTTTTTTGCTTCGAATTGTAGATAAGTAAAGCTTTAGTACATAGGGGCTAATTCCTAATGAATAATGGTGACTGTTGAGACATGAAGATTGCCGTTTTTGTTTACGAGTACCCGCCTAAAATCGTCGGTGGACTTGGCACATACGCTGCTGAGATTACACGAAAATTCGTATTAAACGACCATGACGTTACCGTTTTCACGATGAACGACGATGCAGGTTCCTTGCCGACGCGGGAGATTTGGCGCGGCATAGAAATCCACCGTCCACTCCACTTAGACGTGTCTGACTCGTTGCCCGACGTAATCGCTGAGGACATACGGAAATGGGGCAGAGGCATTCACCTGTTCGGTAAGTTGATGGTGTACAATTATTTGTCAGCGGCAAAGCTGGTTAACGAACTTATCAAGAAAGAAGGCATGAAATACGACATAGTGGTTGCTCACGATTGGCTTTCCGCTATGGGCGGAATCACGGTTAAACGGGAAACTGGGATGCCGCTGGCTTTCCATGTGCATTCCACCGAGAAAGGTAGAACCATGGGTAATGGCTCAAGTGTTGTCAGTAACATTGAGTTGCGTGCGGGCAACATGGCTGATTTAGTCGTCACGGTTTCGTATGCCATGAAAGATGAGCTTATCCAACTTGGGTTCCCAAAGGAAAAGATAAAAGTTAGCTACAACGGCGTTGACCCACAAAAATACAACCCAGCAAACATCGCTAAAGAAGACATCCAGAGAATCCGCGCCAAATACGGTATCAAAGACGACGAGTACATGATTCTTTTCTTGGGACGCCTCGTCATGGTTAAGGGCGTTGACAAATTAATCCTGGCTATGCCGCATATAATCTCCAAGATTCCTAAAGTCAAATTGGTAGTGGTCGGCGTCGGCGACCTGCAGGAGTATTTATATAACCTTACCAAAATGACGAAGCTGGATGAATACGTGAAGTTCTGTTTTGACTTTATCCCTGAAGAAGAACGCATCCTCCACTATGCTTCATGCGACATCGCGGTTTTTCCAAGTTTCTATGAGCCCTTCGGCATCGTGGCATTGGAAGCCATGGCTATGGAGAAGCCCGTGGTGGTAGGTGCTGCTGGTGTTAGTGGTATGCGGGAAATTGTGATTTGCTGCGGCGAAGAACAATGCGGCTACCACATTGACCCAAACAACCCAAGCGACATCGCATGGGGAGTCGTTAGCGCACTGGAAAACCCCGAGAAACGCAAGATGCTGGGGAAGAACGGCAGAAAACGGGTTTTGGCAGAGTTCACATGGAGCAAAATCGCCGAGAAAACCATCGAGCTCTACGAATCAGTTGTGAAACGGTAAACGCTTTGCCCGACGACTTTGATTTGAAACGTCGAGTCGCAAGGGAAGCAGCCACTCTTCTTTATTTTGGAGCCGAAAAAGAGTACAAGCAAGCTAAAGATAAAGCCGCCCAAACTTTCGGGGTTCATTTTTTGCCATCTAACTTGGAAATCGCTTTGGAACTCGATAAGATAGCCGAGGAAAATGAAGGCGCCAAAAGGAAAGAGCGGTTGGTTCAGATGCGCAGGGAAGCGTTGGATGTTATGCGGCTGCTTAGCGGTTTTTGCCCTGTTTTAATCGGAAGCGTTTGGCGCGGAACCATCAAAATGGAAAGTGACATTGACATCGCTGTATACGCTGATGAACCCGAAGAAGTCACACGAATTCTCAAGGCAGGCGGCGTAAAAGTCTCGAAATCAGCGTGGACAACTGTTAACAAACGCGGCGTAACCCTGGAGTCCTTCCACATATACGCTCAAACACCAGCTAAACATGGACTTGAAATCGTTGTGCGCAGCCGTGAGGAAAAAGGGAAAAAACGGAAATGCGAAACGTTTGGCGACGAATTAAAAGGCTTAAACATCAAAGAACTTGAAAAAGTTCTCGAATCCAACCCAACCCAACAGTTCATCCCCATCTAATTCTCGCAAAAAAAGGGTTTTCAATAAATAACTATTAAATAACGCCTTCAAATAATATTTTTTGTACAACGGATGAAACATGGCAATCGACAAGAAATCCATCAAAAAAATATTTCCCCACCTCTACGATGAACTAGAAACGGGAGAAGTCAAAGTTCCCATTAACGCCGTACGAAAAAACCCGGTAGAAGCTGAAGAAGCTGCGGCGGGCGAGGAATATGTAGATTGCACTGAGGAAGAGTTTACTTCCAGCACTGAGACAGCTGATAAGCTGCGTCATTTTAATCCATCCGCTGTGGATTTTATCCGTCGATGCGACACGGCTGCTCAGGCTGAAGAAATTATTGCTTACTTGCAGAAGAAGGGTGAGATAACCTGCGCTGACGCGGAGAAGATGCGGTGCCAGCTGAAGGCGGATGGCGTGAGAAGTTTTGGTCCTAAAAAAGAAGAGTACCACTACTTCAAAGAAGGCGGCCTCTACTAAGTCACGAATTTATTTGGATCTGAGGGGTGTGCAGTATTCTGTTTTTGGGTGGTTTGTTGCTTTTTTTCTGTTACTCTAAAGTTGTCCGTCAGGAAAGTTAAACAGTAAAGAAAACACAAAACCGAATTGTGCACAGATCTCGGATCCTAATAGAAACTCATTGCAGAAACGATAGAGGGGGTAGGTCGATATTGGCGATTTTCAAGGCTATTGGCATGTTGAATTTCAGTGTTTAAACCTAACTGGAGGGGCGGTCGCCAAGAGCAATTGGCTTTTGAAGCAGTTTCGTCTGCGCGTTTGTTTGAAGGTTTTTTGGTCGGAAAAATTAATAAGTTCATAGCTTATTGTACAAACGCGTAGACAAAGGTGAATATTAATGGCGAATATCAAAGTTGGAATTAACGGTTTTGGAAGGATTGGAAGACTTCTCTACAGAGCCGCAATCGAAAAGAACGCAAAAATCGATTTTGTAGCCATCAACGACTTAGCAGATGCAAAAACCAACGCTCAACTGCTCAAATACGACTCCGTCCACGGACATTTCCCAGGCACAGTTGAAGTGAAAGGCAACGACTTGGTTGTCAACGGAAAAGAACTCAAGTGCCTAAGCGTAAGAGACCCTCTACAACTACCATGGAAAGACATAGGAGTTTACTTAGCAGTCGAATCCACAGGTTTATTCACCAACCGCGAAGGCGCAACCAAACACTTAACTGCAGGAGCCAAAAAAGTCCTAATTTCAGCCCCAGCAGAAAACCCCGATGCAACCTTCGTTTTAGGCGTAAACGACAAAACCTACGACCCAGTTAAACACAACATCCTGAGCAACGCTTCATGCACAACTAACTGTCTCGCACCAATCAGCAAAGTCTTAGAAGAAAACTTTGGCTTAGAAAAAGCCTTCATGACAACATGCCATAGCTACACCAATGACCAGAAAATCCAAGATATAGTCCACAAAGACCCAAGACGCGCAAGAGCGGCAGCAATCAACATCATTCCAACGAGCACGGGCGCAGCAAAAGCCATCGGTTTAGTTTTGCCAAGTTGTGCCGGAAAAATGAACGGTTACTCACTGCGTGTACCAACTCCAGATGTATCCATCGTTGACTTAGTTGCGATACTAGGCAAAGAAACTACTAAAGCTGAGATTAACACAGCTATGAAGAAAGCCGCTGAAGGCGAACTCAAAGGCATACTGCAGTACACGGAAGACCCAATCGTCAGCACAGACGTACTTCACAGTGCATACAGCAGCGTCTTCGATGCAGACTTAACCATGGTTATGGGTGAGAAAAGCAACTTCGTGAAGGTCTTCGCATGGTACGACAACGAATGGGGCTTTAGCAACCGCATGGTTGACTTCATCGAGATGGTCGGCAAAAAAGGTAACCTCTAAGAGAAGCGTAAGCAGCCTTAAATCATTCTTTCTTTTCCTTTTTTAAATTAACAAACAGAGAAAGTGGATAACATGGCAAAGTACAAGACTTTAGATGATTTTCAAGTTAAAAACAAAGTTGTGTTGGTCAGAGTTGACTTTAACTCAGAAATTGACCCTGCAACCAAAAAAGTCACCAGCGACGTACGAATAAGGGCTCATGGCGAATCAACCCTTAAAGAACTCGCGGAGAAGGGCGCCAAAACCGTTGTCCTCGCGCACCAGGGCAGAAAAGGCGACCCCGACTACACCCCCCTAAAGGAACATGCGGCTATTCTTGGAAAAATCCTCAAGTGCCCAGTAAAATACGTGGATGACGTGTTCGGCGACAAAGCCAAGGCAGCCATCAAAACCCTGCAGAGCGGAGAAATCTTGGTTTTGGGAAACGTGCGCGGCTGGGACGGAGAAACCAAGAGTAGCACCCCTGAACAAGCCAGCAAAACAGAGCTTGTCCAGAACCTTGCGCCCCTCGCGGACCTGTTTGTTAACGACGCTTTTGCCGCAGCCCACCGAGGACATGTCTCGATGGTTGGCTTCACCGCTGTATTGCCCTCTGCCGCTGGACGCGTTATGGAACGCGAACTTAAATCCCTGAGCAAAGCACTGGAGAAACCCGAGAAACCCTGCGTTTACGTTATGGGTGGAGCAAAAGCCGACGACAGCCTCGAAATCAGCAAGTACGTACTGGGCAAAGGCATAGCCGACTATGTTCTTACAGGTGGCGTAACTGGGCAGTTGTTCTTGGCGGCGAAGGGTGCCGATTTAGGGAAGGGAAACATGTCGTATCTGGCAAAGAAGGAGTTAACAGGTTTGATTCCAGGCATTAAGGCGCTGGAGGAGCAGTTCGGCGATAAAGTGATGGTTCCAGTTGACTTCGCCTTGGATGTGGATGGTAAACGCAAAGAAATCCCCGCCTCCAAACTGCCAACCGACTACTCAATGATGGACATCGGCTCCAAAACCGTCGAAACATACGCTAAAATCATCCTGTCCGCCAAATCCATCGTCGTCAGCGGACCCATGGGCGTCTACGAAAACAAAGAATTCAACCTCGGCACCAAAGGCATCCTCACAGCCATCGCAAACAGCAAAGCCTTCTCGCTCGCAGGCGGCGGAAACACCATCGCAGCCATCCAAGAATACGGCTTAACCAAAAAAATCGGTTACATAAGCACCGCAGGCGGCGCGCTTATCGAGTTTTTGATGGGTAAGAAACTGCCGGGCGTTGCTGCGTTGGAAACTGCAGTTGCAACAAAGAAAATCTAAATTTCCCTTCTTTTTGTTTTCCCTAAATTTTTAAAAATAAAAAAGTTGAGTTTCCCAAAAAGTGTTGGCTTTTTGGTTTAGTTAAGTTGTTTGCCGCAGTTGGGGCAGAAACGCAGGTTTTCTTGTACGACGCGTCCGCATTGTGGGCAGATTCGTGTGATTGGCTGTGGTGGAGGCTGAGCGTAGGCTGCTTGTGGTGGTCCGTACTGCTGTTGTGGAGGACCGTACTGTGGTTGTGCTCCAGCCATTATGGGTTTGTAGACTAGTGCAAGTATTCCGCCGATTAATCCGAAGAGTCCGCCAAGACCGATGATGGAGAATATCAGGATTAATGCGCCCCATTTGCT
>CAIUPH010000112.1 GCA_903901015.1 Candidatus Bathyarchaeota archaeon | reverse complement strand
TTGTTTGCGTTCGTCCCATGCGGTTTCTGGGTCAAATTGGATGCCCATGGTTGTTGCCAGCATGGTTGCCGCGAGGTCTTCTGCGTAGTCGCCTGCAGTTTCGTCGGTTTGACCGTTCGAGTGGTGCTCGGATAGGTAGCCATACTGGTTTTTGCCCGAGGGAATGGCGACGCCGACTGATGAGGCGACGAGCCTGTGGGGTTCGTTGGTGGCGTTGCGGGCGATGACGACGAACGTGATTTCGCCGGGTTGAATCATCTTTAAGCCTTTTTCCCGCGTCAGCAATTCGCATCCTGGTGGAACGATGCTGGATACGGCGACGAGGTTGCACATTTGTATGCCTGCATCGCGCAGGGCTAATTCGAATGATTGGAGCTGCTCTTTATGCTTGCCAACTCCTTTAGTGAAAAAGAAGTATTTTGGTATCATGTCAGTGTCGAAAAAGAGTGATGGCTGAATGTGTTTATTAGGCTTTTGTTCTAAAACATCAATTCGCGGATTCATGCATCTCCATATTCAGAAGTTAACCTCGCCGCTTTTTCTTTTTGACCCTTCGAATATAGATAAATCAAGTAATTGGCGGGCAAGGTCGTTTTATGCATATTAAACCAGTTGGTTTATATCAGCAAAACGGCAAGTTTGAGGTTTGAAGCAAAAATGCCAAAGAATCAACTGGAAAAAACATGTCCCGAATGCGAAGAGGAAATGAACCCTGTTTACGACAAAAACAAGGTGCTTACCTGCTGGGAATGTACTGAGTGCGGCATGCGCGTTTCAGCGGCCAAAGAAGCTAAACCTTAACCCAGCACACTCTGTTCTTTTTCTAAAGAACCCATTAATTCTTTTTTAGTTTTTCATCCGCCCTAAACTCAACCTTGCCGCAGGTTGGACACAAATAAACTATTACGGAAAGGAATTCCTCGTCGCCGTCAACCACTTTTTTGTTCGGTTTTTCCCACCCATTAATCCTGAATTTGGTTCGGGTCTGCGACATTTCAACGTTGCATAAAAAGCAGAAAGTCGGTTCCGCGCTTTTGGTTTTTTCGTCTTCTTGTTTTTCTTCAGTGATGGATGCGGCTTCGGGTTTGATTTTTTCCGACTCAATTTGTCGCGGCTCATTTCCAATGTTGCCAAGGAATCGGCAGGGCGAAGCGCAATCCATTACAAACATGCACAGGTAGCAGCAGGTTGTTTTCTCGTCGTTTCTGCATCGAGTTTGCCTTGCGGCTTTTGCTTTTTCGCTTTGGGAAACTGCTAGGCACAATTTCTCGCTTGTTAAGTAATCACAGTTGCTGCTTAAGTCTGACAAGTTGTTCTCTTCCTGATGCGCAATCAAATGGTTGGTTTTGCCTATTTATATTTTGGTTGAATCGTAAAAATGAACTGTAATTCAAGATTCAGCATCCAGGAACGCGAGCCCTGGAAGTCTTCAAATTGTAAATATTGTTTTTATGAATTTACCGTTTAAACTTTATGCATCTGTTCAAAAACATAATATTAACCAAAAAACAATACAGTCTCCTGAGGAATGCTGTGGTGCCGCGTCAGAGCGTGTTCAAAGACGAATCAAAGCTTGACATAAACTACATTCCGCAAAAGCTTCCCCACAGAGAAGCCCAGCAGCGTCTCCTCATGGAATTCTTCAACTTCATCCTGCGGTGCCCAGAAAAAATGGCGCAGCGGGTCATCTTAACGGGCGATGTGGGCACGGGAAAAACCGCGTTGGCACAGCACTTCGGCGCTGAAATCTCGTCCGAAGCCAACAAGCGGAGCATAAAATTCCGTTACGTTCACGTTAACTGCCGCGAGTTCCGCGGGGCGCTCTCGCCGATTCTGCACCGTGCCGTCACAGCTTTCCGCCCCAACTATCCAGCACGCGGGTATGGCGCCGAAGAAATTCTCGGCTCGCTCATGCAGGTGTTGGATGAAGAAAACGCCCACATGATACTCACGTTGGATGAGTTTGATAGTTTAATCGAGAAAGAAGGCTCCGACGCCGTCTACAAGCTTACGAGGCTACAGGAGATGCGCCAGGGCAAACCGCAGAGGTTGTCGTTCATTTTTATTATGCGTGATTTGAAGGCGATTGAGCCGCTGGATGAAAGCGCCAAGAGCACGTTGCAGCGTAGCATCATACGCCTGGAGCGCTATGGCAAACCCCAGCTTGTCGACATCTTAAATGACCGCGTTGCCATGGCGTTTGAACTTGGAGCAGTGCCTGAGGACGTGGTGGATTTGATTTCGGAACTCGCTTACACAGAAACTGGCAACGCCCGCTTCGGAATTGAGCTGCTGTGGCGTGCGGGCAAATACGCTGACGCGTCAGATGCGGGTTCGGTTGAAGCGGAATGTGTACGCAACGCAGTTTCCGCCATCGTTCCCAGTTTGCGCCGCAGCGAACTGGCATCTTTGGGGCTGCATCAAAAGCTGTTCCTGCTTGCGGTGGCACGTTACTTTAAAGAAAACAAGGATGCGTACGCTTCAATGGGCGAAGTAGAAAAGGCGTACGCGGTGGTTTGCGAAGAATACGAAGAAACCCCCAACAGTCACACTCAACTCTACAATTACGTGCAGTACCTATCCAAACTGGGGGTTATAAAAGCGGAAATTGGAACTGCTGAAACACGGGGAAGAACAAACCGCATTTCGCTGCCAACGATTCCCGCCGTGGAGCTGGAACGCGAAATGTCCGAGAGTTTAAAGCAAGAAAAAAGCGGGGCGGCATAAGGTGGAATTTGAAGAGGTTTTCTCGTCGAAGTCCCGCATGAAAATCCTAAAACTCATCAACCAACTGGGACAACTCAACGTCTCCGACGTTACCCGCAGGTTAAAACTGAATTTCACCTCGACATCTGAGCACCTCAAAGTTTTGGAGTCCGAGGGCATATTGCAGGAGCGCACTTATGGCCGTGTGCGTATGTACAGGTTCAGCGAAACCGCAAAGGCGAAGGCTGTTGTAGTCTTGATTGAGGCATGGGAAAAACAGCAACCTGCGGGAAATGAAATTTAAGCCTATTTTAGGCGATTTTGCCTTTTCTAAGAAAACTTTGCTATCGTTTCAGGCAATAAACGAAAAACGTCTTGTCCATAATCTGTTTTTTGTTCTGCACCAATGAATAAAAGCAAGAAAAACAAACTATACCCAAGAACGCTAAGAGACGACGAAAAATGGCTATGGTTGATGTTACAGGTAAAGCAGAAATCTACCGTGAAGCAACCGCGACGGGCTCAATAAAGTTGAAGGTTGAAACGGTAGGTTTAGTTAAGGCTGGAAAAATCGCCAAGGGCGACCCGCTCTACACCGCCAAGATTGCGGGCGTTTTGGCGGCGAAGCGAACCAGCGATTTGATTCCGCTGTGCCATCCGCTGCCATTGACTAACGTTGAGGTTAACGTGAAAGTTTCGGATGAATGCAAGGTTACAGCCACAGCCACCGTGAAGACCAGGGCGCAGACGGGCGTGGAGATGGAAGCATTAACCGCGGTTTCCATGGCACTTTTGACGGTTTGGGACATGACCAAACAATACGAAAAAGACGCCAACGGACAGTACCCGTCTACAGCCATAGAAAACATCCACGTAATCAAAAAATACAAGCAGGCATAATTATGAGTGAAAGTTCAAAATCACACAAGTCAAAAGCCCCAAAAACCCTCAACTTCGGCATATTCATCTGCAGCACCTCCCGCAGCAAACAAATCGAAGCTGGCGAAAAAGAAGTCAGCGACCTCGGCGGCGACACCATCGTGCAGATACTGGAGAAGGCTGGGCAGAAGGTTCTCTTCAAAAAAATCATAGCCGACGACGAAACCCAAATCCAAGACGCGACAATGTATGCGATGGGTTTAGAGCATTTAGACGTCGCCATATTCTCAGGCGGCACAGGCATCACGCCAACCGACATCACCATCGAAACCGTCACGCCTTTTCTGGACAAGACGCTGCCGGGGTTTGGCGAGTTTTTCCGCAGAATAAGCTTTGACCATGTCGGCTCAGCAGCAGTCATGTCCCGTGCAGTAGCCGGAGTCGCCAAAGGACGCGCATTCTTCTGCATCCCCGGGTCGCCTGACGCCGTCAAAACCGCGCTCGAAACGCTTATTTTGCCCGAGGCTCCACACATCGTTAAACACGCACGTGAATAACTTTGAATTTAACCGACAACTGCGGCAGACCCCTGCTTAACCTGAGGATTTCGATTACCCAGCGCTGCAACAACCGCTGCGCCTACTGCCACAAAGAAGGCGAAGTGCAACGGGCAAATCGTTCTGCTGAGTTGATGTCGGTTGGGGAAATCGTGCGCATGGCAAAAATCGCTGTTTCACTGGGTATTGCACGGATAAAGTTGACTGGCGGCGAACCGCTCATGCGTAGGGACCTGCCTGAAATCGTATCGGGCATATCTGCGATTGCGGGTTTAAGGGATTTATCGTTAACCACCAACGGATTATTGCTAGGCGGCGGCATGGCAAAGAAGCTGCGTGAATGCGGGCTCAAACGCGTCAACATCAGCCTGCCATCGCTCAACCCAGAAACCTATCATAAGCTGACGGGTGGAAAGCTGGAAGCGGCACTGGAGGGCGTCAAAGCGGCGATTGAAGCGGGTTTTTGCCCCGTGAAACTCAACATGGTCGTGTTGAAAGACGTTAACTCAAGCGATGTGCCAGATTTAATCGAGTACGCGGGGCGCAACAACATTGTTTTGCAGCTAATCGAACTCGACCCTGTGAACGTGGGCGACGAATACTACACCGAGCACCACCGTAGCCTTGACGAGCAGGAAGCAATGCTCAAAGCAAAAGCCGTAACCGTCGAGAAGCGCCCCTACATGCACAACCGCCTAATCTACCATTTGCCAAACGCAACCGTTGAAGTCGTGAAACCCATAGAAAACACTGACTTCTGCATGCACTGCACCCGAATGCGCATAACAAGCGACGGCAAACTAAAACCCTGCCTCATGCGAAACGACAACCTCACTGATATTTTGGTGCCGATTCGCGAAGGAGCAAGCGACGAGGAACTCAAAAAGTTGTTTGTTAAGGCTAATTTTCTGCGAGAACCATACAACAAACAGTAAACAAACAAAACCCGAAACCCATTTACGTAGCTTTGTCTAACTCACTAATTCCCGAGGGGTTAAAAATGACTTTTATTGAAAGACAAAAAATGGTTAAAACCCCCAGCTTTAAACCTATTAGACCATCGTTTCGTGAGCGCCAGTTTGGCAGTGAATTCAATAGATGGGAAATGAATCTGCTAAAGCAATTTAGTTATGCTAAACAATCGAGAAACCCAGTTATTTCTGGTGTAGTCATTTTTGATAGAAAACTTGGGCGAAACCGTTTTGTTCTTATCCCAGCTGCCCATTTAGCGCAGGATTATGTTATTTGCGAATGCCCTGCTGATTTCCAAGTGCCCAGTAACTTATCAAATGTCACAATTCAGGGAAGTCGAAGGATCTTTTTGGATCATTGGGAAATTTTAGTAGAGAAGATTTCTTATGATAAAGAAAAAATTCCGATAAAGCCAGAAATAAGCTTTAGAGATTTCCGAGACCACCTTTTGTCGCAATGGGGTGGTATTAGTCCATTATTGAGTGATTTATTGGCATTTCAATTCGTTAGTTCTCCCCCGATCCTTGATTTGGGATTAAGTGGTGGTCTAAACCTTACGGTTTATGATGGCACCAATAGAGGCGAGAGTAAGAATCTTTTAGGTTATTTCAAAAATATGCTTCCACCGGACATTACATTGGGTAAATCAGGTTGTTTAGCTCTTCCAGAACTTGCTGCTGATCAAGCTTTATCGCCTTTTTCTTGGAACTTCAAGTCTTTTGACGCTGATAAGCCACTTAGTCAAAACCTCTTAACGTTTCTTGACAAAAGAAAATCCAAAAAGTTCTCGGAGATTTCGATTGGTCTAGGAAGCAAACGCAGTCGGCCTCAATCCATCTATGACCCCCCATTAACCTTGGTTGATCAACCAACACTTTTACCTGATAATGTTGAAATGTTAAAAATGAATTTTGATCCACCACTTGAGGTAACTAAATATATAATTACAATGCAAATGTTACATCCAACGCTTGGAAAAACTCAAGCTGATTTTGAAGAAATGTTGTCGATTACAAGCAGTAACATTATTGAAATTGCAGAAAAATACGATATTCCACAAACCGTTAGAAGCCATGGCTTGTTTGACCCAAGTTATTATGGTAAGCCGCAATCTATCTTGAGGCTTGGCTTAGCATCTGCCAGAACGGAAGAAAAACAAAGTACAGATAACGAAGAACTAATCAGGTTATTCCATAGTGTTTTCATGAAAAATATGGAAACGGTAATGGAGGCCTGGGACGAGGTTTTTACCAAGAAAGGAGTTGAAATAGCCTCCTTAGACGAATTTGATAGGCAACTACTCAAGTTTATAAGTGAAAAAGAATCCGAGTTTGGATTGGGGTTAGATGCCTTAACAGAACATTTTGCAAGCAATAAATTCCAAGAATTCAAAATTAGGCAACATCTTGATGACTTAAAAAACGTGGGAAAAATTTGTGAACCTAAGTTTAACGTCTTTAAAAGTCTTCCCTTCGAATAGCGCTATCTAAGCATTTCATCATTTTTTTTAATACCAATAACTTTTCCACAATGGGGGCATTTTGGAAATTCTTTCCCTTTTACTAGAACTACGCTGGTCTCCGCCGAGTCAAATTCTTTTTCGCAATCACTACAAAAAATTTTCTGCTTCTTATCTGTCTCATAATATGAGCATTCTTCGCAAATAACCAAGTCTTCGGGGTTTATCACTCGACATTTTATTTGACAGTAGTAAGACTCATTGTTTCGGTATCGACAGGACATATTCAGACCTGCACCAGCTATCTAAGGCAATCACTATAAAAGTTAAATGTTAAATTCTGAACTTTTTAGTTGATTATAAAGCGAGCACGCCACTCAAACGGTGATTATAGTTCTATCAAATAAGCTTCATTCTTAGCGGTGTCCAGTATAGCTATTGTGGGTTTTCCTGTTAGGTATCCGCAGAGTTCTCCAGGGTTTATGCTGAGGGTTTTGCCTTTTTGCTCTATAGCTTTGCCGTGTGAGTGGCCGTGGATTACGGCGTTGAAGTAGCCGCACTCGATTATGGCGTTGAGGAGTTCGGTTTCGTGTCCGTGGAGCAATGCGATTCTGTAGTTGTCTACTGTGACTTGGGTGAATCGGTCGTGGATGGTGCAGTTGGTGGTTTCGCCAAATCGTTTTTTGAGCAGTTCGTGGTCGCCGTCGTTGTTGCCGAATACGCCGATGAGTGGGCAGTTTAGTTTTGCCAGTTTGGGTATGACAAAGCCTGCGATGTAGTCGCCTGCATGAAGCACTAAACCAACCTTCAAGTCATTCAAAACCTGCACGGCTTTTTCTACCTGCGGCAGGTTATCGTGGGAATCAGAAACTGCGCCAATCAACATACCTTTCACATGTGTTTTTTGTCGCCTTGGGAAATAAAGGTTTTCTGCAGCCTTGAAGGACGCGTTTAAGGCATTCCTTCATTTGTAAACTTGGGCGGCTGTCATTGAAATAGCTATGATTTGCACACCCTTAAAACACAGATAATCTACGGCAAAACCAAAGAACAAGGTGTATCAGTATCGCTGGACCGCCACGGGCAGTTCGCGAAGGCTTTTTATGATTTGGTCTGGGCAGAACTTTTCAGATTCCTTCTGCATACGCCGCTCGATGTAGACCACTTTCATTCCGACTGCTTTTGGGCCTTCAACGTCAGCGTCGATGGTGTCGCCCACAAAAACCGCCTCGGACGCGGAAACACCCATCATTTTCAGTGTCGTTTGGAAGATTTCTGGGTGAGGTTTGCGTTTGTTAACGGCGCCTGAAACTACAACCACTTCGAATAACTCGTAAATCTTGTTGTCTTTTAGCAGTTTAACTACGCATTCTGGTATGGCGAAGTTGGAGATTATGCCCAGCTTGTATTTGCCGTGTATCTGCTTTAGCACCGCTTCAGCTTCCTTGTCGATGCTGACGAACTTCATGAATTCTTCGCAGAATTCGTTGGTTGCTGCAGCCACGAGTGGGCTTGAAACGTCATAGTTGAAGCCTAATTTCTGCAGTGTCTCGGCAACTCGAACGTTAAAGTGGGGTTCTTCCCAGTTCAAATCGGCCTTGGCGTAAAGGGCATCGCGCACTTCAATGTACACGGCGTTGAACTTGTCGAACGGCACATCGATGCCGTTCTTGTTCAGGTATCGGTACATCCGCATCAGAGAGGGGCTGTAGAACTCGTGATTCTTCTCAATCAGCATCAAGGTATCGAACATGTCGAATAGGATGACTTTGATGGGCATCTGTGTTTTCCACATTTTAAGCCCGGTTGAACCTTAAAATTCTTATCGTAAACTAAACGGTTTTTTCTCATGCTGCGCCCTCCATTTTTTCTGTGCTTTGTAGTAAACTGTTCCAGCAACCAAGAAAACAACGCCTACCAGCCATGCCTGCGGAGTTGCCATCAGAATAAAAGCCAGCAGCATAAAGCATGTTGCAAGACCCAGCAAAGGCATAAACCGCCATAGCCTGCGCCCATTCTTCAGCTTGAAAGCGGCAACGTTTGTGATGGAGTAGTTGAACAGCAGTGCAAACGTGCTGACCGCCACCACGCTCTTCAGATCCGCAAACAAAGCTAAACCTGCCATCAACACTCCCGTGACGGCAATCGAGTAGTAGGGCGTCAAAAAGCGGTGGTGTAGCCGAGCGAGGGCAGAGGGCAAATCGCTGCGCCGAGCCATCGAATAGGACATGCGGGAGACGCCTAGAATTGCTGTGAGCAGCACGCTTGCCGTAGCCACCAACCCGCCGATCAGCACGATTTGAACTGCAAGCGAACTGTCTGTAACTCTGATAGCCGAGCTCAAGGGCGAAGGAGAAGCTGCAAGCCCCACAGGGCCCAGCAAACCCACCGCAACCAACCCAACCAAAACATAAACGACTATTGAAATTCCCAACGATAACAACAGCGCCCGAGGCACGTTTCGTTTAGGATCCTTGACTTCCTCCGCTATAACTGATACCCTTGCGAAGCCGCCGTAAGCAAAAAAGATGAAAAACGTTCCATACAAAACTCCGCTTGAAAGGGGCGTAAACGGAGCAAAATTGCCGGTGTTCATGTGTAAAACGCCGAAAACGACAAAAAATGCTAGTACCGCAAGCTTAACCGCGACCAGGATATTGTTTACGTTTGCTGACTCTTTGGCGCCGAACAAATTTAACCCTGTGAAAGCCAGACACAAAGCAGCAGCAACTATGCCCGTGGGTAAACTTGGGAAAACCGAGTTCAAGTAGTAAGCAAAGCCAAGCGAAACTGCTGCTCCGACGAAGGTGTTGGCGACTAGCCACATCCAACCAGCCAGAAAACCCGCATAGGGCGAAACCAGTTGGCGTCCGTACTCGTAGGCGCCGCCTTCGACGGGTTGCCATGTGGTCAGTTTTGCAAAGCTAAAAGCCGTGATGAAAGCGATTACTCCAGCGATTATCATGGAGATAATTAGTGCTGAGCCAGCGTAGCCCGCCACGATGCCCGTGACAACGAAGATTCCGCCGCCTATGATTGCGCCAACATTGATTGCGACGGCACTCCACAAACCAATCGAGCGCTTGAGTTTTCTTGGTTCCTTCTTTTCCATCAGTAGTCACTGATAAGCCAAACTCAAGCGCATTGCCTATTAAAACTTTGCAAATCAAGAATGCCAGAAAAAGTAATACATTTTGGTTGGAAAGTTTTAATTAAAAGTGTGACTTTATTATTGATGGTTGATAAAGCATGCCTACAAAAAATGTAGGACCGAAAGGTCAAGTCGTAATTCCCAAGCGGATGAGAGAAGCACTGGGATTAAAACCTGGTGTCGAAGTAACTCTTGAATTGCGAGACCAGGAAATAATAATAAAAAAGCCACAAATCAATGGGAGTTACACTGAATATTTTATGACCACTTCTGCTCCAAAACTCAAGAAACGAATAAACATAAAAGAATTATTAAATCAAGAAGTCGAAGAAAGAAATGCCCTACATTGATGCAAACGTTTTCATTTACTCAGTACTGTACGCAGAAGAACAAGAACCCAAAGTTAAGTATGTTAGACAAATATTGCAAAGTATAGAAAAAGGCGAATTATCAGCGTACACGTCAACACTAACGTGGGACGAAGTTGTTTGGATAGTTAGAAAAGAAATGGGAAGAGATGAAGTATTAAGCCAGGGTCAAAAGTTACTGGGTTTTTCAAACTTAAATTGGATAAATGTAGATGAAAATATTCTTAGTAATGCCCAAGCTTTAATGAATAAATACAATTTGCATCCGCGCGATTCTATTCATGTTGCTTCAGCACTTAGTAGAAAAATCAATGTAATCATCACCGACGATTCAGACATCGACCGAGTGAAAGAAATTAAAAGAACCCCGCTTGGCTAAATTCAGCATTATTTACCCCAGAATTCTGGTGTCCGCAAATACCGCACCTTCGCTTTAAGCAGGTCCATGTAGAACTTGTCTTCGTCAGGATGCATCTTGCCCAGTATTCGCGAAGCCGTCTCGGGACCCACCCCTTTCACCTGCAACGCCCTAACCACCTGCTTCCCATAACTCAAAATCAAATCTGCTTTCCTGCGTTGAGCAGAAGCGAAATAAGATAATCCTTATCCACTAACCCAAACGCTCCCTTTGCCGCGGAGGATTCGTCGAATTTTTTGACGCCGTCAGGCTTCAGGTATGGCGAGGCAATCGAGAAGGGCACGGGTTCTCTTGTGTGGGTTCCGATTTTGATGGGTGTGGGGTGGTCGGGCAAGACTGCGATTGTGTAGGGTTCTTTTATGCCTTCGAGGAGTCTGCCAAGCATCCGCTTATCCAAGTCTTCAATCGTTTTTACTTTGAGTTTGTAATCTTTGCAGTGTCCAGCTTCGTCGGGCGCTTCCACATGTACGAAAACTAAGTCGTTGGTTTTGAGGGCTTTTAATGCCGCGTCTGCTTTGCCTTCGTAATTCGTGTTATCCAAGCCCGTGGCGCCTTTGACGTTGATGATTTCCATGCCTGCGTAGCATCCTATGCCTTTTACCAAGTCAACCGCGGATATCACCGCCGATTTGATGCCATACTTTTCCTTGAGCATTGGCATGGTGGGTTTTTTGCCGCCGCCCCAAGGCCAAATCAGGTTCCCCGGATGCTTGCCAGCTTTTTCCCTTGCAATGTTCACGGGGTGGGAGCGAAGGATATCTCGGGAGCCATCAATTAAGTCTCTGAGCATTTGGGCGTTTTTTTCTGCTTTCGGCGATTTGGCTTTGGGTAAAACCTCTGAAACCGCGATTCCCGCGGCGTCGTGGGGTGGGGTGCATTGGATTTGTTCGGGATGCGGAAAGTTGCGAAGTATCAGAAAATGCCTGTAATCTAAACCGACGAAGAACTCTATTTCATTTGGTTTCCCAAACGCTTCTTTCACGGCGGCGATTAATTGGGCTGCTTCCGGAGTGGTTATGTGCCCTGCGGAATAATCGAGAATTTTGCCGTCTTTTTCAGTTATAAGGTTGCATCTGTAGGCAGCGTCGTTTTCCGAGAGTTCTATGCCTTTTGCAGGCGCCTCCAAGGGTCCTCTGCCCGTGCAGTAAATCCGCGGGTCGTAGCCCAGCACCGAGCAGATAGCTGTTTCAGAGCCTGGAGCCATCTCGTCGGGTACGTTTTTGATTAAGCCGCTTCTGCCCTTCGCAGCTATTGAGTCCATGTTTGGCTTGTAGGCTGCTTGAAGTGGGGTTTTGTTTCCTAGCTCTGGCACAGGATAATCGGCCATGCCATCTCCGACTACGAGTAAATACTTCATCTAACTAAACTCCAGTGTTCTGAATAGTTAAAGACTGCGTTTATTTTTGAGATTGAAAGGTTCAATTATTATTTTACAAAATAATGCAAGCAGATATTTATCTACTTAGTTAGAAGCAGCCCAGAATAGGCGTTCCTAGACGTCTATTGACTGATACTACCAAGCAAACGGTTGTGGGTGCTACGATACACCAACAAATATATTTAAGAACACGATAATCTATTATTAAAATAAAGAAATATTCAGGAGAATTTTACACGTGCTTGAAGGTTGGGAATGGATTATTATCGGTGTGGTTGCCATCGTCATCATTATGTGGGGTCCAGCGAAGATTCCGCAGTTTGCAAAAGCACTAGGGCAAGCTAAAGGCGAATTTAATAAGGCATCAAAAGAATTCAATGATGCTGCAAACTCTGACGCTCCAGCTAAGCCATCGGCGGCTAAGCCGGCAGTTGCCCTCAAATCCAAGGATGAACTGTTGCTTGAAACTGCCCAAAAACTAGGAATACCCACAGAAGGAAAAACAAGAGAGCAGTTGTCCGAGGAAATATCGGTCACAGTTAAAAGTTTAGGCGCCTAATAGGGCATTTTGGCTTATTCTTTTTTAGCCAGATGCATCCTAAAACCGCGAGAAGGAAATTAAGTGATTACTTAAAAAAAAATGAGCTTTGAGAGTGCATGCCATGTCGGACGTAGGCAACTTCTTCGCGGGGTTTTGGGGCCATGTTGAAGAATTCATAAAGCGCATGAAGATTGTTCTGGCTGTGTTTGTTGTTTCATTATTTGTTATGCTTGTTTTGCCGGGCAACAGCGACTTCTTTGCAACGACAAACAACTACAAACCCTTAATGTCAGTTCTGCTGGTATACGTCGGCAACATGTTTCTGCCGCAAGGCGCACAGCTTTTCGCTAACTCTATGTCTGATCCTATCACGCTGTATGCGTATGCTGCGGTTGTGTTTGCTGTTGGCTTTACGCTGCCGATTTTTGCGTATGAGGCCTACAAGTTTATTGACCCCGCGTTGCATCCGAATGAGCGCAGAATGATTTTTCCATTTGTGATAATTTCAACGGCTCTTTTCATAGTTGGGGCTGTTTTCGGGTTTTTTGTTTTGGCGCCTTCGTTCATTCAAGGGTTTTTGCCGTTTTATGCTGCAGTAAACGCCGTACAGCTGTTTCCGATTATGGATTTTTACAACACCATCTTCTTCACTGTCATTGTAAGCGGAGTCATTTTCACTATTCCAGCGTTCTTTGTGCTTTTGGTTAAATTCGGGATTTTGCACACTAAAACGGTCACTAAGCAGCGGAAGTATATTTGGGCTGGTTTGGCGATTGCCGCGATGGTCATATCGCCTGGCGCTACGCCGATTGGCGATTTGTACTTGTTTGTGGCTCTTCTTGCACTAGTTGAAGTCAGCGTTTTTGTAGGCAGAATATTTGAGAAAAGAAGAGGTGATAGCAATGCTCAACCGCTATTGTCACAATGGTTTACACCCCAAACTTGCAAGTTCTGCCATGCTGCAATTGAGGAAAACCAGCATTACTGTTCAAATTGCAAACGTTTTCTTAAGTGATTTTAGAAAGGAAGCCTTTTGAGATTAGCCTAAAATATTGGGAAAAATTTTCAAGGGTCTTTTCGCTTTCGTAGGACTCTTGGCCTAAGGCAATATATTATAACTTGTGGTGACAAATAAACTACCGCAAACTTTCAAAAGGACTAAACGCTAATAATGGAAAAGGGATTTCTTCTAATGTTCAACAAAAAGACTATGATCATAGTTGATATTTTGGTAATTTCAGCTTTGCTATTTTCCGGATTAGCCACCTTAACATTTGCTCAAGTGCCTCAAACACAAACCTGTGAAGCTTGCGGTATGATGGTTGCAGCGGACTCACAAGCACACATTAAAGTGGTTGATTCAACAGGCATGCCTCATTATGTCGATTGCCTAAAGTGTGCCCTTAAATTACTCAAAAACTATGGCGAACTAAACATTGTAGCCACTTGTGATTGGAATGGACCAAATAATGTCATTAATATAAATCTCAAGAATTTTGTAAACACCACAATTGTTACTCCTTCTTCTGCGTTGTACATCGATGGAGGGTGCACAAAAAATCGAGTGGTTTACGATCAAGCAGCCGCGGAGGCTTTGTTGGCTAATAATGGGATCTCTCAATATTCTACTTTAATGCAGAATGTAACAATTCCACCTTCTGCTACTGTTTTAACAATACCTCAGGCTGCAATTATGTATGCTTTCACGTCAAGCCCTGATCCCACACCGACTCCAACAGCTACACCCAATTCTACTATAGTTGTTAACCAGATTTGTGAAGCCTGTGGAATGAATGTAGCAGCAGATGCCCAAGCAAAATACACGATAATCGATGGTAACGGAGTAACCCATTATGCTGAATGTTACATGTGTGCTTTGAATTTAATCAAACATTATGATAAACTTACGATAACTTCTTACTGTGATTGGTATGGACCAAACTACACTGTAACTGTTCAATCTCAAAACTTTGGCCAAGAAGTAACTGTAACCCCATCTACAGCGTTGTTTTTAAACGGGGGAAGCTGCGTAATCAACAGAGTAGCTTACAACCAAACAGCCGCTGATGCTCTTTTAGCGTTCGGCTTCTCAATGAATACACTTCCAGAACAGCACTACGACCTGCCAAAAGAAACCAACGTAACAACAGTGTCTAAAGCAGCATTGGCGTTAACAACAAATACCACTAATCAAACACCAACAATTCCTTTAGTAATAGGTGCCCTTGCGGGTATAGCTATAATCAGTTTATCCGTGGTTGCCTACAAGAAACTAAAATTCAAGTAAAAACAGAAACAAAGGCTGGTACAAGAAAATAATAGTAAACCTGTATGTAGCTGTTGATTTGGCAATAGCCCTTTTTGCATTAGTTGTAGGTTGCTTCGCATCATTCAAAGCATACAAGATTGAAGAGGGCATAAAAACTGCAACAGGCGACCAACGCTACGAGTTGGAAAAAGATTTTTATCTAGTTTCTACAGTTGGCTGGATGACTCTTGGAACAAGAATAATGGCAATTCCATTGTTCTGGATCACTGTCGTTTCATTAATTCCCGCTGTTCCTGGGGCTATGTGTGAATTTGGCGTTTTTCAAGCAGGTGCTCCTTGGTCTTGGATAGATCTCGGATTAAAGTTGTTCACCATGTTTGCTTTTGGCGGATGGCTTTTCTATGATATAATGAATCGAAAACTAAAAGGTTCACCATTAATGGCTTCATTATCACGGGGCTTTGTTTTACTCATGCCTCTTTTATTAGTTGATGCGTTGTTGGACATTGCTTTTTTCGGGGGGTTAAAACCTCTGGTTGTTCCCTGCTGTATGGTAGTTTACTCTAATAGTGCGGCTGGCTTGTTTAATGTCGGATGTCCGTTCTGTTTTATAACCTACAAGTACCCTCTCCTTTGGGGCGTTATTGCTTCTTATGGCATTTCTTTAGCATTATTGCTTTGGAGCTTCTTGTTTTCGAGGTCTTCAAATAAAATAGTCAGTGCTAGAAAAGAAATCTCGCCGTTAATGAATAAAGTCATGCTTGCATGTATAGTTTTAGCCGTTATTGGTACATTCTTGTTGTTATTGCAGATAGGGTTGGGACCATTTAGAAATGTTTAATATTCAATCCTGGAATTTCACTTATTTTTCAATTGAGCAAATTCAATGGAAAGTCTAAGGGGGTCGTTATGATTTGAACCTTAAGAAACTCCTGATAGTTGAAATTGCATCGGTGATTGTAGTAGTTGTGTTAATCGCCGTTTTTGTTGGAGTAACCCCTTATCTTGCTAGTTCAGGGCAAAATGGTCAGATAGGCGTTTTCAATCAAAGAGAATACATTCAAAAGACTACCTCGATCCAGCCAGGTCAGATAGCGAGCGCGCGTTTTAATTATACGACATTTGATCCTGCCATATTGGTTGTCGAACTTAATTTTCAAGATTGGCAAAAAACAGGTAAGCTATCGTTGTACTGCAATGGTATACTCATCGATACATTTGATGTCACACCAAACAATCCATACGTAAAATCAACCACTGTTACATTTTCAGGCTTTGACTTAGTGAAGCCACCATCATCCAGACTCGGAATAACTTATCAATTTGCATATGGAAATGAAATTACCTTCTTGTCGCCGATAGAGACTGGATACGAAGGTACTTTTAATTATCAAATAAGCATAAGAGGAAGCAGATAAAATGAACTCCAGAATATTGATCTTTATAATTGCGGTATTGCTCACATTTGTTTTTGTATCCTGTGCAATTAGCGAGCTTTCTTGGTCAACAAAAGAAAACAACGCTGACTCTTTACGTTACGTTGTAGGTTTGCCAAGTGTGGCTGTTGGAAATCTCGACCCTGCAGCTAGAAATCCCGGCGTTGAGGTACTTTGTACAGGGCTCTACGATGTGCCAGGCGGTTACTGCAATTATTTCTCTATGGGTGTACCTTACACTAATTTTCCGATGGCGTCAAACTTCACTGTAATCGAGGTTGGCAAATGAAATGGGGCGATCTAAAAACCTATTGAATTATGCGTTGAATTGTATTCAAAGATACAAGCTGAGAACTATAGTTATTCTCATATGTCTAGTTGTTGCTTCTTCTACGTTTTCGGCCGTCGCATTCTTGTCAGATGGTCTCGTGAAAGAGGGTGCTCTGAGCTTGAAGTATGCTCCTGATCTAACAGTGCAAGGTATACAAGCTGGAAGACAAACCCTAATCCCAACAAATTATGTAAACTATATTCTGGGAGTTGCTCCTGGGATTGCTGGTGTATCTGAGAGGATTTGGGGATATGGAAACGTTGGAAATACCCTAATTGTTATAGTGGGTATCGATGTGAACAACTCGGCAACTTTAAACCAAACAAGGCCTCAACTGGGCAGCATCATTACAGCGGATCAGGCAGCTGCGTACCCTTTGGAGTCAGGTCATTTTATTGATTCGCAGACAAATGATACTGTAGTCCTTGGGAAAGGTGTCGCAGAATTACTGGGAGCAAGCATTGGATCCGAGCTGTCTATACTTACTGAGTCCAACCAAGTTAAGCAGTATACTGTGGTTGGAATTTTCAACAGCGAATCTGGGATCTATAATGCAGACATGATATTGATGAACCTCAATGCAGCCCGAGAATTCTTCAACATACCGAATGACAAAGTGACAGATCTTATGGTTTATGTGGCTCCGACAGATGCCAATACAAAAAATGTTTTAGTTAATGATGTGGCTCGGCAAATAACGGGGTTATCCAATGTTCGTGTGTTAACAAAAGATGTCCTTCTAAGCGCTCAAGAAAAAACTTATGGTGACAAATCTGGGTTCTTCTCAATCGTTTGGTACGTTATTTTAATCGCGGTTGCGATTATTGCTTTTAACCAAACCGTAGTTGTGGGGCATGAATCAAAATTTGAAGTGGGGCTCCTTAAGTCTCTTGGATTTTCTACATCTGATGTGATTCAAGTTCGACTTGTTGAGAGTCTTGTGCTTGGAACATTAGCTGGTGCTATAGGATTGACTGTTGGAATCTTGTTTGACGGAGTTCTTGGTGCACCTGTTCTTAGAGATTTCATGTTAGGCTGGGCCAACTTATACCCAAGTTTCCAATTGCCCTTCTTCATAAGCCCCCAAACAATACTGTTCACTTTTGCTGTGACAATAATTCCTCTTCTTTTTGCCACAGTAATTCCATCATGGCTTAACGCTACAGTTGATCCCGACATTGCTATGAGGGGTGCCCGTGCATGATAGAAACAGTAAACTTGACAAAAATCTACAATCAGGGAAAGAAACAACAAGTTGAAGCTGTTACAGATGTTAACTTAACAGTAGAGAGCGGGAAAATAACAGCTTTGGTTGGGCCTAGCGGATGCGGTAAGACCACGTTGATGAGTATGATTGGACAATTGCTAACACCAACTAAAGGCAAAGTGCTGTTTGACAAAGAAGATGTAACATCTTATTCTGATGGTTGGAAAGCTGTTTTCAGGCGGAAAAACATGGGCTTTGTTTTTCAGCATATTAATTTGCTTCCTAACCTCAATGCTTTAGAGAACGTGATGACTCCTCTTATTTGTCATGATGTTGATCCAAGAGACTATAAGGGTGCAGCTCTTGAGTTGCTGGATCAGTTGGGATTGTCGGAACGAGCCTATTTTAATGTGGAGCAACTTTCAGGTGGACAGCAACAGAGGGTGGCGGTTGCAAGGGCGTTAATAACTGAACCAAAAATTATTGTTGCTGATGAACCATTGACTTTTGTAGATGAAGCTTCAGCTAAAACAATAACTGATTTTTTTGTAAAACTCAGAAATGACGGAAGAACCATACTAATTTCAACTCATGCAACCAACTTGGCAAAATTGGCAGATAAAACCTATCTGGTTACAGACGGAAAAGTAATAGATTCATATTAAAATTATGATATCTGAGGAGTGCAAGTTTTTGTTTAATATCGTTAAGACTTGATTGTTTTCTTAATAATTTCTCTTTTAGCTTCTTTCTCTTCTGTTCTGTATGGGCCTAGACAACTGGATGAAGTAACCTTGCAGAGAAGCCTAACTGAAGGGATTAGCCACGGTCAATACTCCAGTCACCACAAAACTGAAGTTAAGATTGAGTCCATTATCAAAGCCTTGTTGACCTCTTAATAAGTCGGAGAAAATTTTGTTAGATAATTAATAGAGAGGAAGTATTGTTGAAAACTTGTTGAAAGTCTACAAAGATAGTAGGATACGCGAAATCAAGAATTGCCACTTGGAAATGCAGATAGCCCTTTGTTGTATCTTCCATGCAACCACATTGTTTTTAATACTATATTTTTAAGATAACTGTAACTGTTTATTAAATAGTTATCGAGGTATCGATGACTAAAAGAGCGGAGTGAAAAATATGGGTACCCAAAAGAAAATGTCTAGACGTAAATTCTTAAAAATTGCGGGATTGGCGGCAGGTGCCGCTGGAGCTGGCGTAGTAGCGGGAACATTAATATCCGAAACACTATTGAAAGAACCCCAAAATTCTTCAGCCCCATCTTTAGCTGGAAATCCAGAATTTTATCAAAGTAATTCCTTGCGAAAGTTCATTCAACCATTACGTGGCGTTTTTCCGCTTGATCCAAATGGAATCCCTGTAGCTATCCCAGATGGAACAACTGGTCTGGGAGGCGCGCTTCACTATAAAATTGATGTGGAACAATATTCTGACACGCTTCATCCATACCTTGGTCAAACAACTTTACGCGGCTACAAACCTCAAAACACTCTCGGTGGAACAGTAGCACAAAGGCACCTTGGCGGAATTATAGTAGCGCAAAGAGGAACACCAATACAAATAACATTTACAAACAAACTTAGCGGTACCCATCCAATACCAATTGATCAATCAATTATGGGCGCTGACTTGGGTCCAAATCGAATTGACACACATCTCCATGGAGGATTGGTTCCATGGATAAGCGATGGCGGTCCCCATGCATGGTTTGACTCAGCTGGTAATTACGGTCAAAGTGTTTCCCTTTCAATGTACAAAATATTGAATCCTAATTTGGTTAATGGTCAAGCTGAACATTATTATCCTAATGATCAAAGTGCACGCTTGTTATGGTATCATGATCATTCTTTGGGTATTACGCGTCAGAATGCTTACGTTGGAATAGCCTCTGCTTACATTATTAGGGATACTTTTGAAGCTGGTTTGAAAAGTCAAGGCCTGCCTGAATTTATAGAGAAAGGTGGGAATGAAATCCCAATTATAATACAAGATAAAATCTTCGTTGATAGCTCAACTATCGATAATATAGATCCCACCTGGGAAGGCCTGAAAACTACGGGCAGTCTATGGTATTCACACATATACAACCCAGATCGTTGGACACTAACCGGAAAAGCACCTTCGGATCCATCAGTTATTCCAGAGTTCTTCGCTGACACAATGCTTGCTAACGGATTGGCCTACCCAGAAGCCACAGTGGAAGCCCGAAGATATCGAGTGCGTGTTCTTAATGCCTGCCAAGCCCGCTTCTTAAATCTGCAACTTTACGTTGATGATGGCAGCTCAGACAGTATCACGCTTGACTCAGCGTATAACCCAACAAATGCAAAAGGTCCAGACTTTCTTGTTCTCGGCACAGAAGGCGGTTTCCTGCCTCATCCAGTCTCTGTTCCTTCCAACGCACCCTTCGACCCAACAACTTTTGGAGGAAGCCTAATCACTGCTCCAGCGGAACGTTGGGATCTGATAATTGACTTTAGTGGTTATGCTGGGAAAAGCGTGGTACTTTACAACGACGCTCCTGCCCCATTTCCTATGGGAGACCCACTCAATGACTATTTCCCAGGAGCACCCAATAATCCAACTAATACAACAAAAGGATTTGGACCAAACACTAGGCAAATTATGAGATTCAAAGTCATTCCAGCAACCTCTGTCGACCCACAATTACATATCTCACCAGCCACAGACCTGACTACGGGTAACGATCCCCTGCCACATCCATTGCAAGATACAACACTTCCCTCAGGCGTACCTGTCAGAAGATTAACGCTCAACGAGACGAGTGATGCCTCAGGCAGATTGATCCAATTTCTTGGAACTGATTCACCACCAGCTAATTTAGGTCAGGGTTTCGGCAGAGCATACGTGGATGCGACGACAGAAACTGTTAAGGCAGGAACCACAGAGATTTGGCAAGTGATAAATTTGACAGGTGATACGCATCCAATTCACTTTCACCTAGTTAATGTACAAATTATTTCTCGACAAGCATTTGACGCTAACAACTACAAGGGTGGGGCGCCTACTCTTCAAGGTACAGCTCGACCGCCTGAATTTTATGAGCAAGGATGGAAAGAGACCGTCAGAATGAACCCTGGTGAAGTCACAACAGTGCTTATGACGTTCAAGCTTCCAACTGTTCCATTTGCTATACCGGCAAGTCCACGTACAGGCGGACACGAATACGTATGGCATTGCCATATTTTGGAGCATGAAGAACACGACATGATGCGGCCTTTGGTGGTTAATCCATAGCATCTTCATAAGAAAAAAAGCCCTCAATGAAGGAAGACTACGATTCTTCTCTTCTTTTTTTTGATACTTTTTCTAGACCTTAATTATGCAGGAAATAAAACATAGTTTTTCATCAAATTAATTTGATTTGTGAATATTTTATTGTTTCTTCCGGCCCAATGGATTAGAAAAAATTTGGTATGGTGCGTTGGATTGTTTTAATGCAAAATATTTTCGTGACTTTAAGGCTCCAATACTCACAATAAGACACTCGTTTTCAAAATCGTTGAAATATTATTAAAAATACGTATTAACTATTACATCACACTATAGATTTTGAACAAATTAATGGTAGTATTATTTTTTTGGTTTTCAAGCTAAAGAATTGCTGTAGTAAAAAGTACATAAATTTTAATATATTTGATGTTGCATAAACCTTAGTAGGTTGTAGGTTTTTAGTATGTCCGAAGATCAAAATTCTAGTAATTCTGAGAAATCAAGTCGCCGCGATTTTTTTAGAAAGGGCTTCCAAAAAACTACATTGTTAGTAAACACGGCAGAAGTAGGTGTTAACGGTGCACCAAAAAAGAAGGTTCTTGGACATAGCACAGCTATGTCGAGACGTAATTTCGTAAAGATTGCATCTGTTGCCACCGTTGCAGCTGGAGTTGTTTTGGCTGTTGGTTTACCGAAAATTGGGTCTGACAAAAAAGACACAACTTTGAATTATAAAGGCAAAGTTACTCCAAATGATCGGAAACTCGCCGTAATATCCAAACCTGCTGGAGTAGCTCCAACAGTAGTTGCTGCACCTGGAGGAACTCCTGATTATTTTGGAACAACCCCCAACTACGCAAATAGTCCACAACCTACAGTATTAGCCAATTCTCCCTCAACCATTGGTACCTTAACTGGTATCACCTTGCAGAATGGTGGATCAGGATATACCACCCCTGCTGTTATCCTCACAGGGGGCGGAGGCACAGGAGCCGCCGCAGATGCCCATGTTTCGAATGGCTTAATCAGAAGCTTAACGTTGACAAATGCTGGAACTGGTTATACTTCAGCACCGACAGTCTCAATACGAGACCCCAGTCCACGAGCTACAGGTGCTCTGGCAGTTGCAACTTTCGCAAGTTCAGTCTCAACAATCACCGTTTCTGGTGGTATGCGAAAATTTGTTGATACTTTGGCTGGTCTAGGATCAGGAAATCAAAATAACTTGCATCAATACCTTCCAGTTGCTGTGGCTGATACTACTACTTTTCCTGGGTCAGATTACTACGAAATAGAGCTACGTCAATACGATGAGCAAATGCATTCTGACCTTCCAGTGACAAGATTACGTGGTTACGTTCAAGTTCGCAATGGAGTTGATGTTGCACCAATTCATTACTTAGGTCCAATTATTGTTGCGTCACGCAATAGACCTGTACGAGTGAAATTTACTAATAAACTCCCAACACAAGCAGGCGGTAATCTATTCATACCGGTTGACACTACTTACATGGGTGCTGGGGCAGGACCTAACGGTGGCAGTTTCACGCAGAATCGAGCAGCCGTTCACCTGCATGGTGGGAATACAATTTGGATAAGCGATGGGACTCCTCATCAATGGACAACTCCCGCTGGTGAAACCACTTCTTACCCGAAGGGTGTGAGCGTTCAATATGTTCCTGACATGTGGTTTGTCAATGGAGCAGTAGTTCCAAATACAGTTGGTCAAACAACACCGCCGGTAGGTGGAGCTACTAATAATCCGGGTGCGGGTTCACTTACATTCTTCTACAGTAACCAGCAAAGTGCCCGACTAATGTTCTATCATGATCATGCCCTGGGCATTACAAGGCTTAACGTTTATGCTGGCATGGCTGCAGGTTATCTCCTAACAGATCAATACGAACAAGATTTGATTGCAGGTACAAACGCAGCAGGCGCTAATCCGACTCACTTAAACCCGTTGCCGAACGTAGGAATACCGCTAATCATACAAGACAAGACTTTTATGGATACAGCAAAAATTGCCGCTCAAGACCCAACATGGAATTGGGGCGTAACTCCGGGTACACCTCACGGTGGCGATCTTTGGTGGCCTCATGTTTACATACCCAATCAGAATCCATATGTCCCCAGCGGTGCAAACGCCATCGGTAGATGGGATTACGGACCTTGGTTCTGGCCGCCTTTCACTGGTTTGCAATTCGGGACAGTAAACAACCCCTACTACGACCCTATCAACGCACCTTGGGAACCGCCAGTGATACCGGGGACTCCAAATCCATCAGGGACACCTGAGTCTTTTATGGACACTCCGCTTGTAAATGGAACGGCTTATCCTAAGCTTAACGTATCACCGGCAGTCTATAGGTTCCGCATACTTAATGCTTGCAACGATCGTATGCTCAACTTACAACTTTACGTGGCCACCGGTATACTTAACTACATATCCATAGCCAACCCAGGCACCGGATATACAACAGCTCCCACTGTCTCAATCACAGGTGGCGGCGGAACAGGAGCTACAGCCGCCTCAACCATAAGCGGCGGAGTTATTACAGCAATTACAGTTACCAATGTTGGCAGTGGTTACACTTCAGCCCCTACAGTAACTATAGCGCCTCCTGCAGCAGGCACCACTGCAACCGCAGCAGCAACAATTTACACTAGCTTAACTGAAGTGGGTATGCTTCCTGCAAACGCTACAAATTGGCCTGCAGACACCGTTGTAAGTCAATCGCTAACTATCGATTCTCATTATCCAACTCCGGACGGAAGAGCAGGTGGCTTCCCTGACCCAGCTACAAGAGGTCCAGCGATAATCCAGATTGGAACGGAAGGCGGTTTCCTTGCAGAACCAACAATAATAGCCAACAGACCAGTTGGCTATGACTACAACCGAAGAAGCGTCACAGTGCTAAATGTCTTGGAACACGCACTTTTCATGGCGCCTGCAGAACGAGCTGACGTTCTAATTGATTTTACCAATTTTGCCGGTAAAACTCTGATTCTCTACAATGATTCGCCTGCGCCAGTGCCTGGCTTTGATCCGCGTTTAGATTATTTTACAGGTGATGGCGATCAAACCTCAACTGGTGGCGCATTAAACACAATTCCAGGCTACGGACCAAACGTTCGAACTATAATGCAGATTAACGTAGCAGGTACCACATCAACGGCACCGCCTAATGACTATAATCCAACACTATTTGCAAACCTTCAAACTGCTTTGAGAGCTCTATTTCCGTTGAGCCAGGATCCAATAATCTGCCCGCAATCAGCCTACAACGCAGCCTACAATGGGAACTTCACAAGCAACATCAGTGCCTATGTAGCGATACAGGATACAACTCATGTGATCACTCCAATAGGTCAGACTACACCAGTCACAATGCCAATTCAACCAAAAGGTATCCAAGAACTCTTCACTCTCGACTACGGACGAATGAATGCCATATTGTCGTATGAGGTACCTAATACTACAGGCACCAACCAAACCACGATCATTCAAGCCTACATCGACCCTCCAAACGAATTAATAGCAAACTCTAGCCGCTCAACACT
Source organism: Candidatus Bathyarchaeota archaeon (assembly GCA_903901015.1). Lineage (GTDB taxonomy): Archaea > Thermoproteota > Bathyarchaeia > Bathyarchaeales > Bathycorpusculaceae > Bathycorpusculum. The sequence goes on along the minus strand of CAIUPH010000112.1, from coordinate 1,190 downwards.
TATCGGAGCATTGAATGATGGAACACAAATCTGGAAGTTCACCCACAACGGAGTAGACACCCATGTCATGCACTTCCATCTCTTCAACGTACAAGTAGTAAACCGTGTCGGTTGGGATGGAGCAATAAGACCCCTTGAACCCAATGAATTAGGCTGGAAAGAATCCGTACGCATGCACCCCTTAGAAGACTGCATAATCGCCCTAAGACCCTTTGCACCAGATAATCATCCGTTCAAGCTTCCCAACAGCGTTCGACTACTCGACCCAACACACGCACTTGGATCCACCATGAACTTCACAAATGTAGATCCAACCGGCAACCCAGTTACAGTCACCAACCAAATGTGCAACTTCGGCTGGGAATACGTCGACCACTGCCACATACTTGGACACGAAGAAAACGACATGATGCGCCCCATGGCTTTCGCGGTAGCACCAGAAACACCAAGCAACCTAACTAACAGTGGAAGCGGCGGCAACGTCAGCTTACACTGGACAAACAACGCATTAAACGCAACAAGCATCACAATACAGCGAGCCACCAATAACTTGTTCACAGCAAACTTGGTGACATTTGGCCTTGCATCAACAGCAACTTCATTCACTGACTCCGCTGGAACGACACGTTACTGGTACAGAGTGATAGCTTCCAACACAGTCGGACTCCCAGGAATGGGCGCCTACCCAACATTGACTAAAGACTCTCAACCGTCAAACTCCGTACAGGCGAACTAAAAATGAATCCTCATTCTCTCTTTGTGACTGCTTCTTTGAAGTCACAATTTTTTAAATATCAAAGCTCCAACCAATTAGTTACGAATCAAATTATCAAAAAGGAGAATTTCTAAAATGATGAAAAACAAAAGCCTCAAAATAGCCACAATATTGTTTATTACCGTACTAGTTTCCGTAGCTGTTCTTTCACAACCTACCTCTGCCCTCATTTCTCAAAATATTAGTTCATGGTTCACAACTAGCGACACAAATGTCGCTGCCATAACTACCGGAGACGTCAATGCGGACGGCACTAAAGAAATTGTTACTGCAGGATACTATAACGATGGCGTTGAATGGGTTACCCAACTTTCTGTCTGGAGCGGGACAACTTTAATAAACACTATAGCTTGGTTTTGGACATCCAATACTCAAATCTCTTCAATCGCTGTGGCAAACGTTACTGGCGGTACAG
>CAIUPH010000111.1 GCA_903901015.1 Candidatus Bathyarchaeota archaeon | reverse complement strand
TGTATTCGTAAAAAGATTGCTCGTCTTGGATTAGAAGTAGTCGACGAAGAGAAAAAAAACGCTTCGACTACTACTTCTTTGGTTATGCCCGCGGAATTGCCGAGCGTTGAGGAGGCGCTTAAGGACCTTGTGCTGCGATCTAACCACAGCATGGTCAAAAAGTCGAAACTAAACACACACGCTGCGCTAATGCCTAAGCACCATGTAATCTGACGGTTTATTGCCAATGATCAGTCGGTAATATTCGCTTAGGTTTTTTTTGTTGATTACCTGTTCAATTTTTCCCTGTGCCTCGACTGCTTCGCCGTTTGCCGCCTGCACACAGAATCTGCCGCGGAAAGAAGCGATTTCCGTTATCGGCGCCAGTTTGGGTCCTTCAACAACTCTAACATCCTTGAGCATATAAGTGCAGGGCGTAAAAAGTGCGTCGGAACAATCAGCTATCGTGGCGGTTATTTTTGCGTACCCAGCGTTCTTGAAGCACACGTCGCCGTACTGCTCGCTGGTTTCGCTCCAGTCCTTCACGAAGCGGATGAAGTAGTCGGTTCCCATGAACATGCCTTGGAAGGCTTTGCGGCTTTCGACCGCTGTGAAGTCGTCGAAGCTCATCTGGGTGTCCTTCGAACGGAAATCGAAAAGCGTCTGAAGTTCCATTCGGCTGTAGGGTTTGAAGTCTGAATCAGCGGTTTTGAGCAGTTCCTGAAGGGCAGCATAGGCTTTGCGGCTGTTTTCCACGCCGTAGACGAGTGGGTCGATGTCTGATTTTTCGTTGGTTAAACCTGCCATAATCGAGCCAGAGATGCCGATTGCGTTCCATGGGATTCCTGCTTTTTCTTTCAGCGTTGTTGCAAGGTGCAACGCTTTGTTCTCCAAAGTGCTGAGGTTTTTGGATTTGCGCAACGACGCCAGCTTTTCTGGCGGCTGGTAGTGCTCGGCTATTTGGCTGAGGGGAACTTCGCAGAGTGTTTCGCCAAAAACGGGGTCAAAAACGATGAGGTCAGGATGGTTCTCCTGCAGGTACTTGAATCGGTCTCCGAGACTGTAGACTTTACCGTAGAGCGCATCCTTGCCCTGGCGTGTACCCTGCGGCGAAGGAATGAAACGGGGAAACGCAATAACCCTGTCTTTTGGGTGAACTAAGCCTTTAACGTCAAAAACCACACTGCTCTTTGTCTTGATTAAGTCGCCTTCACGTGCCTTCATGCAAGTCCCCTTTGAACCATGTCTGGATGTTGTAGTTTTCAAAACTTTAATAAACCTTTTTAAATCACATACCCTCGGAGCATAATAGATGATTAATTGCGAAAAAGCACAGCACATATCAAAGTGCCTGCAGCTGGCGATTATGCTTGAAGTCAGCAGCCAAAAACCAGGCAACGTAAGCTTCACCTCAAGCTTTGAGAAAACCAGGGTGGAGCATTTTTTGGCTTCCGCCGTTGCCGCTGGACCAACTTTTCAGGAAGCGGCTTATCTTGGAACGTCGGTGGCTGAGAAAAGGCTCGAGGTGGGCAAGGTGGGTTTGGGGGAGCTCATAAGGGATTGCGCTGTGGATGTTAACTCGTGGCAGAGGGGCGGAAACACTATTCTTGGCACGGTGATGCTGTTTGTTCCCATCGCTGCCGCCGCCGGCATGACGCCGATGACGGAAGATTACGTTTTGGATTTTTCTGTTCTGCGCAAAAACATCGATTTAACGGTTAAATCAACGTCGGCGTGGGATTCTGTGCATCTTTATGAAGCGGTAGAAGCTGATAGCCCCAGCGGTCTTGGCGATTCATCCGACTTCGACGTTAACGACCCTGCTTCCAAGCAGCGGCTTCTGAAAGAGAATGTGGGTTTGTTTGAGGTTTTCAAAATCGGGTCAGGATACGATGACATATGTTATGAATGGGTCAATAATTTCGCCCTAACCTTCGATTTAGCGTATCCTTACCTGAAAAAACAGCTGGAAAACAAACCCCTAAACAACGCGGTGGTCCACACTTTCCTAAAAATTCTCGCAGAGCGCCCAGACACGTTCATCGCCCGAAAAGTCGGCAAAGAAAAAGCACGTGAAATATCCAAAGACGCTAAAGAAGCGCTGAACCTCGGAGGCTTAGATACTGCAGAAGGCAAAAAGAGCCTTGCAGCATTGGACAGAAAACTCCGTGCAAAGGGCAACTCATGCAACCCTGGCACAACCGCGGATTTAACGGCGGCGGCACTGGCGCTTGCAACCCTGAATGGATATAGACCTTAAACCATTTTCAACATGCTAATGCGCTTGTTCTGCGGCAATACCGACCTACCCCCTTTAGGTTTCAACATAGAACCACTATTAGGCTCCAAATATGCTGGTGACCAAAATTTTTATGACTGAAAAAAAGCTAATGCCCCTTAAACCGTCAAAGCTGGAAACCTGCAGCGTTAACTTTAATATTCAAAACCCCAACGTTAAAGGTATTCACAGGTGAAAACTTATGGGAAATGCACTAAGCGTAAACCAAATGGCTTGGAAAATAGCCCAAAAACTCATCGATAACCCCGAATCATTCGGCGTAACCGTGTCAAAATCAACTGCAGGTGCCACAATCATCGATGCAGGCGTAAACGCGTCGGGCGGCTTTCAAGCAGGCAAAAAACTAACTGAACTCTGCTTGGGCGGCGCTGGAAAAGCGCAGCTGGGCTTCAAAACCTACGGCGACGTTACTTTTCCATCGATTACAGTTTCGTCTGATTTTCCCGCGATTGCCATGTTGGGGTCGCAGTTTGCAGGTTGGCGAATCAAAGAACCAGATGGCAACATCGCCATCGGTTCAGGACCAGTCCGCGCGTTGGCATTGAAGCCCAAAGACGTTTTCGAGGAAATCGGCTACAAAGACGTCAGCGACAAAGCCGTCATTACATTGGAGAGCAACGTTCTGCCATCTGATGCATTAATCGAAAAAGTCACCCTGGCAAGCAATGTCAAAGCAGAAAACCTCATCGCGGTTGTTGCTCCGACCGCAAGCATGGCAGGCTTAACACAGGTTGCAGGCAGAGTTGTCGAAGTCGGCATTCACAAACTAAAAACGCTGGGTTTAAGCCCCAAAGCTATCCGTTACGCAATGGGCTACGCACCTATTCCGCCAGTCGGCACAGATTTTGAAGTTGCCATGGCACGCACCAACGACGCCATCCTCTACGGCGGAACAGTCTACTTAACCGTTGACTTCGACGACGAAGCGGCATTGCAAACCATGGTTAACCAAGCACCCTCGATGGCATCCAAAGACTACGGCAAACCATTCCTGCAGATTTTCCGCGAAGCCGACAAAGACTTCTACAAAATAGACCACGGATTATTCGCCCCCGCAGTGCTAATGATAAACAACGCCAAAACAGGGCGAACCTTCAAGGCAGGACAAATAAACCCCAAGGTACTGTCAGAATCCTTAGGATTCTAACCCTTCCTTTTTATTGAATTTTAACTGTGGAAACAATAGCTATTACTATCACGAGTGCAACGGGTATCGTGTATAACGCAAGCGTAGCGTTAAACAGTACACTAAACGGTAAATACGCGATTACTGCTGCTTGCCCACTAAGTCCCTCGAATTGAAAGAACGAGCCAAAACCTATTGGTGATGGTTGAGATATTAGGAAGTAATTTGCAACGGTGGTGATTGCGACGCGACTTGCAATTCCTAGTGTTGTCATAGAGATACCCAATCCTAGTTGATGAGTCTTCAGGAAAGAGCTTATCTTCTCAGTGGGGCATCTGTAAGTGTAAATCTTAAAGGCCACAAAAACTCCTATTAGCATAGAAAGTACGGCGATAAGATTGTAAAAGGGTCCTGTTGGTAGGAATTGTGGTGTTAATACTAACAAAACAAAAGAGTTTAGTACTGCTACAGTCAAACCTGTTTTGGGTCCAAAAACTACAAAACATACGACAATGGGGATTTCCCATACATTGTATAAAAGAAATGGTAGCAATGGAAAGGGAATTTTAGGTACGAAGGCATCGATTGCTGCTGTTAAGGCAACAAACATTATGATGAGTGCGAGTGTTCGTGTGTTCATTTCGTTTTCTCTTCAATCGTTTCAATGCATTTGTTACCTATTTAAGAGTAGTTACCCAAAAAAGAGTTGCTCAATTTGGGCTAAAATTGATAAACAAGCCAACAATAACATAGAGAACAGTGAAGCGTAGTTGACTGAAACCACAATCCAATTCACATCCTCCGAAGAAGCCAAACGCTGGCTTGAAACCCAAACCAGTAGCACCCTCACACCCGTCCATGCCCAAGCCAAAAAACTACGCGACGACATGAACAACTCCATCCAAGCCATGGCGGATGTCAGCAAACAACTCTTCGACACCAGCTCAAAAGAAATCGAACGAAGGAACATGAAAGTCTACAACCGAGCCAGAGCACTAAACAAGCTCGCCCGACTGTTCCTTGACCGACTAAAAAAACTCACCCCTCCCGAACAAGTCACATACGACAGCTTAAGCCGCTACATTGTGGAAACTCAGAAAGTGCTGTTGGTAATTGACATAGACATCAAAAATTGGTTTCCAAGAATCTCACCCTTCTTCATCATGGATAGACGCAAATTCTCAGCAGTCTATGAACGCGCCAAACAAGCCTACAACACATTAAACGACTATGTAACCAAGGAATACGTTAAAACAAAAACCTTGGAAGAAGCCCTCCAACAAGTCAACGAACTCCAGAACGTTGAGAAACAGTTGGTTGTGCTGGGCGGCGAGAAGGAAACCATAAAGAACGAGCGCACACCAATCGAGCAGGAAATCGCTACGCTCGAAATAAAAATCAATGAGCTCAAATGCACAGGACCCATCGACAAACTTAACATGGTTAACTGCGAAATCGAAGTCTTAAGCAACGAGCTAAAACATGAGTTAAATCACCTGCAGAAGCCTTTCATTAAAATGCAAGCCTTAGCCACTGGAGGCGGCGGAGGCGGAATAACGCCTGACGAATTAAACAAGATAAACCAGTATCTAGATGCGCCTTTTGACGCGATGTTCTCGGAGAAGTCGGGTTATCCACAGCTTAAAGAGGTTCTGCAGAAGCTCGAAGTGTTGATGGCTGAGGACAAGTTAAAGCTAAAACCCGATAAAGCCCGCAAAGCTGCGGACTCGGTGAACGAAATTCTCCACAAAGATTCCCTTGCGAATCTGCAGGTCAGAATCGTGGAGACGACGACAAACCGCGACCAACTGATTGCCAGCTCGAAGATGGATGAAATAAAACATAGCCTCGTCCAATTCCAGGAACAAGTTAACCTGCTTAAAGCCAGAAAAACCAGCGTTGAAACCCACGAAGCCGTCAAAGAAAACTCGTACAAAGAGGCACAGGACAAAATCAGTAGCCACAAAAGAACCATCGAGAAAAATGTGTACGGTTCACTGGTTAAAAAAATCCAGATAGCATAATCCCAGCGCTTTGATGGGTTATCAGCATGCTTTTATTTGCGTGGCAACTATCCAATAACAAAACATCAGGCTGCGAAGGCAAACAGGATGGCTGAACTTAGAACCCAAGAACAACAACTCCTTTCCGCGCTGGAATCGCTGGGCGGAACAGCAACCGTGGATCAGTTAATCCAAGCCTGCGGAATCCAAGATACAGCCGTCATGCGCACTGCCTTAACGCTGCAAGAAAAAAGTTTTGTCGCTATCCACGCGAAAATCCAGAACGTCATCAAACTAACCCCTGAAGGCGAAAAGTACGCGAAAGACGGTTTGCCCGAACGCAACCTCATCTTGGCAGTCGCGGAACTGGGCGGAACAGCAGACCTGCAAGCAGCCGCCAAAAAAGCCAATTTAGCTCAGGAATTTATCCAAATTGCCCTCGGATGGACGATACGTAAAAAATGGGCAACCTACACTCCCCAAAACAACACCCTTCACATCACTGAAGAACTTCTTCATCAAACAACATTGCCTGAAGACTGCGACGAAAACTTTCTAAAGCACTTGAATACAAAGCATCAAGCTGCACAGGAAGACCTCAGTTCAGACCTTCAAAAAGCAGTCGAACAACTCAAAAAAAGAAAACTATTGACAATCGAACCCAAAACAACCCGCACCCTTCAAATCACCGCTGAAGGCAAAAAAGCAGCGATAAATGGGTCTGCCAACCTTGCGTTAAATGAAACAATTAAACCAATTATTACTCAACTTAAACCTCAAGATATTATTAATGGAACTTGGCGGGATGCAGAACTTCAAAAATACAACATCCAAGCCCCAGTAATCAAGACGTGGGGAGGCAAAAAACATCCGTACCTGCAGTTCCTCGACGAAGTCCGAGCTAAACTGGTGCAGCTGGGCTTCCAGGAAATGACGGGGACGGCGGTTGAAACCAGCTTTTTCAACTTTGACGCATTGTACGTGCCGCAGGATCATCCAGCACGGGAAGCCAGTGACATCTACTACATCAAAGACCCCCAGTGCGGCGACATCAGCCAGCATGCCCACGCGCTTGAACATGTGAAAGAAACTCATGAGCACGGAGGGAAAACGGGTTCAACAGGCTGGGGCTACAAATACTCGCTTGAAGCTGCCCAACGCTTGCTTCTTCGGGGACATGGTACATGCCTGAGCGCACGAACATTGGAAACTGGAAAATTCGAGGTTCCAAGCAGACACTTCTCCATCGCACGAGTTTACCGCCCCGAAATAACCGATAAAACTCACCTCTCAGAATTCAACCAGGTTGAAGGCATAGTAATCGATGAAAACCTCAACCTAAGGGACCTGCTGGGTGTTCTGGGCAAATTCGCCAAAGAGATTGCTGGAGCAGACAAAATCCGCTTCAAACCCGACTATTTCCCCTTCACCGAACCCAGCGTGGAACTATCCGCTTACAAGGAAGGCTACGGTTGGGTGGAATTTGGCGGTTCAGGAATATTCCGTCCCGAAGTCATGCAGCCTCTTGGCGTTAAACAGCCCGTTATCGCTTGGGGCTTGGGCGTTGACCGGCTCTTCATGATGCGTGCTGGCATCGAAGATATTCGCCAAATTTTTAGCCAAGACCTTGGCTGGCTACGGAAAAAACAGGTGACCTAAATGCCCACAATCGATGTAGATTACAAAGAACTGGACCATCTGCTTAACGTTAAATTGAACGGTGACATGACAAAGCTCGATGACATCCTCGCATACGTTAAGGCAGAAGTGAAGGCGTTCGACGAGAAAGAAGGCTCTGTCAGCATAGAAATGAAGGACACTAACCGCCCCGACCTATGGAGCATCGAAGGCTTAAGCCGCGCATTGCAAGGCTACCTGAACCACGCGAAGGGAATAAAACAGTATAGCGTTGGCAAATCAGCCGTCGAAGTGGACGTTCACGCTAACCTGTGGAACATTCGCCCCTTTATCTGCTGCGCCGTCATCAAAGATATCCACCTCTCAGACAGCACCATCAAAGGAATCATGCACCTGCAAGACAAGCTCGACCAGACTAATGGTCGAAGCCGACAGAAAACATCCATCGGCATCTACAACCTGGACCTCATCAAACCCCCAATCGAGTACACCGCCGTTAAACCTGAGGATGTAAAATTTGTTCCGTTGGGTTTCACCGAAGAGATGGGGTTAAACGAGATTTTGATGCGCCACCCCAAAGGCGTCGAGTACGGTCACATCGTCAAGAAGAATCCGCTCTACCCGATGTTGTTTGACAGCGAAGGCAAAGTCCTCTCGTTCCCCCCAATAATCAACTCGAACGATTTAGGCAAGATTACCGAGGAATCACGCAACCTGCTCGTTGAAGTCACAGGAACCCTGCACAAAACCGTCCTAAACACGCTCAACCTGGTTACGCTCGCGCTAATTGACCGCGGCGGAAAAGCCTACTCGGCAACCATCAACTACCCCGAAAAATCAGATTACCCACAGAAAACCGTTGTTACACCCGATTTTAGCAACCGCGTGGTGGCGTTGAGTGTTGAGTACACGAACAGGCTTTTGGGCTTAAAGTTGACAAGCGAGAAAATCTGCGAATTACTCCTCGTGGCTGGACTAGGCGTTGAAAAAGTGTCTAGCGACTGCGTATCAGTGCTGGTGCCGTGCTACCGCGTGGACGTGATGCATCAAGTTGACATAGTTGAAGACGTCGCCGTCGCATACGGCTACAACAACATCGAGTCCACATGGCGCGAACTGCCCACGACTGGACGCGCAAAACCCGACCAACGCTACATCGACGTCGCCCGCGAACTCATGGTGGGCTTGGGCTACCAGGAAACCCTAAACACCACCCTGACAAATCCTGACGTTCTTTTCTCAAAAATGAATGCCCCACCGACCAAATTCATCGAACTCGACAACCCCAAAATAGTCACCATGACCTGCCTACGCAGTTGGCTCCTGCCAAGCCTCATGGAGTTCCTCGCCTGCAACGCCTCCGTAGAGTTTCCCCAGAAAATCTTCGAACTCGGCAAAGTAACCCTGCCAGACGAAACCCGCGAAACCCAGACACGCGACGAAGACTGGCTAGCCGCCGCAACCACTCACCCGAACGCGAATTTCAGCGAAATCAAATCCGCTCTTGACTCGTTCATGGCGAACTTCGGAGTGGAATGGCAGATAAAAGAAACCGTGCATCCAAGCTTCATCGAAGGAAGAGTTGGCAAAGTAATCGTTGGCGGCGTCGAAGTTGGCTTTGTCGGCGAAGTTAACCCTGCGGTGCTTGAAGCATGGAAACTCGAGAACCCCGCGGCAGCTTTCGAAATTAACTTTCGCAGACTTCTCGAAGGAAAAACTTTGGAAAAAGTTATTGACAAACTATAAATTGTAATTGACTATATCGCTATATGGTAATATGGCATATGATGTAATCGCATGGTTAGATCCCGATCGGGTATTCTCCACAGACACAATGGAGTTTAGCCGAAAAAAACAACTCGGCCGCCCGTTGAACTCCAAATTTATCGGTGCGGCGCTAACCATTGGAAAATGTTTCAGAGATATCACTATCTAAACGGTTCATTAGGTGCAGGAGTCAGATGCTACACCGCGGTCTATCAAGACAAACCTGTTGCATTCATAGCTGTCGCATGCGTAAGAATGAAAACAAAATACTATCGAGTCAGCCGTTTAGTCGTTCTACCGGATTATCAAGAAATCGGAGTGGGCAAACGGTTTCTAAACTTTATCGCTGAGCTCTATACTTCCCAGACAAAATTGCCCTTCTACATACTAACAAGCAATCCACAAATCATTCGAGGAAACATGGAAAACTGGAAGATAACCCGATTCGGACACGCAAGCAGAGGAAGAGGTGACACAAGAATAAACAACGAGATTAGAAACAGCCTGAGCAGGAAACGAATAACTGTTTCCCTACAATACATAAGCAAAATTTTGATTTAATGTTCAACCAAAATGCAATATACCGCGTACATTAAATGAGTTTTTATGATAATCGCTTATTCAGCGCTGTTCTGGAATTAAAAGGGCGGGTAAGAGCTATCGCAATCTTAGCTTATCTTGGTAAATTTGTTTTAGCCTACTTGCATATTCGTCCCTTTTAGTCATACGAAAAGTGTAATTTCCCACACTAGAAGCAATTTTCATTTCATATTCATTGGTATCTGAATATCCATCGCCAATCGAACCGACTACTGCCAGGTTGATTTCCTGAATAGAACTATTTCGAATTACAAGGCAACCGGGAGTATTAGCCAATATTGCAGAAGGCGTCATTGAGAGGTATCTCTGTTGATAAGGATATGTTATCGTTCCTGGACCAAGTTTTCCTTTCGCCTGCTGTTTTGATATTTCAGAAACTTCTCTGAGCATCTCTTTAGTCATCGGAGCAAAAATAAGCTGTTGATTAGTTAAAATACCAGTGTAATAATCTGCGTTTCCGAAACGTTTGGATGATTGAGCGATAATGAAGCTTAAGATTTGCTCAGTAACAGCTTGACTAAATGGATTTAGGATTTTGACTTGCTCTATTTGAGTTATAAGTATAGATGGAGGGGGCGGTGGAAAATCTTGGATTTGTTGCTTTTGGGGGGTTCCACAGTTTCCACAGAAATTAACATTTCGATTTACTGGGGTTCCACAGTTTTCGCAATAATGCATGTGAAGTCAAGCAACCAATGCGTTTTTAGAATTTAACGTTTTTCGTTCTCTTAAAGGAATATGCGATTAGTTCGTTGGTATTCAAGTGATGCGGTATTCGCGTTTTTTTGAACCTGAATTTGCAATTATCCTTCCCTATACTCGTCTTAGAGTACTTACCATTCATCTCTTTTGCTTATTGCTTCTTGTTTTTGGTCGTGTTCTATTTCACGGTAAATGTTTTTTGCAGAAGCTGAAACAACTGTTAGATCCGAACCTGCAACACCCTTTACAGTGGGAATTTTCACATATCTTGCTTCTCTAGTCTGCAGAACATATTGAACAGTTATTTCTTTAAAAGTAAAGTTTAGTTTTTCCCCCGAAGACCACGGCTCATACATTTCCACCATAATCAGATACTCTCCTGCAACAATCCCTTTCATATCTAAAATTAGGGGAAACTCTGATGTGTCGCTTAGGAGAGTACTTTGAGGTATGCTAATAGTTGTTGAATTAAGCAGATGTTCTTGAAAAAACAGATCCAAATTTATTTTTGAAAATGAGGTCTTGGAAGGCAGTAAGCTAAATTCCACTTTAAGTGATAATTCGTCTTCCTTAGTTGTGTCTGAGATTTTGTTAATTACTATTGCTTTTGTTGGTGTGATTGCCTCTCTTGTCCGTTCAATGTTGAATTGAAAAGAGAGATCTTCCAGTGTTGATTGCTTCGCTTGCTTAACATCGACCGCGATTATCTCTCTTTTTTGTTGATTCTTGGATAATTTGCCCATCGATTACTCTATCACTCAGTTTAAACTAATAACATATTAAAATGTGCTACTCCAACGGTTAAACGATCAAATTATTTCAGCGTGATTTTTCAGGCGCACTAACAAGCGTTCTAGCCCATTTTCGAGCGTTAGCTAAATCTTGTGCATCTGGGTGCCCCCGCCTTGCCATACCAAAAGTCTTACCCAAACATTTGAAACAGTCATCAAGTAACCTTTGGTTCTTAACATCTAAAAACTGTTTTACCCGTTTAAACGCCAAAACATCACTTTTGCCGCCGCCCGCCCAAGTCATAAAAAGAGCAAAATGCCTGTTGCCATCTTCAAAACTCAGCTGTTTTAAGAAACTTATCATATCTGGACTTGGTTCCCCACCACGAACCCAGGTCCCAATAAACACAACGTCAAATTCCTTAAGCGATATTACTGAAAAATCCGATGCTCCCGATATTTTGATTGCTTCACAGTTTAATTCTTGGGAGATTTCGAGCGCAACTTTTTCGGTGTTACCACCTTTTGTTGAATATACGACAACCGGATTCATCAGATTAACCTGCCAAAGGAATTACGACCACAAGCTCTATTCTTTTTTCCTTATATTTATTGAGGCTTCGTAAGGGAAGAATTGTTTTTTAGTTGAAGGACTAATCTCTATTACTCCTGATCCATCCTTGAATACCAACGGATATTCTACAACAAGTATCTTAACAAATTCTTCCAAAGCATGCATAGCTTGAATATACTGGATTTCCTCTGGTTCTGAAGACAATATCTGTCACCGAGTTAAACTTACCCCAATTTTGCCTTTAAGCATATGCTTTCATCGACTCACTGATGCCATTCTGTAGAGTAGCCCAGTCCACAAGAATAAACAATGAAATCCGAGGCAGCCTTTGTCGCAAACGCATAACTGTTTCCCTGCAATATTTTCCATCTAAGGAGTAGAGATAAATAGAAAAACAAGCGTGCGCTAATGAAAATGAAGAAGTCAAAATATGAGTGACGCTGACATAATCCACGTGAACTACAAGGGCATCATAGAAGAAATGGCTAAACTTCAAATCGTCGAAAAAAACCTAGCAGACAAACTCCCATCATTCATGGTTTCGCTGCGTGAACTCACGCTTAAACTTGAACCTGCCCTAAAAAGGGAATCCCGTTAAGATGAACAACAACTCTGGAAAGAATACACACAACTCCAACAGGGAAAACTCTTGGTGCTTGACCTTTCTCACGAATACGACAACTTTGAGCGTCAAGTGCAATCCATCAACCCAAACCTAAACGTAATGATAAAAGACGCCATTGATGAATTAAGCGAACACATAAAAGTGCGCGCTGAAACTCATCGGGCACACATAGACCTCCTTGAGATCCGAAACACCCGCCGCATAAGCATGAGTGCTATCATCGTTTCAGCCACAATAGCATACCTCGCTGTTTGGGAATATTCCGTTCGTGAGTTCATCGGTACAATCGTTTTTCCTTCGGGACTGAGCCCTGGACTTAACTACGCTTTGACGGTGCTGACTCTCTTTCCTGTTTTCGCCGCAGTTTTTTGGGCCCTGCTAAACCGTCAAAAGCGCCTTTAGATGAGCAATGCCACTGGGTTATCTACGCAACTCAATAACAAACGTTCATTGATGATGGTGATATTTTAAGGCAAGAACCACTTGAATAATTTCTCTGCCCAGTCTCTGCATAGCAGTTTTGCTTGGTCTAATACTGTGTCGGTGGCTATCTGCTGTTTGTCTGGCGGGTAACTGTCCTTGTCAAGCAGCTGAGTTCCAAGTCTTTTATTCTTACTTTGGTATTTTAACTTTAATACCCAATAAAATCAAGAGATGCTATGCTTAATGAAGCCTGAAGAGGAAGCTCGTAAAAAGATTGATGTGTTGCTTGAGAAGGCAGGCTGGCTGATTCAAGATTACAAGGCTTTGAATCTTGGCGCTGGCTTGGGCGTTGCTGTTCGTGAGTTTCCTTTGAAGGGTGCTGGTTTTGCTGATTATTTGCTTTTCGTTGAGCGTCATGCCATAGGTGTTGTGGAGGCTAAGCCTGAAGGCACAACACTGAGCGGTGTTTCTGAGCAAACCGAGAAGTACCTTAGAAATCTGCCAGAAAGTATTCCCCATGTCGGAGACGTGCTGCCTTTTGCCTATGAAAGCACAGGTGTAGAGACGTTTTTCAGGGATTTACGTGACCCCGAGCACCGTTCCAGACGGGTTTTTGCTTTCCACATGCCAGAGACCTTGCATGAGTGGGTACATCAAGACACTACCCCGAGACTGTCAAGCAAGTCATAGCAAATCAATCAAAGCCAGAAACCGCCTTTAAAGGGAAAATTTGGAGTGGTAGCAGAAAACGCAACGTAATAAACGCTTACACCGACTTCTTAGCGTACTTAGGTCTAACTTGGGAAGCACCAATATACCAGATAATTAGGAAACTGCCTTTCATTCCTACAGAGCAAGAAATCGACGATTTAATCGCTGCCTCTCCTAATATACTTGTGGCTTTTCTACAGCTCCTCAAAGAAACTGGAATGCGGAGAGGTGAAGCAATCGCTGTACCCTGGAAAGACGTGGACCTTGAAAGAAGAATAATCATGTGCAACTGCCCGGAGAAAGGCAGCAACGCAAGAATCTTCAGCGATTTAAGCGGAAAGCTTCTCAGCATGCTCGATAACTTGCCGAAGGAAAACGACCTCTTATTCGGTGACAACACGATAGATAGCCTCAAAAACAAGCTCTGCAGGAATAGAAACAAAGTAGCCTTCAAAATTGGAAACCCACGGCTCAAGGGGATACATATGCACACTTTCCGTTATTGGAAAGGAACAATGCTCTATCACTACAAACCAGATATCCTCTACGTTGCTGAGTTCTTAGGCCATAAATGCATCGAAAACACGCGACTATACATTCAGTTAGAGAAAAACCTATTCAAGAGTTTGCCAAACGACCAATTCATAACACACATCGCCTTCAATGCTGAACAAGCCTGCCAGCTGATCGAGGTAGGTTTTGAATATATTGCTGGAGAGTACAACGATGGCGGGAAAATCTTCCGCAAACGAAAATAAGGTGTTTGCTATGTCTGTATCGAAGCCAAGCATAAAACTCGGTAAAAGTGGCCGAGGTGCAAGTTTTGCATGGAAAAGCGGCCGGGGTGGTGTA
>CAIUPH010000110.1 GCA_903901015.1 Candidatus Bathyarchaeota archaeon | reverse complement strand
GTAAAAACCAAATGGATAACCTAAAACTACAACACAAAACAGACCGAAACATATCATTAATTGCTTGAGAATCCAAACACAACAAAATCTTAAACGTAGCCTACTATACTGCCCTACGTCTGAGCTTCGACTAAGTTACAAATCAATATTAGATAAAAAATATCTTAACCTTCAAATCAGTTTTTTCCGAATGTGAATGCCTATAAAACATTTTCGCAAGTCTTTTAACTTAATTCTTTTGATATAGGCATAGAGGTTATGATATGAAAAAAAACCAGATTATAATTTCTTCAATAATTTTAGTTTTCTTGATTTCATCCCTTTTAGTCCTAACCCCTATAAAAACAGCAACAGCACTTTCTACTAAGCAAATATCACCGTTTAAAGTTACAATATCTGATGACCAAAAAGAAATGCAAATAGGCGATTGGAAGCTACAGTTCGAGAATGTTTCTAAGACTTGCCAAAATACAATAGTGACAGCCCCAAATGGAACAATTACAGAAATAACGATAAACAAAACCGACAAATCAACCGAAATAATCGTTAACGGAATAAAAACCGAAGTAGACACTCCAGCAATAAAATCTGCCAAAATTCCATCGGCAATAAATGCGTCAACCATTACTCAATCTCGTGGGCAAACAGTAGACGAAATAATTAGCGAATTAAGACAATCTTCATTAAATAATGGCTCATTACCGATTGCTAATGGGTCTTTGCCAACAAAAACATCTGGAAACAACATTATAGCCCAATCAAGTCAAATTACCAATATGGCCTCCCTGGTCACGATGGATAATTATGATCCTAACCATGTCGCTTTTTCTTGGTATGGTAAAAATTTTGTCGCTGGTAGTTTTCCACATGATGACAAAGTATACTACAACATACCTGTTGATTCGAATTGGCATCAATTACAAAATGGTATTTATGATTTTATGTTAGATCAATATGACTCAAGTAACCTGCCTTCTTACTTGCTAGAATTTACACTGGGCG
Source organism: Candidatus Bathyarchaeota archaeon (assembly GCA_903901015.1). GTDB lineage: Archaea > Thermoproteota > Bathyarchaeia > Bathyarchaeales > Bathycorpusculaceae > Bathycorpusculum. Next base: position 51,499 of record CAIUPH010000110.1, on the reverse strand, counting down.
AAATTATTGCTGAAATGATTGTTGAACTATTTATTCCCGTAATAGGCTGGCTCGCTGATGTCGCTGAGATCGTGACAGTGATTTTAGGAACAGTAATTAGTGAGATTATTTGGACTGTGGCTAAAGACTCTGTAATTGATGAGAATCAAAATCTTTGGTTCTGGCTGGGTACAGGGTTCACTGATTTCTTGGCATCCTATTTGGAACAAACTTCTTCACTTGACTGGTTGAACCCGCTCAATTGGTCTGGTTACATCTCCGATATACTAAACGGCTTTTGGTCATCCGCGTATCTTCGAATAGGCTCAATTACCTTTGCAAACAATCTTGGCATTTACGACCCTGTTGCCCCCCAATACTATGACAACTCAATAACAAGTACCTACCATTGGCACCAAAATACAGCAGCAACAGTGGTTGAGAGCGGTTTATTAGGCCAATCACCTGACTACCCTAACAACCTTTGTGCCCTGATTTACGCAGGAAGCTATAGTGACATGGCATACATTGTCACACAGACAAATGCACCTGGAGCCGGTGAAGTCTTTGTAAACGCATATTCCGATTCAGGATACAATAGCCACATGCGAGTTTACGTCTCCCCCAATAACTATAATTGGTACCTATTGCCGTATGGAGATCAATATATTAACTCTCAAACGGCACAGTACTACGATTGTGGTTCAGTCGATCAAGTTTATTCAGACACCATTAATTACGTTATGGTTCTTGGATGGGATTCAGGCAGCCCCGTATCGCTGGAAGTGGACTGTGTTCAACTGATAGATAATCCAACGCTGACAGTGTACTCTTACTTCGCTTACATCGACGGCTACGAGTATTACGATGATATCAGTACAAATGTTAAAGTCGATGGTGGGGGTGTCGGAACTTCACCGTTAACAGTACACGTATCAGATGGTTCCTGGTCCGTAGGCTTTGATTACATGGTGTATGACCCTAACAGGTGGGAATTGGGAACCATCCAATACATCGTCGATGACGACGCTCAATACTACACATTTAGCACCGATTACCAAACAACTACTACAAATGTCAACTTTAACCATGATATAACGCTCTACGTGGTCTATGCGGTCTAAGCTTCCATTTTCCTTTTTTTCTAAAAAAAACAAATTTTGAGACCGCATACTTAAGACCACAAATGCCCGCCAAAAGCCCACAGCTTAAGCTACGGAAAATACTCAAATAGGACACGTAAAACCTTTCATGAACTGCAATAGCCAGAAATTTATAGCATTAAATTGGCAAAAATCATTTTAAGCACTATGATTCTCGTTGTTTACTATTCATTTTTTATTTATTACTTAATGACTCAAAATAAAGATTGACACAGGAATGCCAAATTATATTAATATCTTGAAAGGATTAAAGTAACCATGGATAGACGCGTAAAAACCCAAATTTGTATTATTATTGTCGGTTTATTCCTAATGGCATTAGGTATTTATTTTTATTCTTTACGTATTGATTTTACCCTTACTTCATTAGTTACACTTTCGGGGGTAGTCCTTTTAAGTTCAGGTCTCAAGTATAAAAAAAGAATGAACAGAAAGCCATTAACAGGTGACGAACGAGATGCATATCTCAATTCTGGTTACTTTATTATTACAGCAATAGGCGCGGTTGTTCTTTTTAGCGGCTTAGCTGGTGGCGCAGTCTTTGCAAATTATTTGCATGCTGGAACTACGGCACTGTGGTTTTTGCTTGTAGCGTTCGTTGGTATGCTCTTGATTTTTGCTGCACGGTCTATTAAGCCTAAAACGGAAAAAATTCCAGCGTGAAATCGCATTAGTCCATTTAAAAAGATGAAAAAAAGAAAAGATTGGTTGGATGTTTAATCTACGAGTTTTTTGCGGGTGTCTTCAATCAGTTTTACTGTTTGTAAGCGCCATGGCTCAAACCCTTCGGGTGTGGTTGGGTAGGTGTTGTAGTGTGCGCTAAGGCCTCTCATCATGACGACTGTTGAACGTAGTTTGGTTAGGAAGCCGACTCTGCGTATGCCCCGGAAGACGCGTTTTGCGGTTTCGGTGATGTTTAGGTGGAAGTCGTCGCCCATGCCTGCTTTGAGTACGTCGTCTTCAGTCATGAGTTTTTCGTTCATGCCGTAGTTGAGGTCGTCGTCGCTGCAGCTGAGCAGGAACATCTTGAATATGTCAAGTGTGCCCTGTTTTTTGCCGTATGTGTCGATGTAGCGTTTGTTGTAGCCCCACAGCGCTTCTTTGGTGGGTTCGCCCTTGTTGAGTGCTTCGACGATTTGTTGTCCTGCAAGGTAGCCGCTTAGCATTGAGGGTCCGATGCCGCCTCCGTGGATAGGGTTAACCAGTGATGCTGCGTCGCCTACTAGCATGACTCCGTTTGAAACCATGTTGTCTATTGGTCTGCGGACGGGGTCAAACCATGCGCCGCCAGTTAGAACCAGTGAGCCTTCAAAGATTGGCTTCTTAATAGCCGTTGCATAGAGCTGTTCTTTGGGGTTAGGATAACCTGTTTTGCGCATGCAGGTGCCTATGCCAACGTTTACGCGTGCGCCGCCTTTGGGGAAAATCCATACGTAGCCGCCTGGGGATGCTTTTTGGTTTAGGTAGATTTCGCAGAAACGGGTGTTTTCGGTTTCTTGTTTAAGCTGGCGGATTTCTCGGTAGCAGGCTTCTACGTCTTCGTTGGCTATGTCGCGGTCGATGCCCATTGACGCGGGCAGCTGTTTGCGTACCATGCCGAAGTAGCCGCTTGCGTCAACCACAACTTTGCTGCGCATCTCAGCGACTTTGCCTGTCTTCATGTTTTTAGCGGTTAAGCCGACGACTGCGCCTTTCTCGATGATTGGACTGCGGAAATTCATGTTGTCCAGCAGGACTGCGCCTTTGTCGGTGGCTTTGTTGAGGAGCCACTGCCCGAATAAGCGTCTGTTGAGCAGGTAACCGACGAAGTCTTTGTCGGCGATGGTGAATATGGTGTTTTCGTCTGGGGAATAAATTTTTATGCCATCAATCTTTGCTTCCAACTCGCCGCCCGTTGGCTTCTCTAAGCCCAATGTTTTGAGGTGGTGTTCTCCTAGTGCGTCGCCGCAGATTTTTTCGCCGATTTCTTCGCGTTTTTTCTTCTCGACGATGCAGACTTTTAAGCCTTTTTCAGCGATGGTTTTTGCTGCTAAGCAGCCTGCTGTTCCTGCGCCAACGACTATGGCGTCGTATTTGTCCATTCTCGTTTTTCCTCCAAGTTAACTTTACTTTGTATACCTTGTTGTATATGTAAAGCTTAATAAATCATTAAGTGAGCAAAACCACACCGAGTGTAACCCACATGAGCGCCCCCTTAACGTTAAGCGCAGAATTCCGCAAACTCGTAGAAGCACAAATGGACAAAGTCCTCAAAGGCGTAGAATTAACCTTCAACGAAATCATAGAAAAACAGAAAATAACACCTACCGAACTCAAAGACGAACTCGAAAGCCTACAAGAAAGCTTCAACTTCCTCTTCCAGAAATGGAGCCTCGAAATCCTCTACACCCTAATGCTCAAAGACGTCATCGGCTTTGGTGAAATCAAAAAAATCTTATCCGTCAACTCAAGAACGCTCTCAGACAAACTAAAAATGCTCCAGAAACACAGTTACATAACAAGAAAAGTCACTGCAGGTCCGCCCCTGCGGGTAGAGTACGCCTTGACTGCTAAGGGAAAGAACACTGTATTGCTGGCGCTGCCGCTTCTGTACTATTCCAGTTCAGCCTAAGGCTTCAACTGGGTTTTCCTGAAAGTCTGCGGCAAACTCGTGGATTCTTTCACGGTTTCAAACACCATACACGTAAGAGACTTATCCAACCCCTTAATCAAACGCAGCTTATCCACCACAAACTTGCCGACTGCATCAACGTTTTCGGCTCGCAGCTTCACGAGCAAATCCCAGTCGCCCGTGATTATGTGGACTTCTTGGACTTCGGGGAACCTTGCGATTTCCTCTGCTACTTGCCGCTGAGAGATGGGTGTTTCATCCTCGTTTTTCGCCCTATAGGATACGGCGGCTAAGATGAAGGCGGCGGTGCCGAGGTTGAGTTTTTCGGGGGAGAGGATGGCGCGGTACTCTTTGATTACGCCCATTTCTTCCATGCGTTTGGTTTTGGCGAAGACGGTGGTGATTGGGGCGCCTATTTTTTTGGCTATTTGGTTGGCGGTTAGTTTGCTGTTTTCCTGGATGAGGGTGAGGATGGCGAGGTCTTTTTCGTCGAGTTTGATGCTCATGTGTAAATATTACATGTTTGTGGTATAAAAACTTGATTAAATTGTAAATTAATCATGTTTTGTTGTATAAAATTTATTACCTGCCCTGCACAGTGTACACCAAACCAAAAGTTCACAGTGACCAAAATGACAAAACAACAAACTATCGAAATCCCCAAACCGTTAGACCAACTAACGGAAGCGGAAATAGAAAGAAAAGCCTGCATAGGCAAAGTTATGACTTACACGCTTAGGAGTCTCTCAACAACTTTCGTGAATAAAGGCTTCCAGTGGCTACTGCCCGTGGCACTGAGCCAAAGCACCGATCCGCTCTGGCCCGACCCAGGAGCATCCATAGAGAAAAGAATCGAAGTAGACATCTACGGCAAACCAGTCCGCACCACAGCCAGCATGATCATCCACAAACTCGTCGCCGCATCAACCGCCTACCCCAAACTTTTCATACTCTCACCCAACATCAGAATAGAAAAAGCGGAGCGCGCAAAAACCGGCAAGCACATCTACGAGTTCACTCAATTGGACTTTGAAGCCCGAGATGCCACATCAAAAGATGTCTTTGCCTTAGTTGAAGAAGCAATCTGCACATTAGTCAAAGACCTAAAGAAAGACATGAAAGGCGAATTAACAATGTTGTGCCGCTGCGACACCCTCAAAATGCCCAAAGCACCATTCAAAATCTACGACCGCGTAGACCTTGAAGCCAAATACGGCGCAGACTGGGAAGCAGGCATATCAGAGGAAATATCCGAGCCAGTCTGGGTAACCAACATTCCACGGGAATTCTACGATTTCGAAGACTTCAAAACCGGCAAATGGGACAACTATGATTTGTTTCTGCCACAGTTCGGCGAAGTCCTCTCAGGCGCCAAACGTGAATATGAATACGCTAAAATCCTAAAGAAAATCGAGCGCGACCAAGTCAAAAAAGAAAACTATGCATTAGTGCTGAAGATGGCTAAGGAAGGCAGACTTAAACCGACCGCTGGCGGAGGCATAGGCATGGAACGTTTAGTCGGCTGGATAGTAGGCGTCAAACACATCGCTGAATGTCAACCATTCCCCCGTGTACCAGGTCAAGTAAATGAGCTATAGAGAACTGATGAATACTATGAATCCATACCTTGAAGCATTACAACCCAAACTAAGCCCCGCAGACTTCAAAAAACTAGCCGCCATCGACAACCCCAACGTCCATGAATTCATCGCTAAAGAAAGCGACCTCTGCCAACCTAAAGACATCTTCATCTGCAGCGACTCCGCCGAAGACATAGCACATGTCCGAAAACAAGCAGTAGCGGTAGGTGAAGAACAGGCAATCTTAACCATCCCGGGACACACTGTCCATTTCGACGGTGAACACGACCAAGGCCGAGACCGCCAAGCAACCAAGTATCTGGTGCCCAAAGGAATCACATTTAGCAAAGCCCTCAACCAGATGGACCGCCAAGAAGGTTTAGCCGAGGTTAGGGGGGTACTTCGGGATTCCATGCAGGGCAAAACGATGATTGTCCGTTTCGTGTCGTTGGGTCCACGTGACTCGGTTTTCACCATTCTGGGTTTACAATGCACTGATTCCTGGTATGTTGCTCACTCAGAAAACCTGCTATACCGCTCTGGATACGACCAGTTTGTGAAGGCAGGACCGAAAAGCGATTTTCTACGTGTCTTGCACTCGGGTGGAAAACTAAACGGCGACATGGTAAGCGTGGATTTCAACAAGAAATGCATTTACATCGACCAAATGGACAACACCATCTACAGCGTCAACACACAGTATGCAGGCAACTCCGTAGGATTCAAGAAACTAGCCTTCCGATTAGCAATCCGCAAAGCAAGCAGCGAAGGCTGGTTAGCCGAACACATGTTGCTCATGGGCGTTTTTGGCCCAAGCGGAAGAAAAACCTACTTTGCAGGAGCTTTCCCGAGTGCATGCGGAAAAACCTCAACCGCCATGCTTCCAGGAGAATCCATCCTTGGCGATGACATAGCGTACATCCGCGACATTGACTCAGCTGCCCGCGCCGTAAACGTGGAATCAGGTATATTTGGAATCATACAGGACGTTAACCCCAAAGACGACTCTCTAATCTGGAAATCACTAACTAACCCAGGCGAAATCGTGTTCTCCAACATTCTGGTTAAAGACGGCAAACCATACTGGCTGGGCATGGGACAGGAAGTTCCCAAAGACGGTTGCAACTACACTGGCACATGGTACGAAGGCAAAAAAGACGAAACCGGCGCCGAAATCCCCGCTGCCAACAAGAACGCCCGTTACGCAGTAGCACTCAAAGCGATGGAGAACGTTGACCCTGAACTCGACAACCCCCACGGCGTTGAACTTGGCGGAATATTGTATGGTGGACGCGACACTAAGGCTTACGTTCCCGTTCAGCAGAGTTTCAGTTGGGACCACGGTATCATAGCTTACGGTGCATCGCTTGAAACGGAAACCACTTTTGCAACAATCGGCAAAGAGGGTGTTCCAGAAATCAACATGATGAGCATCCAGGATTTCATCTCGATTCCTATGGGTAAAAACGTTCAGAATAACTTGGATTTCGGGCGCAAACTCAAAAAGCAACCCGTAGTTTTCGGCGTCAACTACTTCCTGAAAGAAGTCGCCAACGGCAAATACGTCAACAGCCCCCAGGACAAGCACGTTTGGATAAAATGGATGGAGCTACGCGTACACAAAGAAGTCGGCGCACTAAAGACACCCACAGGGTACATACCCAAATACGAAGACCTGAAAAAACTCTTCAAGCAAGTGCTGAACAAAAACTACACTAAAGAAGACTACAATAAACAATTCACCATACGCGTCCCAGAAAACTTGGCAAAGATTGAACGTGTACAGCGTTTCTACCAGGAAAACGTCACCGACACACCGCTGGAAATGTTTGGAGTACTATACTTGCAAAGAGAACGTTTGATGGCAGCGAAAGAGAAGTACGGCGACTACATTTCACCAGAAAACTTTGAGAAAGAAGCAGAGGCATAGGCATCGATGTCGAACAAAACAACAATTCCACCTTTTGTTTCCGTCAAGCTTTTAAAGGGAATCCACATACTGGATTAGAAATTCATAATAGTTAATTAATAAAAACGGTAAATGAAAAAGCAAGAAAAAAAGTGACGTAACATGATGATGAAAAAGCTGGACAAAAAAACTTCGACGTACAAGATAGACCTATCTAGCGTAGAGGGCGACGGATCGTTCCAGTGTCCAAAATGCAACTTGAACATATCGCCAGACGACGAATCTGAAGAGAACTATACTATCTTAGATACCAAAGTCGTCAACGACGAATTAGCCGAGTTAGTTATCAGCTGCGGCAAATGCCGAAGCACCATAAAAGTCACTGGTTTCCAACAGAGTTCTGACGCTTAATCTCCACTTTAAATTTTAACTATATTTTTTTATTTGTAAACCGCTTAGACGTCACTGCTGAGCAGGCAAATACTTTATTTTAGTTAAAGCCTATCTGCATGTTGATTTGTATGCACATCGAAACCTTCAGCGTCGGCATGTTATCGACCAACTGCTACGTGGCAAGTTCCCCAGAGACTAAAGAAGCAATCGTAATCGACCCTGGGCTGGATTTTTCTTCTGAAGCTAAACCAATCTTCGATTTTATAGCTGAAGGTAAGTTAAAGGTCAAGTTTATCGTGAACACCCATGGACACGACGACCACATCAAAGGAAACGCGCTTTTCCAAGAGAAATTCGATGTTCCCATCTGCATCCACCCGCTCGATGCACACTACATCAAAGCATTAGAAAACCCCAAGTTCCCACCTAATGTGATGCTGGAAGACGGTGGCTTAGTCACGTTTGGCGGCGAAACCCTCAAGGTATTGCATACACCTGGACATAGCCGCGGCAGCATATGCCTCGTCGGAGAAAAAATCGTTTTCACGGGCGACACGTTGTTCGCGGGCGGAATCGGCAGAACCGACTTTGAAGGCGGCTCCATGACTAACATGAGGGCTTCCCTGAAAAAAATTATGACGTTCCCCCATAGCCTGTTGGTTTATCCTGGGCACGGCGAGTCTTCGATTATTGTGGAAGAAAAAAGGTCGAACCCCTTTCTGAACAGCAGAAATGACTCTGTATTCTTTTAGTAGGTGGATGGGTTCTGGCTGAGTTCTTGTAGTGCTTTTAGTCGTTTGATTATGTTGGGGTGGGTTGAGAAGATTTCAGCGAATTTGTCGACTGATGTTGGTTTTTTCGCAAGTGTTTCCCGCAACAGGTCTTCTTTGTTTGCCGCGTTGTTTGCGTGCAGTTCTGCGGAGTCGAGGTTTGCGCGGTCTGGGTCTGAGATGAAGAGTGCTTTGTAGGAGCTGTTGCTTTTCTTCTGGTTTTTGTCGGGTTTGTTTGTGCGTTTGCTTTCTTCAACGATTGTAACTAAGCCTGTGGAAAGTTTTTCTGCGCCGTTTTCAACGATTAAAGCGCTGTGTCTGTCAGCGTAGTACTCGCGTAGGCGGCTAAGGTAAAGCGTGAACAAAGTGAGCACCCACGAGAACGCCATGAAGGCAATGCCGAATAATGCGTTGTTTCCGCCGCCTCCTTTCTTGCTGTCTCCTCCTCCGCCGAACATGCCTGAAAGCATCATTGAGTAACCGATGTAGTAGAACAGTGCGGGAAGGAACGAAACAACCATCATAACTTGGACGTCGCGGTGTTTTAAGTGACCGAGTTCATGCCCGATTACGGCTTCGACTTCTCCGTCGTCAAGGTGGGTTAAAAGTCCCTGAGTTACTGCAACTCGGCTGCCTGTTAACGGTGAACCATACGCGAATGCGTTTGGCAATGGGATTTGGGATAGCATAAGTTTTGGTGTGGATATTCCGCTTTTTTTGCTGAGGTCGCTGACCATCTGGTGAACTTTGGGGTTTTCGGTTGCCGGCATTTCCTTGACCTTGTATATCCACCCGACAAGGTAGGGTGAGAGCAGCCACTGGGCAACGTTTAGACCTACCACAAGGAGCCCGATGGTTATCAGACTTAAGCCTATTCCAGCCCACATTAACACAACTGTGAAAACGAGCGTGGTTAAACCAAAGATGGCGGCTAACGTGGCAACCATCGAAAAACGAAGTTTCCAAGTGTTCATTATTGTCACTATCTGTGTTCTTCACACTTTCCCATGGGCGCTTATAACTTTTATGCGAATACCCAGGGCAATTATCCTTGGAAAAACCCAGCAGAAACATCACTTTGTCTGTTCCACAATGATGAGTCTGGACGATTCAGGGCTAAATTTTTCCCCTTCATAGCTGCCGTAAATATCCTTAACTGCAAACCCAGCCTTCTCCAACATGCCCCGCAGCTTACCGTATTCATACAAACGGACAGAATGCTCAAAAACCACTAACCGCCCAGTTCCCATATCACTTACGGTCCAAAAATCGCAAAGCCAATCCCTATCAGGACTTATTGTCCGCTTTTGGTTTAAAGAAAAACTTGGATATTCTTTTTGTTTGGGTGGCTGCTGGTCTTTGTATTTAAGAGTTAAACGTTGGCGGTTAAAAACGTCGATGACAAAAACGCCCCTTTGCTTTAGCACTCTTTTGGCTTCAGCTAAGGCAACTTTGTCCTCTTGTTCCGTTGGCAGGTACCCAAAACTGGTATCCATACTTATGATTGCGCTGAACGCGTCGTCCTTAAAGGGCAAAAACCGCATGTCGCCCCTGACCAGTTGAATGTTGCTGGAGCGTTGCTTAGCGATTTTCAAAAGTTTCGCAGAAACATCCAATCCAACCATGCCAAATCCCTGCTGGCTCAGCGGAATCGTGTGCCGTCCTGTGCCGCAGGCAAGGTCCAAAATGTATCCGTCGGGTTTAAGCTGGGTTTTTAGGAATTTTAGCTGCGCTTCCGTATGGTTTTCGTTGGCTATCTCCGCCCAGTAAACGCCCATTTCATCAAAAACGTTCGCCGTCAAGTTCGCCTCGCCGCAACCAAAATTATATTGTGGTTGCCGAAATTTAGCGGTTTGGTTTCGAGCCGCTTAAATACACAACCTCTTATTTTCTAAGTTACTGGAGAACCCCCTTTGACTGAGAAGCACGACTGGCAGCACCTCTATATGCTCCTAAAACTCGCTGAAATGGGCGCTTACAGGCGAGTTGCCAAAATCTCAACTGACTACTTAGCCAAAAAACTGGGCATTTCCCAGCAGACCGCGTCGCGCTACCTCATCGAGCTCGAACGCAAAGGCTGGATTCAACGCAACATTACTCCAGACGGCAGCTTAATCAAAATCGAGGAGCAGGGCACGCGGGAACTGCAGAAATTGTATTCGGGCTTGAAGGTTTTGATGGAGAAATCCTACCCGCCCTCGGTCACTTTGGAAGGCACTGTTTTCACTGGCTTGGGCGAAGGCGCTTACTACGTCGGCAAAGAATCTTACCGCAGGCAGATTGTTGAAAAACTAGGTTTCGAACCCTACCCAGGCACACTCAATCTGAAGTTGTCAGCGGATTATGACATTAAAACCCGCATGGAACTCGACGCTTACCCCGCAATTGAAGTTAAGGGCTTCCAGAACGAAGACCGCTCATTTGGCCTGGTAAAATGTTACCCCGTAACCATCGGCGGCAACGACGTTAAGGGCGCTTTGGTTACGGCTCTTAGAAGCCACTACGACGCGTCGGTTCTTGAAATTATTGCGCCCGTGTGCCTGCGGAAAGCTCTGTGCCTAAAAGACGGCCACAAAGTAAAAGTCGAAGTCTACACTCAAACCAGCTAAAACGGCATAGCAACCGAATAGGGGTTTCTGGGTTTTTCTTGGTGGTCTGGTTTGCGTCTCGTTGCGATTATGTAGCCAACTATCAGTCCGAAGCCTAAACCGCCTAAATGCGCCAAAATGTTGACTCCCTCACCAGTGTTTATGAAAAACAAGAAAAACGCGTAAACTAACGCTCCAAGAATTGACTGCCGGACCGAACGTCTACTATAAATCACGCATGCGCCGAACAACGCAAAGATTGCGCCCGATGCACCCACCGAAACGAACAATGGTCCGAACGCTAAAGAGAGAACGTTGCCGACTAAGCCGCCGACAAGGTAGATTCCCAGATACTCGGGCAACGAAAACATTTCTTCTCCTCGCAACCCGAAAATGAGTAGGAACAGCATGTTGCCGACTAAGTGAACTATCGAGGCGTGGATGAACATCGCCGTTATGAGCTGGTAGTATGCGCCTTGGAAAACAAACTGGTTCACCTGCCCCCACTGAGCAACAACGCCCTCGCTGGTGGTGAAGGCGTTTCCTCCGATTACAGCGCCTGCAACGTATATGGCGACGTTTAACGCGATTAGAATGTACGTTGGCTTATATTTCTCGCAACCCATTGGCAAAACCAGTTATTTGGCTAGTTTATCGATTATTTTCTGTTTAATCTTGGAGGAACTATCTAAAGCATTCTCCGCGTATTTGCCTGTCTTAACGATTTGAACGGGCAGTTTGTGCTTGGCGACGTACTCTTTAACTTCCTTCTCCATATCTGCTTGGTCGTAGCCCAACGCGATGACGTCTGGCTTGATTTTCCCGATGACTTCACCGATGTCCAAGTCTTCATAACCCAAGACGGCTTGGTCAACTACCTTCAAAGACTCCACGAGTGCACGCCGCTGGTCTTCCGACATTATCGGTTTTTTGCCCTTCATCTTCTCCACGGTGCTGTCGGTGGCGATTACAACAATGAGTTTCGCGTTTTCTCCGCCTGCCCGCTTGGCTTCCTCCAGAAACCGCACATGCCCCAGATGCAGCAGGTCAAAAACGCCCGAGGCTAAGACAACTTTTTGGGTTCTGGTTTTGTTGGCCATTCAAAGTTCACAGCGCCGATTAATCTTAAAGCATCCAGCAGCCCTTCACAGTAGGCTACCGAAGTTAAACTGGTTTCAAGGTTGCCCTGAGCCTTATAATACTTTGCATCCTCAAGGTAATCGTTTGCATAACTCAAAACCGAACTCACCATCTCCTCAGTCAGGCTGATTGGCGCCTGTGTTCGCTTGAGTTCCTTGAAAACCACTTCGGCGTAAGAAATGTACTTCGCCGTTAATGCTTCCAAGCTCATTTTGAGAGCCTCCTAAACTCCGCTGGCGCACCCGCGAAAGCAATCAGCGAATCAACCTCCATGAAATGGAGTTCACCGGGGAAAATCAGGCTGAAGGGCGCCTGACCGAAATCAAAGTTTGCCAAATCCTTTACGAAGTCAGCTTTTAAAGTGGGTTTGTTGCCGCCTGCCCTTGCGATTCCAACCGCAACCGTATCCGATGCAACAGCGCCGAGTTTCTTTTTCTCTTCGACTTCAAGCAGCATCTTGATGGCTTGGTTAATAGAGAGGAAACGTTCTTCGGCTGCGTTTAAATCTAACAGGCAAAGCGTGTGCAAGCCGTTCTTCTTGTTTTGAGCGATGACGTTGTAGGGTGTTTCTGAAAAGTTCTCGGGGAAGGGCACGGTGACGGTTTTGCCGAATTTATAATTATGCATGCCTGATAAGCTGACTATTGCGGACATGATAGATGTGCCGTGAACTATGCGGGTTTTTATTCCCTGTTTCTCCGCGTCAATGCGCAGGGTAACGTGGGTTGTAGCGATGAAGGGGTCGCCTGGAACAAGAAACACGGTTTTGCCCGCTTTGGCGGCTTCGAGGATGACTTTGCCGTTTTCCTCTTCAAGATTCCGCCTTGAAACCACCTGGACCTTTTTGCCGCACAATGCTTCAAACCGCGCTAAGCTGAAGTCCACCATCAAGTTGGTGTATTGTTCCATGAAAACTTGGTCTGCCGTTTGGGTTTCCTCTAAACCCCTGACAGATATGCCTTTTTCGTCGTTTAATCCTAAGCCTACGAAGACAAGTTCATTCAATTCTGAGCCCTTGCAGATTAATTGGGGTTTATAGCTTTAAGCTATTCTTCTCGTTGACTTTGCCTTTTTTCTCCAGCTGCTTGTAGAAGACTTTGCAGGAATCCATGGATATCCCAGTTTTTGCGCAGAAAGTCACGAGGGTTTTCTCGATTGGTTCCTTTGGGTCTTTGTTTTTGATTGCTTCATTCAATTCTTCGATCATGTGCTTGTCTGTTTTATTGCTCATTAAAATCATCCTTGCGTTTACTCTTATAGAAAGATTGTTTTGCTTTCTCAAAAACCCTTTTGTTACCATGCTGTTTTGGATGGAACATCCAACCAAACATTTATATGATTTACGTTGAAGAGAAACCTTGGAATTTAGAGGCAGAGCTGAAGGAAAAGAAGAAACAATGAAGCCCATCGAGACTCTAGTCAGGGATAACGTTAAAAACCTCAAGCCATGCGTCCACGGCGCAGAAGTTTTAGGTGCCGCAGAAGAAAGCGGGTTTAAGCCCGAGGCTATTTTGGATTTTAGTTCAAGTGTGAACCCGCTGGGTCCCTCAAAGAAGTCGCTTGAAGCGGCAAAAAAAGCCTTCAGCGTGATTGCGGCTTATCCTGATTCAAACTCTAATGAGCTTCGGCAGGTCATTGCAAGCCACTTTGGCAAAATCACCAAACGCAACATTATCGTTGGAAACGGCTCAACCGAACTCATGTACCTGTTCGCTGAAGTGTTCATGAAAAAAGGTGACAAAGCCCTCATTCCAGCGCCAACGTTTGGCGAATATGAGAGTGCCGTGTGCAAAACTGGGGAAATACCCAGATTTGCCAAGCTGAACAAGGATTTCCAGGTTGAAACAGCCACTTTCGAGCGTGAAATGGCTGGCGCAAAACTTGTTTTCCTATGCAACCCAAACAACCCCACAAGCAAACTTATCCCACAGGAAACCCTAACAGACATCATCGAGAAGGCGCTATCACAGGATACGCTTGTTTTTCTCGACGAAGACTTCCTTGAGTTCGTGGAAGAGGAAAAAGACCTTACAATGATTGGCAACATCAAAAAGTACCCTAACCTGTTCATTTTGCGGTCTTTCACTAAGATTTTTGGTTTAACTGGGCTTCGGGTTGGCTACGGAATCGCAAACCCCGAAATAATCGATGTGCTCTCGTGTGCGAAGATTCCTTGGAACGTTAACTGCTTGGCGCAGGCGGCTGCGGTTGCGGCGCTCAAGGATGAGGAACACCTGCAGGTCACGCATGCGCTAATCAAAAAGGAAAAAGCATGGTTACAAGGTGAACTTTCGAAGTTTGGGTCGTTCAAGTTTTCGGAGCCAGACGCCAACTTTTTCTTCATCAACATCCAAAAATCAGGCTTAACAGCGGCAGAACTGAAGAATAAACTGTTAAAGCAGGGTATCCTGATTCGCGACTGCACTTCATTTAAGGGAATAGATGAGTTTTACGTTCGAATAGCAGTTAAGACCCATGTGGAGAATGAGCGGTTGATAGATGCTCTTAGGCGGACAGTCAAGGTAGTTTGAGTGTGCCCCATGTTTACACTTGACCTGTCACTGTTTCTCGATTCTATCCTGATTTTAACGTTAGCATTCTTAATCGACCTGGTTTTCGGCGAGTACCCTGATAGGATGCACCCAACCATCGGCATAGGCAAAATGATAACTTACCTAAAGCGTAAGTCGAAGCATCCGAATCCGCGGGTGGAGAAGGCAAACGGCGTTTTGATGGCGCTTGTCATCATGCTAGTGGTTGCGCTTCCAGTGTTTCTGCTGCTATTTTGGCTTAGGCAACTGGCATATCCCTATGGCGAAATACTTTACATCATCGTGGGTGCAGTACTGTTCAAAGCCACTTTCGCGATTAGCGGCATGGGGCAATATACCAAACCTATTGCTGCCGCGTTAAAACAGAAGGATTTGGATGGAGCACGGAAATGGCTGCCCTACATCGTTAGGCGCGACCCAAACACGCTTGGCGAGCGCCAGATTATTTCTGCAGCCGTCGAATCCATCGCTGAAAGCACCACTGACGGCATAACCGCCCCCTTCTTCTTGTTTGCCTTGTTCGGAGTTCCAGGCGCATTTGCTTACCGCGTGGTCAACACGCTGGATTCGATGGTTGGCTACAAGAACGCTGAATACAGGAACATCGGGTGGTTCTCGGCGAAACTCGACACCATCGCCAACTACATTCCCTCACGCGTGACGGCTTACCTGATGGTTGCCGCTTCCTTTATGCTACGCGAGGACTGGCGCGAATCGTACCGTATCCTGCAACGCGACAAACACAAGACTGCAAGCCCCAACGCAGGCTACACCATCTCCGCCATGGCTGGAGCATTAAACATCCAGCTTGAAAAACAAGGACACTACACCCTTGGCGACGACCACGGAATTGGGGCTGAGCACATTCCCAGGGCTTTGCGGATGATGACCGTTACTGCGGTTCTGTTTGGGTTAATAGTAGTTGTTCCAGTTTTGGCATTGAGGATTTACATCTTCGGACTCTAACCCTGAGCTTCACCAACCTATGAATTCTATTAGTGGTTCTATGTTGAAACGATAGAGGGGTCGATACGGCTGGTTTCCCTAAGGGGGTAGGTCGGTATTGACGATTTTCCAAGCCAATAGAATGTTAAAAAGGGAGTTTTGACGTTGATTGCCAAAAAAACCATAACTAATTAAACCCTAACTTGGCGGTATAATTCGGGAAGATTGCCCTGCCCAAAAAGAAATATGAAAAACACGGTTAATCATGATGAATGCAAACTGCACCACGCAGCTAAAGGGTAAACTGCCCTATTGCAAGAGAGTAAAGCATTCTTTTGGTCTTTTTAGACAAGATGATGTTGTAGTGTTTATGCAACATACGCAGTAAAAATACTTCAACTTTACAATCCATCTTGTCCACTTTGTAGTTGTATGGTTTTTATTGTGGCTCGGCATCAATGTAGGTACTGAGAGGCACATTGGGTTTGAATGGGAAACCACTCGTCAGCATAATCACTGCTGGCATGTCAAAATTCGGCAAACATGAAGGGTTACTTGCAAGAGAAATCTTCGCTGACGCCGCTTACGAAGCTTTTAGCCGCTGCCCCAAACTGAATCCGAAAGGCGACATAAAAGCAATGTTCATCGGACACATGGGTGAAGCCTACGAGCATCAGGGGCACACGGGCAGCGCCATAGCGGATTGGGCAGGATTAACAGGCATCCCAGCTACGCGGTGCGAGGCGGCATGTGCTTCTTCTGGCGCGGCGTTGCGGTCGGGAATCTACGCTGTTTTATCTGGTTTAGCGGATGTTGTTGTGGTTGGCGGAGTAGAAAAGATGACTCACCGCACCACCTCCGAAGTCACCGAGTACTTGGCTATGGCTTCAGACTACCCGTTTGAGCAGTACCACGGCATCACTTTTCCAGGACTTTTCGCGTTGATGGCGACGGCTCACATGCACGCGTACTGCACCACCGAGGAGCAGATGGCGTTGGCAGCAGTCAAAAACCACTACCACGGAAGCCTCAATCCCAAAGCTCACATGCAAAAAGAAGTTTCGCTTCAAACGGTCATGGCTTCAAAGTATGTTGCTTGGCCGCTCAAACTCTACGATTGCTCACTAATAACCGACGGCGCAAGCTGCATCATATTGACCAAACCTGAACTCGCCAAAAAATACACTGACCAACCTGTCCACATCGTCGGCAGCGGACAAGCCAGCGACACCATCGGACTCTACGAACGCAAAAGCCTCACCTCGCTTCAATCCACGAAGTTAGCGGCGAAATCAGCTTACGAGATGGCGCAAATCAAGCCTGAACAAATCGATTTTGCTGAAGTCCACGATTGCTTTACCTTCGCTGAACTCATGGCGTACGAGGACCTTGGTTTCTGTAAGGTGGGTGGAAGCGGCAAATTCATCGAGAGCGGCGCAACGCGTCTTGGCGGCGCTAAACCCGTTAACACCAGCGGCGGCTTAAAAGCGAAGGGTCACCCAGTTGGCGCAACAGGAACCGCGCAGGCATACGAAATGTACCTGCAACTCACCGACCAAGCTGACAGACGCCAAGTGAAAGATGCCCAAATCGGGTTAACACATAACATTGGCGGGTCAGGTGCGACTGCGGCAATCCACATCTACAGGAGAGACCACTGATGAGTACGGTTAAGCCTTTCACGATTGAGCAATTCTACAAGTTCATAGCTCAGGGCAAGTTGATGGCTGGGAAATGCCTCAAATGCGGCAAAATCCATCTTCCACCGCGTCCACTGTGCGACAACTGCTTCTCTAAACAGTTCGAGTGGATGCAAGTTACCGGCAAGGGTAAACTGCTCACTTACACAGTTATCCATGTTGCACCCCAACAGTTTCAAGCACTCACGCCTTACGCAGTAGGAATTGTCGAGTTGGAGAATGGGTTGAAAATCCCCGGCATGATAAATGGAGTTCCGCATGACCAACTTAAAATTGGAATGGAGTTAACTCTTGATTTCGGCGCATGTAACACGACGCAGCAGTGGCCCCAGTGGCAACGGTACTGCTTTAAACCCTAACTTTTTAATCTAAAAATCTCCAGATTATTTTTGCTCAAAACGTAAGAATAGGTGAGTTTCCTTACTCGACGATTGGAAAACCTCAATTTTTCAGGAAGAGAGGGAACACGATCCAACCATCTTGCAGGTGTCCTCACCTAAGCATGTTAGGGCTTGCTTGCTTAATATAAATTTTATAGATTTTAAATCGCTGTTTCCCATATTGCGACGCGGAGAAAGGCTTATTGGCAAATTGCGAGTTAGGTTTGCTGTGAAGCTGAATGGCTGTGACTGAAAAACCGAAGGTTTGTCTGGTTTCCTGCAGTGTCTTAAAACAAGAAATCCAGCAGTTAATCAAAGAGGGCAGCCTTGGTGTTGAAGTGGTTTATGTCAGCAAATTCTTCCACATAGACTACGCCGCGGTAGAGAACAATCTGCGTAAAGTTATAGAACACACAAAGAAAAGATTCAAGGGCAAAATCGTGCTGGTCTACGGCGACCTCTGTTTGGGGCAGGATTACGAAATGAAAAAGTTAGCCAAGGAATACGGCGTCGTCAAGATTGACGCTTTAAACTGTGTGGATTGCCAATTGGGCGGCAAAGGAAAATTCAACGAAGCTGACCCCGAACACAACCTCATGTTTATGGGTCCAGGCATGATAGGTTTCTTCCGTCATGCAAAGACGCAGATGCTAAAAGAAGGTGCGGACGAGGAAACGTTTGCGAACATGTTCAGCGGCATAAAAGGCATGGTAATCTTGGATACGTGTGGGGATGCGGAAAAATGCAGAAAAGACCTCGAAGACTCAGGTATCGGGCTTAAGGTTCTTGAAACCCGAAAAATAGGCTTAGAGAACGTGAAACGGGTAATTTTGGATGCAATAAACCGTGCAAACGGAATTACATGACTCTTTTTACGTGGAAAACTTGAGTGACTAATTGCAGGGGTGCCCGCGGGTCTACCGTAAGTATTAAAGAACCAACCATACAATAGTGCTAACTTGTAGCTGTGTGGATGTGCCGTAAATGACTGAAACCGTTCCTTCCTCTCCCATGAAGCGTGTTGAAGATTGGAAATCAAGGTTAATTGACCTTTCAAGAAAGAATAATCTGCTCTATTTCCACAAGTCAAAACGTGGAAACCTGTCCATCACGCAGCCTGATCCACAGAAAATCTTCGATTCACTGGTTCTAAAGAAGAACCGATTGGAATTTTGGCAGCCCCAGGAAGAAGCCAACATGGCTCAGGCGCCAAAAGCAAAGGGTAAATGGAAGGCTAAAACGGGCAAAGTTGAAGCTAAATTGGCTAAACCCGAAGTCAAAGCCTCTGTAACTGATGAACCCAAACGTCCTACAGCAACTCAATTGGTCAGCGGTAACATGAGCCGCATGGAGCTTGAACGCAACCTCAAAAGCCTCCAGAGCCGCTCGATGCTCGATTATATGGAACGCGGTGTACGCATACTCTACGCGGCTTTCGGCATGTTGAACTGGGTGGATGCAGAGACAAAAGAAAACGTTCAATCCCCATTAATTCTTGTACCGTTAGAGTTAACGAGAGACACTATCCGTCAGCCCTATGGCATAACAGTGCCGCCTGTTGAAGATGAAGCTGTCTTAAACCCTGCATTTCAGGCTAAACTGAAAAATGAATTCAAAATCGAGTTGCCGCCGCTTCCCGAAGAGTGGGACGAACAGAAACTGGTTGACTACTTCAAACAGGTCGATACAGTGGTCGCTGAATTGGGTTGGAAAACTGAGTCGTCGGTTGATTTAGGATTGTTTTCGTTCCAGAAACTGGTCATTTACAAGGATTTGGAATCCAACGCCGCACTCGTAACCCAACACCCAATCATAAGGGCAATAGCAGGCATCAAAGAAGACAACCTAATACTGAGTGGTTTACCCGACGAAAAAGATGTCGACAAGATTGAATCGCCAGCAAAAACCTACCAGGTCCTCGACGCCGACAGTAGCCAACGCGTCTCCATTGAATACGCCCTGCGCGGACAAAGCTTCGTCATGAAGGGTCCTCCTGGAACGGGCAAAAGCCAAACCATTGCAAACATGATTGCCGAATGCATCGCCAACGGCAAAAGCGTACTCTTCGTAAGCGACAAGATGGCTGCCCTCGAAGTCGTCTACAAACGGTTAAGCGAGGTAGGTTTGGCGCATTTCTGTCTTGAAATGCACAGCAGCAAAGCCAACAAGCAGCAGGTCGTGGCGGAGCTTAAACGCAGCTTAGATGAAAACCTCATCCCGTGCAAGCTGCCGTCGGCGCACGAGTTTGAACGGATGGCAGAGTACCGCGAAGCCTTAAACGGTTACGTAACCGTATTGCATGAGAAGCGTCCATACCTGCAGAGAAGCGTCTACGAAGTTCTAAGCATAATCTCTAGCCTCGAGCGGGTTCCCTTCGTGCCCGTGGGCTTAACCGAATTGGACACGTTGACTCCGCAGAAGATGCGTGAACTCGAAGAACTCGTTTCGCAGCTCAGCAAGGTTTGGCAGGTAGTCGAGGAACCAGATTTTCCATGGGTTGGTTACCGAGCGGACAAATACAACCTTGAGCTCCGAAGCGAACTCCTCACAACCCTCGAAGGTATAAACGAAACCCTGAGCGGGCTAGAACTGGAAAACGAAGACTTCTCCTCTAAATTGGGCGTGTTTCCGCCAGAGACCTTCGCACGTATACAGTGGCTCCTTGACGTGAGCAAACTCCTCTTTGAAAGCCCCAAACCAGAAGCTTACTGGCTAACAAACCCCGCCCTCGACAAACTCCTTGGCGAAGCCAAAGCCTACCTTGAAACCAGCATCTGGATCAAAAACACCCGCGCAAACCTCATGGAACGCTACCAGCCATCCCTATTCGAACTGGCTTTAACTCGCTCAGCCGAATTGCAACACGCAGTTTCATCTCTGAGTAGGATGCTTCCAACGGTAAACTTGGAAGAGGGCGATTTACTTGCAAAGCGCGAGAAGCTTTTGGCTTACGTTAGAAGCACAGAGTTGGCTTCCCATAAAATGCGCGAGACCTCCCAGTCACTCGCCCAACTCTTCGGTTTAGACGGCGGCGACTTAACGGTTACGCATTTGAAACAGCTCTCGCGAATTGCAGCACTGTGTTTTGCCGACGACAAGCCAGAACCTGTGTGGTTTGACGCTAAATACCTTGAGCAAGTTCAAGAAACAGTTGCCAAGGCAAAGCAGCTTTACCAAGAACACAACCTGTTGAAAAGCAGGCTGGATGAAACCTATACGGACGGCATATACGAGTTAGACCTGGATGGGCTCATCGAAAGATACAGCCAAGACTATCAGGGCGGATTGAAAATCTTCAATTCAACCTACCGCAACGACCAGAAACAGATTGCCCGATTAACAAACGACGGTAAAGTCCCCAAAACTGTGCAGCAGGACCTAATCGACTCGCGTAAAGTCAAGAAACTCCATGCAAAGATTGAGGAATCCGCCGAAACCGTCCACTCATTGCTTGGGCACTATTACCGTAAGACCCGAACAGACTTCCAGGGTGCAGAAAAAGCCATAGCGTTAACGAACGAAATTAAAAAGCTGGTGTGGGCAGCACAAATTCCAGATGCGCTCCTGAAAACAGTCACTAACGGTTCGAATCCATCGCCCATGATTAAGAATTTGGGTTTGGAGCTGCAGGATTCAGTCGACAAATGGGAAGTGCAAACCAAAGACGTGGAATCACTTATACCCTCAAAAATGCCGAAGTCCGATGCCTCAATAATGCTCACGTCGCTAACGTTGCTTACGGAATGGGCGAGCGAAACAGAAAAACTGCTAATCCCGCTGCTCGCACTAACTAATCAGACGCTGGCGGTTTGCAAGCAGGAACCCCCAGCCTACAAGCAACTATTCGAAGACGTCAAGAACGCCGAAGACATACGAAAGAAAGAAGCCCAAATCGTAGGTGAAAAAGTTCAGCTTCAAGAAAAATACGGCAGCCGCTTCAGGGAATTGGAAACCGACTGGCAGGACATCGTGGTCACGCTTGAATGGAGCAAAAAAGTTCAAGTAGCATTCATCGACATCCCCGTGCCGCAGGTTTTTGCAGACATCGCCGCCAAAGGACCAACCGCCGCGCCATCCAACACGGAGTTAACCCAGCAAAGAGACGCTTCACTTAAGGTTCTGACAGATTTCGAAAAACGCTTCGAAACAGAAATGAAGTACTTGAACCAGCCGTTGAAAACTTTAGAAATCAAAGTCATAAGCGAACGCATTCAAGCATTGCGTGACCGTGTGGACGACGTTCAAGTTTGGATTGACTTCAAAGACGCCAAAAACCGTTTCACACTCCGCAACTTAGACCAGTTTTTTAGCCGCTTGGTTGAACAACGCATTTCCGCAGCGGATTTGGGCGATGTTTTCCGCAAGAGTGTTTACCAAGAGTGGATTAACAACCTCTACGATGAAGACCAGAAGTTGGGTAGGTTCCGCTGGGAGAACCATGAGCAGTTAATCGCGGATTTCAGAAAACTCGACCAAGAACTCATCCATTTGACGTCGAGCATGGTTATTGAGGCGGCGAACAGCAGAAAACCCCAAGACATCCTTATCCAAGCCGCTGACTCCGAAGCCAACATCCTGCTAAAAGAAGCCGCGAAGAAACGGCGTCTCATGCCCATCCGCACCTTGATGCAGAAAATTCCCAATCTACTCGTTAAACTCAAACCGTGCCTGCTGATGAGCCCCATCTCTGTGAGCCAGTTCCTTCCACCCGACATGAAATTCGACCTAGTGCTTTTCGACGAAGCCTCGCAACTGGTTCCCGAAGACGCCATCGGCGCAATCTACCGTGGAAAAACCCTCGTGGTTGCAGGCGACAACAAACAGTTGCCGCCCACTTCGTTCTTCCAGAAAAACCTAATCGACAACGTTGACTGGGATGAACTCAGCGATGACGACGTGGAAGTCTTCGATAGCATCCTAGACGAATGCTTGGGCATCGGGTTGCCGGTTAAGACGCTTAGGTGGCACTACCGCAGCAAACACGAAGCGCTAATCGCTTTTTCAAACCACCGTTTCTACGACGACACGATGATAACGTTCCCCGCCGCAAAGAACCAAACCGACAGTTTAGGCGTAAAACTAGTCCACGTGCCAGACGGCGTCTACGACCGCGGCGACAAACGAGACAACCCCAAAGAAGCCCAGAAAATCGCAGACCTCGTGTTCGAGCACTTCAAAACCTACCCCCACAAAACCCTCGGAGTCGTAACCTTTAGCATCGCCCAGATGGACGCGGTGGAAGAAGCCATCGACAACCGCCTCAAAGAACAGCCCGACTTCGAGCCGTTCTTCAAAGAGGACCGTTTAGAAGGTTTCTTTGTGAAGAACCTTGAGAACGTTCAGGGAGACGAACGCGACGTCATCTTCTTCAGCGTCGGCTACGGCTTCGACCAGCAAGGACAGATAACCATGAACTTTGGACCCTTAAACAAGCCCGGCGGCGAACGCCGCTTAAACGTGGCTGTTACCCGTGCAAGGGAGAAAGTTTTGTTGATTACGTCGATTAAAGCAACTGACATCGACAAAGACGCCAAAGCTCTGGGAGTGCAAACACTTCGCACCTACCTTGATTACGCCGAGCATGGACCCGAAGCACTCTCAAAAAAGACTGGCACGTATGATTCAGCGCTCGACGAAGACGTAGCGAACGAAATCAAGAAACTGGGCTACGAGGTTGTTCCCGAAGTTGGCTGCAGCGGCTACCGAATCGACATAGGCGTACTTGACCCCGTCAACGAGGGAAGCTTCTTGCTTGGCGTCGAATGCGACGGAGCAACCTACAAGTCAAGCAGCAGCGCACGCGACCGCGACAGATTGCGCGAGCAGGTTCTGCGGCAACTGGGCTGGCGTATCCACCGTGTCTGGTCACCCGCTTGGGTTGCGAGGCGCGACAGCGAAATCAGGCGCCTAAAAGAAACGCTTGAACAAGCGCAGAAAGTCCAGATTGACAAGGACGTCCAGAAACCAATAATTGATCAAAAAGAAGACGCAGCGCCAGCAACCGGTGTCCAGAAAAACACTTATGCGGGCATCGAAAAAATCGGAGTCCCCTACAAAGTCTATCCATTAAAAGCCACCTATAACCCCTACATCAAAGCTGTCACTGCCAGAACCACCGTTGACTCCAAAGTGAAAAACGAGTTTCACTTCCCAGAAAACCGTGAAAACCAAACCAAACTTCTCGCCGAACTCATCCAGAACGAAGGTCCAGTCCACTTTGACTATGCCTGTGAACGGTTGGCGGCTTCATGGGGCATAAAACAGGTGAACCCGAAAATTCAGCACGCAGCGAAAGATGGACTCAACAACCTTATCCGCGAACAGAAAGTCACAATCAAGGGCAGTTTCCTGTGGCCAATGGGGCTCAAAGAAACACCCATCCGCGTTCCAATGCAGGGTATCCCAGAATCCAAACGCAAAGCCGAATACATCGCGCCCGAAGAAGTCGAAGCCGCCATGACCTTGGTGGCGCAGTATGCTTTGGGGATAAGTGAGGATTCGTTGATTGCTGAAACCGCCAAAGTCTTCGGATTAAACCATTCCGGCGAAGAAGCAAAAGCGGTGTTTTTTGAAGTGCTCAAGCGGTTGGTGCGGGAGCGAAAACTCGTCCGCAGAGAAGACGGCGTAGTAACCGCCGCTTAATCTTCCTTGTTTATTTCTTTTATTAGAACAGGCAAATCACTGAGCGCGGTGACTATGTAGTTTGCGCCGTTGCTCATCAACTGCTCTTTCGTGTACAAGCCCGAGGGAAACCCGACTGCGATGATTTTAAGTTCCTTCGCGCTCTGCATGTCAACGACGCTGTCCCCGACCATCAAGGCGGATTTAGCGTGAACACCCAAGGTTTTGAGGGCTAACTCAAACTGTTCTGTATGCGGCTTAACATACTTGACTTTGTTGCGTGAAACAACAACTTTGAAGAATCCATCGATTTTGAAACGCTGTAGAATGTAGTTTGCGGCTTTTTCGCTGCTGGTGGTGCATAAACCAATTTTCAGCTTCTTTTTCTGCAGTTCCTTGAGGGTTTCAACCGCTCCTGTGACTAAACTGGTGGTTGTGGCAGCTTCCATTTCATACCGTTCAGCAATGGACAATGCATGGGCGCGAACTTGCTCGAAAGCCTCAGCGGATTTGCTGCTGTTCTTAACGAAAATTTCAGCTTTCTTTAGCATTTCAAAGATGCTTTCGTTGACGTCGAGAACGGACACTGGAACATGTATGCTCATCAAGTAAGTCCTGACTTCGGAACGCATGGCTTTGTAGTCAAGGTTAAAGTTGGCGAGGGTTCCGTCTAAATCGAATATTACTGCTTCTATAGCCAAAACTGTCGGCTCCGTCTGTCAGTTGAGTTTGGAGTTAACACTGGTCTAACGGAAATATACATTGCGGTACCGCAAGGGTGAGGGCAGGTAGGTCTCTTGTTTATACAGTTCGATATACGCTATGATATACAGTTGCGTAGCGCTCAATTAGTAACTATTACTTTCAGGGCTTTCTCCGCTGGTTCCTCTATTGTTTGCAATGCCTTTTCGAATTCTTCAAGCTTAAACCTGTGCGTTATCAGCCCTTTCAAATCGACGATTTTCGCGCAATCAACTCAACCGCCGCTGGGTACTCGATGGGCGAGAGGTAACTCGTGAAAACTGGGCTTCATCAGCTTCACCCAAATTCAAGTAACCCTCCGACTCCCCAACTAACGCAGCTTTGCCTGCTTTACGCACTAAAAACGGCGTCTGCTCCACCGTCTTTACTGTTCCTCCACAATCGCGGCTTCCTTATCGGCTACGTTGTCGGGGAGGTGGATGAGGCTTCGGGGAAGCATTGCTTTGGATTCAGCGAAGAATCCGTCACTTGTTAACCCGTAATGCTTGGCTTTAGTACACTGGGATGGTATGCCTCGAAGGCAGAAGTAGCAGTGACCGCAATTCGTGATTGGAACCATCACGGCTCGTACGACAGTGTCTTCTCTTACTCCGCAGGCGTCGTGCCCAAGGATTCTGCCTTTCTTCAGTGCCCATTCACCCCTATAGAAGTGCATGTCGGTTCCGCAGATGCTGCCCCCACGAAACTTCGCCAGCACCCTTCTGCCTTTAACTTCGGGTTCGGGGACTTTTTCGATTTTGATTTTGTGGGCTCCACGGTAAACAGCAGCTTTCAAAAAGAATCGACCTCTAATATTGAATCGGTGTCGGCTGGGTATCAAGTTTGTTGTGCCCTCCTACAACGCATTGCGGTAGACTAATAACCTCAACGACATATCAATGGGTTGATGCCCCATGAATTTGGATGAATACCCCAAAGAGAAACTCTGGCAACTGCTCGTTGAAGCAGTTCACGCTTCTGTGATGTATCCAACTCATAAGGCCTACACCCGCGACACTGTTTTGCCTCAGAAAGCAGATGTTTCGGCAACAGAACTTTCAGAGCGTTTGGGGATGCCGCTTGGTGAAGCATTGGTTATTTTGAGTGAGTTATCGCAAGAAAGAAAGTGATTCCGGGATTTTCTCGTTGCATACATTCCCGAAAGCTACCTAGTCGATATGTTTATATTTGCATAACGATTCAATGCAAACCAGTGAAAAAAATGAAAACAGCGGCATCAATAGCAGCATTAGTATTAATAGTTGTAATCGTCGGCGCAATAGGCTCTTATGCTTACTTGCAAAGCACCCAAAATCAGCCTTCAGCATCTCCCACGCCAACTCCAGCGCCATCGGCATCGCCCAGTCCAACTGCAACTGCATCGCCCAGTCCAACTGCAACTGCATCGCCCAGTCCAACTGCAACTGCATCGCCCAGTCCAACAGCCTCTCCTTCGCCATCCCCAACCCCGATGCCAAGCCCCACAACACTAAAAGTGGCATCAACCACAAGCCTCAAAGACACAGGACTCGAAGACGTGTCTGAAGCTTACTCCAACGGCACCCAAGCGAAAAATGACCTCAAAGATATGTTCCAAGCTAAATACCCCTGGATAACAGTGAGCTTCCTCTACTATGGAACGGGACCCGCCATTGCAGCAGCTCAAAGAGGCGACGCAGACATGATACTGGTTCATTCACCCTCGCAGGAACTGCCCTTCCTAACAGGTGGATACGGTGTCGACCGCAAAACCGTTGCGTACAACTTCTTCGTTATCGTCGGTCCAGCAAGTGACCCCGCAGGGATAAACGGTATGAGCAATGTAAGCTTAGCTTTGCAAAAAATCTATAACTCTACGCAACCCAGCAATCCACAGTACAACTCTAGCGTTCTATGGTTCTCAAGAAACGATGCATCTGGAACAGCAACGAAGGAAATTTCACTCTGGACCTCTGCAGGCTTCACCTACAGTCAACTAATCACTCAGACTTCATGGTTCAAAGTTACAGGCGCAGGAATGGGACCAACCCTTCTATCAGCAAACTATTATGGCAGCATAGGCGGATACACAATTTCCGACATGGGAACGTACTTAGCCTACTACAACAAAGGCGACATTCAACTTAAGATACAAGTTCAAGCCCAACAAAGCCTCCTCAACGTTTACAGCGCAATAATCGACAACCCACAAAACACGGCTTTAGCCAGCACAAACTTCAACGCTTCACTACTATTCGTTAACTACTTGGTTTCCGACGAAGGCCAAAGTGTAATAGGTAACTACGGTAAATTAGCTTACGGTCAATCGCTTTTCACGCCGCTTGTACCCTTATTGAACGGCTCAGTTACCAACGACACCATGCTCGGATGGGTCAAAGGCTACGCTTTCATTAATTCGACTAACCAAATCAACGCTGGCGGAACAGAATGTCCAGCAGCATTCCGATACAACGCAGGCAACCTATACTCAGCTTCATACGACACAGTGGTAGCCAACTTTAACGTTAACACCTCAATTAGCACGCCAAACTACATCGTAACAAACAAACCAAAACTCAACCTTGCTCAAGCGACGCCAACTCCAAGCAGCAGCAAAATCTACAGCGCATAGTTGGGAAAAGCTAAAATTAAATTTCCCTCATTTTCTTTGTGATATGCATGGCGGATATAATCGTTCCAGCGCTTCAGCAAGCTATTAACTTAATCACGAGCGGAGACCCCGAAGTCTACGCAACCGTTTACAGAACAATCTACGTTGCGGGGTTAGGCACTTTGCTTGCATGCTTGTGGAGTATTCCTATAGCTGTATTTTTAGGTCTTTACAATTTTAGGGGAAAATGGGTTATCAAAGGAATCTTTAACGCATTAATGGGTATACCAACCGTTGCTTTAGGCTTACTTTTGTTTCTACTTTTTTCCAGGCAGGGCGAACTGGGTTTCATGAACCTTCTCTTCACGCTCAACGGTATAGCAATCGGCGAAGCCATACTCGTAACGCCGATAATAGTGAGTTTCACCGCAAACGCGCTGGGTTCAGCCGACTCTCAACTTAGAGATTTAGCTAGAACCCTTGGAGCATCAGGATTTAGGACGAACCTGACTCTTATACGCGAAACAATCTGGTCCATTGTGCTTTCTTTAACAGCTTCCTTCAACCGGTGTTTCGGAGAACTAGGCATCGCATCACTTGTAGGAGGAAGCATCTTAGGCGAGACAAGAGTGTTGACAACTTCTATAGCCATTTGGACAAATTTTGGTGATTTCAGTTTAGCTATGGCTTATGGGATAATCTTGATGGCAATAGTTGTGGTTCTAGCATTAATCGTCAGCCTCATAGAGCGGTTGAGAAACGAGGATATGGGTTTGAATAGGTTGATTTTCTGGGGTGGGTTGGGAGGAAGATAAGAATGAGCGTTCGCCTGCAACTGACCGATATTAAAAAAACCTACCGCGCCGTCACCGCATTGAACTCTGTATCGCTGGATATGATGGGCGGAAAAATAATCGTGCTCTTAGGCGCGAATGGAGCAGGCAAAAGCACCCTCATGCGAATCCTGGCGGGGTTAGAAGACCCTGACAGCGGAACAATCCAATTCAACAACCAAACCACAGACGCCAAATCCATACGTCGAGTTTCCACGTTGGTTTTCCAGAAATCCGTTATGTTCAGCTTAAGTGTGTACGGTAACTTGGCGTATGGGCTTAAAATCAGGGGGGTGCCTGAAGGTGAGATTTCAAAAAGAATCGCTGAAGCTTTGGAGGCGGTTAGGCTTTCAGGGTTTGAGAAGAGACGCGCAAAAAAGCTGTCGGGCGGCGAGCAGCAGAGGGTCGCGTTGGCACGGGCGTTTCTGCTTAACTCAAACGTTCTTTTGTTGGATGAGCCCACGGCGAATTTGGATCCCAACAGCGCAGCCATTATCGAGAAGGCGATACTTGCCAAAAAAAGCAGCAGCCGCATCATAATAATGGCGACTCACAACCTCAATCAGGCACGGCGGATGGCGGATGAAATAGTGCACATTCACAACGGCGAAATCGTCGAGGCATCGGCGCCTGAAGATTTCTTTGAGAACCCCAAAAGCGAGGTAACCCGCAAATTCATCAACGGTGAACTAGATTTCTAAAATTTCCCTGTGCTATTTAAGGTAGCTTGCACAACCAGAAAGCAACCTAAACCTGTCCCTGAAACCAAAACACAATTTGTAGCCCAGCCTGCTGGTAGATGATGCGTAAAGGGGGTCTTCCATTATCATCTGCTAAACAAAAAAAGTGTGTTAAGTAGCTTTATATGGCTTTTACCACATAAGCCTATTTAGAATGCTCACCAACAAAAAACATACGCTCTCATGCAAAGCCTGGCTTGAATACAAAGGCAAACCCTTAATCGGCAAGGGCGGCGCAGAAATATTGGAAGCCATAGACAAAGAAAACTCGCTTTCTAAAGCTGCAGAGTCACTGGGAATGTCCTACCGATACGTTTGGAACTACATACAGGAAATCCAAATTGCCATGGAGGAACAAATCGTTGAAACCTATAAAGGCGGCAAATCAGGCGGAGGCGGCGCAAAACTGACTGATTTGGGCAAGAGTCTGCTTGGTGAGTACAGGCAGGTTGAAGTTTACTTAGATAAAGTGTTGTCTAACCCGGGATGTTTGGAGGTGAAAGGTTTGAAGTTAAGTGCAAGAAATCAGTTTAAAGGAAAAGTTTTAGCGGTTGAAAAAGGCGTCATAACCGCGAAAGTTAAAGTTGAAGTTAAAATGCCCGTAACCGTCACTGCAGTCATAACCAAAGAGGCAGTCGACGAATTAGACATTAAAGTTGGCGACGAAGTTACCGCAATCGTGAAATCGACAGAAATCATAATTGCAAAATAATCGGGCGCAATTTCTTTCTTTTCTTTAAACATTGATTTTCAACATACTATTGGCGCCGAAAAAGCCAGTACAAACCTACCCCCTTAAGGGGTCATTAGGCTCTAAAAAATAAATAAAAAGACGGTTAAAAAAACTGCTTACTCTACAACATACCTGTAGCTGATGTGTTCGCCTGCAGTGGTGCTTTTACGTGTGATTTTCAGTATGTCGCTTGGCTTTGCGCCTATGGCTTTAACGGCGGGGTCGCCTGATTTGACCTGAGGCATCTGGTAGGGCTTAACTTTGTACTGCACCAGTAGTGCGGCTCTTTCTTTTTCTGTTAGAATTTCGTGGAATGGGACAAGTGCGTGCTCGAAGATATCGAACACTGGGAACGATTTGGGCAAAAGCTCGACTTTTTTCTTCTTTGCGCCCAATTTAACGGCGTGGGTGTAGCGTCCCTCCGTAACTACTATGGCGCGGTCGAGGTCTTTTTCCTTCATCACTTTGTATAGAGTGTTCATGGCTGCGATGCCGACTGTGGCTTCGCCAAGGATGCACCAGACAATCGCTCGTTCTTTATCCTGTGGAATGTCGATGATGTAGGCGTATGCGCCTTCAAACTTTTCTTTTTCGACAAGCTTGTATTTTCTTAGTTTGATTAGAACTTCCGCTTTCCTTTCTTCGATTGTTTCAACTTTAGTGCTCAAACCACAAACCTCAAAGGTAGAATACTTGCAACCTAAAACAAACATTTACCCTTAAACTTTATGGTTTAATAAACCAAAAAATGTATGCAACTGTGTTTTTTACGCTGTTAAACACGTGTTTTTCCTTTGCCAACTCGGTTTTTACGCTGTCCAGCGCTCAAGTGCAGTTTAGTAATAGAGCCGTTACCAAAAGAGATTAAAACCCAAAATCACTTCAATAAGCATAATGCGTCGTTAGACGTGAACAATAGTTCTTCACGGCATAATTTTTGAGGACACAACTAACGAAAACACCCATTCTGCTAGTTGCAGTAGGCTTAACCATCTTAGTTACCGCTCTGTTCATGCCTTGGCTGCTGATTTTCGGCATATCCCAGCCACCCGCATTTCAAGATTCAACTATGAAGCCTTTGCATACTTCGGGGCACATGATTTTAGATTCAAGCAACAGCGTGATTTATCTTAGGGGAATCGGCAGGGCAGGCGATTTGGATTCACTGTCTGGAACGTGGGGTGGAATCGGCGACAACGTTTTCGACTACTCAGAAAAATGGCAAACTGACTCTGCGGTTTTGACGGCGAAGATGGATGAAACATTCGCTTGCTACCGAGACATCTGGCATGTCAACATGATAAGACTGCTGATACCTGTTGATTGGTGGTGGCTCGACAACGTTAACCCCTCAGCAGTACAGTCAGGGTCCAGACCAAACGATGAGTTACCGAAGCTACATCGAACAAGTCGTGCAGGAAGCAGCCAAATGCGGAATATACGTTAACCTGTGCCCTTACGAAGTCGGCAACTATTATCTCAGCGGCGACAGCTGGGACGGAATCCCTGGAAGCTTAGGAACATCAAACTTAGCATAAATGCACTCCATCAACGCTGACGAAATGCAGGCATGGCAGATGTGGTGGACAAGCATGGTTAACCGTTTGGGAAAATACTCAAACGTTATCTTTGAAATGTGGAATGAACCCGACGAAGGCACAAACACCGCGTCATCACCCACAGCGATTGCTTACTTCAATTAAACGGTGCAAATGTACCAAACCATCCGCGCAGACGGCAGCATGAACCTGATTTTTATGCAGTGTCACGCAAGCCTAATTCCAGGAAAGATGGAGCTCGATTGGGTTCCACAACTTTACAATCAACTTCAAGCTTCAGTCGGCGCCGCCCCCAGCAACATCGTTTTCACTGCGCATCCTTATCGGCGAGCGCCCTACCCAAACCTTGAATGGGCAACAACCTACACTGGCATAAAGGCCCAGCTCAACCTGCCCAACATGGTACCTGCAACACGTTCAAACGGCATCAACGTTCCCTTGGTCTTCAACGAGATGGGCGTCATGAATGATTCGGCAGTTTACAAGAACGATTACTACGGAGCAGCCCAGCAGCCTGAAACCTGTTTAACAACCGACCAAAAAATGGATAAAGAGCTCTCATTCTGGACTGCGATACTTCAAAACGCCAAGGACATGGGGGTTGGCGTGTGCGCTTACCATTGGATGCAGACGGGTGTATGGTTCGACGGAGAAGCCCTAATCTCTAACACTTGGGCAATTAACGCAACTTCGCCAACACCTACCGAAGCGGGAAAAATCTTCATAGATGCCTCTTAGGCTTTCGCCAGCTTGTACCCGATGCCTGTTCCCATGCCATTGCCGAGTGCGGTGCCAACGTTGCCTTTCCCAATTATTGCATTTTTCATGACTTTGCCTCAAATAATCAAGTTTGGTTGTGGTTTTTAGAAGTTGTAACTGTAATGTGCCTACAACAATCTCTTCTATGGGAAACACAGGGGTTAACAAATTGAAGAAATTAAGAGGTAAACCTGCCTTGGAAAATTTAGCTATCAATAAAAATGAAGAAAAATGTTAAATTAGATTCGCAAAACGACTTTTTCAGTGAACGGCTCTATTATCTTTGCGAATTCTCTGATTGTTTCTGGAGCGTAGGGCTTGAGTGTTGCAAACCGTTTATCCAATGTGTCTTCTGGGATGAATTGTTGGAGCGCATAGGTTTTTGAGCCTTTCACCATTTCGCCTATACAGTTGGCGTCTTTGGCGGTGACGAGTTCTGGGACGACGGTTGTGCGGAATTCGTAGGGTACTTTGCCTGTTTTGAGGATTTCCATAGTGCGCATTAAACCAGAGGTATCTTTAGCGCCCAGCAGCTTGTATTTTTCCGTGCAGGTCTTCACATCCATAGCTACATAATCCACGCTGCCCAAGCATTCCTCAAGTGTGTCTGGGAAAAACCCGTTTGTATCCAGCTTTACCAGGAAACCGCGCTCCTTGAGTTTAGCGAGGAACTTTGGCAGTTCCTTGTGCATGCATGGTTCACCGCCAGTCACAACCACGGCGTCGACGTATTTTTTGCGGTTCTCCAAAAGCTCCAGCGCCAAGCCTTCCTGCAGAAACGGCGGCTGCGGGTCAACGGCGATGCGCCAGTTGTGGCAGAAAGGACAACGCAGGTTGCATCCTGGCGTAAACAGCACCGAAGCTATCTTATCGGGGTAATCCACGAGGCTGACTTTCTGTAATCCGCTAAACTTCACTTCTGGCGTTTTCTCCTAAACCGTTGTCGGTGCCGAAGAAACGATGGTTGAGCGGTCGAAGGTTTTGCGCATGGCGAACTCTGCTTGTTTGCCATCGTTCCATTGGTCAACTGGGCGCAGGTAGCCGACGACTCGCGAGTAGACTTCGCAGTTTGATTCGCAGACTGGGCATTGTTTGTGTTCTCCGTTTGTGTAGCCGTGGGTTGGGCAGATGCTAAACGTGGGTGTCAATGTGAAGTAAGGAAGCTTTGAGTTCCACGCGACTTTCTTGATTAGTTCAGCGGCTGATTTCCACGAGTTCACACGTTCACCAAGGAATATGTGGAACACGGTGCCTCCAGTGTAGAGTGACTGAAGGGTTTCTTGGTGTTCGAGTGCATCGAAGAGGTCACCTGAGAAGTCTACTGGCAGCTGTGAGGAGTTGGTGTAGAATGGTTCAGCGTGGTTTTCAACGATTTGTTTCTGGTTGGCGAAGATTATGTCTTTGTAGCGGCGTTTGTCTATGCGTGCAAGACGATACGAGGTGCCTTCTGCGGGTGTGGCTTCAAGATTGTATATGCAGTCGTTTTCCTCTTGGTAGTCTGCTAGGCGTTTGCGCATGAACGTGAGCATTTTTATGGCGAACGCTTGCCCATCTTTAGATGCAATGTTTTGTCCCAGCAGGTTTATGATTGCCTCGTTCACGCCGACTATGCCGATTGTTGAGAAGTGGTTTTTCCAGAATTTGCCGTAGCCTTCTTTAACGTGGCGCAGATAACGCTTTGAATACGGGTACAATCCGTTGTCCGTGAAGGATTCGAGCACTTTACGTTTGATTTCGAGGCTTTGTTTGGCTGTTTCCATTAAGCCTTCGAGTCGCTCGAAGAATTCGTCTTCGTCTTTGGATAGGTAGCCGATTCTTGGAATGTTGAGGGTGACTACGCCGATGCTTCCTGTTAATGGGTTGGCGCCGAAGAATCCTCCTCCTCGCTTGCGCAGTTCACGGTTGTCTATGCGTAGGCGGCAGCACATGCTGCGTACGTCTTCAGGTTTCATGTCGCTGTTAACGAAGTTCGAGAAGTATGGCACACCATATTTTGCGGTTACTTCAAAGATTGCCTGCGAAACTGGTGAGTCCCAATCGAAGTCTTTGGTGATGTTGTAGGTTGGAATTGGGAAAGTGAAGACTCTGCCCTTTGAATCGCCCTGACGCATGCCCTCGGCGAAGGCTAAGTTGAACATCTCCATTTCCTTAGTCATATCGCCATAGGTGTCTTGGGTAACTTTGCCGTTGTAGAGCACGGCTTCGTTCTTCATGAAGTCTGGAACAGTCAAATCCAAGGTTAAGTTGGTGAACGGTGTTTGGAAACCCACGCGGGTTGGCACGTTCATGTTGAAGAAGAATTCCTGCAGCGCCTGCTCTACGTCTTTCTGGTTTAAGTGGTCGTAGCGTATGAAGGGGGCAAGGTATGTGTCAAAGTTGCTAAACGCTTGTGCACCTGCTGCTTCACCCTGCAAGGTGTAGAAGAAGTTAACGACTTGCCCAAGTGCAGTTCGGAAGTGCTTTGCTGGTTTACTCTCGATTTTACCCGATACTCCGCCAAAGCCTGAGAGCAACAGGTCACTTACGTCCCAACCGACACAGTAAGGCCCCAGAACACCAAGGTCGTGAATGTGCAGGTCGCCTGAGAAGTGGGCTTCCGCAATTTTTTCTGGGTAGATGCGGGCTATCCAGTACTTGGCTATGACTGTGGATGAGAGGTAATTGTTGAGTCCCTGGAGTGAATAGCTCATGTTGCTGTTTTCTTTTACTCGCCAATCCTCAACCTCAAGGTACTGGTCAACCATATCTGAAGAACTCAAAAGCGCCGCTAACTCACGCATGTCGGTGTGTTGTTTGCGGTAGAGAATGTAGGCTTTTGCGGTGGAGGCGTGGCCGTTTTCGATTAAGCGTTTTTCAACAAGGTCCTGGACTTCCTCAACTGTGGGCACGCCGTCTTCGCCGTATTGCTTGTTGAGTAATGCTACGACTTCGTCGCTGACGCGTTTAGCCTGTTCCTTGTCTTTTCCACCTACTGCTTTAGCAGCTTTCCAGATGGCAGTTGTAATACGTTCTTGATCGAAGGGTTCTAATTTACTATCACGTTTTAGGACAAACTTCATTGTTTCTTCACTTCTATGAGTAATCGCCTGAAATCTTCAGGTTCTTCAAACTGTTTGTAAACTGAAGCAAACCGAATGTATGCGATGCGGTCCACGTTCTTTAGGTACTTCATGATTAAGTCGCCGATTTCTCCTGATGCAACTTCCTCGGTGCCTTTAAGCATGAGGTCTTGACGTACTTTCTCTGCTAACTCGTTGATTTGGATCATGTCTACGGGTCGTTTTTCGCATGCTTTCTGTAATCCGCGGATTATTTTGTTGACGTCGAAGCGTTGGAGTTGGCCGTCTTTTTTTCTAACCATGAGCTCGACGATTTCGAGGTATTCGTAGGTGGTGTAGCGTTTGCCGCAGTTGATGCATTCCCTGCGTCTGCGTGTGGTATTTTCTGGGGAGTCGCGTGTTTCGAGGGTTTTTGAATTTTCGGAGTTGCAGTAGGGACATCTCATTTTTACATTCTCTTGCTTTGTTAATTGTATAGTGTTTGAGAGCTATTGTACACACTACATTTAGCGCATATATAAGCTGATTCAACATCAAACATGCAAAACAACCAACAAACCCACACAAAACTCCATGAACAATAAACAGAAAACCACAAATAAAAAAAACACGAACAAGCCCCAATCCGCCAAAAAACCCGTTTTCAAGCAGATACATCTTTGGTTAAGGCTTGCGAAAACACTATAATTAAAAACCACTATACTCAACAGTTACCTTTTATCTTACTAAACCAACCAATAATCGGTGAAACTTTGCAGCCAAAAATCGTGAAAGCCAACAGTCCAAACGAGTACTTAACCCCCGAACACTGCTACATCGCCGAGAACTTCAGCGACAAAGACGTTTCAGTAGCCCGCGCCACCGTGAAACCAGGCGTCACAACCAAGGCGCATCATCTCAAGAAAATCCAGGAAATCTACATTATAACCTCGGGTGAGGGCATGGTGGCTTTTGGCGGTTCAAAACCCACTATTGTTAGCGCTGGCGATGTCATCGTGATTCCAGTTGGGGCATCGCAGAAAATAACCAACACGGGCAAAACCGACCTTGTGTTCTATTGTGTCTGCACGCCAAGATTCACCCAGGAATGCTATTTTGACGATGAACCAGAAGTGCCCTGAGCGATATATGTCGACTGCGGAAATACCGCTTTATAACCTGAACTGACTAATTGTATTTTGAGGAGAAAGGAGAAGCTCCTTACGTTTCTCAAAAGGGAAACGTTAACTTGTTTTTAAGTCATCCATGAACTCGCCAAGATCCAGCGTTGATGCGCCGTTTTCGTCTTTTAGCTGCTGCTTCGCTGGCGGATTAGCTATATAGAAGGGTATTCGTTGGGCAAACCGCTCTTGGAAAGTGGTTTCTAACTCGTTTTGGTAGAAGACGCCAATTGGGATTCTGTCATCCCATTCCTGTGCCTTCTCTAAACCGGCGACTTTTTTCTTAAAAACCTCGCTTGCATCATGCACAACGGGGTCAAAGCCTGCTTCCTCAAGTTTGTAGAGTCGCGATTGGGGGTTGCCCGCGGCGTCTTTGCGGTCTTCACCTGCATACCAGTCTTTGGTGTTTATGTCGTTGTAGACTGGGCACGGCTGGAGGCAGTCGACAAGCGCTAAACCTTTGTGGAGAATGGCTTGTTTAATCGTGTTTTTGAGGTGCATCACGTCGAAGGCGTAGGACCTCGCCACAAACGTGTAGCCTGCTGTAATCGCGAGGGCAACTGGAACAATGGCGTTATTGATGTTTGGTTTAGGCAATGATTTTGTCTGCATCCCCAGCCGAAGCGTCGGAGAAGCCTGCCCCTTAGTTAAGCCATAGACGCCGTTGTTGTAGAGCAAATATGCCATGTCGATGTTTCTTCGTCCAGTGTTAACGAAGTGTCCTGCGCCGATGCCGAGTCCATCGCCGTCTCCGCCTACACCGATGACTTCGAGGTTTGGGTTCGCAACTTTAATTCCCATGGCAAAAGGTAGAAGTCTCCCGTGCAGTGTGTGGACGCCGTTGACTTTAACGAAGTGGGGTGTTTTGGAAGCATTGCCTACGCCTGAAACCACCACGACATTGTGGGGTTCAAGGTTAAGTTCCGCCAGCGCCATCTGTAGAGCGCTTAGGATTCCGTAGTCGCCGCATCCTGGGCACCAGTCTGTGTAGATGCTGGTTTTGTAATCTTGGGGTTTATGCGTCAAAGTGAAAACCTGCCTTTAGAATTAGTTGTAATTTGCACTGTCTGTTCCTCGTGAAGAAGTAGTTTTCTGATTAATTACTGATAATTTTTCAGTATTTATGCATGCCGCAACGCGTTAACAAAAGAAACCGACTTATTGCTAAAACAATGAATCTGGCACACACGTGGCCGCTAACTCGATTAAAATTGGGTAGCTGTAACCATGAAAACCTCGGTCGAGAGCAGGAGCGTCACAGCTAAAGGCGATATGAGCGCCAAGCATTTCTGCAAAAAGCCTCCATAAATGATTGATCGTGTGGAGAGTACACTTTTCTAGTTGCTCTCTCCCTGAAAGTTACAGAGGAATCTGAGAAAACTTAAATCGCCCACAGCCCCTGTTTTAAAAAAGGTTGATAACATATGAATTTTTGGAGCGGCATCCCGACTGGAGATAATCCACCTGAACTTTTGAACATGGTCATCGAAGTTGCAAGCGGTTCACGGGACAAGTATGAGTACGACATAAAATGGGAAGCTTTCATACTGGACAGGGTTATTCCTTCATCAGTGGTGTTCCCAGTTGAGTACGGGTTTGTTCCGCAGACATGGTTTGACGATGAAGACCCCTTAGACATAATGGTTCTAAGCTATGCCCCTTTGAAGGCAGGTTTCATAGTTAAAGTCCGCGTGATTGGCGCATTAATAATCGAGGATGAAGGAGGATTGGACGCAAAGATTCTTTCTGTTCTTGTCAACGATGCCCGCTTCGAAGGGTACCACGATATAAAAGATGTCCATAAACACCGTTTGATTGAGATTCAAGAGTTCTTTGAAACCTACAAGCGGCTTGAACCGCATAAATGGGTGAAAATTAGGGATTGGAAAAACGCGCAGGACGCAATGAAAATCGTGGAGTACTCCATGGAAAAGTATCGGGAGCTAAAGGAAAAGCCCTAAGTTCTTTGCGTTATGCTCCGAGCATAAGCACCTGTTTCTCAGCGGCTTTACCTGTTAAAACCGCTTTTAACGCTTCGTAGACTTCTGTTGTCATCATGGGTCGCCCCGTGTATTTTAGAACGTAGTGGGTAGGTTTGATTTCTGTATGCTCAGTTATTACGCCGCCAAGCTGTGCAGTCGCGTTATCTTCCACGTCGATTATACGCTTCTTGCCCGCCAGCATCGCCTTGAGGTAAGCCGCGGGGAATGGAAGAATCATACGCACCTGAATGAACCCTAAGCTGAAGCCTTCCTCTTTGAGCTGGTTTAATGCTTCGATTATGGCGCCTTTAGGCGAGCCCCAGCTGACCACGATGTTCTCTGCGTTTTGGTCGCCAAAAAACTTCGCTTTCATCTCAAGAGGCACTTCCCTGTCGACTAACTCGAGTTTTTTGAGGCGTTTCTCCATCATTTTCCGTCTGATGATGGGTTCATCGTTGATGTTGCCCATTTCGTTGTGTTCATCGCCGCTGCACCACTGCACCCCGTTCTTTGTGCCCAAAAACGCACGGGGCGAAACCCCTGACTCGGTGAATTGGAACCGCTTGTACACTTTGCCCTCCAGCTCTTTTTCGCCCACGATTAAGCCGCGGTCAATCTTGACTTTGCCATAGTTGAAAACTGGGTATGTCTGGGATGAATTCGCCATGCCCTTGTCGAGCAGGTGAATGACTGGCATCTGGTATTTCTCGGCTAAATTGAGGACTTCGGCGGCGTCAAAGAAGCATTCCTCGATGTCGCCTGACGCGAGGATTATTCTCGCGAATTCCCCGTGAGCCGCATGCATCGCGAAACGTAAATCCTGCTGACAGTGGCGAGTGGGCTGCCCGGTTGCTGGTCCGCCGCGCTGATAGTATGTTATCACAAGTGGGACTTCGTTGTTACCTGCCCAACCCACCCCTTCAGCCATCAAAGAGAAGCCAGGACCCGACGTACTCGTCGCCGCCCGCGCACCCGCCAAACATGCCCCCGAAGCCGAATTAACAGCAGCAATCTCGTCTTCGGTTTGCAACACGATTATGGCTTCTTCGCCACCTTTTTTGGTTTTGAGGATTTCATGGGCTTCCAAGTACTCGCTCTCATCCGCGGCGGGGGTGATTGGGTAGTAGGTTTGGACTCTGCATCCGCCCAAGACTTTGCCCATGGCGACCGCCTGGTTTCCAGTGAGGAAAATCCGCGGCTCGGTTATGTCCATTTTTTCGAGTTTGTGCTTGAAGCTGTTAACGTTGAAGTTTTGTTCAGCATAATCATAAGTTGTATCCACAGCCACCACGTTCATGTCGGCGATTTTCTCGTGGAAAGTCGCCCTGATAGCTTTCTCCACTAACGCTCGGTCGTACTTTAACAGCGCAAAAGACACGCCGATGGTGAGGACGTTAATCATTTTTTCAAGCGTGCTCACTTTTTCTACGTTGAGTTTTTCGCC
Source organism: Candidatus Bathyarchaeota archaeon (assembly GCA_903901015.1). Lineage (GTDB taxonomy): Archaea > Thermoproteota > Bathyarchaeia > Bathyarchaeales > Bathycorpusculaceae > Bathycorpusculum. The sequence goes on along the minus strand of CAIUPH010000110.1, from coordinate 11,568 downwards.
GATTTGCTTTAGCAAATCCATGTATGGAATGGCGAAGATTTGGATGTTCTTCTGTTTGGCAAATGTTAAGAAGTCGTTTATGGTTTCGCCGACGTCGTTTTGCGTCATGAACTCGCGAACCTGAGTTTTGTAGTCTTCGCTAAAAGTCGAAATATCCTTCAATACGTTGACGCCGAGGTCCCGTGAATCCACGATTACTCCGCCGCCGCTCACGACTTCGCCGACGTGGCGCACCACGGTTTCCGCGTCAAAAGCCGCAAGCAAATTCACATCGCTAATGTTCGCGAGCGTGGGTTGTTTGGATATGCGCTGGAGAAAGTAGCTGTGCATGGTTCTGATGTTTGAGTGGTATTCTCTTCGGCCATAAACATACAAGCCGCCGTAGCCGCAGGCACGCCCGAAAATGTTGGCTGCGCTATCAACGCCGCTTCCCTGCGGACCGCCCGCCATCCAATTAATGCTTTCAACTGTCATTGGTGTTCACGTTTGAAAATTTTTGATAAATTGCCAGTTGAGGCTGTTTTCTTCTTTTGCCTCTTTCTATGTTTACTCTTTGAGTTCAAGAGAATTTAAGGTTTCGGAAACGTCTTTTCTGAATGCGCAGGGAGCCAGAAAACGGCAAAAATAGGCTTAAATTCCATTTCCAATAGTTCATGAAGATAAAAAACGAAAAAGGATATTTCCCAAAAATGGGAAAGAAAGTTTTTTTTATCTTACGAAGTCGTCGAATGTCCAGAAGTGGTTTTCTTCTTGGATAACGATGTCTTCGAACATGCGTCTTGTCAGTGTGTCGCCGCGTTTTAGTGCTTCAGCGATGATTTGGCGGTAGAGCGTTATTGCGCTGGATTCGAGTGCGTGATCTAAGACGAGGAATTCCTGTGCGGTGTTGCCGACGACTGGCAGTGGGTCTGGTTTCCATGTGGCTTCGCCTTCGAGGAGGTAGATGCGTTCGCTGATTTTTTCGAGGTGATCCATTTCCTGCATGAAGGTTTCTTTGAGGATTTTGCTCACGACTGCGGCTTTGTTGGTTTCCGCGATTGTTTCAAGCGCCGTGCTCTTCATGCGAAGTTCAAGAAGCGCCATTTTTTCATGTTGGTTAGTGTACTGGATGATGCCTGCGATTTCAGCGGATATGGCTTTGTTTAGGAGTGTAAAGTAGTCTTCGGTGTAGATTTTGCGCCATTCAGGAAGAGGCACTTTGCTTGTTTCTTCTTTTTCGTCCTGGAACTTTGTGTATTCCTGGAACTTGAAGAGGTGCTGTTCTTCTTCGCCGTAGATTTTCTCGAAGAGCTCGCGGGTTTCCCAATCGCCCATTTTTCCCGAGGTGTCGATGATTTCGCGGTAGAGCGTCACGGCTTCTTCCTCTGCTTTTACGCCGAGTTTAGCGAATTCGCTTATGCTGTCGCCGATGGTGATTTTGCTGGATTTAGTCGAGGCTTTTCCGCCAAGGTAGTAGATGCGCTCGATTATTGCGGCGGCATGCTTCATTTCTTGGATGGAGATTTCCCGTAGAATCTTCCCAACTGCGTCGTAGGTGGTTTTGTCGAGAAGTATGTTTTCGGGGAGGGTTCTTCTTACGAGTTTCTCCATTTTTGCGTGTTGCAAAATGTATTGTAGAGAAACTTGGATTTCGCGTTCGACTGCCTTGTTTAGAAGGTCAATATAGTCTGGTGAAATTTTGACTGCCATTATAATCACAACTTACTGTTTAAAAGGAGACTGTACCGAGATATAAGATTTTTTGTGAAATACTCGTCTGGAAGCGAAAAAAACGTTTACTTGATTGATTGTCTGCGGTTTTTATTGCAGCGATTTGCCGCAGTGGGTGCAGTAGAGCGCATCTATGCGGTTTTCTGCTCCACAATTCGGGCAAAAGCGTTTAGCCTGTGTTGCGCCAAAGTTAGTTGGCGGCTGCGCAGGGTAGGAAACCGTCGGTATGGCATTTGAGGTTGGTTGAAGTTTGCGGAATCCCTGATAAGCAAGAATCCAAGCTATCCACCCGACCACGGGCACAATAGTGCCTACCAAATACAGTATTCCAGCGGTCCCAAAATTGTCCACTCCGGATTTTTCCTTGAGTTTGTTGAAGGCGCGCATGTAAAGCCAACCGTTAACTAATCCAAAGACAACGCCCAAAACGATTAAAGCGATGAAGAAACCAGGGAAGACGGGACTAAACGCTGGTGTGGTTGATTGTGAAATTCGAGAAATCGTAGAAATTAGGGAGACGAACTCTAAGCTGAAGGCGACGATGGATGAAATTACACTAAGTAAGAATGCATAGAGGACATTGTTGAAGATGCCTAGTTCATTGTAGTACCTGGATAAGCGGTGCATCGCAATCATGAACATGATGTATCCAGCCAACGCCACCAAGACAACGGCAGCTATAAGCAAAAAGAAAACGGCGGAAATGCCAAGGATGGTGGGTGCCACGGTTCCCGATGCGGCTCCGCTTACCGCTGACGCAATTATGGATACGACGAAACCTACGACTGCAATTATAGCCACTACTGGCAGGAGTATGTTGATTAAGCTGGCTGTTGCACCCAGTTTTTTGCCCGATTCAAGTGACATGCAATAAGCCTTCACTGCCTATGTGTCGCAGTTTGGAGATAAGCTTTTCTGTAAAGAACCGTCCTCATTGGTTAACAGGACGGACTTAATTTAAAGCGGAAAAAAACCAATTGAAGAAACTTTTCTCAAAGATTTAAAAATAAAAAATCTTTTTTGGGCTACGTTTATTTTGGCCATTTGCCTGAAGCCCACTTAGTGAAATTTGTCGGCGTAACCTTGATAATCGGCACATCTCCCTCTTTCCAGCTGCCATCCGCCGAATTGTACTCAGGATACTTTTCTTTAAGCAAATCATGCGCATAACGGTATTCTTTGCCATTCAACATAATCTCTGCTTCGCCCTGCACACGGATACCCCTGATAGTGGACCAGTTCTTCTCGTCGTAGTCGTCGAAGACCAAGGACACCTGCGGGTTTGCTTCGATATGCTCCAGTTTGGGGGTGTCAGGGTCAGATGCAAAATAGATGTTGGCGCCGTCGAAAACAGCCCAAATGGGCCTCACAACTGGCTCGCATTCTTCTGTTGCTGTTGCAAGGCGGCAAACTGGCAACTGTTTAATGAACGCTATATCGGACTTTGAAAGTTTAATTCCCATGTAACCACCAATGACTTCGTAAGTGCAGAAAATCTGCGAGAGAATACTTAACAAGCTCACCCATTTAAACTATATCGGCGCAATCAGCCGTAAAACCCCTTTCTTAGCCCGTCTGGTTCCAATAGTAAACAAGCACGTATCTGCCTGCAACTGGAAAAGCAGGGTCGTCGTAGACTATGTCAAGTTTGGAGCCGTACTTTGAAAGAGAACCCTGCATGGTGCTCCATACCTGTGGCGATTTAGCGTCGGATTGCCAAAGTCCCCAGATGGTGTCGGTTGGGTTTCGCATGCCCCAACCGTAATCCTTCGGCAGAACCAACGCGTCCTGCGCCTTCACGTTGTTGGTTTCCTTCGGGTTCACAACTACATTCGTCCAGAATTTCTGCAACGCCGCAAAATGCTCATCCTGCAGAAGCCCCGTGCCATTGTCGCCTGGCGCATAGTTGAACACAACTGAGTATTTGGCGCCCTCTTCATACGACAACTTTAAGTCCTCGTACATTTTGTCGCCGCTTGGCAAAGAAGGATAAGCCGCAGTCATCCAAGTTATCATTGTGCCCCAGTCCTTGCCCTGCATGTCTGCGGCGCCGCGTACCAACGCGAGGTTTTGCAGGGTTGATTGGTTCCAGCCCAACTCGCCCAATACGACGTCGTAGCCTGCTTTATAATCAAACCAGTCAAGGCCATAGTCTGCGGTGAAGAGTTTTACGGCTGATTGGTTCCCAATCGAATTCAAGTTGGATTGTTCATAGTTAACAAACATATCCGCGGCGTTGGCGTAGGATCCAAGTGGGCTTGAATCCCAAAGTTGATGGTAGGGTTCAAACTGGGAAATGTTGCCTTGGTCAGTTACTTGTGTGCCGTTCTTATCCAGAACTGTGCCGTTTGGTAAGTACGTTAGGGGATTGTACCCTGTGTCGCTGCTCGTAACATAAGTTATGGTGCCGTTTGGGAAGTAAGTAGTGGTATTTTTTACAAAGCTACTTTGTACTTGAGAATGGATCGGCCAAGCTTGCTCTGTTCCATTAGCGGGTTGAATGATTGTAACTTCGCCAGTAGCCCAAGTGTTAATCATGATAATTCCCGAGGATTCAAAATACGTGTCTATCCTGTTATCATCCGAACCAGTTGTGATTTGAATCGTTCCAGTTTGCTTAGTTATTCTTGCGTCAGTAGTGCTATTGGAAAAATGATCTATAGTGTCAAGCATTATGCCGCCTGGTTCATCGCCAAAGTACAACCCCAAAAACTGGTTTCCCCAACGACCTTGAACCAAAGTCAACAACGGCGCTATTCCGCTCTTGTTGCCGCTAAGGTTATGACACAACATTACATTTAATCCCGAGTTGATGGCGTAGTCGCCGATTTCCTCTGTGGCTTGAACATTATCCTGCAGTGTTCCAGAGTCTAAAACAAACAGGTTAGTATAATTCGCCACTTTGTCGATTAATTGTTTTGCTTCCGCGGTTGAACTTCCACAGTAGGTGACGCCGACATAGAACGGTTTCTTAGTTGCCACGGCGGGATCGTACATTTCTATGGTTGCAAACGCTGAAATGGAAACGACAATGATTATGATTGCTGCTAAGCCGATAGCTAACCTTTTTTTCACCTTAAATCTTCCTTCGGGTACACTTCAAATATTCTTCGTTTTTCATGATTAACACTCGGTTAAATTCTTTGCCCCAAATTCTCCTTTTCGCCTTTCTGCAAAAAACTTGACTGAAATTATTTTGGTTCGCTTAGGCGGTTTCACTAACAAGAAACTTTTCCTTGGATGTTCCTTGCATATTTTCCATGTCGCTTACAGATAAAGGTCTTAGGGTACATTCCCTTGCAAACGCCCCGACAAAAAACTCGGTTGGACCCCGACACGGTAACTTGGCTCAGCCACATATAGAAAACAAAAAATAGCCGAGCACTTACAATCTACAGAATACAGGCAAAACAGGCGCAAAAAAAATTTTAGGCGTGTGCGGGATTCCCCAAGCCTGGTATGGGGCGGGCCTGCTAAGTCCGTGGTCGAAAGGCCGCGTGGGTTCAATTCCCACATCCCGCGCCATTCAAACTTTAGGGTGACTACAAAAAATGGAAATGTAGTCACCTCACGAAATCATCCTTTTTAGTGCTCTATACTCTTTTTGAGCATCAAGTCTAAAGTGGGACGCAAGTTGTGGTCATGCTCGTAAGCCTGCAGAGAGTAAAAGAAAGAACACCAACATCCTCAAATGGATCAAGTAAACTTCAACAAACGCCGCCCCATGCAAAGACGGCGTCTCAAGTCTTTTTTTTAGCCAAAATTTGCGCTATTATTTGTCACGTTTTTTTCCAGTAGGCATGCTCATTCACGAAAGCTGGGTAACCTGATCCAACGCCAAATGGGAGCGCGACAAGAGGTGGTTCTATCCTTAACTTGTCTGTTCAATCTCTAAAGTAGCAACGTATTCAAGATTCTTGGGTGGACTTTTATCTTTCGATGGGTCAAAAATGAATTTGTTTTTCATGCCGAAGTGTTCTGTTGCAAGCTTCAAATGGTAAAGTGCAATACCCATGTTGACAGGAAAGTGACCGCCGCCTACCATTGACCTAAGGAAGCCAGCTTTGGAGGAATACGCATGAATTGTATTCTTGTTACCAGTAAAATACCAGTTTTGCAAGTTCACTGCTGATGGAGCAAGACGCGCTGCTTCTAATAAGTCGTTGGCGCCCTCAATATTGGTTATGTCTGAAAGCGGTTTTCTATGAAACTCTGAAGCGCTCGTCCGGTGTAGTGTTTCCTTGGGATTCCCAAACGACATTAAAGCTATGAATTCAAGATTTGAAGACTCTTTAACTTCTTTGGTTGGTTGAGGAATGCCCAACCAGCAACTGCCTAATCCAGTCGTTGAAAAATAAAGGTCCATTTGCTGAAGCATAAAACCCATGTTGATTTTGTAGGCGTCTTTGGCTTCTGAGAATGCGGCAATATAGTGCGGTGCATTGTTATTGATTTTTCTGGTTACCTGATTTGGGGAGATAATCTTGAACTCTGTTTTAATGTCTGCTAACAGAGGTTTTAATGACTGCAAGTTCCTTGAGATCTCTTCAAGGCGATTTGAGTCAATTGGCGTTTGATCGTAATCTCTTATTGATTTTCTCTTAAAAATTGCATCATATAGGGCAGTTTCATTCATTTTCTACACTTCCCTTGTTGGGTGAGGCTTTGTTTGTGTTTTTGCATTTGTTTAGAGCCTGGTTGAAGAGTTCGTCTACGTTTCTTTTGCATTTGATGACGGCTTCGAGGTTGAACCTGTAGAAGGTAAAGTTGCCTTCTTTTTTAGATTCGATAAACTTAACGCTTTTTAGGGTCCTTAGATGTTGGCTGGTTGCAGGCTGGGTGATTTCCAGCTTTTTTGCAAGGTCACCAACGCAGGTTTTATCTGTTTCTGAGGCAAGGATGCTGATTATTGCCAGACGGTTGATGTCACCAAGGGCTTTAAAAACGTCAGCGGTTTCGATTAGTTGTTTGCATTTCTTTTCTTCAATCATTTGGAATGCCTGTGAGTGCATAAGCATTTAACTATATAAGCATTAGGTTATGCTGTGGTCAGAGGCTCTCATCAAATAACCAGGCAGTTTAATTCTAAAAAAAGAAAAAGTATCTTTGAGTTAAGGTGAGGGCTGAGTTGTAATGTTTTATCCGAATTTCGCTAGCACTTCTCTTCCCAAGTCGGATATTTCGACGGTGCTGAAATCGTAGGGGCCATGTTTTTTTGTCGGGTCGGGTATGTCGATGAGCTTGGATTTTGAGAGGTGCCGCACTGCGTCGTTTAGGGCTTCAGGCATTAAACCTGTTTTTTTGTGTAAGAGGTCCACCGTCACTAAGAGGCCTTTCTCAAATTGGGAAAGGGTTACGAGAACTTTTTTGGCTGTTGGGTCAATCATGTCGAAATCGTCTTGTTCAAAATCTTCAACCATTTAAGAACACCACTCGTAACTTAGGGCAGTCTCACATAAAAACACTTTGAAAAAGCTTCAGTGGAAAATAGCCACCAAAAAAGAGCAAAGGGCTTACTGCTCTGTATCATGGGTGTGCAGGCTTATGGCGGGTTCTCTGCTCAGGATATCGCCGATTGCAGCTATAAATGGCAGTTTGCCTCTTTAACGGCGATAAAATTGTATGCGAATTTTTAGGTAGTCGCAGCATAATGACTAATTACAAAACTTTTTTTATGTTAAAGCGTGATATTTCTGTTAATGCCCAATTATTCCAGTAAACCCTTCTTAACTGCCTGCGATGAAGAATACCTGATGTTAATCGAGGTCTGTGAAGAATTTGAGAAACAAAAAATCGACAAAACAGCCCGCGAGACATCTGGAAATCCAGCAGAAATAATCATGCGCAACCACCTGAGGAGGCAAAACCTTAACCTTTCGACGATGCCAGACGTTACAATTCAAGAATCTAAAATAAAAAATGATCTGCTTCTTTTAAAAAGCGGTGTAGACCCAAACCAAAAAACCTTCCAGTCTGACCAGGTGAAGATGTGTGATTGCGATTAGGAACAGCGGTGCCGGCGGCAAACCTTTGGAAAATGGAAAGCGGGAAGACCCAAACAAGGTTTTGCGCGTTAAATTCAATGAGCTTGAAGCAACTATCAATGTAAGGAATTTTGCTGTTATCGTTCTATCTGAAACGCTGCTTTCACCCAGAACTCCTTACAGATGGCGATTTAAACAAGAAGCGATAAGGAAAGAAAACTGTAAAGTCTTCACCTTGGTTGCTCGTCAACTTTATCCCGCTGGCGGACTCTACATCAAATCCAGTATTGCAGAGATGCTAGAAAAAGAGCAGATGAAGAAAACTGGGGAACTTCAGCAGATGCTCAATTATCTTAAATGCTTGTGAGCTTAATTGCGGCATTTCTTTTCGTAATCACTGCTTGTGGTTGCCAGTACAACCAGAAAGCAACCAAAAACAGCCCCAGAAGGCAAAACACATTGAGCATGGCTTCCCGTTGGTTGTTGTTGTAGCTAAGGACGTCTTCGGTTACAACTACTAACAAAAACCTGTATTTTTGCTTGAAAAACCGAAACATCAATAAAAGACAGCGACTACTAGAATGCTTGGAATAGGTCAATACTCTTTTTGATTAAAGACTACCGCTCCAGAGCCCAGTAGGTTTTGGCTGCTTTTGACTGTTCACAAAACATAATCGGAGTGAAAAAATAAATGATGAAATTTGATGTCTGCCCTAAATGTAGTGGAGAACATGTTGAGGTTAAAATCAGCGAAAACGGCGAAATCCTTAACTGTTGTTCTCAATGCGGTCGCGTGCGATCTAAAGCATGGGCTTAATTCTTTTGCCAGAGTGCCATTGCAGGGTAAATGGGGTTTTGTTTTAGAATAAAACGCAGTGATAACTCTTGATATTTGCAGCTTAATGGTGGTTCTATGTTGAAACCATAGAGGGGTAGGTCAGTATTGGCGGTTTCAAACGTCATTAACACAGGTTGCACTTGGATGCAATAGCTTTTTTAATATACGCTTCACCCTTATTTTGCGGTGCACAATTACGGAAGACCCACAAGTTTGGACTCCTATGGATGGAGACACATTCGTCACTAAAGACGGCTTCATCATGAACACTTTCGGGTACGAACATCCCGAAGACCGCGTTTTCGCATTTCTCAAGTACATTCCCGCGCAGTATAAGCCGCTCTTCAACGTGGAAATGCTTACCCGCACGTGGAAATTTGGCACGGACGAACTTACTCAGCAGCTTTTCCGCGCAGAAAAACTCTACACCGCCAAAAACTACCAGACCTTCATTGAAGCCTTCCGCAAAACCTTCCCAAACTACCTCTACTTTGACAACACACGCGGCAAAGAACTAATCACTGCTCCGTTGGATGTGATTGAGCAGGTTTTTGTTCCCAAAGACCGATTGGTTTGGCTCCAGAACTTACCTAAACCTGACGGACTCCAGAAAATGGCAATCAACCTAGTCGACCTCATCTCCAAAGAATCGGGCGTTGCTTGTGAAGATTTAGGGATTCACGGTTCCATCGCTCTTAACATGCATGCTCCCGAATCAGACATCGACTTTGTCGTGTACGGCACAAACAACTTCCGCGTCGTAGAAGACGCCATACAAAGACTTGTGAACGAAAACAAACTCACATACATCGCTGGCAACCGAATTGAAGCGGCACGGAAATTCGTGGGCAAGTACCAGGGTAAAATCTGGATGTACAACGCCACCAAAAAACCTGAGGAAATCAAAACTCGCTTCGGCGATTACACCTATACACCGCTTGCAACGCTGCGTTTCGCGGCAACTGTCTGCGACGACACAGAAACCATGTACCGCCCAGCAATCTACAAAATCAGCGGTTACCAGCCCATGGATGACCAGTCGGAGCTTGACCTCGACAAAATCCCCACGCAGGTCGTCTCAAACATCGGCTGCTACCGAAACGTTGCAAGAGCAGGGCAGCAAGTTAAGGTTGCTGGAACATTGGAAAAAGTGGAGTCAACACTGGACAGCAGCGTTAGCTATCAGGTTGTGGTTGGAACAGCTACTTCGGAAGAAGAGTACATATGGCCGCTTTAGCGCTTCGGGACCGCGACGGGATTCAAACTTCGGAAGGCTTGATTTTCCGAGTCTTCGGTTACAGCCACCCCAAATACAGCTACATATGCGACGCGGAGTATGCTTCGTCGCTGATTTTCCAATCGAAAGACCCCCGTGCGCCAAGAACGGGCAGAAGCGAGGTTTTCTACAAGTTCTATAACGACGAAGGCATGAAACTCGTCGCCAAAAAGTATCCCCAGTACCTAATTAACCATGAGATGCTTGGACTAAAAATTGTCGGGGTGCCAAAAAACCTCATTGCTGAAGCAAGGCAGCCTCAGCCGCGCCTTCAGGAACTACTCAATGCGGGACCAGTCGACCATCTGCTGGCGGCGATGGAACGCGTCCTCGGAATCGCATTGACAAACACGGGGTTAAAAAGTGGAGATTTCGGAGTCTTCGGCTCGATGCTTCATGGTTTCCATCACCCAAAATACTCCGACATTGACTTGACGATCTATGGCAAAGCAGAAAACGCCAAGGTCCGCCAAACAATGGCAGAATTATATTCCGATTCCAGTTCTGGCTTGAGGAACGAGTTTGAATCCGAAGACGTCATGAGGGGGAAAGATTGGCGTTTCAAAAACTTCGACGTAAAAGACTTTGTTTGGCACCAGCGCCGCAAAATGATCTACGGCTTATACGACGACAGAAGCCAAAGCGGCAGAGTCATCAAAGCCGAATTCGAACCCGTAAAGGCATGGGGCGAAATCAAATCTGAATACGACCCCAAGACAAAGATTAAGCAGAAGGGCTGGGTAAAATTAAAAGCCCGCGTCACATCAGACGATGAAGCGCCTTTCATTCCATCGATTTACGGCATCGAACCCTTGGAAGTTCTGGGCGGACCCAAAGAAGCCCTAAAAGCCACGCGGGTTTTCAGCTACATGGAAGAGTTCCGCCAGCAAGCCCAAAAAGACGAAACCGTAATCGTTGAAGGCAACCTGGAAGAGGTTGAGTCGCCCGCGGGAAGTTTCTGGCAGGTCACGTTGACTTATTGCCCGCGCTACTACGAACAAGTCCTCAAAGTGCAGCACTGTGCCCAATGAAGAATTAGACTGCCTTAGTTTTGTTTTCCACAGCCATCAGTTTTCAATTCTGCCTTAGTGTGATTTCAACCGTTGCACTCAACGTCTTAAGCGTATTCTCAACACTTGGAAGTTCATTAGGCAACTTTAAGGTAGTAGAAGAAGAGTGTTTTTTTCTATCTTCTTCTTTTGACTTCAAACCCAAAAGTTTCTGGTAAATTGCGTTCTCGCTACATTTACCCTCAAAACTGAGGGATAGAACCCTAAGATTAGTTTTCAATTCTCCTTAGTGCGATTTCAACGAGTAAATATCTCAAGTTAGATGTAGTAGTGCTAAGGGCTATACCAGTACTACTTCTATCGTTGTGCCCAAGGAGTTGCCAAGCGTTGAAGAGGCGCTTAAGGGTCTTGTTGAAGCGAAAACTCCGCTATTCTGTTGTTGCTAAAAAGTTGGGTGTTTCTGAGGAGTCGGTGCGTGCGAAGATTCGTCGTCTTGGATTTGTTTTCTGGGAGGTTGGGTGGCTTGGAAATTGATGTTTTGTAGTGGTTTGTTTTCATTTTAGTTGTGTTAGGGTATCTTGTTTAGAGAGCAGTTTTGTTTTTTGCAGGTGTCAAAAAATTAGTGGGTAGAAGAAAAAAATAGCTGATAATAAAAATAATCGTGTTTTTTTTCTTCTTCTGAGCTTGTTTTGCCTGAGGAGTTGTCGAGCGTTGAGGATGAAAATCGGCTTAAGGAGATGTTGCAGGTTG
>CAIUPH010000109.1 GCA_903901015.1 Candidatus Bathyarchaeota archaeon | reverse complement strand
CGACCAGGCACAGGTGAGACGCATTATCGGCTACTCCTCCCAAGACGTAGGCGTAGATGATGACCTTACCGCACGTGAGAACTTGCTCTTGCAATGTGAGTTTCATCACATTCCAAAAGATAAGGCCAAGAAAAAGGTGGAAGAGTTGCTTGAGACTGTTAGGCTTATTGAAGCGGCGGATCGCAGATTGAAAACATTTTCTGGAGGAATGCGAAAACGCTTAGACCTGGCATCTTCACTTGTTTCAGATCCGAAAATACTCTTCTTAGACGAGCCGACAACAGGCTTGGATCCACAAAGTCGACAAGACGTCTGGGAATACGTTACCCAACTAAACAGAAAAGGAATGACAATTTTTCTCACCACACAATACATGGAAGAGGCAGATCGCCTTGCCACTCGACTGTGCATCGTTGACCAAGGAAAAATCGTGGCGGAGGGCACACCCAACGAACTGAAGGCACAAGTGGGCGCTGACACAATTACCATTCGTTTTAAAGCTAGTGATCTCAGTAGCTGTGAGAAGGCTAAAGTTTTGTTGTCTAAGCTTCAGGGCATCGAGGCAGTAGGTCAATGCGGGACAGGATTGGCAGTAGAGAACGGACTCACCTTAATGACAAAAAACGGCGCTGCCATAATCACACAAGTGGTAAGAGTTTTGGACGGAGCAGGAATCTCTGTGGAACAACTTAACCTGTCAGTGCCAACACTTGACGAGGTCTTTCTTAAGCTCACCGGAAAAACGCTCAATGTGGTGGAACGAAAAGAAGCCATACGACCCAACACAAGGAGGGGCAGATGAAATTGAAGATGGAGATGCTTTCTGAAATATATGCCATATTCAAACGCTGGAACACCAAGCTTACGCGCCAGCCGATCTTAATCTTCTTCTCACTCATCCAGCCGTTAGTGTGGTTTCTGCTATTCACTCAAGCCTTTTCAGCCATAGGAGGCATTCCAACTTTCAAGTTGCTCACTGGCACGAGTAGCTACATTACTTTTTTCACCGCGGCAGTCATCATCCAAACTATCGCTTCTTCAGCATTGGGCGCGGGACTTGGTTTGGTAAATGATCTTGACAGCGGTTTCATGGATAAAATGCGGGTAGCACCCATAAACAAGACTTCAATTCTGTTCGGCAAACTCTTCAGCGATGCCATCACCACAGTACTGCAAGTCATCATAATACTACTCATAGGGCTGGCGTTGGGCGTACACATTGCTTCAGGCATACTTGGCACGCTAATAATCCTGTTTATATCAGCGGCCTTCGGTTTTGCATGGTCGGGAATTTCTCTTTTCGTTGCTCTCACTACAAAAAGCTCACAGACCACTCTATCGGTCGGATTACTCACCACTTTTCCACTGCTTTTCTTGTCAGCCGCAGTGATGCCACTAGGCTTATTGCCATCGTGGGTGCAGCAAGTAGCTAAAGTCAATCCTTTCACCTATATTGCTCAGGCATTCCAATCGCTGATTATCAACGGCTTTGTTTGGCAAAAAATAGAATACGCCTTAATATCCATCATAATAATTGGTATAATAACGCTGGGAGCAAGCATTTTGGTCTTCCGAAAGAAGATTTCCTGACAAAGCTTGTAAGTCACACATTATAATGGTTGAAATAAGTGTAAGATTATGGTTGAAACAATAAAGTATGAAGTCGTACGTGAAATAGGCAAGGTCGAGGTACGTAGCTACCCCAAAATTATCGTAGCCAAAGTCGATGACTCTCCAGACGCGTTCAATCTGCTCTACAGGTTCATAACGGGAGAGAATAGGCAAAGAGCAAAAGTGAAAATGACTTCCCCAGTAGTTTCCCAAAAAATCGAGATGACTTCACCTGTGCTTTCGGAAACAGGCGCTATGGCTTTTGTGATGCCTAAAGAATATACTATTGAAACAACCCCTGAACCCTTGAACAACCAGGTGAAAATTGCTGAAATTCCAGCAAGACTAATTGCTGCTCTATGCTTTTCTGGTGGTTGGTCAGAAGCCCATTTTGAAAAAGAAACACAAGACCTGTTGAAAACATTATCAGAAGCAAATATCAAGACAAAAGGTAACGTTTTCACAATGCTCTACAACCCGCCATTCATCCCGGGATTCCTGCGAAGAAACGAGGTTGCTATCGAAATAGAACAAATCACTTGAAGCTTTCATAGAATAAAAAGCGATCCTGAATGCATGAGCCTTTTTAGAGAAAAAGCTTACTGCTTGCACATTAAAGTAGCGCTGCGCAGTCGTAAAGTCATCTTTCTATTCTGAAGCCAAACATAGCATGATCTCCGTCTTTTTCCATAAATGTTTCTGCAGTTCTTCGTCGTATGACTCGGGGCAAGTCAATACTTCCTTTTTCTTAGTGAAACATTTTCCCGTTACATCTTTTACCTCGCCTGAGGAGGCTAGGTAAACAGAAGTTTCCGCTCCCTTCTTGGCGCTGACCTGCATAGGACGAACCATCTTAAACATAAGAAACGAACTTAGGCTGCCGCTATTTTTTCCAAGATTAGTCGCGACAAAACCAGGCATAAGAACATTTGCAGTAACTCCAGTACCTTTTAGCCGCCTAGATAGTTCATAAGTAAACATCATTACCATTAGTTTAGTTTTAGCGTAAACAGGTGCTCGGACTTGAGAATACGCTTTCGTTCCCCTATAGTTTTTCTCGCTTTGAAGATCATCAAGATCCACTTTGCCATTCTTTGCAAGTCCTGAGCTTACGTTGATTATTTTGGAAGGCGCGCTAGATTTTAGCAAACCCAGTAGCTCATGTGTAAGAAGAAATGGTCCTAGATAGTTGACGGCTAGGGTACGCTCAAAACCTTCCAGTGTAACCTCTCGCTTATTGAACATCGCTCCAGCATTATTAACCAACACATCGAGTCTGTCGTATTTCCCCTTAAATTTCTGTGCGAAGTGCCTGATTGATTCCATCGAAGACAAGTCGCAGATCATTAAATCGATGGAGTTGTTTCCAGTTTGCTTTACTATTTCCAACCGTGCTCTTTCGCCTCGCTCTTGGTTGCGAACAACCATAACAACGTGTGCACCCATCTTCGCCAAGCTTAAGGCAGTTTCTTTCCCTATTCCAGAGTTGCTACCAGTTACAACACAGATTTGCCCTTTCATCTCGCTCATATACAAACATCCGCTTAACAATGCAAAAGCAATACAAACAATTCGAAAACTGTTTCTCAAATACTTTTGCGTTCTTTAGCATTTCAACTTAATGTACTAATTGCGCTGTTTTCCATAAGATAGCTAAATTCGGTACTGTCCTGACTTAGATGTGTTAATGTTTGCATTGAAAAAATAGTGCTATTTTTTGTGATTTAGATGGAAAAACTTTCGTTGTTTCCTGTATTCGCACTCATTTTCTTGTTAAATTCAAAACGATACGATAATTTTACAATATCATTGTCTGCAGAATAATTAAATCGTGGTGCTCTAATTCTTATGATCTGTTTTTCAAGAGACATTATTATTTTTGCTCTTCAGCTTGTGTGGTTTAAACCCATTAGGTTCAGACCCCGCCCGGTCTGCTATGCACCAAGAGCGATCACTGTAGTTATTTTCAGTTAGCCCTTCTGGTTGGCTGAATTAGGTTCTGAACCAAAATGTGTTCAAGCCCCAGCAGGTACGTAATGGGTTTGTGATTTGGGAAGAAAAGCTTGAGATGTTTCAAGTTACAAGGCCTCATACTTGTCTGGGGCTAAGTCCATAGAGACCTAACTCGCTCGGGGTTTGAAACGGTTAGAAAAGCACCCAAAACCTTTGCCGATAATTGTGGTGCGGTTGCCGGGATTTGAACCCGAGTGTTCAGCTTGGGAAGCTGATGTCCTACCGAACTAGACTACAACCGCAACTGTTACCGGCTGAGCGCGGCAGCTATTGCATAGGGATAGTTCATTTGATATAGAAACTTTACTATCTAACTTTGTTAGCGATTGTTGGCGAGTTTATTGCAGGATTCTATTAGCGTCGACGGAGTATCCGCTGTTGGCGAGTTCACGTATAAGGGCAAGCTTCCAGCTGTTGCGGTCATCGAACGCCGTTACTTTTATGCCTTCAAAATCGGCGGGACTCTCAAAGTTGGCGCATTCCCTTTGGAAGACAAGCACATTGCCCTTGCCGAGCTTGCCCAACAAAAAGCCCAGTTCGAAAACCACGTCCTGCCGCGGCCTGAGTTTGCGTTTTGTGGGCGACTCGTCTTTGTCGTACAATGATTCATCTGGCGAGAGCAAAACCACGGCGAACCCAACGTCGGCGTAGTCTTGGAAGCGTTCAACAATTTTTCTGCCTTGGCTTGGCTCTTCACACATGACGACAGGTACAAGCTGAAGTTTAATCAAAGCGTTAGTAACGGCATGCTTCATCTTGTCATCTGTGCCGCAGACAACCAAAACCCTGCGACGCACCACCGAAGAAGACTTTACCGATTGCATGGGAGCCGCAGGTTTTTGGGTCGGAGGCAAAAATTTCTCGGTGCACAAATAGACACCTTTAACTTTGCCCTTGACGATGTTGTCGAGAACATATTTTTTGTCTTTGGCAACTACAAGGTTTTCTTGGTTTGGAAGGATTAGTTTATCGGCGGTTTGGTAAGACCAAAAGATAGCGGCTTTGGCGACTTTGTGGGGGTTTAATAGTTTGCCCATGAACCAGAAGGGTTTGCCCTCATTGAAGGGTGAAGTGAAGGTGCGCACGAGTTCCTCTTGGGAAACGTTAAAGCGGATGCCGGATTTGTTTGGCTCGGCGTATTCTACGTAGATGTGGTATTTGGGAGGTGCTTGCACGCGTATCAACGGGTAATCAAGCGTTCTGTGCACAAAAACCTTTTCAAGACTTTAGCAAACAAAATCGTTATCAGACAGAAACCTACACATTTAGCGTGCAAGGAGAAACAAGCCGTGCCCAAAAACTACACCTACACCGATGCAGGCGTTAACCGCCAGCAACGCCATGAATCCAAAAAAGCGTTGACTGCCCTTAAAGAAACGTATAGGCACATTGGTTTTGGCGGTATTATGCATCTGCCGTACGGCAACATATTCCCCGTCGGCGACAACGCTTTTCTTGATTTAGAAATTGAAGGCGTCGGAACTAAAGTGTTGGTTGCTGAACTTGCAGGTAAATATGCCACTATTGGCGTGGATGCTGTAGCGATGGTGGTTAACGATGTTATCCGCTCGGGAGCTAAACCGCTCGCGCTTGCAGACAACATTCATGCAGTCGCCAGTGAACCGGAACTTGTAAACGCTTGGCTCAAAGGCATCATTGACGGTGCCAACCAATCCGAATGCCCAATTGTAAACGGCGAGACAGGCGACGTTGCAGAAATCATAAAAGGCCTCACTCCAAACTCTGGCTTTGACATGGTTGTTTCCGCCATTGGCAAAGTTGACAAACCCGACATCATCACGGGCGAAGGCATCAAACCCGGCGACTCCATCATCGGATTACCCAGCAGCGGCGTCCACAGCAACGGCATCACCCTTGTCCGCAAGATTCTATTCAAGCAGTGGGGCGGCAAATACGACGCAGCCGACATTCCAGAGGGGTTAGAGCGGGAAGTGGCGCTGGAAGTTTTGGAACCCACAAAAATCTACGTCAAACCACTCCTTAAACTCGCAGGGGAAGTCAAAATCAAAGGCGCAGTCCACATAACAGGCGACGCCTACACCAAATTCAACAACCTCGCCAACTACTCGCCCGGCATCGGCTTCGCATTCAACAATTTTAAGCCTCAACCAATCTTCGCCTTAATCCAGAAGACGGCGGCGGAACTTGGCTATACTATCACCGACGAAGAAATGTTCAAAACATTCAACATGGGCTGGGGTTTTGGCATCGTGATGGATAAGGCAGACACCGAGAAAACATTGAGCGCACTGAAGCAGGCTGGCGTGAACCCCGAGGTGATCGGCAAGATAACTAACAAACAGAAAGTCGTGGAAATAGAGTACAAGAACAAACACATGGTTTTCACGTAAAATATTGCTTTTTTCTTGACGAAAGCGTTTAAATCCCAAAGCATAATTTAAAGGCTTATGAAATACGCTGCTAAAATAGAGGTCAGCCTCAAACCCGGACACAGCAACCCGGAAGGCGAAACAACATCGCGTTTACTGGTGGAACTCGGCTACAAGGTGCAGGCGGTGGACGTGAGCAAACTCTACACCGTACACCTCGACGCCACATCGCTTGCCGAAGCTGAGGCGAAGGCAGAGGAAATGAGCAAACGCCTCCTTGCGAACCCAACCAAAGACAACTACACCATAAGCGTCGCTGAAGTCAAATGAGCAGCAACCTCTTTGTGAAACGCGGCTTTGCAATCGAAGCTCAAACAGCCAAAGCCACCGACGAGCAACTATCCGAAATCAACAGTGAACTCGCATTGGGCTTCAGCCTCGCGGAACTAAAGGAAATTCAAAATTATTTTATAACAGAAAAACGCAATCCAACCGACGTGGAACTCCAAACCATCGCCCAAACCTGGAGTGAACACTGCTGCCACAAAACCTTCAAGGGCAAAATCAATTTGGACGGCAAAGAAATCGACAGCCTGTTTAAAACCTACATCGCAAAAGCCACCAAACAAATCAGGGCGCCCTGGTGCGTGAGCGTGTTTGAGGATAATGCGGGCATCGTCAAGTTCGACAAAGGCTATGGTATCGCGGCGAAGGTGGAAACTCACAATCATCCGTCTGCGGTTGAGCCGTTTGGCGGTGCTGCAACGGGTGTGGGCGGTGTTATCCGCGACATTTTGGGCGTGTGGGCTGATCCAATCGCGTGCACCGATGTGCTGGGTTTTGGTCCTTTAGATTACGATTACAAGAAGTTGCCCGCGGGCGTGAAGCAGCCCAAGTACGTGTACATGGGTGTAACCGCGGGCATCAGCGCGTACGGCAACAACATGGGCATCCCAACCGTCAACGGCGCAATATACTTCGACGACTCCTACACGGGCAACGTCATCGTGTACTGCGGCTGCATCGGACTCTTACCACTGAACAGATACGCGAAAAACGCTAAAGTCGGCGACGCAGTCGTGTTGGCAGGCGGCAAAACAGGACGCGACGGCATCCACGGCGTAACCTTCGCATCCGCTGAACTCACGGAGAAATCTGAGGAAATCTCGCGTCCAGCCGTCCAAATCGCAGACCCCATAGAGGAGGAAAAAGTTAAACGAGCCATAATCGAAATCCGCGACCTGCAGCTTGCTTCAGCCGTCACAGACATCGGCGGCGGAGGCTTATCTTCAGCAGTGGGCGAAACAGCAGAACGTTTCGACTGCGGAGTAACCGCGGACTTGGCTAAGGTTCCTCTAAAGTACCAGGGTTTGGCACCATGGGAAATCTACCTCTCCGAATCGCAGGAACGCATGCTCATCACTGTGCCGCAGGAGAATTTGATGCGGGTTATGGAGGTTTTTGAGAAAGAAGACGTTATAGCAACCGCGATTGGAACCCTAACAACTGAAAGACGCCTAAAACTAACTTACAACGACGAAACCGTCAGCGACATAGACATGACATTCCTCTTCAACCCATGCATGAGCAGCAAAGTTGCAACCATCGAAAAAACCACCCTCACCGAACCAGAGTTCCCCGAACCAGCAAACCTCACCGAAACCCTCCTGCAACTGCTTGCCGCCCCAAACATCGCCAGCAAAGAGTCCGTCATCCGCACCTACGACCACGAAGTCAAAGGCAACACCACCCTCAAACCATTGCAAGGCGAGTATGCGGGTCCAAATGACGCCGCCGTGTTAAAACCCCTCGACGATTCACTCAAAGGCTTAACAATTTCATGCGGCATGAACCCCAACTATGGCAAAATCGACGCGTACTGGATGGCGGCTTCAGCCATCGACGAAGCAATCCGCAACAACATTGCTGTGGGCGGAAGAAGAATCTCGCTGCTCGACAACTTCACATGGGGCAACCCCGAAAAGCCAGAACGTCTCGGATCACTCGTGCGGGCGTGCCAGGCATGCTATGATTTCTCAGTGGCGTTTAAAGCGCCGTTCATTTCGGGCAAAGACAGCTTATACAACGAGTCGCCGCTGGGGCCAGTAACTCCAACGCTCCTAATCACTGCGGTAGGCGTGATTCCAAGCATCCAATCCACCGTCTCCATGGACCTCAAA
This sequence comes from Candidatus Bathyarchaeota archaeon, assembly GCA_903901015.1. Classification (GTDB taxonomy): domain Archaea; phylum Thermoproteota; class Bathyarchaeia; order Bathyarchaeales; family Bathycorpusculaceae; genus Bathycorpusculum. The sequence continues at coordinate 28,668 of CAIUPH010000109.1, read as the reverse complement.
AACCCAGGCAACCTACTCTACATCATCGGCGAAACATTCAACGAACTAGGCGGCTCAGAATACTACAAACTCAAAGGGTTCCTTGGCGCAAGCGTACCCAAAGTTAAGATGGGTAAAGCCAAACGCACCTTCAGAGCAGTCACACAAGCCATCGACGAAGGCATGGTTAAATCGTGCCATGACCTCTCGGAGGGCGGCTTGGCGGTGACGGCGGCGGAGATGGCGTTTGCAAGCGGCTACGGCTTAGAATTAGATTTACGGGAAGTGATAGGCAAAGATTTGGTCAGAAGCGACTTTGTGTTGTTCTCTGAATCCAACAGCCGCTTCCTAATCGAAGTCGCCCAAGCAGAACGCGAGGATTTTGAAGAGTTGATGAAGGGCAAAAACTGCGCGTTAATCGGTGAAGTAACTAAGGAGCAGAAACTGCTTATCCACGGCTTGAACGGAAAGATTGTTGTGGATGCTCCACTCGAAACTTTAAGGCGAAGTTGGAAAAAAACCCTAAACCCAGAGGAGACACAGCAATGAAGATAGAAGAAATCAAAGTCTGCATAATGCGGGTCGGCGGAACCAACTGCGACTCTGAAACCCAACGCGCCTTCCAAGAGCTGGGGGTGCAAGCGGAATCAGTTCATGTTAACGAACTCATCAAGCGCCGTAACCTTCTGGATTATAGTGTGCTTGTTTTTCCAGGCGGCTTCTCCTTTGGCGACTACGTGCGTTCAGGAGTAATTTTTGCACGCCACCTCTCCGCGAACCTCGCTAAAGAAATGGAAACTTTCATCGACGAAGGCCGACCAATCTTGGGCATATGCAACGGATTCCAAATCATGGTCGAATACGGTTTGCTTCCAGGCTTCAAAGGCGTAAGCGCCTACCCCGAAGCCGCATTGACAACCAATGAACCTTCGGGCTTCAAGTGCAAATGGGTTCACCTGAAACAGGAAAACAGGGGCAAATGCGCTTTCACAGGTAAAATTCCAGTTGGAAAAGTCATCAGTTTACCAATCGCACACGGAGAAGGGCGGCTGCTGTTTCCCAAAGAAAAAGAAGAGGCACTGCTGAAAACTCTAATCGATGAGGACATGCTGGTTTTCCGCTATTGCACCAAAGAAGGCGATTTCGCCGAGGGCAAATACCCCGCGAGCCCCAACGGCTCGTTCTACGACATCGCTGGCATCTGCAACAGGGAAGGCAACATCTTCGGCTTAATGCCTCACCCCGAGCGGGCGATGTACTGGTGGCAGCAACCCGACTGGACACGCCAGCAGCAGATGATGGAGTACGGCGATGGAAAACTGATTTTCCAAAGCATCATCGACAAATTAACCAAAACCAGCTAAACCCCTTCTCTCTTTTTATGTGGGAAAATTGCCAGTAGAATTTCCACAAACCTCGCAAGCCATGACGCTGGGTTGGAACCTGCAGAACACCGTGCTAAATCCAAACCAGGCGGTTCAGGCAAACTTGACTTTGACGGTTTCGCCCACCATAGACCCCCGCATAACCACGTTCAGCCTAAACACCATCATCGCTGGCATCGCGTGACAGACCGAGTCCTGCGACAGCCAGTCAGTCAGTGCCAAAGCAATCGGAGTCTATCTCAGAAACTCCAAATCCTTCGCGTAGGGCAAACCCGCACGGGCGCCCATAGCCAATACAGTTCTAGAACCCACAAAGTTGCCCAGTTGACCGCATTCGTAGAGGCTTTTTTCGTGGATTAAACCGTAGAGGAAGCCAGCGTTGAAAGCGTCTCCTGCGCCAGTAGTATCGAGTGCTTTGACTTTGAAGGGTTCTACAGTGAGATGTTCTTGACCATCGGTAACGTAGCAGCCTTTGCTGCCAAGCTTCACCGCTACAATCTTAACGCCCATCCCAATCATGAAGTCGGCGCCTTTACGGAAGTCTTCTTCGCCTGTTAACAGTTCAAGTTCCACTGCGTTGGGCATTATAACGTGGGAGTTTTTGATAATGGGTTCTATGACGCCAAAACCCTTTTGTGCATACACGGAGCCTGGGTCAAAGCTGATTTCGACGCCTTCAGGCAGGGAGCTTAAGAGTTTTTTTTGTGCACGGAACGATTTTTCACCAACAAAAGATGACAGGTGGATGAGTTTGGTTTGGGAGATATAGTCAAACTTAATTTCTCTTGGCTCAATTAAGTCGTTAACGCCCGAGTTAATGTAGAGGGTTCTTGCGCCTGTTCTGTCCACGAAACCCATCACTGAACCGCTCCTGCCCTTTGTTGCTTCAACGATTCCACCTGTGTCTACGCCTTCGGCTTTGAAACAGTCGAGCTGCAGTTTGCCTTCGCGGTCACCAGCAACTTTTCCTATGAACCCAACTCTGCAGCCAAGCCTAGCTAACCCTACAATCGTGTTTGCAGATGAGCCGCCGCAGGCTTCAGTGTAATCTTCGATAAAGCTTTCTTTTTCAGCGGTTGCGAATTTTTCAACTTTGAAGAGCACGTCAACGTTGAGTGCTCCGAATCCTAATACGTCAAATTTTGTCATGGAAACAACTCCTTTAATTGAATTTTGTGTTCACCAAGTTTGCCGCCGTAGTTACCCGCTGAAACACGAACTACACCATCTACGTCTAATACGGCTTTTATTCCTGTTTTGGTGGCTTCTTTAACGGCGTCTAAGGAAATGCCGTCGAAAACAATTTCGGCGATGTAACCGACGCCTTGCGGAACCTTGGATTCCATTCCTAAGCGTGTTTTAAGCGAGGGACAGTAAAGGTGGTTTGTTGTTGGTCCTATTTTTGGAAAGTGCGTTTCAGGTTTGGAGCCCGCTGAGCAGATGTCAAAGGTCGTTACGACACCGTAAACTTTGTGAACTGCTTTTAACGCTTTGGCGCCCGCATCGTTAAGCGCTTGCTTTGATGTGCACATTATCCAAAAGTTGCCGCCCATAACTCCCTTCGCAAAGCCAAGATAACGTTCAATGACAAAATCGGGAACCATCAATGGAACAACGATGACTTCCCGTCCGAAACGTTTCTCAACCCACTCGTAGCCGTCGCCGCAGTGACCCACACTCTCCATCATGTCCAGTTTGCCCTCAGACCTCGGCAGGGCATCGAAGACTGCTGTGAAGGGTTTAACAAGGATGTCTTGGCGAATGCGGTAGGAGAGTTCGGTTTCGAATTTTTTGAGTGATTCCGCGAAGGTTTTTTTCGGGTTGATTTCTCCCCAGAACTGCAATATGGCGCCTACGCGTTTGTCAGGGGTTTCGTTTTGGGTGAGGTATTTTTCTACGCCGCCCTCGGTTCTGCCAATCACCACAGATGGCGTCGCTGTAGAGTCTTCGGCTGCTTTATGTAGAGTTGTCTCATCGTCCGCAGTAACGATTACTCGACAAAAAATCCCTGTGAACGCTTCAGCGTAGGTGTTTTCGATTATTGCTTTAGTCATTTATCCAAGTCTCCCGATGGCTACTCCACGAACCTTCTTCCTAAACGCACTGCTCTCATTTATGAGTGATTCCATAATTTCGGCTGTTACTATTTGAACTTTAGGCAAATCATCAGGGTACACAGCCAAAAGCTGTTTGAGTAGCGCCGCGTCAACATTATTCTTTGCCAGGGCGTCAAAACTCCATGACCCCAGCGCTTTGAGGGTTTTTTCTGTGCCTAACTTGCAGAACAAGTCGGCTATCGCGGCGGTTACAAGGTTACTTTCCGATTGGACAGCCACTTCAGCATTCTTCACGGCGTAGCTGTTGCCGTTGAAGGAGACGGTTAAGCCGCCGCTGTCACGCACCAGTTTGAAGGCTTCCACATCAGTTATGCTGTCGCCCACGTACATCACATCGCAAAGTTTGGTGCCTGTGCGTTTGGCGATGTCGCGGATGGCTTCAGCTTTCTGTTCCCCGCCAACCGTCACCACATCAACGAGGCTTCTGCCAATGAACATCTTGGGAATTTCAGTCCAGAAAATCTCATCCAAACGCCCAATAACCGCTTGGTCGATAGGCGCAAAGTCCTCCATGGTTTTTGTGGCTTTAGGAATTTTAATCGGGTGTATCTGCGCGATTTCTTGAGCTATTTTTTTTAAGCGGTCTTTTTCCTGCGGGGTAGCGGCGCATTGATCGAGACTGACTTTGGTGCAGTACGTGTTTTTGTATGGGAATTTGATGGCTTTGCATAGCGCTTTGATGTAGTGTTCGTAGCTGGTGCTGACGATGAAGGAGTCGGCTATGGCTTGGATATGGTGGAGGCTGGCTTGGCTGTTGGCGATTAGAACGATGTTTTTTGCTGAAAAATTCTCCATCTGAGCATCGGTGACGCCGTACGCTTTGAAGAAAGGCAAAATCAGCTTCAACGTGCTGCCCGCAGAGTAATCGGGTTTATGCAGAACATCCGCCAACACATCGTCATAGAGACTTATGTTCGTGAACAGTTTGTCGCCGTTTGGAATAAAGTTCTCTGACAACTCGAAGGCGTTATCGTTCTTAGATATGGGTCCTTCGCAGTCGGAGACAAAGACGCGCGTCAAGCCCTGCCCCTCAACTTCTCCATGTGCCGTACGCTTTTGGCTATGTGCTGTTCTGAGGCGACGTCTGTTCGGTTCCACAATGCGCCGCCAGTGATTGCTCTTGCGCCTTCCTGGCTGATTTGACGGGCTTCTTCAATGCTGCCGCCGATTCCAAGGATGCCTATGGCGCGGGATTTGAGCGAGTAGTTTTTGCCGCCTCGCAATTCCATGGAGCCCGGGTAGATGCGGATGTTGCTACCGTACTTTTTACTCAGTGCCTCTGCTTTGGTGAGGTCGACTGGCATGTTGACGACGGCTTTATCAACTTTATCGGGGAACATGTCTGCGTAGCCACCGTAGTCCGATGGAACCTTGTAGGTTAAAACCGTCGCTGATTTCTCCATTGTTACGCCCGTGAGGTTGCCATGTGCCATCTTTAGGCAGACATCGACGAAGTCGTCTTTGATTATTGGTAGCAGATTCATTATTTCGGGGTCGCCGGGGCGGCTGTTGATTTCGAGGATTTTGATTCCTTTGCCCGTATGCATGAAGGCAAGGTACAATGGGACACCGCGTAAGGCGAAATCGTCGGTGATTTTCGCTTTCCAGCCCTTGAAAACCTTGTCGGTTAACGCAAGCTCTTGCTCTCTTTCAGCCGCGGTCAAAAACGGCAGCCAATCAACCACGTCCTTGTAAGAACCCATTCCACCCGTGTTCGGACCCCTGTCGTCGTCGAATGCGCGTTTGTAGTCGCGTGTATCAGGCAGCGGAATGAAGTGTTTTCCGTCGCAGAAGCCCATGCAACTGGATTCTTCACCATCAATCTTTTCCTCTATAATAACTGAGCCATACTGGAAGTTAGACATGAAATGCTCAAACAATTGTTCACGGTTTGCAAAGTGGTCTCCCCAAACGCCGACGCCCTTGCCCAACGCGGGTTTGTCAGGTTTAACAACGGCTTGGTTATCCAGCTCATCAAGCCACTTGTAAACGACGCCGCGAACATCTTTTCCCCTGTAATCGGCTGGATGGAAAACTTTGAATCGCGGGTTCGCTTCAGGCGCAATCTCCTCAAAGAGCACCCTCTGAGCGACTTTGCTCTCTTCTATGGCATACTCTTTGGTGGGGCAAATAACTGGGATGCCTGTTTGTTTCTCGATTAAGTCGCGGATGCCTTCGATTATGGGTTTCTCTGAGCCAACCATGACAAAATCAAGGTTATCCTTGTTTTCCTGTGCGAACTTGCAGATTTCTTGGATGTCAAGGCTTGGAATAATCTTGTGTTTTTTGGCGTGTTGCACGTGGAAGGGGTTGCATTGTTTGTCGGCAACGTAGAGTTCCACCTGATATTTTCTGCTTCGTAGAAGTGCATCTGCCATGGCGACTTCCCGTGCGCCATAAGAAACCAAGAGTACACCGATTTTCTCCATCCAAAGGACACCTTACTTGCTAAAACAGTGGAGGGAACGCTTAATAGCGATTACGGCTGGGCTTCTTCGGATTCGTAGATTCTGTTTTTCTCTTCAAAGCCCTCTTGGAAACGTTTCTTCATCACGTCAGCCATTTTCTGCGCGCACGGCGTCGGATACTTGCCATTTATGCATGCCATACAAAGTTGGTCTTCACTTCTTCCTGTGGCGCGAATTAATCCCTCGATGGATTGATAGCACACTTTGTCTGCTCCGATGATTTTAGCAATTCCTTCCGCGTCGTAGCGTGAACCAACGAGTTGCCCATACGTGGACATGTCGATGCCGTAGAAGCATGGTCCGATGATACGCGGAAAAGTCACGAAGACATAGACTTTTTTAGCGCCTGCCTTACGCAGCTTCTCTATGATGATTTTTGTGGTGTCGCCGCGAACGATGCTGTCCTCAGTTATTATGACCCGTTTCCCCGCGACTTTGGAGCCTAAAATGTTAATTTTCTTATCAATCGTGGAAAACCGCTCGGTATTTAGCAGAATGAAGGCGCGTTCAGTAACGTAGCGGTGACGTCTTGAAGCGCGTTCCCAACGCAAACCTGATTCTTCATGAACCCCCATCGCGGAGTCGTCGCCTGTCTCAGGAACCGACATGATGATGTCGCCGTCTTCTGCGATTTCCTGGAATTCCCTCACGATGTTTCTTCCGAATTCCTCACGCATTTCGTAAACGTATTTGTCGCCGCCGAAAGTTGAGTCGGGTCTCGCAAAATATGCGTATTCGAAGGCACAGAAGGCTTCGCGGGGTTTTTGGATGATTTGGGTTCGTTTAAAGCCTTGGGATGAAACGGTGACGAGTTCACCGGGGTTTAATTCGAAGTCGCGCACGAAACTGTTCATGTCAAGGCTAACGGTTTCTGATGAAAACGCGAAGGTTGCTGCGTTGGGGTCATGTCCAGCGCACAATGGTTTTATTCCATGTGGGTCTTTGAAAGCGAAGAATTCGCCGTCTCCCGTTATGCCAGTTACTGAGAATGCTCCATCTAAGCTTTCCATGACGGTTCGGGCTGCAGACTCTAATGTTTTGCCCTGTTTGAGTCCTAAAAGAAATTTGTGGCAGACAATGTCGGAGTCACAATTGTAAATAAAATCATTGAAGTTTAGGTTCATTTCTTTTCTCAGCGGCAGTGTATTGACGATGTTGCCGTTGAATGAGAGCGCAACTTTTACGCCTTCGCTTTCGGCAATGACGGGTTGTGTGCCATCGATTATTGATACGTCGTCGCATTTGCCTGAGGTTGTGTACCTTACGTTTCCGATACCTATGGATCCTGGCAGGCGTCCAAACCATTCTTGGATGGCGTTGCTTTTGACTTTCGGGACTAAATCCAGGTTCTTGTAGGTGAAAAATTTTTTATCGTCATACGTGAGGAAACCGTGTGATTGGTGCCCCCGATGATTTTGTGCACGTAACCCCCAGTAAACGTATGGGAAAACTGGTTGTTTATCGTAATTTATTGCCCCAAAGATACCGCAGCCTATTTTTCAGTCCCTTCCAGCAGTAAATGCTCATAGATTGCGTGAAGGGGTTTATACGCTTTTAGTACAAATTTACGTTAAAACCACGGTATTTTTAACACTAAACAGTTTTAAGGCAACGGGTAATTGGACGAATACCTTACGGCGACATTATGGTTTTTTCTATAGTAGTTGTTGGCAAAAAGCCCCTATATACAACAACAACCAACACACCGCCCAGCACATTGCATTTTGCTTTCTGGACTTCCCTAACATTGCAGGTTGGTTGTGCAAACAGCCACAAACAGATAAGAGGCGAGGGTTCAAATCAGATGACTAAACAATCGCGGGCTTCTTTTTTCTATAGTAGACTGCTGCTCCCATGCAGGCGATAGCAACAGATGCAATTAAAACCGCTGCCACAGGCGCCGTTGGAAAAGGCGCAGGCGGCAGAGTAACGTTGAAAACAGCTGTCTGTGACGAAACCATGTTTCCATCCGTGTCATTCGCGTAAACAGTAACATTATGCCGGCCATCAAACAGGTTAGTTATGGTACTGTTGCCGGTTACCGTTATGTTTTTGGCGCCATCTAAGCTGTAACCCGCCCAATCAAGCGCCTTATCCGCAGTAAACATCAAAGGAACATTTGAAACATTGTATGCTGCATTAGGAGAAAGAAGCGAAACCGCAGGCTGAAAAGTTTCAGGCACATAAGACGGATCTGGGGTCCCGTATCCAATCGGCCAATAAACCTCATTACTCGTCACAGCAGGAAGCGACAGCCCCTTAGAGCCGCCGATGACGTATATCGTGTCATTTACATCGGCGGCTGTGAGATATTCCCGAGCCGTAGGCATAGAGGCTCCATAGGACCAAGAGTTATTCTGGGGAAAGTACACCTGAGTTAAACTGCTTCCCTTCAGACCCATTTCATATGTTGCTCCTCCGAAAACACAGATTTGTTTGGGCGCATCAATACCCGTTGTAGCCGCAGCAGCCGAATAGACTACTTGACCCGGATTAGCGGCACCCCGAGTCCACGTATCGTTTGCAGGGTCATAGATTTCTGTGGAAAATTGTCCCAATATGTAGATTTTGCCGTCACAAACAGCCGACGAAGAACCCTGAACAGCTAAAGGATCCGGCGCTTTGGCGGTCCAAGAATCGTTTGCAACATCGTAAACTTCATTCATGTAAACAGTTCCCATATTGGGTGGCGTCCCCGGATTTTGAATAATGCCGGTTGACCCGCCGATTAGATAAATTTTGCCGTTAACAACGCCGGCGGCCAAATCATATCTGCTAGTAGACACTGGCTGCTTAGTCTGCCAAGTATCACTAGCAGGGTCATAAACCTCGTTAACCGAATAAGATTTTTCGGTTCCGTTGACCCAAGCAGATCCGCCTATAGTGTATATCTTGTTTTTGTATGCAGCAATACCAAAATAGAACCGCGGCGTCGGCATAGGTGCCTTAGCAGTCCAAACGTTAGATGCCGGATCATACATATAAGTTGCCGAGCCGCCGACAACGTAGATTTTTCCATCCACAACAATAGCTCCACCTTTCCCCAGAATCACTTGAGGCAACGGAGCCTTCGTCCCCCAACCACCTTCACTAACCGCAGAAACAGTCTCAGATACAATGACGCATGACACTAACAAAACAAAAAACAGCCAAAAAACAGAAACCATTTCTCTCAGTTTCATTTTCACTCGCCAACCTTCCTTAAAAAAGCTAAATTATAAAAGCTTTTTCGTCAAGAAACCTTGACTAAATCGCCGCCGTTGATAGATATTTCCCCCATCTTTTGTTTAAGACAACTTTTGGGTCCTTGAGCCTACTACTTTTAGTTTGCAATAGTACAAAAAGGGCCACTGTTCCAGATCTGGAACACTTTGTTCCTTGAATAGAACTAAAACGCACCTCACCCACAATAGTAGCGGTGAAAAAGATGTACAGAGCAAATGGTATACTGTTAATTCTTCTCTTGTCAGTAATCCCAAGCATATTAGTTACCCCTATTACAGCCACATCCGAGCAGCCAAGTTCGTCCCCGCCTGTAACCGAAAACTCTTGGACAGAGATGACGCCGTTACCTACGCCGCGAAGCGGCCTGAGAGCTGCCGCTGTAAACGGAAAAATCTATGCAATCGGAGGCTGGGATGGAGACAGCGTTGCCGTTGTCACCAACGAAATGTACAATCCAGCCAGCAATAACTGGACAACGAAAGCGCCTATGCCCACTGCCCGCGCCCAGTTTGGCATAGTAGCCTACGAAGGCAAAATCTACTGCATCGGCGGCGGCACAACAAACGAAGTCTATGACCCTGCAACAGACACATGGGAAACTAAAGCCCCGATGCCCACGGCGCGGTCAAACGTTGAAGTGAGTGCTGCAGACGGCAAAATCTATGTGATGGGCGGCGACCCCGACCAAACCCTCAACTATGCATATGACCCAGTATCTGACAACTGGACCGTGAAAGCTCCAGTTCCAAACATCGCCGGCGGGTTTAACAGTGCAGCAATCTACGCAGCCTCAGCTGCTGTTGGAGACAAGGTTTACTGGATAGGAGTTGTTGGCTTCTTCGATCAGACATTAGGCATGAGGATACTGACGGAGGTTTATGACACGAAAACTGACAGCTGGAGCCTTAGAGCAAGCCCCCCTGACGGTTTGCCCGATCAGCTGCCGGACGCTGCAGTGGTTACGACAGGTAAATGGGCGCCTCAAAGAATCTACGTTTTCGGTTCAAGCGCCTGCTGCGCATATGACCCCGCCACAGACAAGTGGAGCTTAGCCCAGAGAATCCCGATGCCGCATGCGGACTTTGGGTTAGCCGTTGTAGATGATAAACTGTATGCAATCGGCGGCAGGTACGTGTTCAAAACTGCAGATTTGAATTTGGAGTATACACCCTTTGGTTACGGCACAGTTCCGCCCGACGTCAGTTTGGTTTCCGCACAAAACAGCAGCTTCACCGGAAAAGATACGCTGGTTTTCACGGTGAATAAACCAGTTGCCTCGATGCAGTACTGCCTGGATGGACAAGCAAACGCGACCCTCACGGGGAACCTCGCGTTAGCAGGGCTGCCTGTTGGTCAACATAACGTTACTGTCTATGCAACTGATGAATTCGGCAATACCGGAGCCTCAGATACAATATACTTTACAATAGTGAAAGAGACTGAGCCCTTTGCAGCAGTGACGTTAGCCGCTATAGCGGTGGCCGTGGCTGTTGCGGCTGTAGGCATATTGGCTTATTTTAGAAGGAGCAAAAAGAGCTCCAACTAAAATTTTTATTTTTTCATGTATTCCAGCAAGCCGAAATGGTTGCCTTCAGGATCCAGCGCCAGCGCCCACCAGCCCAAACCCGGAATCTCCATCTTCGGCACCACAATCTTGCCGCCCAACGCCTCGACTTTCTTGCTGTATTCCTCAACAGACTCCACAGAAATGTAGTTTGTCGGCTTAGCCATCTCAGGCATTGCAGCGTCCTTGCGCTCGAATAAGCCGCCGTTAACCCCCGACCGAATAGGCATCATGGTTTTCTCATCCACCGGAACCGTTCCCACAAGATAATAGACGGTTGGTCCAGGATACTTATTCATGGTCCAGCCGAACAAATCCATATAGAATTTTTTAATTTTTTCAATATCGCTTGCTGGAATTTCAAAATGTACAATTGTATGGTCCACCAAAAATCACCAGTTTCTAGAAACCTGAATGAATTATAAAAGAATTACTTTACGTTAAAAAATAACAAAAAATAAAATTAGAAGAGGGAATGACTTATGGCTGCCATTTCTCTATGAGATACTTAGGTATCTCGCTGCTGTCGCGTGGTCCAACTCGGACTTTCCAGCCGCTGAGTTATGACCAGTTGAATTAAGAGATTATTCTGATTCTCTTTTTTGAGATAATGAGAAGTTTATTTTGAGTTTCAGTTTTTCTTATTTTCTCCAGAGCAACATCAAGGATTCCAATGATGTTTTCAGCGTTCGTTGGATTTGCTTTTACGAGCAAAACAGTGATTCTGCCTCTGAAGATGTTATGGTATAACTGAGCAAAGTCAGAATCCAATGTTAAAATCTGCAACCCCTTTTCAGCGGCATATTTGGCTATGACCGAGTCTTTAGCGCTTTTCAGAAAATCATCAGATATACGCAGGGTCTTGAAGCCCCTTGCATCTAGATATTTAGCTACGCTTTCGGGGATATTTTCGTCCACTATAATTGTCTGAGTCAATTTGCTTTTGTCTTCTTTTAGAGTGTGACTGTAACTTCGCTTTCTACAAGTTTAGAAGCATAAAGAAGCGCTGCTTTGATGTCTTCTTCTTTTAGCCGCGGGTATTCTTTGAGTATCTCCTTAGTTGAGGTTCCATTTGCTACGAGCCCCACTATAAGGTACACTGGCACCCGGGTCCCTTTTATAACGGGCTTTCCCACGAGAACATCAGAATCAACAGTTATTCTATCAAGCAACTCTTCCATGCAAACCACCAAATACCTTTGTTATTGGAGTACACTCAACCTGCACTTAAAACTCTTGTGAAAAATACGGTATATCGAATAAAAGTTTATGTTAACAAGAAAATAAAAGATTAATTAAAAAAATTTAAAAATAAAGAAGAGTGGATGGCTTATGGTTGCCATTTCTCTATGAGATACTTAGGTATCTCGCTGCTGTCGCGTGGTCCAACTTGGACTTTCCAGCCGCTGAGTTCTTCGATTTCGCCGCTGATGCGTGAGGCTTTGCCTGGGATGATGAGTTTGCGGTGTTTAACTTTCTGTTCGATGCCTGATGCTTTGATTGCGTCTGCTACTCGTTCGGCTGTTAGTTTGCGTCCTGCGACTCCGCTGTCGATTGCTGAGCCTTCTGTTTCGACGACGATTAGGTAGGCGTTGAGTTTGTTGCTTTCGATGTCTGAGGCGACTGTGTAGTAGGTTAAGGCGAAGTTTGATGTGAAGAGCACTGGTGAGTTTTCATCGGGGGTACCGTAGATTTTCAGGCCAGGTGCGACTGCGACTGGTTTGCGTGGGTCAGTGTAAATGTTTTGTCTTAGCACTGCGGTTGGGAGTAGGGACCATCCGTCGTTGCCGTGCATGATTAGGACATCTGCGTATCGGACTACGAGCATTGAAGCTACGTATGCTTCGCGCCATTTGATTAGGTCGTCTGCTGTGTCGCCCTTGTCTACCCAAGCAACCATCGGTACACCGAGAAGGGGTAAGCCTGCGAGTTCTTCGCCGCCTTTAGTTGCGGCTCTTCGCAGCATCGTAAAGTTGTTGATTGTGTCTGGTAATCCGTCGTTTATGAAAGTGCCAGGATCCAGAACTATGTCTGTTACGCCGTAAGCCATCAGGGTCTTTGCTAAGGAAACCAGTGTGGTAAGGTCGTTTGGTGCGGAAGCAACCAGTGGACAATTGTACATTAGGGCGAGTTCCGCCATGTCTTTCCAGTTGCTTGAGTTTGCCGCGTAGAGGAGTGGTCGTGCTTTTGGAGCTGCCATTAAACCTGCTTCAGCTATAGCTGGGCTCAGAGTGCATAGTATCATGGGTAAGGTTGTGGTTTCTGAAACTTTCTTGACGACTGCCTTGAATTTGTCAGCGTCGCCAGAAGTGCACCTTACAGCTATCATGTCGAGTTTGAGGGTGTTGCCGATGTATTCGAAAGTAAAGTTACTGGTTTTCTGGACGCGTGAGACAATTTCGCTCTCAGACATTTCGTCAGTTACGTCGATTGCGATGGCTGTCGGGTTCTTGTATGTGAATTCGTGGCGGTACATGACTAGTTTGCCGCCGATTTTCTTGGCTTTGTCGCCGACGCCGACGATGATTTCTTTAACTGCTGGTTTTAGTATGTCTTTGAGAACTGCGTATGATTTGGCGTTTTCTGGTTTCAGGAGCGGTTTGCACATGTCCAGTTCGATTTCGCGGTTGACAATTTTTGTGGCAAATGCCATGCAGTTGTCTACGCCGCATTCTTTGCAGTTAATTTTTGGCAAGCTCTTGTAAATGGTGATGGGGCTAAGTTCTTTTAATCCGCCTTTTTTCTTTTCTGCCATATCAGTCATGTCTCCTTAAGCTTTTACCGTGACCCAGTTTGCGTATTTTGATGGGTCTGCTTTTTTGGCGCTGGTCAAGTAGTTTGTGACGTCTTTTAGTGTTTTTACAGCTGCTGGATGCATCATCATGAATAGGTCTACACCTGCGAGCAACAGAGTTATGGCTGTTGTTACTTCCCAGAGTGGTCCTCTGAGTTCGCGTGGTTCCCATTGAGCATCCATCTTTAGCCAGGCTTCCCTTGCCGCCCAAGCGTTTGTTGTGCCTGAGGACATTGGGTGTGCGAGTTCCATGTCGCCCATTAAGCCGCCGATTCTTGCGCGTTCCATGTTCGTGAATGCGTAGTCTAAGCCGTAGCCTAAGGCTGCTGTGGTTAAGTCCATAACGATATCTTCTCTGCCAACATAGTCGTAGAGGCGCCTGTTGAGTTCACGTGCAAGGTTAAGGTCCATTGGGGTGAACGATAGGATTGCGTGGCCTGCTTTCTTGATGAATTTGGCACATTTCTCCACGTCCATGTCGCGTGTGACGGAACTGATTAGGAAGCGTTCGCCTGGGAATTGTGCGCATACTTCTTCGAAGACTGCTGTGTCTTTAACTGGGTCTCCGCATCCGCCTATGACGAGTGGTACATCGACGGCTTGCATAACTTTCTCTATGGTTTTGCATGCGTCTTTTGGTGTGGCGTCTTTGAGTAGTGGGTCAACGCTGATTAAGTGGATTGTAACCATGTCTGCGCCGAATTTTTCGACTGCGAGTTTTGCCCATGCTGCGGGGTCGCCGACGACGTCTTTAACGTGCATCTTCACGGCTTTTGACAGGGGGACTTCCATGTCGAAAACGTCTAGTGTGACTACTGGTTTGTGGGGCATTGGGTTCTCAAAAGTGTAGAAGGCAGGAGAAACTTCTCCGCCGATGGTGAGTGATCTTCCGCGTGTGCCGCCTTCGCTTTTTGTTGCGCCTAGTTTAACGGTTGAGATTTTGTTTGGGTATTTCTCGATTGGTGGCAGGAAAGGTACCTGCAGCATGCTGAGTGGTTTGCCACCCGCTATGGGTGTTGGCAACTTGAGTTTGGGCATTAACTGTCCTGCTGCGCCTGCTTCAAAGATGATTTCGAGGTCTTTGACGTCCATCTGGAAGTCTTCCAGTTCGATTGTCTGGAATTTTGCGAGGGCTTCCATCAGTTCGTCGCTTAGCAGTAGTCCTTCATTATCCTTTTTTTTGGCGATGTCGTTTTGGGGCGTTGAAATCACCGTTTGTCTTTGTTATCTTTGCTGTCTTTAACAGTTGTGATGATGACTTTGTTAGCGTAGATTTTGGCGTCTTTGAGTATGATTTTGAATCCGCCTGCCATTATTGGCATTGAACTCATTGTTGCGACTGGCATCATGGTGCCTGCTGCTTCTTCGTTAATTTGTATGGCTGATGTTTCTGCTGCTGGTGCTGCTTCTGCTTCCCATTTAGCGACCACTGGGTGGTTCTTCGCTTTGAGGAAGGCTTTGAGTTCGTCAATGTTCTTTGCGTCTTCTTCAGTTGCGACTTTGTCGACGACGTCTGCTGGGATAAAGTCCTTTACTTTTTCTTTGACTTCCTTAGGTATCCAGACAATACGGTTCCATCCACCGTCTGCTGCAAAGAATTTTTTGCTTCGCATGTATTCGATGGACATTCCGTGGAATCCGTCGATTTGTCGTCCGCCCGCCGCTGAGTCTGCGAGGGTGCTGAAGGGTAAGCCGTTTACTGCTGCGCCTTTGAAGCTTCTGTTGACTACGCCTAATCCGTCGACTTCTGGGATGTAGAAGGTTACTGCTTCGAAGCATCCGCATGAAGTGTGTGGGTGATCAAACGCTGTGTATAGCCAGACTTGGTTAACTTCGCCCATGGTGCGTTTCTTTGCAGCTTCGTTAACGCCAGAGAATTCGCCTTTTTCTTCGTTGATCATTTCTCCTCTTGGAATTGCGAAGACTGGACCTTTCGGGTCGATGCTTGCTGATGCTTTGCCGTCAAACCAGCTGATTGCGCCGCAGTTGCTGTATCTTTGTGGTGTGATGATGCAGACGTGGCTTGGAGCGAATGATTGGCACAGGGCGCAGCCGTAGAATGTGTCTACTTCGCTGTCTTTGAGGCCTCTGGCTTTTGAGTCGCGTGATTCGTAGGCCTGTATGGCTTCAGGGGTCATTTCCTCTAGTTTTTTGGGGTCTGTTATGAAGGTTATTTGTACTTTCTCGATGATTGGAAGTTCACTCTTGAATAAGCGGTAGAGGACTTTGCCGATTGGTTCAAAGCTGTTTAAGCCTTTGGCGAATGATTTTTTGCCTATGCGTATCCAGAGGTCATAACGCTGGTTTAGGTGCATGAAGCCTTCGATGTAGTTTAGGTAGCCGTGGATTCGTCTTTCAATGACTCCTTCGAGGCCTGCGTCGAGTTTTGCGCCTGCAGCTTCAACGAGGATACCGAATGGATATGCGCCGCCTTCTTTCATGTCTTTTAGGTCTGGACCGATGATGGTGATTTTTCCATCGTCGATTTCATTCATGGGTTTAACTTTTGCGAGCTCAAACTTCTGTTTAACTGTGGGTCCGCCAAGTTCAACTTGCATGTCGTTTCTTCGGATACGTTCTCCTTCGTAGATTACGCCAACTTCAACAGGTATATCTTTAAACATAGACATTTTTAGTTTCCTCCATTAAATTTCTCGGTCATTACCTTAAAGTTTGCAGCCCACTCTTCAAGGGATGCATTTGGGAAAGACCATGCTGCGTGAACGTGGAATAAATTGTCAAGAGTCATGGTTTTTAGGTCAGGTGCAAAATGCTTCATGCCTGAAAGCATCAACGATTCAACGTAGTAGGGTAACCCAACCAACAAAACAAGGTCTGGGTGTCCTTTACCGTCGAGTCCCATCCATTCGGGGTCAACTACGCGTTGTCCGATTTCCATTGCGTTCATGAATGCTGCTGGCTGGTACCCGCGTTTTATGAATTCGCCGACCATATGGGCTGTTGCGACGACGGGTACTTTGGAGGCGTTAGCGAATTCAATTACGTATTCGATGAGTTGTTTGCCTTCCATGTACCGTTCTGTTGCGTTGCTTCCCACGATGAGAAGGGGACGTTGGGCTCTTTTGATCATTGCTACGGCTATCTCGGGTTTTGTTATGGGGTTTGCTTTTTTAGTTGATGCGATTTCTCCACATTGCCATGGTTCACAGGACATTGTTTTTTCCTCCGTTTATTCCTTCATTTTACGGACCATTCTCGGAAGGAGGGTTGGGTCCGGAATTATTGTTTCTTTCCAGTTGTTATCTGCAAGGATCTTCGCGAATTCCTCTTTCATGGTCATTGGGACATCAGCCATGGTTCTCACGTATAAGTGCAGGTCGTTTGGCATGACTCCGAGGTAGCGTTTGCTGAGGTCGACGTAGTGGCTTAGTTTTATGCTGCGTCCTTTCCATGTGTCGTTGGGTCTGATGCAGAGTTTTGCGATTGCAACCATGCATTCTTCTTTGGTTTCAGCCATGTTGAAGAGGTGTTCTGGTGCTGGTCCGACGTTAACTTTGTCGCCTGTGCGTGCATCGAAGACTTCCCAGTTTGATGGGTCTTCTTTTCTGCCCAAGAGCATTCTGCGGTATTTGACTCCGTGTGGACCGACAAGTACTGGTACGCCGAGGCGCCAGAATCCTGCGCCGATTGATGCGGCTTTCTGTGAGTATGCACCCCAAGCTAAGCCGACTGCGCCAAGGCGGTTGTGGATGTAATCTGCGATTTCCTCATAGTTTCCGCGTAGTGAGCGTTTTGCGAAGATGTTTGCTACTTTGATTGCTGCACCTGCGATGTGGCTGTTTGCGACGCATGAGCCGACGTTGAGGACTCCTCCTGCTTCGAATCCGCCTGGGAATTCTTCGTAGAGGGTTTTGCCTTCGCTGTTGCGGTAGCTACCTGCGGACATTGCTGAGCATCCTGACAAGGCGACGATGTATCGTCTGCTTGCGAATTCTCGGGCTATGTCGTAGACGTCTTTGCCGCCTTTTGGATAGTTGCTGCAGCCGACGATTGCTACGATGCCTGGGATTTCTCCGAGGACGATTGGGCTGCCGACGTTGCGGATTTCGACGTCTGAGACTGCGCCTCTGCCTGAGCGGCATAGGTTGTCTTCGCAGAGCATGGATTTTTCGCCTGCTTTAATGATGAGGCTGTGTATCATGATTTTTTGTGGGCATGCTTCTTCGCATCTTCCGCATCCAATACAGGTCTCATAAAGGTCTGTTAGTAGTGTTAGGTCGCCTTGTGCTGCTGCTTTCATGGCTGCTGGAATTGCGTAGTCTTGTGGGCAGTTGCGTTGGCATTTGCTGCATTGTGTGCAGGTTTTTGCGATTTGTGTAACTTCCTCTATGCTTGGGAGGACGTTCTTTCGTTTGCGTATTGGAGCAACTTGTTGTGCTACGCGGACTGCGACTTCGCCGACTTTTTCTGGGTCAAGAATCAAAACGCCTTTGACTTTACCGCTGACGAGGTCCGAGACGATTTCGTCTGCTGAATCGTTTGTGCGGTTCTTGAAGCCCATGCAGTTCTTTTCTGAAGCTGCGATTACGGGGGCGTCAACTTTGCTGGCTTCGTCGAAGATGTCTGTTCGGATGCATTGTTCATCGAGTACGACTACGTCTGCTAATCCTGCGCGGACGAATCTAAGTTCCCAGCTGATTGGACCGACAATTCTTGCGCGGTTATAGTACCTTGTCATGTCGTGTGCGGTGCAGCATAAGCCGACTACTTCGATTTTATCGTCAACTTTTTTGTCTTTTGCGTAGTCGATTATTCCGACTGACGGCATAACGTTGTGGCCGATTGCCATGATAACCGGTTTTGTTCGGTCGACGCTTGCGATACCGAGTTTTACGAGCGGTGCTTCTGGGTCAGCTTTTGGGAAGCCTAATGCAGAGATTTGTGCGATGTCGCCGACTTCCATACCTACGTGGTCAATCATACCGACGTGCATTGCTTTCGATTCGAAATCTAAGTTATTGCCTTCTTGTCCTGTGTGTCCTACTGCGAGAACTTGGGTGATTTGCTCTTCGGTGTAAGTTAAAATGTCGTCTAAGTCGCCGAGTGTTTCAGGTTTTATGCCTGTGACGAGGCGGCTGACTGGAGCTTCAACTTTAATGTTTAATCCGCCGACGTCTAAGGGGTACCTTCTACCGTATTTCTCAATTAATGAGTGTAGAAGGTGACGCGAGTGAGCTGTGTGGCAAGCTGCGCCGATGGCACAAGCCAACATCACAATACGAGAAGATTGAGTCGCGATGTCTAAGCCGCATGCGCCACGTTTCCCAGCGGTCAAATCGCATTTGCCAAAAGTGCAAAGGCAGCAGAGATCGCAGTCGGGCATGTAGAAGGGCTTGTATTTGGTTAAAAGTTTCATGTCCCAATCCCGAAGGGCTGTCAAGGAGGGCATTGGGGTTGGACCCATCGGCTCATCATAATTGTCGTTCATAACTTTGCCGATGGATAATTCAAAATTTTTAATGAGACCGCTATTGGTCTTCATTTCGTCTATTTTTACATGGACGTTTTTACTTGTCAAATGTGAAACCTCTGTAAAGGTTTACATCTATGCTTGATTACATACTTTTTAAACCTTTCCAGATTTCTTAGGCAAAAGTCACGGTCGAATTATAAGTATGCAATGAACTAGAAAAACTGTGTAAAAGCCTTGGGGATTAAAGATACCCAAGGGTTTTGAGGATTTTTTGCACTGAAAGATAGGCTTTGTTGGTTTTTGGCAGGTCAAGCAGGGATTTTCCGTTCAAAACATACTCATCAAGCGTCTCGTCTGCTTCGATTTTTCCAAGGTACTTGAACTTCAAGTCGTCTTCAGCTTGCTTTCCCAGTTCTGCTGGAAAACGGTAGCCACCGACTAAGTAAAAGTTTTCAAATTTCATGTCAACTTCCTTGGCTATTTTGACGGCTCTTCTGACGTGGTCTTGGGATTTTTTTGAGTGGTCAAGGATGTCGAATATGTCGTTGACGTCTGAGGTTATTCGCCTGTTGAGGTTTTCGAGGCCTGCTGGTGAATCGACGAGTACGTACTTGTAGTTTTTAGTCAATCCTTCCAACGCCGCTTTCAAGGCGGAGTTCGGCATGCAGTAGCAGCCTTCAACCCATTTGGTGCCGACCGCGAGGAAATCAAAGTTTTTGCTCTCATAGAGCCCATTTTCCCAAATGCGGCTCTCAATACGCTCCCTTGGGGGAACACCGACTGTGGTGCCTCCCTGCTCGATAAATGTGCTTACTAAGAGGTCAGCTATAGTGGATTTTCCTGCTTCTTTAAGGTCTATCCCTAGCATTTCGCCTAGGTTCTGGTCTGGGTCAGCATCAACCAGCAGCAAGGGCGATTGATTACTTTCAACAAAGCATTTAGCCATAAGCGCAGTGAAGCTGGATTTCCCTGTTCCACCACGACCAACAGTAACAAGAGTTTTCATTCACAATTAACCTCAAACAGTTTACTGATATTTTCTATGTAATCTCGCATATATTGTCTATGGTCTTAGCTCTTCGCTATTTCAGTTCTCAGTTTTTTCCACTTAAGAAGGGGGTTTTGGATGAATTCTTGTCAGAGGAGCTGTCTATCTCCTTTAGGGCTTTGGGTTTTCTCGGTCGCCACGTTAAAGCACTATAAACCGTAAACACTAAGAGAACCACAAAAACCGATGCTTTGACGACTGTGAAATCCATGACAGCAGAGTAAAGTGCGAATGCCGCTGGAAACGCCCCTATGTACAGAGTAAAGAATATTGCTGTGGGCAGTTTGTAGCTGTATTTATAGTCTTTGAAGATGCGTTTGCCAAAGTATAGCGCTGCCAAGCGTCCCATGCCGTGAGTGCATTTTATGCAATTGTAGCATGGACGCAGACAACCGAGAAGGTGCAGTAAACCATAAACTAAGATCAGCGTCGCCACAAGAAACACAATGCCATCCACTATGTTGAATAGTAGAAAAGCGACAGCGTCAAGAATAATCCACACGAAAAGGGCGAGGTTGCCAAGTATAACTAGGTTTTCCGGGAAGAAAATTGGGCGACCGTTTTTTGGTTCTGTCATGACAGCCTCTTCCAAGTGATTGATATATAAGGCTTTTTTAACACAACGAATTCGCTCGCATGCA
Source organism: Candidatus Bathyarchaeota archaeon (assembly GCA_903901015.1). Classification (GTDB taxonomy): domain Archaea; phylum Thermoproteota; class Bathyarchaeia; order Bathyarchaeales; family Bathycorpusculaceae; genus Bathycorpusculum. Next base: position 8,013 of record CAIUPH010000109.1, on the reverse strand, counting down.
ATAAGCTGTTCCAGCGGATAACCAAAAGGTTGCCGCCAGTGAACCGTGATTTTACCGCTTCTATTTTTTCTTCAACACTCGTCATGTGCTATCCTCCGTGGCTGCTATCCCAGATACCGTTTGATCATCGCTTCGATATGCGCTTTGGGGTAAGCGCCAACTAATCTCTCAACTTCTTTGCCATGATTGAAGATGATTATAGTTGGAATGCTCATTATTCCAAAGTTGCTCGGTACTACTTGATTCTCGTCAACGTTCATTTTTCCAAACGCTGCTTTACCGGTATATTCAGCTGATAGTGCCTCAATTATGGGTCCTACCATTCTGCATGGTCCACACCAAGGAGCCCAAAAATCTACCGCCAATAATTCGTTTGCTTCGACTGATGCTGAAAAGTTGTTGTCAGTTAGGAGTATTGGCTGTTTTGCAATCGGTGTTTGGCATTTTTTTGCAGCCTCTAGCATGGATTGAATTTTTCTGTTTCTTATTTGTTCTAATTCATTTTCTTTATACATGCCTTAACTACCTTGATTTTCTTTTTATTGAGGATTTTAAGCTTGTTTTTGAGCGTTTTCCCTTGCTACCCAGACTTTGCAGGTTGGAGAGTGGTCACATAGTTCTTCGGGGATACCGCGTGGGCATTCAATTTTTTTCTGCATTACTATACTTCCTATCCTGTAACAATGCAACTCACATCCAAATATATCTTACGGTATTGTCAATACCAAACAATACCATTTAAATGCAAGACATGATAAATAGTCTTTATGGAAAACATTAACCTACTAACAAAAAAGGGCGCCTCCTGTACCGACTTACTTACATGTCTATACAACCTAAAACCCACAGACCTCGAAGTCCTCCTTGCAGTGGCAAAAAATGAAAACGCTACGCTTGACCAAATCGCAAAAATAGTGCAGAAGGATCGAAGCTCAGTACACCGCTGCCTTTCTAAGCTTGTAAGCCTAAATTTAGTAAACAAGCAGTCGAAATCCCTCAAAGGCGGCGGATACTACCATACTTACGCTATGCTTGACCCAGCAACAATTAAGAAGCATGCACTCGAGCGAGTAAAAGAAATCACTGAAAGCCTTGAAGCACTCGTAGACAGCTTCGAAATAGACCTCCAAAAACACTTAAAATAAGCATAAAAAACAAAAATCGTGGAGAAGAAAATAAGTAGGACACCGAGGCTACACTCGACGCCTAAAAATTTTTTTGCCAGCTAGCATTGCGTTGACCATCCTCATCATCCCCTTAATGCCAGTAAAGCTTCCTCAGCATGCTTATTGAAATGAAGTTGTGAGACAAAAACGTGCTTAACGATGCCCTCCTTATTTATAACGAAAGTGACTCTTCCAGGAACCCCGAGAGTTGATGAAACACCGTATAGTTTTCTGACTTTGTTATCAGCGTCGCTCAATAAGATATATGGCAGATTATGGTGATTGGCAAAGCTTTTATGCGATTCCACACTTTGGGCACTTATGCCAATTACTTCCGCATTCTTTTCTTTGAAGGCTTCATAGTTATCTCTGAACGTCTCTGCTTCTTTACAACAAGTAGGTCCTTCATCTCGTGGATAAAAGAAAAGAACAACATTCTTTTTTTCTAAAAACTGTGACAAACTAATGTTCTCACCAGTGCTTGATTGAAGGGTAAAATCTGGTGCTCTGTCTCCCAATTTGATTTTAACCATACTCTTACCTACTTGGTACTCATAGGAAAAGTAATCTGTAATAAAAGAATTTGTTTAGTGTCGTTTGTCTTACCTTTAATTATGACTAGAGTTCAGAACATAATTTTATGGCCTAAAATGTCTGAATTATGATAAATGACTAATAATATTTTTTACGATTTTTACCCCACTTTTCAGCTATGCGGTTTAAGCGATAATTTTGCAATTAACTCATAATGGTATGGTCCTGCATCAGTCTGTTTTACAACTGTAAAGCCGCTCTCTGAAAGAACCCGATTGGCCTCATCTTCCGAGAGTCGTTCTTTAAATGGCGGTCCATGTTCTGTTTGGACCTTCTTCCAGTCTACATCAACAATGAAAGCTGATAGTTTAGATATACGTTTAACTTCTCGGAAGAACGCTTCCCTGTCTTCCACCTCATGAAGAACGTTAGCGAATAAGACAAGGTCGACGGATTCTTCAGGGATCCCTGTATGGCAGACATCGCTATTTACTATTTTTATGATTCTCGGGTTTACTTCTGACCTGGCAATGTTTTCTTTTAAGCCATTTAGCATAGTCTGGTTGCTATCGACGGCATACACGAGACCTTTTTCTCCCGTCATCTGAGCCATCGGTATAGTGAAAAAGCCGGGTCCCGAACCCAAGTCTGCTATGGTCATTCCTTTCGTAATCCCTGCCTCGGTTAGGATGGTTTGCGGATTATGCCATTGCTTTCTTTCTTCGGACATTAAGAACTTGACACGGTCAATATGATGTTCCATTGCTAACGCCTCAACTGCTTTAAGCGAAAATCAATCGAGTATTAATGTACATCTGTTGAAAAATTCTTTAGCAAAAGAAATAAACAAGGACTCTTAGCGTTAGATTGGTTTTCAATATGCAGTGTGACCGATGTGGTTTAGACGTTAAGGAAAGCGAAGGTTATGAACTTCATGGCAAGCACCTATGTGAGGACTGTTACATGTATGAAACTAATCCGCCTAAGGCTTGTGACCCCATGGCTGTTTCATCAGCCTTGTCTGTGCGAAAACAATTAGGCCAATCAGGCAGTTCAGGCTTAACTGAGCTACAGCAAAAAATCTACAGCACTATAGAGAAACACGGCAAAATCACAAAAGAAGACTTGATCAAAACCCTAAACGTCAAACCAGAGCAATTAGAGCAAGAGTTTGCTTTTTTTAGGCACTGTGAACTTCTCCGCGCTTTTAGAGAAGATGGCAAAATTTACTTTACAAAATGGGAAACAAAAAGCGCTTGAAATTTTAGCCCTTAGAAAAAGGCTTGCGACTGTCTAACTAATGCAATCAAGATGATCTAAGCGCTGAAGGTCTCTTAAAAAAGAGCAAGTGGGCATTTGCTGTTTCACCGGTATAATGGCCATCTGGCATGAATAAAGAGGAAGCCTGTTTCAGCACCTGCTAGAAACACATGCAAAGCCTAAGGAAAAGTCACTACTGACTATTCTTAAGCAAAAGCTCACAAATATTGTCTATCGCTTTAACAGCCGCGATTTCCTTGTTCTTAAGCGGCGTTACGCCTAGCATGTCAGCTTCAATTACCTTCTGGTCATAGGGTACAAAGGCAAGCAGATTAAGCCCGTTTTTTTCTGCGAAACTCTGAATTGCTTCTTTTTGGGTGTCATTCATCACTCTGTTCCCGATGAGGTAGAGTTTTTTCATGCCGGCCGTGGATGCCAGGTCGTTTATGTGTTTGGCGATTTCAAGCGATTTCAGGTTGGAGTCTGCAACCATGAGTAATGCGTCAACTTGTCTTGCGGTGCCTCTGCCGATATGTTCTACGCCCGCTTCCAAATCCATGACGACGGCTTCATCGCGGTCGACGACAAGGTGCCTTAGAAGGGCGCGGATAACGGCGTTTGGGGCGCACATGCAACCAGCCTCCATCGCCTGCACAGTACCCATAACAATCAAATTTACTCCCAACGGAGTGATTATAGAGTAATCCCTAACGATGTCGTCAACCGTGAAATTCAAATTGTAAATACTGTTGAAACCAGTACTGGTTTTAGACTCCACTAATGGCTTATTCTCTGTAATGGGCACTATCTTGCGGGTTTCCTCAGCCGACAACCCCAACGTTAAACCAAGGTTAGGAGAAGAATCCGCGTCAATCGCGATTGTTTTTAAGCCGCGCTCAACAAAACCCCGAGCTAAACCGCCAGCAATCAAAGTTTTGCCAACGCCGCCTTTACCTGCAACAGCAACCTTCATAATCTCACAACTAAGAATTCATTTTACAAAGGTTAATTTACATTTCCTCTTACTGTTAAACAAGAAAGAAAACACAAAACCGAATTGTGCACAGGGCTCGGATACAAATATCATATCTATGCACAAACCTATAGGGGGTAGGCAAATCTTAAGGGGGTAGGTCGGTATTGGCTGATTTTGAAGTCAAAAGCAGGGTAAATTTGGCGGCTTAGGCTTTTTTTATTTGTTTAAGCAGGGTTTTTCTGGGCAAAAAACCGAAGCGGACATAGAAGCCGAAAGCCTCCTCGTTGCCAGCAGCCACCTCTACAGTTTTCGCCAAGGCGCCTTCCCGCTCCATCCATGATAACGCGTTTTTCATCAGCGAATCTCCGATTCCAATTCTTCTATAAGCCGCATCGACGAAAATGGATTCGATTTCACCTGTCTTTTCAGAATCAAGGCTGCTTATGCAGTACCCCACGCTCTGCCCCGAAGCCTCATCCACTGCCAAGTCAACGCGCAACTTTCCAAGCGCCGCCTTTTTTAGCAAAACATATTTTCGTTTCTGGAAGGTCATCTGGCAATAGTGTTCTTTGAAGTTCGGTGAGTTTTGACGGTGGTGCTCGTTTAGGCTTTCCCAAAGCGGTTTGATTTGGTCAAGCAACGCCTCGTCCCCGTGAATGTACTTGATTTTTTGTTTATCCACCAATTAACCCTACCCATTTGACACCAAACCACGTAGTCCCACAAGTTTAAAACTTTATTTGCCCGAAAACCCCACCTAAACATAGCAAAAAACTGGTTGACCCAACAATGCCCGAGAACCAAAAGATAAAAACTCAGAATTTCAAAGCTCAGGACGAAGCTAAAATCGAACAGCAGTTTCTGGAAGGCAAAAAAGACCCTGACCTTGGCGTTTACAGCGAAATGTTTTCTGCGAAAAGCGGTTTCGAAGGTCAGGACGGCGGGGTGGTTACGGCGCTATTGGTCAAGGGTTTTGAAGATGGCATTTTTGACGCCGCTGTTGTGGTTCGCCGCGGGGAAGGCTACAGCGCGGAGGCAGTGACGGCTGCGAACGCAAGCGAGGTTTTGGCTGCGAGCGGAACCAAATACCTCAGAGCCAACGTAACCCAGAAACTCCAAGAGCTAATCAGCCAAGGAAAAAAACGAATAGCAGTCGTTTGCACGCCCTGCGAAGCCAAAGCCGCCAGAAAAATCCTGCAAACCCTCAAGGGCGAATGCGAAATCACGGTCATCGGCTTGTTCTGCTTTGAAGCTTTCAACAAAGCTAAGCTGAAAGAGCAAGTGGCTGCGCGGTTGGGCATTAACTTGGATAAGGTTGAGAAAACGCAGATTCGCCAGGGAAAATTCACGGCGTTTGTCGATGGAAAAGAGTACAGCTGCAAAGTAAAAGACCTTGACTGTGCCGCGGAGAAGGCTTGTCTTTATTGTGATGATTTTGCTTCGCGGTTTGCCGACGTATCTGTGGGTTCGGTTGGCAGCAAAACTGGGTTTTCGACTGTGGTTGTGCGGTCGAGAGTTGGGGGAGAACTGGTGAGGAACTTCAATGTCGCCAAGGCAATGGTCGATAAGGCAGAAGTCTGTAGATTATCGAAATTCAAGTTGGAACGCGCCAAAAAAAGCTCAGCCACCTTAAACACGCCTAAATAACCCTTGTTTTTATGCATGTTGCTCCAAAAAACCTTCCACTATAAACCCAGACTTTACGTATGCAAAAGCCTTTTTAACCCAAACATCTTACCCCTTTAACCTGAGATGTATCTCCATGAAAATACTAAATGAATTTGTGCCAACACGTAAATTCTTAAAGCTTGCAGATGAACTCAAAGACTTAGTCGACGGATGGAACGTAACCGACGGCGCAGCAGGTTTCCCAGCTCCAAGCGGCGTAGTAGTAAGTTGCTTACTCAAATACAAATACCCAGAAAAATATGTCGTCCCGATCTTCATTCTAAAATACAAAGGCCCAGTTGAAGTCGGAGGCTTAGCCTTAGCATCAGACATCATTGGACTCGACGGCTTAGCAGTCACCATGGGAGACAACCCAAAGTTCGGTCAACCCATAACGATGCTGCCCTCATCAGAAGCAGCAAGAGACTTCATACGCACCAACGTTAAGACAAAAAACCTCAAACTCGGCTGCTTACTAACCGCAAGACGCTCAATCGAAGAAACACTCGAACGGGTACGCGAGCCATGGGACTTCGTGTACTTCATGAGACTAACAGACGATTCATTCGAAGCACTCAAAGCAGTATCCGCAGAATGCAAGAAACTCAACAAACCATTGTTCGCATACTTCCTAGTCGGAACAGACAAGAACGTTGAAACCGTCAAAATGATCGGCTGGCCAGTTGCCGCAACCATGGATACAGTTGAAGCGAAAGCAGCAAAACTTGTCGGACTCGTCGACGGCATCATCGCTACATGCGCAGGCGACGCTGAAGGCGACAAACTGATGCTGCAAAAACTGCAGAAGTTCAGAAACTAAACACAAAAACCCAAGAGACCTACACGGTCTCCCAAAAAGTCTTTTTTCATTTTTCCAAGATTTTCCGAGATAACCTTAAGTTCTAAAGCTTAATATGCAACTCTTAGAAGAGGCAAAAAGCGTGAATCCCGTTCAAGTATTCGCTGTGGAAAATTTACCGTTGATAAAGAAAGGAGACAACCTTGGCAAGCTTATCGTTGAAGCCGCAGAAAAACAAGGCAACCCAATCCAGCCAAAAGACGTCGTTGTGGTTACGCATGTGGTGGTTTCGAAGGCTGAGGGAAACGTAATCAACCTGGACCAGGTGAAGCCTTCTGAGAGGGCGAAGGAGATTGCTCAGAAAACCAACAAAGACCCGGCGCTTGTCGAAGTGATTTTGCAGGAAACCAAGGATATTGTGCGCGTCGGACAGAACAGCATCATAGTTGAAACCGTCAGCGGCATAATATGCGCCAACGCTGGCGTAGATCGCTCGAATGTTTCGGGAGACAGAAATGTTGTGCCTCTGCCCAAGAACCCGAGCGCTTCAGCAGAACACATTCGAGGAGAAATTAAGCGTTTAACAGGCGCAGACGTGGCGGTTATCGTTTCTGATACACATGGTCGACCGTTTAGGTTGGGCGAAATCAACGTGGCTGTGGGCGTGGCAGGTTTCAAGCCCATTCGGGATAGACGGGGCGAAAAAGACCTCTTCGGCTACGTTCTGAGAATAAAGCAAACCGCCATCGCCGACGAACTCTCTTCAGCCGCGGAACTTGTGATTGGGCAAGCCAACGAGGGCATTCCCGCAGCCATCATACGTGGATACAACTATAAAACCGACGAAAACGCCGCGGCAACACTGTTGACAAGAGCTAAGGAAAGAGACCTCTTCAGATAGCCTGTAACCAAACGTTCAATAACCCAACTGCGTAAATACGCTGAAAATCAACGGGCTGAAAGAATGGAGACAACTACACCCCAGGACTTCTTCGAAAAAACTCTACCAGCAAGGTTTAAGCCTGAAAAAGCAGTCGGCATCGATGTTATAGCGCAGTTGAACGTTACGGGAGTGGAAGGAGGCAACTGGACAGTCGTCATCAAAGACCAGAAACTGCAGGTAACCGAGGGAACCCATGAAAAACCCACTGTCACGTTGAAGATGAACGAAAATGACTTTATGGACATGGTGAACGGCAAATTAAGCGCTGAAAAAGCGTTCTTCACCGGAAGAGTCCACTTTAAAGGCGACATCGCCGTAGCGCTCAAATTTAGAGATGCAGGATTCTTATAAGCCGAGTTTTTTAACTACCGAAGCAGGCAAGTCTTCTTCGCCGACCTTGAAGGTTTGCGGCTCATCAATTGTATGGAGCACCCGCAACTCATCCGCCGAGAGCTCTTCGACGAGACGCATGATTTCTTTTTTAGCCACTTCGTAGTGGTCGTTGAAGGCGGCTTTGTTCTTGAACAATTCGCCCGCGTAAGCGCAAATCTCGTATTTCTTCAGGAAATACTCGACTTTTTTGGTTTTAAAGTTGATGTCAAATGTGATTGGTCCTGCACGGCATGTTTCAGGCTTAACCTGGTGCACAATGCACCGTTTAGTTACT
>CAIUPH010000108.1 GCA_903901015.1 Candidatus Bathyarchaeota archaeon | reverse complement strand
GTTTGGAAGGTGGTTGCGTTTAATTCTTCTTCGGGCTCCAAGGTAAGCGCCTATAGAATCCATTATCAGGGCTTGTCCTTAAAAACCAAGCGCTGCTCAGCAAGAATACTTCTTAAGTTATATTCAGCGGAAGGTTTCCCTTTGGCAGACAGAGTGTTGGTTTTTTCAAGGTTCAGTTCTGCGGGTTTGTTTACCGTAATTGATATTAACTGATTGCTTGAAGTATCTCGAAAGCAGCCTGTGGGTACTCTTGGACCTAAACCTGTTAAACATACTAACTGCGCTTATCGTGTTGGTTTTGGCAGTGTTGCTAGATTTAGTGCTTGGCGACCCTTCACCCAATAACCCAAACAGATGGGTTTTCAAGCTTCACCCTACGGTACTAATGGGCAATTTCACCAAAAAAATTGAACCCTATTTCAAGAATTCGGATGCAAAAACGGAAAAATTCCTCGGCGTTCTGCTGGGGTTAACTGTGATTGCGGCGTTTGTGCTGCCTGTTTTCTTTGGTTTATGGGCAATTTACACGTTCGTTCCTTTATACATCAACATTTTGGTATACGGTTTCATCGCCGTAATCCTAGTAAAGATGACAATCTGCATCAAATTGGAGACAGATTGGGCAAAAGCCGCAGCCAAAGCCATCGACGAAAGCAACTTGCCAGAAGCAAAAAAGTACAGCCACTTCTCCAGACGGGAATCCAGAGACCTCAACGGCGCTCAAATGGGCAGTGCAGTCATCGAATCCATGTCGGAAAACCTTATCGACTTCAAACTTTCGCCTATGATGTCATTTTCGCTTTTCGGAGTTACGGGCGCCATCGCTTTTCGGGCTATAAACACGCTTGACGGCATGGTGGGCTTCAAAACAAAAGAGCACATTAACACTGGCTGGTTTAGCGCTAACCTTGACAACTTCGTGAATTTCTTTCCCACAAGACTCACGGCGCTTTTCATGATTTCAGCGGCAGCTATCCTGCGCCTAGACGCCAAAAACGCCTGGAGAATCGCCCGCCGTGACCACAGAAAAACGCCCAGCCGCAACCACGGTTGGCCCATGGGAGCTGTAGCCGGCGCTCTCAGGATTCAGCTTGAGAAGCCTGGTCAGTACATTCTTGGCGATGCACAAGAGCCGCTGACGGGCGATAAGATTCTGGGTGCTCTGCGAATCCGGGATGTGACCATCGTGTTGTGGGGGCTACTGTGCGTTGCAGTAATCGTGATTGTGCGGTGGTTCGGGTTTATCCCGATTTAGTGCAAAGTTTTAATCGAAGCAGCAGGGTATTTCTGACCTAGAAGTGCCTCTGATGCGTGTTTGCCTCATTAATCCACCTCGAATTCAGCCTAAAGTATGGGGGAAACCCAACGTTTTTCCACCCATCGTCATGGCGACTGTGGCTGCGGTTTTGGAGAAGAAGCATACGGTAAGTATTATTGATGCTCCGACTGAGGGCTGGGAGAACCTTGAGGAGCTCGATGAATCCAAGTACCGGGTGGGGTTGAGCGCAGAAGCGATTGCGAACCGAATTAGAGATTTTAAGCCTGACATGGTGATATTGGAGATTCCCTTTTCAGGCTGGTCCAAAACCGCCTTCGAAGTTGTCTCCACCGCCAAGAACGTTAACAAAGACATCACGGTTGTGCTGTTTGGGCTACATCCTTCTTCGCGTCCAGAAGCCTGCCTTGAAAACCCCGACGTTGATTTCGTTGTGGTCGGTGAACCAGAAAAGACAGTGTCGGAGCTGGCTGAGGCGCTGGCAGAGGGGAAACATAGTTTCAGGGGCATTAGCGGGTTAGGTTTCAGGGAAAACGGCAAAACGGTTTTGAATGGCAAACGTTTGGCGATTGAGGATTTGGATTCGTTGCCGTTTCCAGACAGGCACCTTTTGCCCATGGATGTTTACGCCAAAGCTGTAAAGCAGAATCCACTCCGCGGCGAAATCAGCAAGCCCTACACAATAGTCATCACCAGCCGCGGGTGCCCCTACAACTGTGTCTTCTGCAGCAACTGCATCGTTTGGGGCAAACAGTGGCGTCCCCGAAGCCCAAAGAACGTGGTTGATGAGTTAGAGCAGATAATCAAGACCTTCGGTATTGAGCAGGTGGATTTTTCTGATGATAACATGACGCTGGATAGGCAGCGGATGGTTGAAATCTGCGATTTAATCGTTGAACGCAGGCTCAAATTTGAGTGGTTCACGCCCAACGGCATCAGAGCAGATTCGCTTGATGAAGCGCTGCTACGTAAGATGAAAGCGGCTGGCTGCAAAAAAATCCGCATCGCCCCCGAATCCGGAGTGCAACGAGTGGTAAATGAGGTTATTATGAAGAACCAGGACCTTAAAGCGGTCGAGCAGGCAGTAGTGCTTTGCAAGAAAGTCGGCATTAAAGTAGGCTGCTTCTTTGTCATCGGTTTAATCGGCGAAACTAAAGCTGACATCGAAAAAACCATAGAATTCGCCTATAAACTCCGAGGTTTGGGCGCTGATACATTCATTTTCAGCATTGCCATGCCGCTATACGGTACAGCATTCTACGAGCAGGCTAGGGAAGGCGGCTTTCTGCGGGAAGGCTTCTGCGATGATGCGTTGGCGGCTACGGAGCCTCAGGTTGAGACGCCAGAGTGGTCAGCGGGGGATTTGCAGGAGTTGTGTATGAAGGCAAACATGGTTAATCCAACGTT
>CAIUPH010000107.1 GCA_903901015.1 Candidatus Bathyarchaeota archaeon | reverse complement strand
TGATGACATAGATGACAGAGAGCTTGAAGGTTTTCAATTTCCAAAGGTTCACCCCCTAACCTAACAGGAATTATGTGGTCTATTTCATCCGGTGGGCCTCCACAAGTAACACAACGTGGTTGACTGGCCTTAACAAGGATGCGCAATTTTCGCCATCGTGCACTATGGTAAAGTTTGTCTCTTTGTAAAGCGTTGGCGTCGTTCTCAAACAGCTCCTTTTTTACTTCACTTCTTGCTTGTGCTGCATGCTTTTCACAGTAACGCCTATCGGTTAACACTGGACAACCACGAAAAGAGCATGAGTGACGAATTGCATTTGGCATAGGTGAATTTATATTGTACTTTAAATTAAAATTCAATATATAATGTTTGCATGAAATCAAAACTTGAAAAACAAATCCTTTCCACTGGACTTCTTCAGACTGCGATTGCTCGTGAGTCTGGTATGACGCCACCGCTACTCAATCACCATATAAAATATGGGAAACCGCTAAAAAACCACAAGCAGGCAGTCGCGTTAGCAATCTTCAAGCTAGGCAACAAATGCTTGGCTGTTGCTAAAGAGTTAGACGAAGAAGTTGAGTAAGTTCACTTTTCATATTTACTTTACCTTAAGTTAATTTTAATACTTACCCCTGCTGTTCTTTTTAGACTGGGGGGCTGATAATTTGGGAAAAGGCAATTGGATATTGTTATACAGAGAGCTTTTGTCTTGGGGATGGTATTCAGATGCAAACACAACGCGGGTTTTTTTAGATATACTACTAAACGCTAACTACAAAGATTCAGAATTTCTAGGCCATCACATCAAGCCAGGTGAGTGTGTTTTCGGACGAGCTGCCTGTGCCGCCAGACTGCAAATGTCGGAAATGGCAGTTCGAACCGCATTGGAGCACCTAAAGCAGACTGGCGAAATAACCATACGAACAACCAACAAGTTTAGCATCATAAGTATCCGTAATTGGTACACATATCAGGGACTAGAAGAGGATGAACAACCAGCACGTAACCAGCAGTTTGAGGGGTTTGATGGTGGGACTGCGTCAAAAAACACAAAAACGCAACCAGCATCTCAACCAGCAAAAACTACGGAATTAAATAGCAATAGTAATGCGTTAGAGACGCCAGAGTCTGAACACCAACCAGCACAGCAACCAGCCAGTAACCAGCAAGTAACCAGCCAGCAACCAGCAAGTAACCACATCCAACAATGTAACAATGTAACAAAGAAACAATATAATAATACACCACCAAAAATTCTAAAGGTGAAATTCAATCCTGAAGGGAAGAAAAAATACCTCGACTGGGTTTACCTTTCGCCTGAGCAGTTTGAGCGCGTTAGAAAAAACTACGAGGAGTCTGGCCTAGACCGTAACGACTTTGATGAAGCTGTTCGTGAATTGGACACCTGGTTTGAGAATAACCAAAATATGCGACCCAAACGCTGCGACGACGCAAAGGCCTTAATGGGCTGGCCGAAAGAGAAGGCAATGAAGCTCAAGCAATCCAGACTTGCACTTGAACGCCAGGAGACTTTGGCAACACTTCAACCTAATTACTCGAGGAGAAACTAATCATGATTCCGTGGAACATCTTAAAACGCCCCACAATAAAATTCAGAGACCTTGAATCGCTCATGGGCCAGCATCGCTCAATACGGTTTTCAGTTGGGTACGAAAATGGACTCGACGAAATGTACTGGGGAACGCTTTTTCGTTCCGATGACATGAACCATCCCTCGCTCGATATGCCGAAGGGCCAAAAGTTCTTCTTGTGTTTTCATCCTGCATACAGAGACCCGCAAGGACGAAGGGTAATTCCCTACGAAATCGAGTTTACTGGAGCATTGAGCAAGCGCAGCAAGAAATCAAAAGCTTGGGCTGAGCCTGGAGAAGAAAAACACGAGCCTTGTGCTAGCGTTCCAGAACAAGAAAGCATGGACTTTTAAAAGGCTACAATGCCAACGCTTGAAAATATACGCGAAGGACTTGGGAAGCTAACGAAGGTTCCCTACTTCGTTGATGCCTATCGCTGCTGCAAGTGCAAAAGGATTTTCTTTCTCAGCTCAACAAACCACTGCCACTGCGGTGAAAGCTCAAAATACAAAGCAAAACCGATAATGGTTGGAAAGTACCGATGTGACTCACTCAACGAAGGCAGGAGATTTTCCAAGTTGGTTTGGCTCTACAGAAACCACTCAATCACCGAGCTAGAAATTCACCCTGCGTTTGAAATGGTAGTTGCCGGTAAAAAGATATGCACCTACGAAGCCGACTTTCGCTTTCGCTGGAACGGTGTCCGGCTGACTGAAGACGTGAAAGGACACGAAACGAAAGACTTCAAATTGAAGAAGAAACTTTTTGAGGCGCTATACCCCAAAGAGATTCTTGTTATGGTTAACGTTTAACTTTAAAAGGACTGATTATGAAAAAGAAAAAGAGCAACTTTATTCCGATTGATGATGGCACTTATGAGTCACATTCAAGCATTGACCACGAGCCTAAAGGCGAACCGGCTGAGCAACAGGAAATGTTTGAAGAGCCAGAAAGCGCAGAAGAGACCATTGCAAAATTTGAACAGCCTGCTGCTGAGCGCAAATTTAAGTGCGAACTTACCCTGAAGCTGACTCCAGCAGGCGACAAGACCATTACGCTGCCATTGTTAGCTGGTGAGTATCCCAGTTCGAGGATACGGGAAATTATACTGCTTGCAGTTAATGCCAGGCGCAACGTATCGATAATTGAAGCCACCCTTGATAACCCTAAGGGTCAAAAAGATAGCGCTACCTTGGACCAGCCAGCCGCGTTTAAAGCGAAAGCTGAAATTAAGCATAAGTCTGATTTGAGTAAGATATCCTCCGATGCCCCATTTAGGGGAAGCGGCTCTCGTGAGCCAACCGCCATGGAAGCGGCTAAGGAGGTTTTTTAATACGATGGCCATCCATTCGATTTTACATCCAAATTTAGCTGCGCAAGGGTATAAACCTGGGCTCGACTTTCCATTAGTCGAACGTTCCATTCAGGAATTATATACATGGAGAGAAAAAGCTACGGAGCATCTCAAGCAGCGTTTAGCCGGACAAATCAGTGGATGGCCGCTTACGAGATTTGAATACGAGTCATACAAGAAAATGATTGATAGGCGTGTGGATAAGCAAACAAAAATTCTGTTAGCGCCGAAAATATAACTTGAGTTTACTCCGCAAAACTTACTAAGTGTTTAATTTTATTAGCGTAATTAACTACCGCGAAAAAAGATAATTAAAATTACTTTTTGGTGTTTACATTGAGATGTGGCCGCATTAAATTAAAATTAAATTAAGGGTTAAACGAAACCCATTTTTCAAATTGCTTAGGAGGCAAAATATGAAACAAGGTAAAACTCTCATAGAGCTAGCGGCTGAACTTGAGCGGCAAAAAGAAACAAAGCGCGATTTTATTTCTCCGGCCACACAACTTCAGGTTAAGACTCAAGCCGCTGATGAAAAAGGTGCAGGCTTTTCAATCCTCGGATTAGGTGAAACTGAAGCCTTTGAAGTAGGCGAAACGGCTCACGAGCAAATTGCTTCACGCCTCGATATCCCAAAGAGATATTATGAGCGCATGAGAAAGGAATCGGGCTTTCTACTCGACCAAAATATTAATCACTGGCTGAAAAGCGAAAAAGATTCCTATATGGTTCGAACTCTTGATGGTAAGGCCAGAGCGTTGCTATCAAGCAAATTTCGGCCATTAGACAATGCCGACTTAGCTGAGGTTGCTTTGCCAGTACTTCTCCAGTCTGGTGCTCAAATTGAAAGCTGCGAAGTTACTGAGCGAAAGCTTTATCTGAAAGCTGTAACGCCAAAAATCAACTTTGAGGTTGGTGTCGGCGATGTTGTGCAGGCTGGAATCGTTATTTCAAATTCAGAAATTGGCCTTGGCGCTATTAGCATTGAGCCATTGATTTACCGCAAGGTTTGCAAGAACGGTTTGATAATCAATGACGCCAAGATGCGAAAAACTCACGTCGGTCGCGGCAATGAGCAATTCGAGCACATGATGGAGTGGTTCAGAGATGAGACTAGGCAAGCTGACGATAAGGCGTTTTGGATGAAGGTGCGCGATGTGCTTTCATCTGCCTTTTCGACAATAGGGTTTGGTGAAATGGTTGAGAAATTCCGCGCCAGCAAAGGCGACATCATTACCGCCGACCCCGTGAAAGTTGTTGAGTTGACTCAAAAGAAGTTTAGCCTTGCCGACTCTGAAAAGAATGGGGTGCTTAAATACCTATTAGGAGGTGGCGATTTAAACCGTTTCGGCCTGGTGAATGCTGTTACGCAAATGGCGCAAGACGTACCTTCGTATGACCGCTCGACCGAGCTTGAGAAATTAGGTGGCACTATTTTAGAGTTACCGAAAACCGATTGGTCAGTGATAGCAGACGCCTAATCCAACCTGAAAAGGAAAGCCCCTTAAGTGGGGCAATTTCTCAAAAGGAAATCCATGGAAATTCAAGACATCTACCACGAGGCTGCAAAACGGCACCAAGAAAGATTGGATATGTTAATGCCAGCAATCTTGGAGCAAAAAACAATCGTTTGCAAAGGCACCTACTTTCACACTTACGTGCTATCGGTGAGCACTCAAAATAGTTTAGGTGCGCAAGCTTTTGTTACCGTCACCTCATGCGAATTAATGTGGTGGCCTGAAGAGGTGTTTTCTAGCTTCCTGGGAAACATTCGACTAATTTCAGTGAGGTAAAAATGGAAACTAAGTTCTTAGAAATCAGAGATGCGGCCACATTTATTCCAGCCTTAGCAGTAAGGCTTTCTGGCGCCGACCACTACCTAGCAAGACGCGCCGGTTTTGGTCCTTACTCAGACTACATTTTGCTAATTAAGCTTGAGGATAGCCAATGCCATTACGACATTTACGGTTGGGGTGGTGGAGCAAGGACAATGTCGCAAGCACACAACCATATAGTTGAGCATTGGGATGAGTTAAGTGAGGGTGACGTTGTGGATGTGGAATTCATCTTAGGCGAACGTCCCGACAAAAAGCTTTCAGAGAAACTTACCAATAAAGGGGAGGAGTAATGACGCACCTTCAGTTGTTTCATATCTTACATAGGAGTTGGAGGTTTTGCCGAAACGATATTAGTGATGGCTTCGAACTGCTTAAGGAGTTAGAGCAAGCAAAGTCAGAAGCGAAAGATGTTAGTTGGTTGGCCGCAATTGAAGCTGCCGTTACAGATGTGACGTCGGTTATTGAATTAAGGGGAGGAAAGGTTAATGAAACGAGAGCAAAATAAGGTTCTGTACCCCACGAGCTTAGTTGCCCGTGCGCTGATAAGGAAGTTTGAAGAGAAGTTTGGAGCCATGGAAGGCGCGAAAAGTTTAAAGCCTTCAGACAAAAGGAGGATGAAAGACCTGAAGGAGTTACGGCAGATAGTAGGTTAGTAGGTTTACTTGGTTATAACTTTTAGAATGTTAGGAGCATTTATGAAAGCGAAAGCAGGTGTTTTTGGTTATTTGGTTGTCTGGGGTTTAGCGGTTTGGTTTGCTCTGATGGCAACCGGCTGCATGACAATAACGGGGATTGATAAAATGGATTTGTGGGGAGCAAAGTTTGAAGCTGCCCACGGTTTTGATTTTTCAACCGGATTCAACTCAATTGATGCTGTTGAAAACAAGCGCGGCATTGCTGCTAATCGCATGCCAGCACGGGAGAGTGGAGCAATTGTACAGTCGGCTAAATACTAATGGAGGCTCAAATGACACAAAAAGTTGTTGAATTAGAAAACGAGCTTCCAGTACGACAAAGCTGGGGGGCTGCAAAGCCCCTTAGTTACCTGGTTGCTTTCGCCCTCGGATTTTACGGATTGAGTTCGGCTTGGACTAATGGGTATAAGGCAAGCGAAAAGTGGTTGAGCGAAAAAGCTTACAGCTACGTTGAGAAAGATTTAGCAAGGCGCGAATTCGAGGTTGACCCGAAAGGCAAACTCAAGAGTGGCAAGGATGCTTCCCGCCAAGACCTAGCGGCTGCGCTTGGTGTGATTGCGCGGAAACTTGACCAGGAGCGCTTTAAGGTGTCGCTAGCGATTGATAGTTTGAATGGAGGAGAAGATGAAAAGAGTAAATGACAGACCGGCTTGCTACTCATGCGTTCATAGGATGTCGCTAGCAGGCGATTGTCACTCAGCTTGCAATAAGCGTGATGCCATCGTGCGCGGCGAAAAGCATGGAGAGGCTATGGGGTGGTTCTGGTGGCCTATAAATTACGACCCGATTTGGCTTGAGGAGTGTGATTCCTGGGAGCAGGCACCGGAAGGCCACGTTGTGCCAATGACGGATACGGCCAGCGAGATGATGAAGGGCTTATCTGGTAAGGAGACTAGGTGAGTTATGAGTAAGTGGGAAATAAACCTCATTGAAAAGCGCCTCGCCGTAATTCGTCGAGAGCTAGAGAAGTGCGAAGTAGTAATCAATGAGAGGTCGACCACTTACTTTGAACTAATACAGCAGTTCAACCGGTCAAGAAATGTGGATGAAAAAACGAAGTTGGTTCCAATGATAGAAGCGGCGCAAAATAAAATGACGACTTGGGTTGCTAGGTCACGGAAGACTTGGGAGAAGAAATCGGATTTGAGTGACGAGCTAGAAACGCTTACGAATTCGCTTTGGCTGATGAAGCAACGGGAGACAAGGTGAATCAGCATCAAGTCGCAATGTGGGTGTTAATTGCTCCAAATGGACGAATACAACCATCCACAGTTTCAACGACTAAGAAAGGTGCAATGAAGCACAAGTTGGATGAGGTGCAAAAGAAGTACGGGGCTTTGATTGAAGTATGTTTTGCTTATTGGGAGAGGCACGGATGGAAGGTAGAAAGGGTTTCATTACAGAGAAGCAGGCAGCGGAGCTAGCGTATATCACGATTCAGGAGGGTTGGATAAAATCAAATCTCACTGAAGATGGGTATCCAGAAGAGATGGTTGCTCGATTTTACCGCTACCTTATTACGCACCTTGAAATCTGGGAGGCGTTTGAGGGCTTTGCGAAACAGGCAATTTCGGTCGGTCGAAAGCACTACGGTTCGATGGGAATTATAAATCGCATTAGGTGGCACACCGACATCGAAAGAAATGAAGGTGAGTTCAAAGTGAACCATGATTTTACGCCGATGTTCGCGCGGCTTTTTATGATGAAATACCCAGAACACGAAGGTTTTTTTCGGACTGCTGCGGTTGGTTGTGGACGGAAAATTAGGAGCGATTCTTACTTTTATTAGGAGGCTTAAAATGGGAAGCACTTGTTATAGTTGCGGTAGAAAGGTGAAGTGGATAACGACCACACGAGGAAAGCATATGCCGTGCGACCCTGATGTGGTGTCGTCTGAAGATTGCGAGGAAGGCGATTTGCTAGTCCGAGAAGATGGCGTTTGTGTGCCGATTAAAGAAGGTTATCCAAAGGAAAGCGTCACTGGCTACGTTTCGCACTTTGCGACTTGCCCAAACGCTGAGCAACACCGCAAGCCGAAAACAAAAACTAAAAAGGAGCTTGAAGAAGAGGACGACGCAATCACCCGTGATGCTGAAATGGAGATGGGTGTTTATGAGGGTTACTTAGACAGGGAGGATGAATAGTGTTCCTAGAATTACTTCTCACACTAGCGCAGCAAGGCGAAATTCAACCGTCGTCAAAAGCCACGGCTAATATTTCGCTAGTTGTCGGCACACGGGTGGAGGTAATTAAGGAGGAAAATAAGCCGGTGCAAGTGAAGGCGAACTTTGATTTTGTGACAGAAAAACGTGGTGGGGTGTTGGTCGTGATGCCGAGCTTGAATTAAGGAGAAAATGGAAGCTTCAAAACTAATCCCAGGTGTAATCGTGATGCCAGATAACACTAGGGTTGAAATTGCGAATTGCACCACTTGCCACGGGCAAGTAATTACGACAACAGTTTTTCTAGGGGCAGATAGTACAAGTGAGTTGTACTTTATTAGAACGATTGAGGAGGAAGTTGTTAAGCGTGTGAAACTTGCAATCCACGAAATGTTTCGACTCGAATTGCAGATGAAGAATCACGGCGAGTAAGCACAGTGCCCATTCTGTGGGTACTTTGGTTGCCAGCGTATCTTTAGCCATATCGGGGCAAAAGTTTTTTCGCAGAGAACTGGCGACCATTTTATAAACTTGGGAGGCTATTATGAAAAGTGAACGAGGTTTTGGGATTATTTTCTTGATTGTGCTGGCCGCTGCTATAAACGTAGTTGCTTTACAAATTGTGAATTGGGCCAATCGGCCAGGTTGCGCTAGTGGTTTCCGGCTAGAGAATGGTCGCTGTATTATTTCTATAACCGTGGAGCCAAGCAAGAAATGAGTATCAAATATTGTAGCCATTGCGGAGAAAGGGAGGTTGGATTAGCGAGTGATTTTTGTCCTGCGTGTCATAATGAATATGTAGAAATGCACTTCAAATTATTTGTTGCAGCAGCTCAGGGCTTTTGCGCAAATCCAGAAAATTTTTCTCCTCAAAGAAGAGCTAAGGAATCGCTGAGACAAGCAACTGCTTGCATGAAAGCTTATTGGAGTATTGAAGAGTAAGAATTTATGGATGATGCTGAAAAAATAGCCATTGAAATGACAAAGGAGGAAATCCTGGCTCGCATCGGTTTATACTTTTCTCTGAAAGCAAAAGAGCATGGTATCTGCGAAGCCGATGGTGTTCAAACAATTCTTGGTTGCACGAAAAGCGAGGCTTGGGCTATTTGGAATTTGTATATGAAAAGAAACTATCAGCAATTCGGTGCTGAAATGCCCCAACCCATGTGTGTGGGGTGCAAAAGGACACCCAGCCAAATTATAGAATATGTTGTTTGCGCTAAAGAAGAAGGTTGCACTCCAGAGCAGTACGTCCAAACAGATGAGGGTACTTTCAATGAAGATAACGGACACTTTTACTGCACCGCTTGCTACCTTAAATTTAAGATGCCGAAAGGAGTTGCACCATGAGTGATATCGCGGGTGAAATTACTGAGGCAATGACAAAGGGTGAACTCCTGAAAAGGATGCGCAGTTATGTCGTTATTGAAGCCGCCAGAGAGCATATTTCTGAGGAGGTTTTAGTAATGCGGGTGTTCGGTTGTGGCCTCACGGTAGCGACTTACCTTTGGGATAACTACATCAAAAGAGGTCTATATAATGCTTCTAATTAAGCTCGACAAGTGGATTGAAGGTGTTTCCTGGGCAATTGCTCGGTGGGGATTCTCATACCATGTAGGCAAAATGCTGGGCCACGAAGTTGAGGTTGAGTGTAAAATGCGCCCGTGGTTGCGCTGGTTACTAAAAAGGTTTGGCAAGTAATTATGAGCGAACTTGAAGGACGTGGTCCGACAAAGGCCGAGTTGGAGTTTCAAAAGGTGCGCGAGGAAACTTATTGGTCAGATATGGAGTTTAGGCCAATGACAGAGAACCTTGCTAAGCTCGATGAAACGCAAAGATGGGTGGAAGGGGCTAGGATTTACCGCGAGAAGTTGCAGCGAAAAGGTTTAGTCCATCCATGCGAAGCTAGCCGGTGCCGCGCTTCGATTCGGGCTTTAGATGATTTTGTTTTAAACATGGTGAGGGGGTTGGTATGATGAGGGAAGTTGGGATAAAGGAGGCTTTAGCGCTATTTGAGAGTGGGCGCAAGATAGTTGTAGGAAGCGAAGATAACACTGTTAGCGATACAGGCGAAGATAATGGGGCAATTCTAGCCGAGATGATTAGGGCTAAAGTGCTTTTTGTAGTTGAAACGCTTCCACCAGTAACAATACATGAAGAGGTTGCTCAATCAATCCGCGAATTAGCCGAAGGCCACATGCCAATAGTTGAAGAGGCAGAATTAGCAAGCCAGTTGAAGAGGTGGGGTGATAATCTAATCCAGGAAACGCTATGCCGAGTTGCCGAAGCTTACGAAACTCACATGATAAACAGCACGGAACCTTTTCCTGTTCGTTTTACGAGGAGACTTAGACATGGAGAATAACGAGCAGAAAGAAAACACAGAAGCCCTACAGTCGCAAATAAGAGCACTCCTGCGCATGGAGAAATTTGAGAACTTCCCGTTGCTTTCTATTGCTTTTGGAGTTGAGCAGGTGGTTTCAGAAACGCGGTTTGCTGAAGAACCAAAGATGATTGCATTGGAAGCCTTAGACATAATGGAGAAGCTCGTCAAGAATAGCATTAATGCAATGAGGACTGAAATTTCGATGATGTAATTTACCGCCTTCAGCAAGGCCACTTTGCTGCGGGTTTAACTGAGTGGCTCTAAAGGGATGATGAAATGGAAAGAGTTGTTACGCTAAAATTAGACTACAATACCTATGCTGTATTTCCTTTGACTGCACTAGCTGTGCTTGACCAAGGAGTTAAATTTACTCACAGCTATTCCGAGCCATGGAAACAATGTGAAGAAAAGGGGCTTGAAATTGAGGTAGTAAATGCTGAGGAGTTTACGGAAGAAAATTCTTTGAAGAAAGCTCTCGCTGAAACAAAGCAGTACCGCGAGTGGTACCAGACCGAAAGTGCTGAAAAGAACAAAATCAAAAATGAGCTTGACACTATCAAGCAGAAGCTGGTTGCTCTTGGAATTAGTTTTGAGACAGCTAAGACCGAGCCAGCCAAGAACGCTATTGAGGTCATCTAACACTTTTCTAGCCTTAGGAGGCTTACATGACAGAAGAAACGAGAGAAGATATTACGCCAGTTAAACCTGGAATCTACTATGACATGAGCGCGGCTGATTATTTCAACAAGGACTTAATGCCGTACTGCCACCAATCGGAGTTGAACGCATTTCAGAATTGCCCTGCCATGGTGCAATGGGATAGGCGACATCCAGATGCCAGCAGTAAAGCAATGCAAAATGGTTCACTTGTGGAGGGTTTAATTGAAGGCAGTTTGGACAAGAAGTATTTCGTGCTACGTGAAAAACTCGACCGGCGCAAAACGGAAGATAAAGCAAAGTGGAATGAGTATGTCAAAACCTACGGCGAAGATAACATTATCAAAGGAGATGAGTACGATGCTGCGGAAGCTCAAGCGAGAGCGTTTCTTGCAACTGAAACTGGACGCGCCCTCATTGATAATTCTAGAAAACAAGTTGTCATCGTTTGGCAGGACGCGCAGTCAGGGGTTATGTGTCAAGGCCGTATTGACGGTCTTTGGGCTGACCAAAAAATAGCCTACGACCTCAAAACCTCCTTAGATGCTTCGCCTTCTAGTTTCGCCGTGGCGGTTTGGAAGTACAAGTATTATAGACAGGCTCAGTTCTACATTCGCGGATTGGCTGCGCACGGAATTGAAGT
>CAIUPH010000106.1 GCA_903901015.1 Candidatus Bathyarchaeota archaeon | reverse complement strand
CAGACTCATCGTTTTTAGGACGCCGGCGTTCACGACAGCGTTGTCTACGCTGTTTACAATTTCGAACACCACCAAACCCAGCACGATAGCTACTGACTCTAATAGTGACAAAGTTTATAGCCCGCCCAAGTTAAGACGCAGATGTATAAAACAGTTTTTAAAAAACAACCCCTTGATTGATAAAGAAATAAACCAAAAAACGCGAAAAAATGCTGAACTATTTTTTTAAAAACTAAAAAAGAAAAAGTTAGGTTGGGGAAGATTATTCTTCGCCCATGCCGCCCGGCATTCCGCCTGGGCCACCTGGACCGCCTTTCGGCGCCTTAGATGTTATGACGTCGTCTATGCGCAGTATCATGGCTGCTGATTCCGCTGCGGATTTGATAGCTTGTTCTTTAACCATGATTGGTTCGATAACGCCGTTTGCGATGCTGTCCTGCAGTTTGCCTGTGAAAACGTTGATTCCCATGTATTTGCCGTTTTCTTTGTCGTGTACTTGGCGCAACTCAACAAGTATGTCGATTGGCTCAAGGCCTGCGTTCTCTGCGAGTGTGCGTGGGATTACTTCGACTGCGTCTGCAAATGCTTCAACTGCTAGTTGTTCGCGTCCGCCGACTTTGGTTGCGTATTTGCGTAGTTCTTTGGCGATTTCGATTTCGACTGCTCCGCCGCCTGCGACGATTTTGTTGTTTTCTAAGACGTCTGAGACGACTGAGAGTGAATCGGTCATTGCGCGTTCTGCTTCGTCAACCATGCGTTCAAGTCCTGCGCGTATGAGGATTGCGACTGAGTGTGGGTCTTTGCATTTCTCGACGAAAATCATTTTGTCGTCGCCGATTTTGCGTTCTTCAACGTGGCCTGCTAATCCAAGGTCTGCTTTCTTAAGGTCATCAAGGTCGCTGACGATTCTTCCGCCGGTTGCTCTTGCGAGTTTCTCCATGTCGGATTCTTTTACGCGTCGCGCCGCCATTATGCCTGCTTTAGATAGAAAGTGCTGAACCATGTCATCTATGCCTTTTTGGCAGAAGATTACGTCTGCACCTGAGGCTTTGACTTTTGTAACCATATCCTGCAGCATATCTGTTTCCTGATCTAGGAACGCTTTCATCTGTGAGGGGTCTTTGATGCGGATTTCAGCGGTGATTTCGGTTTTCTCGATTTCCAACGCTGAATCTAAGAGCGCGATCTTGGCGTTTTCCTTGACTTTGGGCATGCCTGGGCTAACGACTTCTTTGTCGATTATTATGCCTTGGATAAGCTGGGTTTCAAGGAGGCTTTTGCCTGTTTTCTTGACGAGTTGGATGTTGTCTATGTCAGCGATTGTTTTGTCGCCGCGTTTCTCAGCGATTTGTGTCACTGCATCGATGGATATTTCTGCTAAGTGGTCTTTTGCTGAACCTAAGGATTTGCTGCTCATTGAGGTTAATGCTACTTTGAGGAGTGTTTTGCGGTCGTTTACGTCAAGAGGCACTGACATTTTTTCGATGGCTTCGATTGCTTTCACTGATGCTTTTCGGAAGCCGCTAACAAGAATGGTTGGGTGAATGTTTTGGTCAAGAAGTTCCTCGGCTTTGCGGAGAAGTTCGCTTGCGAGAACCACTGCGGATGTTGTTCCGTCGCCCACCATGTCATCTTGGGTTTTTGCGATTTCAACCATCATTTTTGCCGCGGGGTGTTCAACGTCGATTTCTTTGAGGATGGCTGCGCCGTCGTTTGTGATTGTGATGTCGCCAAGGCTGTCGATAAGCATTTTATCCATGCCTCTTGGGCCAAGGGTGGTCTTTAGCACTTCGCCAATAACGCGTGCTGCCATAATGTTGTTTCTCTGGGCTTCTTTGCCTCTGCTTCTTGTTGTTCCTTCTTTAAGGATGAGGACTGGTTGTCCTGAACCTGTTGTTGTCAAATACGCCATATTATCATATCCTGCTTTAATAGAACCTTGTTTAATATCGGAAATATGCAAAAACCCCAACGGAAATATAAACTTTTACCCTTAAACCTCTCTGTCCATATTTTTCACTGCTTGCACTCATGCAACATTATTTATGGAACATAGCATGTAATAGCAGATAATCGGTAAAGTTTAATCCAAAGAGTAATCGCATTGATAGAAACTGAGAACCTTACCAAAAAATTTTGGGATCTAACAGCCGTAGACAACCTGACCCTGCACGTGGACGATGGCGAAGTTTTCGGTTTTCTTGGACCCAACGGTGCAGGAAAAACCACCACCATACGCATACTTTGCTGCCTCATATCAAAGACAAGCGGAACCGCTACAATAGGCGGATATGAAATAGGTAACAAGGCAGACTGGTTAAAGATAAGAAAAACAATCGGGCTAGTTCCCGACAATGTTGGGCTATCGGAAAATCTAACCGCTTATGATAACCTAGACTTTTACGGAAAAATATACGATCTCTCGGATACTCAAAGGAAAGAGAACAATAAGCGTTTTCTTGAGATGCTAGGGCTTTGGGATAAAAGAAACGTTCTAGCAGGGACCTTTTCCAAGGGCATGAAGCAAAAACTCGCCATAGCCCGGGCCCTAATTCATGACCCGCAAGTTCTTTTCATGGACGAGCCTACTGCAAATTTAGATCCTGAGGCTTCGAAAACAGTCCGCGATTTCATTCTTCAACTAAAAAAAGAGAAGAAGACAATCTTTCTGAACACTCACAATCTCGACGAGGCGCAGAGAATCTGCGACAGGGTGGCAATAATGAATACGAGTCTTAGAGCAATTGGTACTCCGCAGGACCTTGAAAGTTCCGTTAGCGGCAGGAAGACAGTTATCGGATTGGAACAGCAAGTGAACGAGCCGGTTTTGGGGGCACTCAAGAAACTGCCTCTCAAAAACCTATCCATCAACGGCGACACAATAACATTTGATGTGGAAGACCCAGACAAGGAGAATTCTCCTGTTGTAGAGACTATAGTGCTGGCGGGCGGTCATGTCCGATCAATCAATGTGGTGGGCTCAACTTTGGAAGATACCTATCTAAAACTTTTGAGGAAATAAATATGAGACTCTCAAAGGCCTGGATTGTGGCAGCTAGGGACTTCAAGATATTTAGGCGAGTAAAAAACGTCTGGTCCTCAATTATTATTTTCCCAGTAGTTATCTCGGTTCTGTTTCCGGTGATACTGGAGTATTTAGCAGTAAGGGGGAGCCACGGACTTGCAGCGCCGGGTGTGCTTCCAAATTTGCTTAACTCCTTTTCCTTCTTTTTAGTTATAGGAGCAGCAAACGTTCCCTTAGGGATTGCCTCCTACAGTGTAGTGGGGGAGAAAGTGGAGAAGAGTCTGGAACCGCTTCTAGCGACGCCCCTTACTGATGGAGAAATTTTGCTTGGAAAAGCCATTTCCGCAGTTATTCCAACTTTAGTAGCAATGTATGCGGCTGCAGTAGTTTTCATGGTGGGCATTGATGGAGTTACTTTCAATACGCTTGGCTACTATTATTTTCCAAACTGGAACATCGCCACTTTGCTCTTGGTTCTGATGCCGGTCGCCATTGTTATGAGTGTTTTGTTCAGTGTGATTGTTTCTTCGAGAGTTAATGATGTGCGCAGCGCTAACAGTTTTGGAATTTTCATTCTCTTCCCCCTCTTGGGCATATACCTTTCTAGCGAGACAAGCATAATAACCCTTGACGTAAGCACCCTGCTTATAATCTCAGGGGCCATTCTAGCGGTTGATGTGGCGCTTTTCTTTTTAAGCACAAAGACTTTTCGAAGGGAGGAAATACTAACAAAGTGGAAGTAGCAAAGTTAGAGGAGTGGGGTTCAATAAAATGACGAAAGCTAAGTTTGAAATAGGTGAGACTGAAAAACATATCATTATTGTTAATGCGAGTGCGCTTCTAAAATACATCAAGATAGAAGTGGATGGCGAAAAAGTCGTTAATGAATCAAACTTTCAGCCGTTGGCAAAGAAGTTCCAGTTGGATGTGGGAAATTCTGAAAAGCATCATTTGGAAATTAGCGCTGGACCGTTCTCTTCTATCACACTATTCGTGGATGGAAAAGAAGCTCAGAAAACCTGAAACTGCATCGCCAGCGCGAAAGGTTAGTAAACTAAACAGCTTCTCCTTCACATAATATCGGGACAGGGCAGCACGCTAAATGGAAATATCTAAACTTAGATACTAAAAATGGAGGTGAGAGTAACGACTGAAGTAACAGCTGTGATAATTATCGTTGTAACCATTGCTCTCATGTTAATAGGTTATTTTCTTATAGGACCACCTGGTAACCGCAGATGGAATAAGAGAAAAAATTAATACTGGACCGTTCTCGTCTACCCAAGTCACTGCAGATGGCAAAGCTGCTCAAAAAACCTAAAGGTGCATCGCGCGCTACTAACAAAGTGAAAGTAACAAGGTGGAAGAAACGAAGGAGGAGGTGGAAAAGTGGTGGACATGAAAATTATTATCAAACAAAGGGCGACTCCTTGGAATTGGGGGAATATTAATTGTTGTGGGCCTTGTCCTCTATTTTGCAAGAGGCCAAGAAGCAGTGCTCGTATTGCCCATCGTTGGGGTTGTGTTGTTCATTGCAGGTGTTATTTGTAAGCCGAGCAAGAAGAAAGAAAACGTTACCAGCGACGCGTAATAGCCAGGAATCCTCGACCTCTTGGATATCTGTCCATTCAGACCATCTTTTTCCATTATTAAAGGTTTACACTCCTGTGTTTTCAATAAGGGTATGATTAGCCGGAGGTGAATCCTTTTAATGGGTTCCGAGGGATTATTTGACCCTCAGGTAATGCGCTTAAAACTTCAATATCTAAAACCCTCAAGTAAATAGTGTTTAAAACTACTTTTCCCTATATGAGTAGGTTTGCGCATTTTTTCCCTAAGGGGTTAGTGAGTATTTGTGTTTTTTTGGCGCAGAAACATTTTGGAATCCAACAGAAATCGGCGTTTGCTGATACATGGTTTCTTGTGGAGAAAAAACCAATCGCTATGTACTTTCACATGGTCACTGTTGCGTTTTCAACATGGAGCCATGCAGAGCATGTGATAGAAAATGATTATCTCACATTGAAACAGAAGCAGAAAAATGTTGCTAACACAAAACAGGATGCAGGTACCAAGCTGTCTTGTGGTACCCTTAAAACGCTTTTGCCCACATAAAGACCAAAAAAAACAAACCTTAAACATCCTTACTCTGAAAAAATTTTTGATCTACTGCTACGGAGGTAGTTGCAGAGCTACAAACGCTTCTTCTATGTTGGGGCATAAAGCAAAAATAACCAGTCCACACTCTTTCCCCTTCTGTGAACTGCAATGATTAACGGTTTCAACCTTATAGTTACTACGTCCCGCGGGAACGAACGCGCAATGTGCAATGAAATGCTTTTCATGCTCAAAGATCAACTGGGCGATGCTGAAGCGCAGACTGCGAAAACCAAAATCCGCGGCTTAATCGTCGCCAAAACCAGCCTTGACCCAACCGCCGTTATAGAAAAGTTCCGCACCATCCTCAAGGAACGCCCCTACGAGTTCCGCTATGCGCTGAGAATTCTGCCAATCCAAAAGGTTGTGCAGACAGATTTGGAGGAAATAAAGAAAGCCTCCGCGGAGTTAGCGGCGAAAATTGGTGAAAACGAAACTTTCAGGGTTACAATCGAAAAACGCTTCACAACCCTGCATACAAAAGACCTCATCGAAGCCGCAGTTGGAGGCATCAAAAACAAAGCGGACCTTGAAAACCCCGACAAAATCCTGCTCATCGAGATATTGGGTGCGTTAACTGGTATGTCGCTGGTAAAGCCAACTGATATTTTGTTGGTTGTTCAAGAAAAAATGCTTTAACTCTACTGTTGAGTCGCCAAAAGCGCCATTCGCTCGATAATCAAGTCGGTTATTGCCTTCTTTTCGTCGCCGTCATCCACGGTTTTCATCTCTTCCATAGAGATTTCGAAGGCTTTCATGATTTTTGTGCACTTGGGTTTTGTTAATTCCAGAACGGTTTCGTCTGGTTTGCAGCCCACGCTTTCAGATACGGCTTCCAACGCGTTTTCTATTTGTTTAGGGTCGTCACCGATGATTACAAGCGCCATATTCGTGCTCTTGGGTTTTATTCCGGTGCGTTCGATGGCTTTTTGTATTTGACGCTGCGCCGAAGCGTAGAGCATGGTTTCCATTGCTGGGCTCTTTGAAAGGTTCGTTTTGTCCTTGAAGGCTTGCAGGGCGTTTAGGACCGCGAAATATAGGTGCTGCTGTGTGGCGATGAGGTCTGCGTCGAAGAATTGGATGTCAACGTTCTCTGCTCGTTTTCGGCTGGCTTTCAAAAACGCCTCTGCCTTCCCAAAAGATATGCCCCGGTAACCCGTTATTTCCGCGTATCTGCCTTGTTCGTTGATGAACTGGAGCATTTTCAGTCCTCACACCATGTCCCTTAAGAGTTTTTCAGCCAGCAACTTGGGCAAGCCTGCTTTTACGAGTTTTGCAACCTCCTGGTTTAATGCACGTTTGCCCTGTTGCCGCTGGATTATTTTGCGCAAAGTCTCCCTTGTTTCCCATGGAAAAACCACCCAGTTGCCGGTTTGTTTTTCGTAGAAGTCTGGGGTTTCGATGGATTGGGGTTTCTTGTAGAGGACGGCGGTTTTGATTTCCCCTGCGCCTTGATCGTGGAGGTGGGTTTTTGCGAGTTTTATGCTTTTTCCGCTGTCCGCGATGTCATCGACCAAGAGCACCCTCTTACCTGCTACGTCGATGGTTAGGGGCTGTTTTAATGTTGGCTCAATCGTTGTCTGGTTTATGCCCGTGTAGAATTCTATCTGTATCACTGCCAGCTGCGGAGTTTCCAAAAGGTCAGTCAATATGCGTGCAGGCACTAAGCCGCCTTTCGCGATTGCCAAAACCAGGTCTGGTTTGTAGGGGTGGCGCTGGATTTTTTGGGTTTGGCACAGGAGCATGTCGTAGATTTGGCTCCACGTTGGGATTTCGTAGTCGATGTCGGCAGCCATGTTTTTCCCTTTATGGATGGAAGTTACGTTTTTTGGTTCTGTTAAGCCTTTCGATGACACAAATCTCAGATAGACACTATTTTGCCATCTATTTTGATATTTTAGCTATTTGACAGCTTTTTTGAATGCGATTCGATTTTTATGTTGGGTTTTGGTGTTGGCTGATTAGTTTTTTGCTTACTCGGTTGCAGGTTTATTAAGGGGTTACTACAATTATTTTTAGTCGGGAGAT
>CAIUPH010000105.1 GCA_903901015.1 Candidatus Bathyarchaeota archaeon | reverse complement strand
GTGTTTGAGAGAAGGCTTATTTCTCGTGTGTAGAGTTCATCTTCCATTTCGCCGACAACATGCTGGATTTCGTAGTTAGCAAGGAGCATTTCTAAGGTTTTTAGTTGACCTTCAAGTTCAACGGTTTTTGATTGCATCTTTTCAGCGAGGTCTTTTCGTTGTGTCTCGATTTCGACTATTGCTGAGCTGATGTCGCCAGTGAAAGAGTCGCGTGTAGCTTGAGAGATTTTGCCTGATGCAAAAAGGTTGTCTAAAGCTTGCTTCTTCTTATTGGCTATTTCGTATTCTTCATTTAATCGTTTAAATGTATATTTCCATGAAATCACGTTTAGGGCACCTTACCCTGCACTGGGTGAAAATGAGAATTAACGTTTGTTAACATGCACATATATCGCTAACTAATAAATTCGCGGGGGAAGGCAGAAAAATGGATATTTTAACGTTAAAACAGGTTGGGTTTGTATGCGTTTATGTATATAAATAGTGAAATTTTTCTTGAAATTAAATTGTATAAGATAACACTTCTATGTAAACTATCATACATGCAGATGTTTATTATGTATCCATACATGGAAGCGTTTGCAGTCATTCTGCAGGCTTCCTATCAGCAGAATTTGGGAGGGGGTTGTTGAGGGAGCCGTTTTTGTTTATACTTTTCCATTCTAGTCATAACATACCATTCTAAATCCGAATAAGTCTTATATATCTAAACAAGAATAAACAACAAGTGAGCGTGCAAAAACATGGTAGCATTAACAATAACCATAAACGGAGAAAAATCCGAAGCAAGAATAATCAAAAAAATGCATGAACGCGTAATCAAAAGCTTCATGGACACCATAATAATGGCAGAACTCCAAAACGGACCCATAAGCGGATACGACGTAATCTCGGTCATACACAACAAATTCGGCTTCCTCGCCAGCTCAGGCACAGTCTACTCCCTGCTCTACTCGCTTGAACGCAACGGCTTAGTCGAAGGAATCTGGATTGAACGAAAAAGAGTCTACAAACTCAGCGAAAAAGGCGCAAAAACCATCACAACCATCCTCAACTCACATGATAAAATCAAAGGTTTTATTGCAACAATCCTCAAAGCCCAAACACCCCAGTAACCACTTCTTTTGTTTCTTTTTATCAGTAAACCAATAGAAATACTAAAAAACCCCCTCGTGTTTTTCTATCAGCCGCAACGAATCAAACGCGGGTCCGTAGCTCAGTCAGGCTAGAGCATCGGACTTTTAATCCGAGGGTCGCGGGTTCAACTCCCGTCGGACCCGCCAAAATTCTCTTGCTTTTCAAAAAGTTTGTTTACAAAACGGTGCTTTACCAAGCCCTTCAAAAGTTAAAACCATCGAAGAATAACTTTTCCAATCTCCGATTAGAAATTGGGCAAAAAGAAAAAGAGTTATGAAGCGTTTTAACGCGGGTTACTTCTTGGGTTTAGCGGGGGCTTTAACGGGTTTCATGGGCACGTCGCAACAGACGAGTTCGCATCCTTCGCCGCAATCGCAGGGATTCTCAACTAAAACAACGAGACCGCACTCATCGCACCTGTATTGTTCACCTTTCTTTTTAGCCAAAAAATCACCTTCCAAAACGTTGCTGCATAATGAACTGTTTTCTAAAAATAGAAAAATTTCTAGTCCATGGGTTTTCATGTTTCAATTGCAATGCAACAAACCCATAGCGCAGTGAGTGGTGATAAGTCAAATTTATAAACAAAATCAAACATTTAGTATCTGTGACTTAAAGGTGCCTTACTGCGAAAACTGCGGTTCACAAATTAATCTGAATGCGAAGTTCTGCGGCAACTGTGGAGCCTCCCGAGCCCCTGCCACCGCAAAGCCCGCAACGAAAACTCAGTCCGCCCAACCCAAACGGGAACGCCTCTCATACTATTCTCCGCCTACCCCGTCTGCAACGCCCATGCAGTCTCCGCAACCGCCAATCATGCAGCCGATGCAACCTCAACAGTATCAAGCTCCACCGCAAATACAGCAACCATCATCCATATCTCAGACTCAAACAAGCGCAGAACCAATTTACGGCGTAATACTTTTTCGACGTATGAAGTCGCTTGGAAGATGGGATACTTACACTGGAGTAGTGACGAACCAACGCTTGATTTTTGCTCAAATGACCAATGAAATGATAAAAGCCGCGGCGCAGCAATCACGAGACCAAGCTAAAGCGGAGGGCAAAGGCTTCTTAGGACAATGGGGAGACCAGCTTAAAGCCACATGGCTATATTCACAAAAATACCTAACGATGCCACCCCAAACGATTTGCAGAAACCCCAGGCAACTTTGAACTATACAACATCACAATAAGCGAAATCAAGGTGAAAGTGGACCAGGACCAAGATGGCCAGACGCGGGGTCTTAAAGTGGAATTTCATTCAACGGCTGGAAAATACGAGTTTGTCATGAATGAAGACAGCAACTTGACTAAATTGTTAAAACAGGTTTATGGTGACAGAGTAAAGATGCCGTTTGGATACTTCAACAAAACTATCAACATCAGATGATAAAAACCCTATTTTCCATTGTTTTTGAAGCGTTTCTACAATTTATTTCTATAAAGTAATTTTTTTGATGCCGTCGGAATAAAGCTTATATGTTAAACAGTCGAGTTAACGCATGAAGGATGGAGCATGAAAGGAGCAATAGTATTCTTAGTAGTATTCGCAATCGTAGTCGTCATAACCTTGGGCAACACATCGATTCCACCTGGACAAAACCTCTACAACATCGTTCTGCCAAACACACAAGCAGCCTCTGGCTATTTCGTCGCAGGCAGCTCAATCGATGCAGTAACAGCTATAATCGCGGTTTTCAACGGAGTCATCTACGGATTCGTAGCTTGGCTAATATTCACCCTGGTAACATGGGGCAGCAAGAAAAACAAAAACGAGAACATAACAGTCAACGTAAACGTCAACGGAAACCCATCGCCTCCGCCGCCGCCATAAAACTAAACAGCAAACAAACCAAATCCAACATAATTTTTTCTCTTAACAGCCAACGCAGCCTCCAGCCTAAAACAGAAAAAGTTAAAACCTTCCCAAAACATCAATAGATTAGGGGTTTTATGCAGTTTTTACGGTTACAGACCAATCTAGCATTAAACATAAAGTTCTCGTTGTTCCCCTGAGCCAAGCAGAAATGAACCAGCTATTGTGGCAATGCAGAAAATGTATGCCCTCAATCTCAGTTTCCTCGATAATCCAAGTTGGACACCCATACATCATCGTTGATTTTGGGGGTGCCGACGCATTGAAAACAGCCATAGCCCTCGATGAAGAATCGGAAGACGGACACAGGATTGGAGACGAATTGGAACTGAGAGATATCTTAAAGGTGATTTTAACCGTTGATGCCCAAGCCCTCAGCGCCGCAAAAGAAAGAGTCTACATGAACGTGCCCATTGAAAGCATTTTAGCCTTCAGCGTCCTCTACACGACGGAAATCTCGGAGAACTATTCGTTGTTCAAGTTGATTAAGCAGCCCAAGGGTGAATAGCCGCGCCGCCTTAATGCAAGTAACGCAGGAACCATTCAG
>CAIUPH010000104.1 GCA_903901015.1 Candidatus Bathyarchaeota archaeon | reverse complement strand
TTTTTTCCATTTTAAGATAATTTTTCTTCACTGTTTCTTTTGGTAAACCTGTATTTTCCGCAATTTCTTCTTGACTTCTGCGTCCGTCAGCTAGTAGCTCTTTAAGAATTTTCGCTTGGACTTCACTAACTTGCTTGATTAAGACCACTTTTCCTTGACAGATTCTTGGGGTTTATCATTGTATTTAAATTAATCGCAGGTTCCATGTTTTTTGTTTTAAAATTCGTTAATCCATGGCTGACTAATCTTTTCTTATATTGACGCCTTAATTAGGAAAAAATGGCTATTTTATTTGTTGATGTTGCAAAGTTTTAAAAGGTTAGACAACAACCGCTTGGTATCAAAATAAGGAGAAGAAAAATACATGAATTTTTCAAAAAGTAAAACACTAGCTATTATGATCGCAATGCTATTAGTCATTTCAATGGGAACAACAATGGTGTTCCTACCAACCGCTAGCGCTCATACTCCCGCACAAAACCTGCCGACAAATGCATATGTTGAGGCATTACCTAGCACCGTCGGTCTTGGCCAATCAACCTTAATCTATATGTGGCTTAACCGCGTTTACGGTTACTATCCAGCAGGTGAACCAACTGGCTCAATTAATTATGCAGCAGTCAACAACAACTACCGGTTCCACAACTACAAACTTACCATTACAGACCCCAACGGTGTAAACACAACCCAAACCTTCGATACAATCATGGACACAACTTCATCACAAAGCTACTCGTTCACACCAACCATCGCGGGAAACTACATCTTAACCTTCAACTTCCCAGGACAAGCAATCAACGACTACCCACACAGCGCAGTCACAACAATGATTAACGACACATACCTGCCAAGCTCGTCAACCACAACACTGACCGTTCAACAAAACCCAATTGTCACTTACCCAGACAGCTACCCACTTCCAACAGAATTTTGGACACGCCCAATCTACGGCGAAAACCAATTCTGGTTCACAATCTCAAATAACTGGCTTGGAACAGGCCAACCCGGTTACGGTGGATTCGTAGCAAGCTACAACGCAGGTGGCAACGGTGCACAATTCTTCGCAGGCGACACAGTTGGGCCACTCACATCACACATCATGTGGACTAAAGTAATGGGCAATCAGGTCGGCGGTGTCGTCGGAGGCAATGACTTCTCAATCGCCGGCAATGCATGGTTTGAAGGTTCAGCATACAACCAAAGATATCAAAACCCAATCATCGTCAACGGCAAAATCTACTACAACGACCCAATATCATTCACAGGTGCAAGCCTAGGTCCACTAAACTGTGTCGACCTAAGAACAGGACAACTCATCTGGTCACGTTCAGACCTGCCAACTATATCCTTCGCTCTGGTTTGGGACCACGAAGACCCTAACCAACACGGTGTATTCCCAGCAATCCTAGCCACAGCAAACTTTGCCCGACTCTTTGACGCATCAACTGGCAACCCATTATTCAACGTCACAGGCGTACCCACAGCATCATACTATCAACTGACTCTTGGTCCAAGCGGTGAACAACTAAGAACCGTTATGCAGAACCTTGGTAACACAACAAATCCAAACTATGTTCTAGCAGAATGGAACTCAACTAAACTCTGGAACTTCGGCACTAACCCATACACCGGCGGAAGCCTCTTGTCACCTTCAATAATTAACGCAACTGTACCTGGCAATGCCAACGTGCAAGGACTTCTATCAGTGCCTATTGGACTCACCGGAACATCAATGACATTTTCCAATTATTCCACTGCTCTAGGAACTACCAGTTCGGTCACGGTCCCGTATCTTAGCAACACTCTCGTAGCAGGCACAGGTGCAACTGCTGTCAACTATGGTCTTCCTAGTATAGTAGTTAACGGAGGAGTCCTTAACAGCACTGACGCACAGAACCGTTATGACTGGAACGTCTCAATAAATTGGCGTAACCAAATGGCACTAAACGGTCAAACACCCACAGTCATAGGCATTATCCCCAATGACATGATGCTATGCGAAAATGGTACACTTCCATCACAAGGCGCAACTTTCATGGGTTCACTAAGCTTTGTTCCATACACCTACTTCGCAGTTAGCTTAAAACCAGCAACACTAGGCCAAATCTTATGGATGAAGAACTATGACCCACCAACAAACAACATAACTGTCCTCGAAGCAGGCTTTGACAGTGTTAACCGCGTCTTCGTTGAAGACCTCAGAGAAACCCAAACCTTCGTTGGCTACAGCATGGATACAGGCGCAAAACTCTGGACAACACAGCCACAAGACAACATGGACTACTACGGCAGCCAAGCTTCAGGCAGCTTAGCAAACACCTTCGCAGACGGCAAATTGTTCAGCGCAGCTTACGCAGGTATTGTTTACTGCTATGATACAGCAACTGGCAACAGACTCTGGACATACGGCAACGGCGGCACAGGCAACAGCACAGACAGCGGCTTCCAAGCCCCAGGTCACTACCCAACATTCGTCAACGCAATCGCCAACGGCGTCGTCTACACGGTATCTTCAGAACACACAATCGAAATGCCAATATACAAAGGCGGTTTAGCACGAGCAATCAACGAAACCACAGGCCAAGAAATCTGGACGCTCTCATCATACACAACTGAATTCTCAACCCAAAGCTATGCAATGGCAGACGGATACGCAACATGGTACAACAGCTACGACGACCAAATATACACTGTTGGTCAAGGCATAAGCGCAACTCAAGTCTCAGCACCACAAGCAGCAATAGAATTAGGCAGGTCACTAGTTATCAGCGGCACTGTAACGGACATTTCAGCAGGCACAAAGCAAACCCAGCAAGCAGCAGACTTCCCCAACGGCGTTCCAGTTGCATCTGACGCAAGCATGGGCGACTGGATGGCATACGTATACCAGCAAAAACCGCACCCAACCGACTTCACAGGCGTTACCGTACAGCTCTCAGTCATCGACCAAAACAACAACACCCGACCAATCGGCACCGCTGTAACTGACATAAACGGCGCATACAGCCTCCAATGGACACCAGACATCGCAGGCAAATACACAGTCCTCGCAGAATTCCAAGGCACCAACGGATACTGGCCATCAAATGCAGAAGCAAGCTTCGCAGTTGACCCAGCAGCACCAACAACAACACCACAACCAACACAAGCGCCATCGCAAGCTGACCAATTCTTCGTACCAGCCATCGCAGGTCTATTCGTTGCAATCATAATAGTCATAGCATTAGTAGCAATACTTTTGCTAAGAAAGCACCCATAGAAAACCAATCAAAACAACAACCTTTCCCCTTTTTTAGTCCATTAAAAAAAACAGAATAAAAATAAACGAAGAAAAGGCAGAGTAGAATGGGGGCTGAGTGGGCTCTGGTTAAAATTCACGAAACTAGCCATAGTTTTCGTGGAGAGCATTTGCATTTGCTCTTTCTCCTAAATAGGTTTCCAGAGCCTCAGCAAACCCTTTTCTGTTCCAAATCCCATCGGACCCGCCATCT
This sequence comes from Candidatus Bathyarchaeota archaeon, assembly GCA_903901015.1. Classification (GTDB taxonomy): domain Archaea; phylum Thermoproteota; class Bathyarchaeia; order Bathyarchaeales; family Bathycorpusculaceae; genus Bathycorpusculum. The sequence continues at coordinate 13,427 of CAIUPH010000104.1, read as the reverse complement.
TCCAATCACGCTTTGGGTGTTCTGAAATTTAGAATACATCTTTTGCTCTTAAATCCCGGTTTTCGGTTCGGTTCAGAACTTTTTAATTAAATACCCTACCTTTTTAGATCAAAAAACTGCGTGCATCCAAAACTGCTTATGTTAAGGATGTTGCTTTGCTTTTTTGGCTGAGAATTAAATTGAAGTTTGGGCTAACGGGAAAATGAAGATCGTTAATGCAGGCTATTTCAACTCGTAAAAGGTTATGTGTCTTCCTTGTTTCACTCACCAAGACCAGTACAATCACAAGCAGATCAATACTTCGTACCAGCAATCGTAGGTCTGTTCATAGCTGTTATCGTCGTAGGTCTATTGATCATCTTGGTCCTTAGAAAACGCGCATAAAGCTGTAAACAACCTAAAAATCAATCTCTTTTCTTTTTTTGTTTTAAATTTTAAGCAACTAAAAAATTGGCAATAGCCTTTTCGTTTAAATTCAAATTAAAATACGTTCAAACTAAGCGTTCATGTTCAGGGCATATTTTCTCTTAGCTTCCCGAATTCCAAAGCATTTTTAATTAGCCGCTCAAACGTTTCAAAATCAGTGTGCTGAAGTGTCGTTTCTTCCGAGTTTACGTACTGATTATTTTTTGCTTTATTGACTAATCGTTCGAATTCTTCCTCTAAAATATCCTTAGTCAAGATTGATTTACCATTGAGCAATCTTAAGCCGCAGCCAAGGCAGTATTCAAAATCGAACTCTAAAACTCGCTCTTTAGAGTTTCCTTCTCCAAAATACGTCCTATCCTTCGCCAACTTGGTATGGTTTACGTCGTCGAATTCGATGAAAGATAAATGGGTTTTTTTGATTTCGTGGTTGTGGCTCAAGTCGGTGCCTTCTTTGTCTGCATTGTAGCGTTGGCAATAATAAATGAGTATGTGATAGGTGCTTGTCCAAAAAAAGAAGTATTGACCAAGACGCTTAAACGCTGGGGCCCGCCGGGTACCTTCCCAATGCATCTAAAATCTCTTCAGTAGTCGTCTTTTTACCTACGTTGCGCACAAAATCTGAAGCAACAACGATGCCTACTAACTGGTTATTTTTGAGGACTGGAAGCCTCCTTATTTTGTTAGTGGACATTATCCGGGCGGCGTCTTTAAGTGAGGTTTCAGGTTCTACGGTTATGAGTGTTTTGGTCATGATTTCTGTAACTTTTACGTCCAGTGAAGCGCGTTTTGCCACGATTCTTCGCACTATGTCGCGTTCAGTGATTATTCCCACTGGAAACGCTTTGATTAAGACTATGACGCATCCTAAGTTCTTGGCGGACATGAGTTCTGCTGCTTCAAAAACGGTTTTGTCCGAGTTTATGGTTACGACTTCTTTGGTCATTATGTCTTTAACTGCTGGCATAGAACATCATGTTAACAAGAAACCGCTGTGGATAAAAGGGTTGCCATAGAATCAGGGCAGCAACTAAAATTAAATTGTCTCACATTTTTTAGCAGTTGAGAATTGGATTGAGTATTTTTGTTGTACTATTGTCCGCTTGTCGTTAATCTCAATAAATAATAAAAGCAAGCGTTCCTACAACCTCACCGGCTAATTCGCCGACTCCAGACTCAACATCTAATCCAGCAAACCCAACGACTAATCCAACTGGTGATCCAAGCATCGATGACCCAAGCACAAACTCTTCGGACATAAACGCCATCCCTGAGTTTCCCCGTTGGTGGCGCTGTTGATTTTGTTCGCAGTAGGTTCAATTTGCGCGTTGGCGGGGAGAAGAAAACGGATGAATATTTAATGGCTATCCCCGGGGATTATTTGTCGCGATATGGTGGTGGGGGCGCTGTGGGAAGCCATTTTTTTGGTGCCGTAATCCCTATTTTCCACAAGTCTTATTAATTAAGTTGCAATCTCTTGAGGCTATTGAGTGTGGAGAAGGAAACTTCTTCATGTTCATTTATAAAATTGGAGAAAAGAAAAATGCAAATGTTAAAAAATAAAACTATGGCTATTGTAATTTCATTGATTCTCGTAACATCAATGGCTTTCTCAATCGCATCTTATTATACACCAACCGCAAAGGGCGCTGTAAGAAATGGAGTTAACTACGACGTACAGACTACTGCACTCATTGACGCAGGCATGACTTGGGCCGGGATGCCATATAACATTTCATCCTACCCTAACAGGTTACTTCTATGGAACCGATTCGCAGATAACATCCCAACATATGCTTTCGCTATTGCTTCGCCAAGCCCAGTCGGTATAGGCCAATCCTTCAACCTTATCATGGCGAACCCACAAGTGCCACCAAGCGCATTATTGACAAATAACATTCGATACCAGTTCACAGTAACCGTCGTTGAACCAAACGGACACATAGACACCCTGCCTCCAGCCGGCACAACCAAAGGAAGTGTTGCGCAAGGCGGAGTAATTAATGGTTTCTTCGTTTCTGACTCTACAGGTTCAACCTACACTACAATCACTCCAGACCAATTAGGCAACTATACAATCACAGTCAACTTCCAACAACTATACTACGGCTGGAATTCCACATATGGCGGCGGGGACAACAACTACTACGGCACAACTTTCAAAGCTAGCAATCAAACAATCACAGTTCTCGTACAACAGGACCAAGTAAACATTAACGGGCTACCAATCATTCAATCAACACCAACAGAGTTCTGGACACGCCCAATCGAGGGACAGAACGACCAATGGTACTCAGTTTCATCAAACTGGCTCAGCGGCTCACACGATCGTGACAACGGCGGCGCAGAAAACCGATTACAATCTGACGGCACTGCACCAAACAGCCCACACATTCTATGGACAAAACCAACTGAAGACAACGGTATAGTCGGTGGAGCAAACCTTTCACGAACTAACGTTGGTAACGCCTTCAACGCTGGTTCTCAATACCAGCCAAGATGGACAAACCAAGTTATCATGTACGGAAGACTCTACTACTCACCTAACGTCTTAAGCTCTGGCTCAAGTTCATTCATGGACTGTGTTGATCTAAAAACTGGTGCACTCATCTACGAAGTCAACACTGGCGCAGATCAATCAAACACTGGCGGCTTAGGTGTATCTACAACCGCTAACATGTTCTCATTCGGCTACTACTACAGTCAAGATGATCCTAACGAACACGGTGTACAAAACCCAGGATGGCTATTCTCTAGCAACTATGCAATCGGATATCAACCAGCAAGAGGCTTCGCATGGCTAAACATAACAGGTGTCCCAACTGGCTTTGAGTTGAACGCACCAACAGGCGAAAACCTAAGATATGTATTAACTAACAAAGGCAATACAACAAACCCATCATACGCCCTATCACAATGGAACTCATCAAAGACTATCCCAATGATCTCATCAGGTAGCAACCCATCATCAACACAAATCAACGCAAGCACAACTAACCGATATGACTACTACCAAATTCCAATCACAGGTGCTACATGGACTAACGGTCCAACTATCAAAGCTGGCGTTGTCGGTGACTACATATGGGGCTACAACGGATCCTGGCCAACAGGCACAAGCGGTCCAAGCTACACATACCCGGACACAGTAACCATCTGGAAGATCAGCATTGCACCAGCAACATTCGGCAACGTAACCTACACAAAGAACATGGCAATTGACGACTCAACAACCAACCAGAACGAAATGTTCGAAAGAGCATCTGGATCTGAACACCGCTTTGTCACAATCGAAGTTCCAAGCTGCACCTTCCGTATCTATAACATAGATGATGGAAGCCTAGTTGGAACAACCGACGCACAAGCTGACTTCCAAGCTTACGGATACTACACATGGCCAAGCCTAATCTCACAGACACAGACAAAGATGGCATACGGCATTCTATTCACTGGAGGATACACTGGAGCAGTCTCTGCCTACAGCCTAGCTAACGGCAGTCTACTCTGGAGAAACGTCTATCCATCAGGCGGAGAGAAAATCCCCAACCTCGTCCAAATGATCGGTATGATCGCTGACGGAAAAATCTACGTTGGAACACACGAGCACTCAGCTGACACACCACTCTACAAAGGTGAACGCATAAAAGCACTGAACGTAACCACTGGCGCCGAGATCTTCAGCATGGCCGGATGGGCATACCCAATGACCTGGGCAACAGCAGACGGAGTCGCAGTATTCTGGAATAACTATGACGCACAAATCTATGCACTCGGAAAAGGCCCAACCGCAATGACCGTTACAGCACCTGACTTAGCTGCATCACTAGGAACATCAGTCACCATAAAAGGCACGATAACCGATGTCTCAGCAGGCACAACACAAGAAGAACAGGCAGCACGCTTCCCAACCGGTGTACCAGTCGTATCTGACGCATCCCAAGCTCAATGGATGGAATACGTCTATATGCAGAAGGGTAGACCAACCAACACTACCGGTGTTCAGGTTACCTTAAGCGTTGTTGACTCAAACAACAACTCTAGAGAAATCGGAACAACCACAACTAATGACGGATTCTTCAGCCTCAATTGGAAACCAGACATCGCAGGTCAATACACTGTCTACGCATCATTCGCTGGCTCTGAATCATACTATCCAACACACGCAGTAACCGCATTCTCAGTTGATCCAGCAGCACCAACAGCATCACCAGCACCAACACCAGTACAATCATCAGCAGATCAATACTTCGTACCAGCAATCGCAGGTCTATTCGTAGCCGTAATAGTCGTTGGTCTATTGATCATCTTGATCCTTAGAAAACGCGCATAAAGCCATAAAACAACCTAAAAAACAATCCCTTTTCTTTTTTTGTTTTAAATTTTAAAAAAATTGTTTCTTTTAAAAAGAAATTCAGTTATTTTGCAGACGTCTAAATAGGTTGCTTTCCACAAATTTTGACTTAACCCTCTGTAGTTTCTGTAATGAGTTCTATTTTGCAAAAGGCTGAACTGTTTTGGCTCTTTATGTGGGCGGGTTGGTTTTAAGGGTGACACAAGACTGCTTGCAACATGCGTCCTGTTTTGGGTTAGCACGTTTTCTGCTTCTGTTTCAATGTGAGATATTCATTTTTCATCACATGCTCTGCGCAACCACCCCCGAAAAAGCCTTGCGCCCAAAGGAACTGGGGTTGCCGCCGCGGTTTGAAGAGGCAATGCATCGGCGTCTTGGCAGAAGCGGAATCTTTGTGGAAGCGAACAGAAAATACTACCTTTCAGAGGAGCGGCTTAAAGAAGTTCAAGAAAAACTTGGTTCCCGCCGATTTTAACCACTCCACAATTTTTTTGTTTTTACTTAAACTTGCGGTTATCCTAAACACTTTTAAGAAAACCCAGGTGCTATTTCATCCACCGCAACCTTGAGGTAAACAACATACAAAACGAAACAAACGCCACCGCAAGCCGTTTTCCTCTTCCCGTAGACCTTATTCGCTTAGTAGCCATCACGATGGTGCTGATGTACCACGCGACAACTGAACCCTACAGTGCCGCCGGGATGTCTGCTGGCCAGTACTCGGTTCTCTGGTGGAGTACGACGGTTTACCAGTCGTTGGTGTTGATGGGTGTGCCGTTGTTTGTGATGTTAAGCGGCGCTCTACTGCTACAGCCCAGCAAAGTTAACGAGCCCATAAGGGTTTTTCTCAAAAAAAGGCTCAGCCGCATCGCCATTGCTTTCCTTTTCTGGAGCATAATCTACTTCGCATGGGACAGCCTCGTCAACCATACAACCCTCACGGCAAACTATGTAATACAAAAGTTTCTCAGCGGAGGCGCTTACTACCAGTTCTGGTTCATCTATCTCATTATGGGTTTGTACCTGATTACGCCCATCCTTCGTATCTTGATAGCTTATGCTGACAGAAGAATTCTGCGTTACCTGATTGTACTGTGGTTTATAGCGGTGGGTTTGATTCCGCTTTTCCATTTAATCACGGGTTTTGGCGTCGACACGAACCTATTTGTGCTAGGCGGATACATCGGCTACTTCATCATGGGCTTCTTTTTGATAGGGGTTGAAGTGAAATCCAAAACTCTATGGCGGCTTTTATTCGCATCCGTTATCTGGACAATAATCGGCCTGTTGCTCATGGCTTACCCATTCCACTACCTTGGGCAATACTACTTCTTCGCGTTCACTACGTCAGCAAACATAATATTAGCCACAGTCGCGGTGTACATGCTCTTGAGCAAGCGCCCCAGAGATTGGCCTGGAAACAAGAATCCTTGGCTGACCCGATTGGTGCAAACGATAAGCGCAAACACATTGCCCATTTTCTTCATCCATGTTATCGTCTTAGAAACGCTAAACAAGGGATTGCTGGGCGTCAAAATAAGCGTCATGACCATAAATCCAATCGTTGAAATTCCATTAGTCACCGTTGCAGTCTTGTTCTTATCTTTAGGTGTAGTACTGCTGGCTAAGAAAGTGCCTGTCCTGCGAACACTTGTTGGCTAACGAGGTCGTTTTGCTGATTTGTATGAAAAACCTTTTTTTCCCACATGCACAACGACTAGTAGTAAGGCGTCTGTTGAAGATGGAAAGAAAAGACTACCTAAAAGAGCCAGTTAAACACATCAAAATAAACGGCACATTAACCGTTGACCAACTGATGCAGCAGTACAACAACTCGGGTTCATTCGGCGCTGGACGCCTCGCGACGGCATGCGACATCTACGAGAAAATGCTCAGAGATAAAGACTGCACAGTTTTCTTGGCGTTGTCAGGCGCTGTGGTTCCCGCGGGAATGCGCACCATAATCGTTGACTTAATCCGAAACCACCTTGTAGACGTGATAGTTAGCACGGGTGCCTGCATGGTTCACGACGCCATCGAAGCCGTCGGCGGACACCACTACAAAGGCGGCTGGCAAGTTAACGACGCCGAACTCTACAAGTACCATCTGTTCCGCATATACGACATCTTTGTTCCCGAAGAAGACTACGTTCGATTGGACTTTGTATTCTCAGAAATGTATGCTGACATTGCTCGGGAGCGAAAAGGCGAAGGGTTAGCTTCAGACGAATTCACACGTGAAATAGGCAAACGCTTAACTGATGAAAACTCGATTCTGCGCGCTGCTTACGAAGAGAACGTACCAATATTCCTTCCCTCGGTGCGCGACTCAGAATTCGGCTTCATCCACTGGCTCCATGCGTCGCAGAAAGACCAGAAAAACGTGCTCTTAGTCGACGCCTTCAAAGATGTGCCGACCATCTGCGGCATCTGCAGTAAATCACCCAAAAACGGCATGATAGTTATCGGCGGCGGCGTACCCCGCAACACTATCCAATCCTCTGCGCTTGCATCCAAGAAGGGCTTGGATTATGGTATCGTGATTACTTTGGATCGACCAGAAACTGGCGGATTGTCAGGGTCAACTCTTGAGGAGACGGTTAGCTGGGGCAAGATGAAGGGTTCCGCTGGCCATGTGATGGTTATTGGTGAGGCGTTGATGGTTTTTCCGTTTATTGTGGCTTCGGCTACTGAGCGGCTGGGCAAAGATTTTAAGCGTGTTTCGTTTTTGCAGCGGATAAAACTTGCGGAGAAGGGAAACTAATGGCGGGCGAAGAAACGGGAGAGTTCTGTGGCAACTGCGACAGCCACAACTGCTACCAGTACCCCGCAAAAGTGTTCTGTTCAACCCGCTACTGGCAACACCTAGACCCCATAGTGGATACGCTCTGGCACTGCAGCAGCTACAACCGAGTCAGCCAAGAATGCTATTGTGTACGGGAAGCCAAGAAAAAAGCAGCTGCATCAGCGCAAAGTTAAAGTTAATAATCACAACAGCATTTTATTGGAATCTGCAGCCCGGTGGTGTAGCGGTCAAGCATAGGGGCCTCTGGAGTCCTTGACGAGAGTTCGAATCTCTCCCGGGCTACCACAAAACTTTACTCATGTGCCTTTAACTCATCTTCAACTGTGAATGGGGCCATTCCCTTCAAGATACCAAAGCCATCAACGCGGTACTTCTTAACAGTAATTTTGACTTTCATGTTTTCTTTTATTTGTTCAGCTTCCAATAATTCTTTTGGAAGAGTTATGACGATGGAATTATTGACTTTTCTTGTCTTAACAATGTATTCCCGCAATTCAGTCACCGTTATACCTTTTATCCGTTCGTTAGCATTAAATTTTCTGATGTTCTGCGTTATTTTGGTAGCTCTGCAACGTAGTCATCTAAGAATTCATTGACTTTCTTGGTATTTTCTTGTCCACAGTATCCAACCGAAAGCGTCATCGCATCGTTGAACGTGGAGGCGCCGAGCATGAACCCCGGCTGATAAATGATTGGACTCGTAATGTACCCGTTAAGCAACTCTAATTCGCCGAAATGGTATTTGCTGAGGACGCCAAAGTTTGACAGCAATGGAAAAGTCACGTTGTATTTTTTGCCCTGCGCCGCCGATTCCGCCATGTACTTCTCCATGTAAGCGAAGCCTTGACTGAACAGATACTCGAGTCCCGCTGCGCTCTCAAGACCAGGGCAATCTTCTTTGAGTTTGTCCATTGCTGCACAGACTCTTACCAGTGTTCCCTCAAACGGCTCACCCATTTTCCTTTCCAAGGCAACGTAGAGGGCGCCTGAGAGGTTGCAAACCGCTTCTGCCCTGCGGTCAGGAAGGTACCTTCGCAAGTCGATGGATACCTGAATCATCATGGGGTTGCCCTCCTTCGTATTGTTTATGGCAAAGAGGGTTCTGTACATCGCGGTGAGGAGCACGTCGTTAACGGTTGCTTTCTTGTCTTTGGCGCATTTTTTTATCGCTTCAAACTGCGATTTAGGTATAACTTTGAAGGAATGAAGCGGCTCATTGCCTTCTTTCTGAGGCAAAGTCCAAGTCGGTCTTGGGAAACCTTTCATGGCAAGGGTTCGGGAGTCTTTGATATGCTGGAAGATTTGGCTCTGGTCTCTTCTGCCCAGATTCGGCTGAATCGAGGAGTGTTCGCAAGTACTCAGCATGCTGTAGAGGTCGGATAGCAGTGAAACGTATTCTTTGAGGCCGCCTGCGTCGCAGGCTGAATGGTTCATTTTGATGCAGACGATATCTGCGGTTTTTTCTCTAAAAATCTTTGCCAAAACAAGGGGGTCCACATCCGCGTGAATGGGTTTGTTCACGAAAGATTCTAGTGCCTTTTGGGGCAATGAAGTTTCAACCACTTGGCATATCGCTGTCTGGTCGAGGTCGCCTCTGCGTTCCCAGTAAGGATTGCCGCTGTCCTCGACAAGTCTGCATCCCAAAACAGGTTCAAAATCCATTGACAACCGAACCGCCTTTGCCAGCATATCCTCATTGAGCCTTCCATTCAGCTTTATCGCCATGCACAGTTGCTGGTCCGCGAACACTTTGCTCGCAGCATAGTTATACGCATCCTGCGTTGTCACCGTAAACTTGTTTGGGACGTCCATTTTGTTTCCTCTTCCCTTAGCAAGGTGGTCTCTGATGGTTTTTTATGTTTTTCCAAAAGTTTTGCAGGTTTCAAGATTCAACTTTAAATAACAAATCGCGATAGAATAACCATTAAAATCGGTGTTTGAAAATGGCTGATTTGAAAGATTGCCCTTTTGGCCAAGACATAAAAGACGATTGTAAAAACTGCGATTACTCCAAAAGCAACCATTACGACCCTGCTACGGGAAAATGCGTCAAGAGATAAACCAATTTTAAGTTACACGAAAATCAAAAGTCTGGAATAAAGTTTGCAACGGTTATTTCTTTTTGGAATTGCCATTTGGCTTCTTGCTCGCTAAGATTTGGTAACCCACTATGCCTGAATAGAATGCGTATGAAAGCAACAGTATGGGGCGGTGGACCGCGTATTTTAAGTCGCTGACCATGAATTCAATGTGTTTTTGTACCGTCCACACTTCTTCAGGTCGATAGTGAACGCAGTAGGGCTCGTAGACTCCCAGCACCTTGTAGCCTTTGTTTTCTATCCAATCTTTAATGAATCCATCTTCGTATGTATGCAGTGCAGAGGGTATTTTGATGTCTTCAACGGCGGTTCGCCGAATGAGCGTGTCGTGGGTTCCGCCTCTTTTCTCAAAAATTTTCAATGTAACTCTCTCAAATAGAGGCAGAACACTCCATCCTCTTAGAACTGACCAAATTTCAATCCCCCAAACTGCTCCCACATCGTCGCGGACTAATTTTTGTGCCTGAGCAAACCAGTTCTTCGACAAAATAACGTCGCTGTCAACGAAGACGAACCAGTCAGTCTTCACCATTCGAATAGCCGTTTGTCTCGCGCTGCCTCGGGTTCCTTTTTCCTGAACAAAAATTACGTTTCCAAATTTTTTCTGAAACTCTTTTATTATATCTACTGTGGCGTCGGTGGAGAAGCCGTCGACAAAAATCAGGTTTTTAACTGGTATGTTATCGTAGACGGAGTTTACGCATTCCCTGAGTTTCCGTTCGCTATTCATAGTGAGGATTGCAACGTCGACGGATTCAATTTTCGAGGGATTGGTTTGGTTTGTTTTCTTTTCGGCATCGGTTTTGGGCTGAATCGGCTGCTGCTCCGTCAATGCGTTCTTCTCCTTAGCTGAAAGCCATCTTTAGTAACCCATCAACCCGCAGCATCTTGAACAAGCTGGGAAAACTCCGTTGTCACAGCTTTTTAAGGCGCGTCGGAATTGGCGGTGTTTCTCGTTATTGTAAATTTCTGTGATGCTTGACTCCATGATGTTTCCTGTGACGAAGTCTGGGAAGTCTCTGCATGTAACAGTGTCTCCGTTTGGCATTACGTCCAGTTGGAACCAGGGTGAAACGCATTTTTTGTACCCGAAAAAGTTTTCTGGTTCAGAATAATACGTTTTTATCTCTTCTGGCTTGAGGTTGGGTACGAATAGGACGGGGGTGCGGAATTTTTGTGCTTTGATTTTCTTAACTTGCTCAGCGATTAGGTCTATGTTCAAGTTTGAGGTGTCGCGCACGTAGCCTTTCCATGCGAAAGGCGTTATGCCAAGTTTTTCCTCGTATATTTTTGAGTGCACTTGCCCGATGGATTCGTTGGTGAACCATGAATAATAAACTGTCATGCCGTCTACGCCGAGTTTCTCTGCTTCCTGGACGGTTTCAAACAATGTGGATTCGTTGTTTTTCGAGATAGTGGTGATGACGTAGATGCCGGGTTTCTTTGAGTGTTTCTCTTTCTTTAGTTTCTGAATTGCCATGATTCCCCGCGTGGCTGTTTCTAACGCGCCTGGGACGCCTCGGCATTTGTCATGAACTTCTTTTGGGCCATCAAAAGAAACGCATATCATGTCCCAGCCGTTGTCAACTATGGTTTCAGCGTTCTTTTCTAAGCCAACCCCATTCGTTACTATTTGAACCGTTAAGCCTTTTTCCTTCATGTAGTTAACAAGGGGAACTAACGGTTCGTAGAGGAAGGGTTCTCCGCCCGTTATGTAAACGTGAAGTTTCTTTGGGCCAACTTCATCTATAACTTTCTTGTAAACCTCAACTGGAACCTCCCCCGCAACTTTAGGCGTACTAGCCGTTGCGTTGTACCCGACTTTTCCCCATTGCGCGCAGATTGCACATCGGTGGTTGCAGCGATGTGTTATTCTTAAGCTCAAAAGCCAAAGAGCTGAGCTGCTTCCGTCGTCTTTTCGGTAATCCATTCGGGATTTAACAAACTGCCTGTATGCTCCCCTGCTGAAGCTCTTGACAAGTTGGGGGTTTCTGCATACTGGAGTAAAGAACTGCGTGGGAATGCGTCTCATGAGTACTACCGTTTGTTATGTGCCTTAGGGTTGGGTACAATTTAAATTTGACTCATGTCAATCGCCTTTAGAGTCGTTTGCGACCTGAATTAATGGTAGTGACATTACTCTTCAATCTGACTATCTATTTCGCTTGCTTTAGAAACCGAAGGAGTATTCTTGGCGCCCCGGGTGAATTCGGCGGGCATGTGTTTCTTTAAAACATCAATACGTTTTGAAAGCAGCGGCAGGAGTTTCTCAACCGCAACAAATGCGATGGTTGCATAAGCTATTCCTCCTAAAACATCCACGAAGTAGTGTTCGCCAAGGTAAACTGCGCTAAACCAGGTTCCAACAGGAATTATCGCCACTGGCAGAGCTTTCCATCTCCAGATTTTAAATGCAAAGAGGAAAACTAGCCAAGGCATGGCTGAGTGCATGCTGGGAAACGCAGCAAACATGTTTCCGCCTAAAAAGTCAAACAATGTTTTGTAAACTGGGATTCCAAGGTTAACGTCGACTGAGCTGGTTAAGAGTCTTTGAACTACGGGTCCAGTGTACGAGGACGTGAATAACGAGTTAAACTGGTACCATGGCGGCGCCACTGGGTAGAACAGGAAAGTTATGAGGGCAGCGTAGGTTAATACGCCGAAGGCGACGATGTATTTCCAGTAGTTCTGAGGGCTTTTCCTCCATACAACGTACGCGAATACTGTTGGTACGAAGAAGTATATTCCGTAGAAGAAGGCTCCGATGTAATCTAGTGCTGGAAACCTGAAACTGTGCTGCAGAACCAAACTTGGAAGCTGACCGAACAACTGAATATCCAGGTTGCGCGGTCCCGAATGCAGGTTATAGAGCGAGATTGTTCCTACGAAACTGTACATGATTTCGTAGGAGAGGAACACGGTGATGAATGGGAGCCAATCTTTTAGGGCGCGCCAAGTCCGCTGATTGTAAGAAGTATAGAACAGAATGCCCAAAACTAGGAATTCCGGTCCGGGAATAACGCTGTATTCCACGCAGAAAATCGTTATGGCTATGGCGTAGATTCCTAAGAAGAGAAGCGAGAAGAACCGTGAGGAATGATAGTCAAAGCTTAGGTCAAGCTTTGATTTTACAAGCTTGAGTTTTTTGACTTCGTCTTCCTTCTTCACCATTAATTATTCGCCAACTTCCAGATACCTTCTCTAACCCTTTTTAAATGCCTTTTCCCAATTCACCCGCAAAACCGCTATGCCCACTGAACAAGGGTTTAATACTTGAGCATACTGCGATGTTGCACAAGAAACTTTCGAAACCGCAAGAAACTTTAACGACCTTTAAACCTATAACGCCTGTGGAAAAATGGAAAAAGTATGGGATGAACTAAAAAAGATCGAAGCCCAAGCAGAGCAAATCCAAAATGACGCTCAAGATAGAGCAAAAAAAATGGCTTCTCTCGCAAAGCAGGATGCTGAAAAACTAGTTGAAAACAGCAGAACCTACGCTGAAGCAGAATCCCAGAGGCTCTATGCGAAGGCTGTAGAGGAAGCTAATCAGGAACGAGATGAACGCCTGAAGTCAAATCAGGAAGCCGCTGAAAAACTGACAACAAAAGCTGAAAAACGCATGGATAAAGCGGTTTTAGCGGTTGTGAACGCTGTACTTGAGGATACTTAACCTTGACTCAGACAACACGATACGCTTCGGTTCTAGCTAAAATCGGCGCAGAAAGAAGCAAACTATTAAGTG
>CAIUPH010000103.1 GCA_903901015.1 Candidatus Bathyarchaeota archaeon | reverse complement strand
GGGTTCAAGTCCCACCCCCGGCACCACTAGTGGCTTTTTGTTTTTTGTCGAATAGTGAATTCTTTCCATAATTTGGCATTTGTGTATGGTTTGTCAGAAATTGAGAGGCGGTTGTTCATGGTGAGTAAAGCTTTTAGGTAAGAAAGTAAGATAACATTCTGGGGTACAAGATGGCTCAAAACGAAAAAGCCGAACTTACGATTCTCAGTGAAAAAGGACAAGTTGTCATACCTGCAAAAATAAGGTCTAGATTGGGCTTGAAACCGAAAACAAAATTCCTTGTTTACGAATGCGAAGACTCGATAATACTCAAGAAATTTGTAGAGCCTGACTTCTCAAAAGAGATAGCGGCAATGTACAAACGGGTTGATGAAAGAATCGCGAAATACGGTGAGTTAACCCAAGATGATATAGAAGATGAAATACAAAAATACAGAAAAGAAAAGGCGGCAAGAGCTAAAAAGCAGTAGGATTGAAATTGCATTGATCATCGTTGTCTTTGACCTCAACGTTTTAGTTTCCAGTTTAATAGTTAAGGGAAAGCCTCATGATCTTTGGCGCAGAGCAAAGAACAATGAGTTTACTTTGGAATTATCGAACGAGATGTTTTCAGAACTCGTTAATGTTGTTAGTCGTAAAAAGTTTGAAAAATATGTGACCGCTATTGATGTCAAGTTGTTCTTAGCTGACTTGAGCCGAATTAGTAAATTCGTTCGAGTAAAGTCCAAGTTTAAGGTTATAACAGAAGACCCTGACGACGATATTATTGTTAGAACAGCATATGATGGAAAAGCTGACTACATCGTTTCAGGCGACAGGCACCTGCTTACATTGAAAGAGTTCAAAGGGATAAAAGTCCTAACTATTGATGAAATGCTCAGTCTACTAAATAGTTAGCTTATTTTTTAAAAGTTGGATAATCATTTTTATGAAAATTTGATTGGAGGAGGACTTAAGATCCTTTGGCTCAGGCCTTCGTGGGTTCAAGTCCCACCTTCGGCACCACCAAAAGCCAACTGCCCCTTTAATGAGAAATCAAAGCCGTATAAATCGCGTGGGCGATTACTGCCGCGCCGTCGGCGCTGGGATGAACTCCATCTGTATAGAGTTCTGGATGATTGATGAGTGGCGTATTGGCATCAATAAGGTGTGTATTTGTTTGGCTGGCGACTTGTATAATGTTTGGGATGACGTTTTGGACAAGAATGTCGTTACTGTGAGAGACTGTGTTGTTGTAAATTGGTGGCGGCTCAACGAGCCAAATCGTGGGTTTTGGGCTCAGTGATTGGAACTGATGTACAAGAGCTGAATAATCCGCGATAAAGGCAGTGTTAGTTTCGTTTAGGTCGGTTATTGCATCATTTGTTCCCAGCATGATTATTACTATGTTGGGTTTGAACTTCATTGCGACTTCAAAAGCTGGTTGGCGCGAATAATCCATGCCTGTGCTCTGAGCCACTGCAGCTCCGCCAACGCCTAGGTCGCATACAACATAGTTTGGTCCAAGCGACTTCCAGAGGTCAATAGTGTATTCTGTGCCTCGAGTTAAACTGTCTCCAACGCAGGTAACCCGTATAGGACTAGCATTCAATTCGGAAAACTCAAAGATAGATATGGACGCTAATACAATTATGAGGGAAACTGCGGCAGCAGCAAGGGTTTTTTGCTTGCTTAGAGTCATGTTAAGTAGGTTCCGTAATCAGCCTTATTTGGATTTTGGCAAAAATATTTTACCCAATTAATTTTCTGATAACTGGAATTTTCTTCAAGACTACAATTAATCCTAAGCAGATAAAGAGCGTGGCTGCGGTAGCTAGGGGAATTTCGATTGGTGAGGGGATGCTTAACACGCTAATTCGGATGCCAAATGTGCCACTGTTGAGAAGCTGTAAAACTATGAGGTGCATGAAAAAGATTGGCAGAGTGTTTTCACTTATTAAATGCAATAGTCTGCTAAACCAGGGTTTACTGTTCCCAGGCCAGTTACGTGGAAACTTGCTTAGAAGCAGAAAAGCGGCAATGGAAGACAAAACCACTGTCATGGAACTGTAGCTATCAAAAAAATAAGAGTTGCTTACGTGTTTGAAAAAAACCTCTACCGTTATCAAGCCAACGAACGTTAAAATTACGCCTACCGCTAAAAGCGCCAAAACAATTTTAGTTTTAACTTTAACGCCAATAAGATACAAGCCTAAAACGAAGTATCCGATGTATCCACCAAACAACAGCAGGGTACTGTCAATTTGAAGTCCCGTTGTCAAATCAATAAGCGGCGGAACACATGCACCAATAAACCATAGAATGATAATGTACCGCAGGACGTTTCGGTTGGCGGTTTTAACGACCATTCGCAAGATGGGCGTTATTAGGTATAACCCCATAATTGCGTAGATAAACCAGAATTGGTTATAGGCACCGCCTCGCAAAAGCGATTGCGCTATGGAATAAGGGGTCAACGCTACATGATTCGCATAAAAGTTCCAAATAAAGTAAATCACACTCCAAAAAACGAAAGCTATTCCAATTCGAGCCAATCTTTTTTTAAGAAATACCCTGATTGGCTCGTCGACGTTAGATGGCTGAAGTAGCAGTGAGCCGCTTAGCATAAAAAACAAAGGGACACCAAGTGCAACAAATGGCAGAAAGATGTCTGACCATAAAACGAAGTACAGCGTAGAATTTAGTGGCGGTGCTCCCCCCATGAAGTCGTTAACAACATGATATGCTATAACCAGTATTATGGCAACTGTTCTGATGAGGTCTACCGGGAGTGGAAAACCATGGTTTTTTGAGTTGTCGCTGCTCTGAATGGGGGTTACCTCAAGCAATGAAGCTCATTTGCCGTAAAATCTTAATAAGGTTTTATATTTTCAATGGCAAAGAGCGTTTTACCAAAAAAGTTGTTGCGACAAAAAGCAACCTCGCCCCACTGATTTGTTGTTTGATTAACAAAAATAAAGAAATAATGAACGAAGAAGCAACATGGAATATGTTGCCTTTACATTTTATGTTCTTTTAGCATAGTCATCGGCGACGTACTGGTGTCGGCGATGCCTGGCATGGCACGTAAGATTTCACCGACGAAGTGAAGACTGTTATCATTCGAGTCGGCTTTGAAGAATAATACGAAATCCCAGTACCATACAAACTCCACGAAGACTCAATCATTACTCCCTTCATCGGTTCAGTAGGCATCTTTTGGAATGCTCCCCAAAACTCGCCGCCTTTTCCCGAAATCGTTTTGATTAGAACTTGATATTTCATCATGCTTTTTTCCAATTAAAACACCAACCTTATTTTCTGTAAAGACGTGCCTTTAAGACTCTGTGATTGCATAACCGCAACCACAACCTTTCCACCCTCAGGCTTTTATTTTTTTACGAGAAAGTTAAGCATATAGGAAAGACCGCAGGTATTCAAGCAGGAGAAAGATACATGTCCAAAAATAACTCGGTAAACATTTTATCTCTTCCCAAAAAAGTAATCCCGAAAACTCTCGCTCGCATTTCCAAGCCCCTGTCCAGCGCCTCATTAGTTGCAAGCTACAACCAAATCTTGAAAACCACCGGCAGCCAAAAAATCCTGAAAACACCACCGCCTGCTTCGGTGACTCTTGACCCTGCCCACCCGATACAGGATAAAAGTTTCTTGACGGTGGTTAACGGGAATTTGACGCCTCTATCAATAGACGATTCGGGAAACATAAACAGCGACGGAACAATACTCATAGTGACCAATAGCCAACAGATAAGTCCATACGATGGTAACACATGGGACAGTTACATGTCTGCAATTTTTGAAACCACACCCGGCAACACTTATGCCTTAGAATTTGCGGTAAGCGACGACGACACAAACGGAACCTGGCAATTCATCGGCGACGTCTCAGCTACGTATTCTTCTCAGGGAAGTTCCCACAGCATAGTCATTGGCTTCAAAGCCCGAAACAGCAAATCTGGCGTTTATCTGTTCTACCAACGCAAACCTGACCTAAACGGATCAGGCATAGGGATAATATATTCAGTCAAAATGACGCTGATAGGGTAACTAAACGGATGCGGTGCAAAGTTCATTGGGAATTTAATTCCCAACCCACGCCCGGCACCACTTTATTCAAAATATCCGCGGATGTCATATTTTCTAAAGCCTGCACTTTTGACAATAATCTTTTATCTTAAAGCAACCAATACCTTGCATGGACAAAGAAAACAATTCGGTCTCCATCGAAAGAGTCAACTCAGAATCCTTCGACGATTTTCTTGGCTTAATCAACAAACTCGCCGAGTACGAAAAGCTGGCTCCACCCGACGAAGAAGCAAAAAACAGGTTACGCCGCGACTGTTTGTCTGACAAGCCAAAATACAATGCATTCATGGGAAAAATCGGCGGCAAACCCGTTTCCTACGTAATATATTTCTTTACTTACTCGAGTTTTCTTGCCCTGCCAACTCTGTTTCTCGAAGACATCTTTGTTCTCGACGAATACAGAAGACATGGGGTAGGTAAAAAAATGTTTATTTTCCTCAAAGAAACCGCCAAAGCTGAGGGATGCGGCAGAATCGAGTTTACGGTGTTGAAGTGGAACAAGTCAGCGCAGGACTTCTACAAAAAGAACGGCGCGAAATGCCTAAAATGGTTTTTCTACCGCGTAGTCCACGATGATTTCTAAGTAGCCCCCAAACTTGAGTTGTTGGGCTGGGTTGCTTTCCTCTGCAGAAACCCGTTCACCGCATCTATGAGGGCTTCACAGGCAAACCACCGCTCCTCCAAAGAACCGTCTGTCTCCATAACCTGGATTATTTTGCGGAATTTTTTTATTTCCTCCACAACCGGCTCCCGTTTTCTTTCAAACTCAGATCGCAGCTCCTTTTGTTTGACGCTGAAATCCAGCATAACCAATTCGAGTTCCGTCTGCTTCTCGTTTAACTGTTGCATTATCACTGCTTCTTTCTGTTCCCTTTTTTTCTTTGAGACCCCGTGGAAAAAACCTGTTTTCATCCGAATAACTTCGTCTTGCTCTTTTTTCAGCTGGTTAATGACGGTGGATAGACGTTTGATTTCGCGGTTTCTTTGACCTCTCATTGCTCCCGTCGAGGTTGCGTATTCCTTGTTGATTAGTTTAAGGAGGCTTTTCCAATCTGATAGGTTGTTTAGTTCTCGGTCGAGCGTGGCTTCTTTGCGGCGCATGTTTTCAAATTGTTGTTTGATGCTGGAAAGTGTCTGCGTGCATTCAGCTTCGAATTCGTCGTCGACGCTTATGTTCGGGTGCGCTTTGAACTCCTCGAGAACCGCTGTTACGTTGGTTAGCCAGCGGTCGAAATGTTCGCTGAACGGGGAGGACCCGAATTTTTGGGTGCCCAACGTGTGCAGTTGCCT
>CAIUPH010000102.1 GCA_903901015.1 Candidatus Bathyarchaeota archaeon | reverse complement strand
TTCCAGCTGGGCAGCATCCCCCGAAACGTCGCCGTCATCTGCGTAGGCGGAGCTCTGGGAATTTTCTTTGCTAAATTCATCCCTCTGTCCAGCGCGATTGTACTCTTGGTGTTCCTGGCGGTTTACGACGTCATCGCCGTCTACAAGGGTCCAGTGGGGAAAATAGCGCAGTCGTCGGGTCTTGACATGTTGCAGGGGTTGAGTTTCTCGTTTAAAGACATCCAGATGGGACTGGGCGATTTGGTGTTCTACTCGATGATGATGGGCACGATGTACTTCAGCTTCTTGCCAAGCATACTGCCGACCATAACGACGGTGATTGGCATCTTGGCAGGCTCAATCATAACTTTCTTTGCACTGGAGAAAAAAGGCATATTCCCAGGCTTACCGTTCCCCATCATGCTCGGGTTAGCCGCCGGGTTAATCACGGCGTTTCTGTTGGGGCTGCCTTTTCCGCTCTTCGGGTAACTTCTGGCTTCCACTGTAACGTTTAAAGCACCCGCCAAGCCATAAACAACAGGTGTCTTTACGGAAAAATCGACAGTGGCAATCGTCAAGGGCGAGCGCGGGCTTGACCCAGTTTTTAAAGCCTTAGACTTAATCGATTTTGAATCGGCATTGGCAGGTTACAAGAAGGTCCTAATCAAAGTCAACTTCATAACTACAATGACATGGGACACCGGCGCCACAACCGACCCCATCGTCGTCGAAGCCATTATTCAGCGCCTAAAGAAACTGCCCGTTGAAATAAACGTGGTAGAATCCGACGCAACTATGACTAACGCAGACAAAGCCTTCGAAGCCACGGGCATGGCGGAAATGTGCAAGAAGTACGATGTGAAATGCCTCAACCTGCGCCACGTCGAAGACAAAGTTAAAATCCAAATTCCCAATGGCGACTGCCTCAAAGACATAACCGTGCCCCGCATCATCACGGAATCCGCCGTAATCAGCGCCGCCAAAATGAAAACCCATATGTCCACAAAGGTGACGTTGGGCATGAAGAACATGTTCGGCATGCTGCCTGACAAACTCAAATTCAAGTACCACGCCAAAGGCATCAGCAAAGTCGTGGTAGACATAAACACCGTAATTAAACCCGTGGTAACCGTAATCGATGGCTTCGTAGCCATGGAAGGTAAAGGACCCACCGACGGCACCCCGGTCAAAATGGATCTGATAATTGCTGGCAAAGACGTCGTCGCAACCGACGCTACAGGCGCACGAGTTATGGGAATTGACCCTCACGAAATCAGCCACATAAGAACCGCCAGCGAGAAAGGCTTAGGAAACATCGACAACATAGAAATCGTAGGCGAAAGACTCGAAGATGTTAAACGGGTGTTTAAGAGAAGTTAGAAAAAGATATCCCGTTTGAACTTCCATTTGTTTTATCTTTCTGTAAGCGAAAATGTACCGTAATTTTTGTTCCCTTTCCCTCTTCGCTTTCAAACGTAACCGTTCTGCCCAACGTTCCTTTCCAATAAGCCTCAATGGCTTCGCTGCAATTTTTTGTTTTCTTTGTAAATTTGTGAATTGCTAAATTTCGTTAGGGTTCTTAAGGCTCGGGGGTTGTGGTGTTTTGGGTGATAGTCAGATTTAGTCCTGGTCTATTGAAGGGTTATTTTTTTGAGCCCCAAATCATTGGAATTTTATGCGGCATATTTGGATCTGAGCTCTGTGCATAATTTGGTTTTGTGTTTTCTTTACTGTTTAACTTTCCTGATGGGCAACTTAGAGTAACAGTAAAAAAGCAACAAACCACCCAAAAACAGAATACTGCACACCCCTCAGATCCAAATAGTGGTTCTATGTTGAAACCTATAGGGGGTAGGTCAGTATTGGCACAGAACCAGCGCATGAACATGTTGAAAATCAGTGCTTAAAAAAATGCGTTATAACGAAAAAGGAAAATGTTGGTTTTAGGCTTGCTCGCATTTCTGCAGGAGTTTTGCCCATTTTTCGTCGGTTGCACGCTGGATTTCGTCGACTAAATGCATGTTCTGCGGGGTGAACAGGTGCCTGAACCTGCCTTGTCCTTCAAGGTAGGATTTGACTGGTTTCTTCTTTTGCGGTGCCAATGCGATGAGTTTGCTCGGCGTTGAGAGGGTTCGTTTGCCGTTCACTGCTTCCCAGATTGGAAACACGCAGGATTCAACCGAGAGTTTTGAGTACTCCATGGTTTTTGCGGGTTCGCTTCTCCAGCCTCTTGGGCACGGAGCGAAGATATGAAGGAATGCTGGTCCCTCAACTTCTAAGCCTTTGCGGACTTTTGTTAGCATGTCTTTCCAGTAGTAGGGTGTGGCTGTTGCAACGTATTCCATTTCGTGGGCGAGCATGATTTCAGTGATGGGTTTTTTCTTTTCAAGTTTGCCGGGGTTAACGGAGCCCGCAGGGGTCGTTGTGGTTGCGGCGCCAAGCGGCGTTGAACTGCTCCGCTGGATTCCTGTGTTCATATAGCCTTCGTTGTCGTAGAGGATAAATAAAAAGTCGTGTCCACGCTCAACAGCACCAGACAAGGCTTGCAAACCGATGTCGTAGGTTCCACCGTCACCTGCCAACGCGATGATATCAATGTGTTCCTGTTTTATCTTACCTTTCTTGCGCAGCGCCTTAACAGCTGCATCGATGCCCGACGCGTTCGCAGCAGCGTTCTCAAATGCAGTATGAAGCCACGGGAGCGCCCAAGACGAATACGGGTAGATTGAACCCACAATTTCCATGCATCCCGTTGCCTGCGTAACGATTGTGGGTCCGCGGGTTGCCTTCATAATGAGTCGCATCATCGCTGCTGGTCCACAGCCTGCGCATGCGCGATGTCCTGAAAGGAAAAGGTCTGGTTTGTTGGCGATGTCTTTGGCGTTGAATTTCCATTCTTGAGTTGTCATCTTTCTGTCTCCTACTCCCTTAATCCTAAATAATGCACTTGCTTCTCGGCGACTCCGGTTTTAGCGATTTTTGTCAGGTCTTCAAAGATTCTTCGCAGGTCACGTGGGCTGCTGTCTCTGCCTCCGAGTCCAAAGATGTAATTCACTATAATCGGGTGCTGTTTTATGTCGTAGAGAGCGTTTCTGACTTCATTGAAGACTGGGGCACCTAAACCGCCTGGACTCATGCTTTTATCCATAACTGCAACGGCCTTAACGTTTTTCAATGCGTTTCGGAGTTCTTCAACTGGCAATGGTCTAAAAGTGCGCAAACGTAGAACGCCCGCTTTCATGCCTTCTTCTCGCAGCTGGTCAACGATGACTTTGAGGGTTCCAGCGGTTGAGCCGATGCAGACGATTGCGATTTCAGCGTCGTCGAGCTTGTATGGGTCGATGAGTCCGTTACCGTAGCTTCTGCCGCTGATTTTGGCGTATTCACTGTTGGCTTCTTGGATGCCTTTTAGTGCGTTGTTCATTCCTTCCACCTGCTGACGCTTAAACTCGAAATAGTAGTTCTGCAAAGCGTTGGGTCCCATAGTCATGGGGTTTTCGGGGTCAAGCTTGAAGGGCACAGTTTTTCCCTCATGAGTCAAAACCATAGGGAACTGGCGTTCTCCAACAAACTTTTTGACCACATCCTCAGAGAGCACGTCTACTCTTTCAAGAGTGTGGCTGATGGTGAAGCCGTCTAAGCCCACGATTATGGGCAACGAAACACCCACTTCTTCAGCAATCTTGAAAGCCTGAATGATGGAGTCGTATGCTTCCTGCGCATTTTCAACGTAGATTTGGAGCCATCCGCTGTCCCGCTCAGCCATACTGTCCGAATGATCACCGTGAATGTTTAAAGGCGCAGACAACGCGCGGTTTGCAACAGCCATAACGACTGGTGTACGAGAACCTGAAGTTACGAAGAGCATCTCATGCATCAACGCTAAACCCGCTGACGCGCTGGCGGTGAAGGTTCGTGCTCCCGTCGCTGACGCTGCAAGGCAGGCGGTCATGGCGCTGTGCTCGGATTCTGTGCAGATGAATTCTGTTTGTACTTCTCCGTTTGCAACGTATTCACTAAATTTTTCAACGATTATTGTTTGGGGTGTAATGGGGTAAGCGGCAACGACGTCGACGTCGCATTGTTTAACCGCGAAGGCAACTGCTTCGTCGCCGTTCATAGCGGTGGTTTCTTGCTTAATTTTCGGGGTCATTCTTATTCCTCTGGCAGCTTCATCGTTATTGCTTTCGTGGGGCATTCGTTGGCACATATTCCGCAGCCCTTGCAGAAACTAAAATCGAACTCGATTTTGCCCATTTCAGGACGCCATTTTATTGCGCCTTCAGGACAGAACATAACGCAGGTTAAGCAAGTAGTGCATTTTTCGAGGTCGCGCACCGGCATGTAGGTTTTCCAGTCGCCAGTCATGAATCCGATGCTGGATTTCGGGGGAACGCCGGCTATGGATATTTCTTTCCAAGTTTTTTCTTTACTGCTCATTCCGTTTTTGCCTCCTTGTAAGCTTCCTGGATGACTGCAAAGTTTTTCTCCGCCAAATCTGGCCTGAAACGTCCCTTCAAGGTTTTCTCTATGCCCTCCAACGTGACTATTCCAGTGGACTTAGCCACGACGCCAAGCAACGCGGTGTTTGTGATTGGGGCACCTAAAATTCGCAGAGCAATCTCGGTTGCTGGAACCGTCCAAACCTTACCTTTAGTTACTCCGAGGTTTTTTCTCAAGACCGCGGGGTCTTCGCCTGAATTGATGATTAATACGTCGTCGTCACGGTTTAATCCAGCGGTAACTGGGACAGATTTTAATAGTGTATTGTCCAAGACTATTACAACGTCTGGGTCATAGATTGCGCAATGCAACCTTATGGGTTCAGTGCTGATTCGTGTAAAAGCGGTGACTGGCGCGCCCATACGCTCGGGGCCAAACTCTGGGAAAGATTGAATGTACTTGCCCTCATCAAGAGCTGTTCTCGCCAAAAGTTCACTGGCGGTCCAAGCGCCTTGTCCGCCTCTACCATGCCATCTAAACTCAACCATACTTTTCAAAGCAATCCCTTCAGTAAAGTATTTTCTAGCTAAATTAGCGCATACCTTGATATACATTTTTGTATTAAAACGCAAAACCGCTCCAAAATAATGTAAAATTAACTTCAAGTTACATTGACATAAAAACCGCTGAAGTCGGCATTGCCTTTGCATCTTAGGCGGCTTAAAAATAAGGGCTAATCAAGCAAGCGAGATAGGATAAAGTTATATCTCCCGAGTGATTGACTATTTTTTTAATTAAAAAACAGTTTTAACGGACGGGCAGTGAAAGATAATGGTAGATGTGCTTTTAACCGCTGATAGAACGTTGATGAGTAACTACCATCATAACGAGTTTTTAGGGTTCGGAACATGCGCTCCCCCAAACTTTATTCCAGAATGGCTCTACAGCTACCTCTTTTTTCCACCGCTAAAAACAAGTAATGGACAGCCATTCATGGCTCCTTATGGCTTGAGAAAAATTGAAGCTCAACTTTTAAAAGAAAACTTCAAAGTGGATACCGTAAGTCCAAACCATATGGGACCTGCCATAAAAGACGCAAAAGTCCTCGGTATCCACGCTATGGACCCGTTTGGTTTAGGTCCAGCCTCAACAACCCTTGCGTTCATATTTAAAAAAGAACCTTACTTAGCGAAGCATTTTCAAGCCCTGCTGAAAAGCCCCGCGATCAAGAAAGCAAAACAAAACGGGTTAAAAGTTATAGTTGGTGGACCCGGAGCATGGCAGTTCAGGTACCGAGAGAACGCCGCTAAAGACTTGGGCATCGACTGCATCGTTGAAGGCGAAGCAGAAAAGGTCGTGGGAAAACTCTTCAGAGCCGCGATTGCAGGACAGGAAATTCCCGCGCATTACGAAGTCGGCATCGACGAAGTGCCTGGTTTAGAAGAAATTCCAGACATCGTTCAGCCTTCCATTAACGGTTTAATCGAGATTGGACGAGGCTGCTGCCGAGGCTGCCAATTCTGCAACGTTACCACGAGACCCTTGCGATGGTACCCAATCGATAAAATTGAGCGGGAACTAAACGTTAACCTTGATTCGGGTAAGGTTAAGGGCATCTGTATCCATTCCGAAGACGTCATGCTGTATGGTTCAAGCAACACCGTGCCGCATGAGGATAAACTCGTCGAGTTACATGAGGCAGTGTTGAAGAAAGTAGATGGTATAAGCTGGAGTCACTGTTCCCTCGCTGCTGTTGCGTCTGCGCCAAAACTTTTTTCGAAGTTATCTGAAACTATCTTGCAGAAGCAGACTTGGTGGGGTGCAGAAGTAGGTATAGAAACCGGTTCTCCTGAAGTAGCCAAGAAGATCATGCCTGCAAAGGCGCATCCGTTTAAAGCTGAAGACTGGCATGACGTAGTAGTCAACGGTATGGGTTTGATGCATGATAACAAGCTGGTTCCCGCCTGCACCTTAATCGTTGGGTTGCCCGACGAACAAGAAGAAGACATCATCAAAACCATGGATTTAGTCGCTGACCTCAAAGAAATGCGCAGCCTCATCGTGCCCTTGTTCTTTGTCCCGCTTGGGAAGCTGAAGAGCGAAGACTGGTTCAACGACACAAAACTTAGTAACCTGCACAAGCAACTGTTGATTCAATGCGCTGAACACGACTTCCGATGGGTCGATAACCTGCTGGACTGGTCGTTTTCGGGCAAATGGTACTCGGGCATCATGAAGGATTTCTATAAGGGCTTCTCGGCAATTGCAAAGTACAAGGTTAGACAAATAGAATAGACGCAAAGGCAACGACTAAGCTTAAATACTTTTGTGGAACTGAAAGAGGCAGAAGAACCAATGGTTTGCCGCCGTTGCATAGCCCGGTAGTGCGACTGACTGTTAATCAGTAGGTCAAAGGTTCGAGTCCTTTCGGCGGCGCCATTCCAGTCACACCTTTATACCGCCGCATCTTGGGGATTAAATCTTTTAATTGCCGGCTAAGAATCGTCAGTTGATGGTTCTCGATGTCTGCTTGGTCTTTGTGTGTGGTTGCACCTTCAGCTAGTGCATCTCTTGTTAGAAGCTGCTCTGGATTCATGCCTAAAGCGCGTATCAATTCCTTGACGGTGTCTATTTTATTGATTTGTGTTTTCTGCCTAATTGCGAGCCCTGATGGCCTAACATTTTTGCTTCTTCTTGCGACTGAGGATACTTCTCAAGCAGGTATTTGCGAGTTTTGAAATATGTAATCATGATTTCCCATTCAGCGCCAGACATCAACGATATGCCATTGCCTTCTTTGTCGAAGGTTGGTGGAAATAGTTGCTGTATTGTAAAATTATCAGGATCTATTCCAGCATTCCTTAATTTCTCTGTTGTCTCAGGTGCTAAAGCCTCAGACATTAAAGTGATTTCAGTGTCGTTGTCTTTTTTATTTTGGAGTTTACCTACTTTTTCCTTGAAATCTTCAAACATGTTTTGCTTCCAAGATAGGTTAGAGGAGAAGACAAAACAGAGAGTTAGCTCTCAAGACAACACAAAACAAGACAACGATTGATATTGTGACTGTTTAAACCTAAAAAACTTGCGGAAAAAATAATTTGATACGGGTTTTTAATTTGTTAATTAATTTTCAAATTTAGCATTCAAGTAAATGCTTTTATTGTTTGAAGAAGGAGACTATTAGACTTAAGGGAGGGGAAGGCTGAGAATATGAGGCATTGTTTAGCAAAGGTTTTCATCGTTGGATGTATTGTTCTTGTAATCTTTTTTTTGCTCAGTTGCTTTGTATTATTGCCTCAGTCGGTTCGAGCGCAAACGGTAACGACGACGATAACCGGTTTAAATAATCCTTATGGTGTGGCTATTTCGCCTGACGGCGTAAACGTTTACGTTGCAAATTATGGAGACAATTCGGTTTCAGTGATTAGTACGGCTACGAACAACGTGACGGCAACGGTACCCGTTGGAACCCATCCCCATGGTTTGGCTGTGTCGCCTGATGGCGCATATGTCTATGTTGCAAATTATGGAAACAATTCGGTTTCAGTGATTAGTACGGCTACGAATACCGTGACGAGAACGATAACGGATAATCTTTATCGTTTATCTAGTCCTGATAGAGTGGCTGTTGCCCCCAATGGCGCATATGTCTACGTAACAACAAGT
The DNA here is from genome assembly GCA_903901015.1 of Candidatus Bathyarchaeota archaeon. Classification (GTDB taxonomy): domain Archaea; phylum Thermoproteota; class Bathyarchaeia; order Bathyarchaeales; family Bathycorpusculaceae; genus Bathycorpusculum. The sequence goes on along the minus strand of CAIUPH010000102.1, from coordinate 41,493 downwards.
TATGGATCGGTTTCGGTGATTAGTACAGCTACGAACAACGTGACGGCTACAATGGGATCGTCATCCCAACTAGGAGGTTTGGCTGTGTCGCCTGATGGCGCATATGTCTACGCGACAAATATTGTTTATTACATGGGCTCGTATCGCGAGTATGTTTCGGTGATTAGCACGGCTACGAACAACGTCACAGCGACGGTACTCATTGGAACCTATACACCAACTGGAGCCCCTTCTTATCGTATGGTTGTTTCGCCTGACGGCGCATATGTCTACGTAACAATAGGTTCTGGATCGGTTTCGGTGATTAGTACGGCTACGAACAACGTGACAGCGACAATACGTGGTTTTAACCACCCTGAAGATATTGCAATGTCGCCTAACGGAGCATACGTTTATGTAACAAATTACGGAAACAGTTCGGTGTCAATCATTAGTACGGCAACCAACACTCCGGCATCTACAATAACAGTTGAAAGCTTACCCGAGGGTGTGGCTGCATCGCCTAACGGGGCTTACGTTTATGTGGCAAATTATGGAAACAGTTCGGTCTCAATGATAAATTTGATCCCTGTTGTAAACGTGTCGCCTTCCTCTTGGACTATGGATATTGGTCAGGTTCAAGTCTTCACCGCTACAGTTAGTGGCGGTTCAGGTTCCTACACAGGCTATCAGTGGTACGTTGATGGCGTAGCTCAAAACGGCCAAACGTCTCAAACGTTTAGTTATTCGTCTTCTTCGCCGGGTTCAATTTCAATTACTGCAACTGCTACCGATATTGCAGGCGCGACATCCCCCCAATCCAACGTTGCATCAGTTACAGTGAACTCTGCAACCACTCCAACTCCAACCACTACGCCAACATCCACTCCTACGCAAGCACCCACTTCCACCCCCACACCATATCCAACCACCGCTCCACCAACTTCAACTCCAAAACCTACACCAAGCTCTACCCCAGTCTCCACTAAAACGCCAACACCAACATCTACATCGATTATCGCACCAAGTAAAACTCCTCAACCAATTGCGTCACCTACTTTAGAGCCGTCAACATCACTTTCTCCAAAAAATAACTCATTTTCACCATTAATTCGCAGTCTGGATGTAATGCCAATTACGCTATTAGGATCACCATCAGTGAATACAGCAAAAATTGCTACGACAACAACAACCGTAACAGGAATAGTAGCAATATCCTGCATAGTAGCTTTTGCTAGCACAGGTCTTAACCTTGCTGTTCCATTTAAAAAAACACAGGATCTAAAAGAAGCATTTGAAGAATTACTTAAATTTAGGAACGCAAAATTCAAAAAAACAGCCCTCATAACTAAAAAGGAAATAGCAGTTTTGGCAACAACAATTCTGTTCACAGGATTAATACTGGACTACATTTTTTTGGATGGCGTACCCAATGTATTGAATCCATCACTTTTCGTAGAGTTTTTCTTTTTTGGTTTGATGTCGGCTTGCATTGTTCAGTTCACCTCATTTTTTTCTGATGTTTATTGCTCAATGGATTCAAAGGTTCAAAAAGAGCTAAAGTTATGGACAATTGGAGGCATAATGTATTTTGCTTCAGGAATTTTGAAATTTCCTTTTTCTTCGATTTCAGTTACAAAGACGAGCGGTTCAACTAAATATGAAACAATTGAGCAAAAACAGTTTAATGCAACGGCCACTGTAGTCAGGATATTAATGCTTTCGTTGCTTGCAATTCCTTTTGCTTTCATGTCTATTTCTAACATTGACGGGTTGGTCGTGGTTGGAAGTGCAGGAGTATTAACTGTTCTAATTATATTGTGTGTTTCGCTTATCCCAATATCTCCTCTTCCAGGTAAAGATATTTTTGAATATAAAGAAAAATTATCCATTACCTTTGTAATCTTACTTGTTGTTCTATTGATTCTATATTATTTGGGGTTTCTAACATTTTGGTCTTACATAACACTCGGCGTCACTTCGGCGGTTCTTTTACCATTTATGATAATTAAGCTAAAATCGGAAAGGGCTAAACTAAAACAGGTTCACATCGATTTATGGTTCAAAAGATAATGCGATAAGAAAACGCGTGAGCTTTAACTTCACCCAAGCTACAATGTGTCTTCCTGAGTTTGCTCCAACACCTGGAGAATAGACAACAAAGAGGGTTTAGCTCTCAAGACACATCACAAACAAGACAACAAAAAGAGGCATAGAGTTATTCAGATAAAAGATTTGTGCAATTTAGTTCGATATTTAAGTGAATTTCTTCCACAAATCATAAAACTGAAAGAACTGTAATGCTTACGGGATGATAGAATGAAATTTAGCCGTTTACTTGTGGTAACCTTGATTTTTGTCGTTTTGGCACCTTTGGTGTTTGTTGGCGCCTCAGGAAGTGGCATCCCAAACCAATCCACTTCAGAAACGTCCCAAGCAGAGAGCATAAAGCCTCAATGGGGTACTCCAATCGCGATGGCAGTTACACAGGATGGAAAATACGCTTACCTCTGTTTTGATACTTCGGGTATTGTCTGTAAAGTGGCTCTCGAAGATCTATCCATTATGAAAGTTGCTGATTTATCCGGTTATTTCCAAGTCCTGTGCAATGTCATAGCCCTAGACGCCAGCGAAACGAAACTCTTTGTTTATTCCCCTACATGGCACAAACTGCTCGTCATCGATACCCAAACAATGAACATAATCCACACAATTGACAATATTGCTCTGATCAGCCTCACTAGCTCACAATATGGACATTTCCTTTTCGCGATGGATGGAGGGGCAACAGTCAACATTATCAACACAGACACTTACGCAGTGACAAATACCACTGACTATGAAATGAGGTTTCACAGAATTAAGGAAAGCACTTTTAACTCCAGTAAATGGTTCGTTGCGAGCAGACCAACATTTGACGCAGCTGTTGCAGGAATCTACGATTATGCTAATAAAAATTGGAGTTATTCAGTTTCAATACCCATGCATAGCACAAGTGAAGGCATATGTGATTTAGAAGTCTTACCCAACGAGCAAAAGCTCTATGTATCAACCTTTGGCGGTTGGTACCCAGATTATCATGCATATGGCTGGCTTTACTCTATTGACTTGACAGGAGTTGAGGGTCTAAAAGTTATTCCAATTGATGGAGGGGCATTTCCTTTGGAGTCAAGCGCAGACGGTAAGTCGCTCTATGTAGGTACTGGTTGGCCTGTACCAAACGATAAAAACATCATAGTAATCGATACGCAAACCGATAACATAGTCGGTCAAATCAATTTGGGCAAGAACAAATTTAACATAGGTTATACTCAGATGAATGATATACAAATTGATCCAGTGAACCCTAATATTCTCTATGCTGCCAGCACCGATGGCAACTCTTTTTTAAAAATAAACCTTGCTAATAATACCGTTGAAGGTACAATATTATTCAGTGATATTAGCTTCTCCCCACGTTTCTTCATCAGGCAGCCAACGGATGATAGTGGTTATATTCTCCTCACAAAAAGCGCAATGGCATTTACGTTTGATCCCAATAATGCAACCATCGAGAATATGATTGAATTTCCAATGATTCGGTCGGATGTCGGTGGGTATGACGTAGTTATGGATGACGCGGGAAGGATGTTGATAGCTCAAGGGGAAGCAATACTAGAAGTTAATGCGGGAAACATGAGTCTCACCAAATCTCATCGTCTTCCTCCAGATATTTCCGGAGTGTGGAGTCTCAGTCTTTCCCATGATCAAGCGAATCTATATTCCATATGGCAAGACCCAGTAAATGGGAGTGGTCACCCTGACACTTTCTTGGCAATTAATGCTTCAAACTTTCAAGTGGAGGCACTAGTAAAGCTTGACGGAGGCGGATTTAATGATAAACCCTTCGAACTGCCGGATGGTTCAAAATTATATGCCCTGGGGGGATTGGACAATGGCCCCGTAGTTATTCAAGTAATTGAAACCAAAAACTACACTGTTCAGAAGACTATAACCTTCAACGAGTCTGGTTCTCTTGGTATATCCGCCGGGCCTTATTACCCATTTTCGTACGATTCCAAGTCTCATACGCTTTTTGTAGGAGCTAAATATGTGATCTTAGGGATAAACACAGATACTGATACAATAACGAAAGTAATCTATCTGAAAGATTCTGTAAAAGATGTTGGAGTCGATCAAAGTAATATGGTCTACACAATCGCGTCAGGCATATTATTTAACTCCCAAGAAAACTGCCTATACATTGTCAATTTTGATGGATGTTTTATGAGCATTTATAACTTGACTAGTAACCAGTTTTTAAATCTTATACCTCTAAAAGGAATTGACCCCGATTTCATATTTGCAAATGACAACTTTAGCAAGATTTACTGTCTGAATTGGGGTACTGACAGCGTGTCAGTTGTAGATGTAAAATCGAAAACTTTGGAAAAGGTCATTGACCTGCACAGTTCAATGCCAGCGACAACAACCGCGTTAAATTTTCAGGAGGATACAAAAACATACAATGTTTCTGTGTCCAGTAATTCTTCTGTTTCATTGGTTGATTTCAATCTTTTAGCTAAACAGATCAGTTTCAGCGCGATGGGTTCTTCGTTTGCATATTCTTTTCCCTTCTTATTTAATGTAACATTTCCAGACACTCTTCTTTGGGGAAATTTCACAGTTCAGGTAGATGGTAACCCGATGACAGATTTTGTTCGAACAGATAATGGCACATACACATCTCTCTGCTTTACTTATGAATTGCAAGGTGCCCAAAACATTCAAGTTACTGGTACTGAAGCAGTTGCACCTGCGCCAACCCCAACTCCAACACCTAATCCAACTCCATCGCCAACAGCTTCTCCTAGTCCATCACCTTCTCTAAGCCCCAGCCCATCACCTACTCCATCCTCAACGCCAAGCCCAACTCCATCTCCAACTCCATCTCCAAGTCCAACACCAACAGCTACTCCAAGTCCCACTCCTAGTCCAACTCCAACTGTTACTCCTACACCTACCCCAACAGCAAGTCCTAGTCCACCGCCATCAACTCAACCTACTCCTTCCCCTAGCCCAACTCCAGTTCCCACTTCAGCACCAACAGCTAACCCGACAACATCGCCAACAAACGCTCCAGCAGTCACCCCAAAACCTGTTGCGCCAACCCCAACACTTTTGCCAACTCCAGCTCCAACAACTGTGCCAGCAACCACAGATACAGGCTCAACTGTTGATTTGACGATCAGCGGAAGTATAGCAAGCTCTCAGATGTCTAATCTTGAAATCATAACAAGCCAGTCATCAAACACAACAACACTGTCCTTTACTGTGACAGGTCAAAGCGGAACAACAGGCTTTGGCAATGTGACAATTCCCAAAAGTGCAGTACCGTATGGAACTATCCCTACTATCAGCATTGATGGACAGCCTGCTTTAAATCAAGGTTGCACTCAAGATGCAAACAACTACTATGTTTGGTACACGACACACTTCAGTACCCAAACAGTATCAATAGTGTTCAAAGCTGAATCTGCTGTTCCAGAGTTTCCAATATGGACTATCTTTGCCTTTTTTGTGGTAATTGCACTGGTTTCAGGTGTATTTTCAAGAAGAAGAGCTATAAAAAAATAATTCGTTTGCTTTTTTTGAAAACCACCTGCAGCATTAAAGTTGAATCTTTCAATAAGCAAACTATTCTGCAATTATCAATCCTGATTAGAAACATCAAGCTCTTTAAAAAAAGCTGGAAACGGTATAAAGTGTCTTCTGGAGTAGCGTTTCCTTTCGGCGGCGCCACTTCCAATTACATTTTTAGCAAGTTTACCCTTATGGCTTCTTTAGAATCATAATTACGTTTTAGATATGTGCTATTTTGCCAAAATGAGCCAAACAAAATAAAAAATTCTGGAAAAAAATTGGTTGGAAGAAGACTTACTCTTCGTCCTCGCAATCTTCACAATCGCAGTCTTCGCAGTCTTCCTCTTCCTCTTCTCTAACAAACATGTATGTGGTCATTTCAAAAACCAACAGAAGGAAACACTGGCAGCCTATAAGCATTGTCCAAATTTGTGGAAAAGAAAGAAAAACCAAAGCAGCGTTCTTTTGCAGGCGGGAAAGTGCTGTGGTGGAGTCTCGTAACTTCAAAGCACCGACTTTCCTTCCCAAAAATAGAGCAAGGCAGTTAATGGCAACAGAAAACGCCAATAGGACCTACCCCTCTTAGGTTTGTGCAATGATATGATATTAGGATCCAAATAGGTTCGTGAAGCCTCCATCCGCAACAATTAGCGGTTAGGCTCCGAAAATGAACACAAAATTTCTGATGAGTGGGCTGACAAGATTGAAAAAACGAGTTTCAGGAGGCTATAAGAAAAGTATTTGGTCTTCCATTTCCTTCATTGTTTTTGTTTCAACTATTATTCTGAGTCTCTTGATGTATTCACCGATTGTTAATTTTCGCTGATGAACATAGATGATGCCCAAGTGAGGCTTGTTTAAGGCAATTCTGAGAAAATCAGCATCACGCGTAAAAATTACAACTTGGTTTTGAACGGCAACTTTTAGTTGTTCCTCATCGGTTAAACCCAATTTCCCCAAATCCTTAGCGGAAAAAACATTTACGCCTCGCCGCTTTAAGCCATCAACGATTGCTATGCTAACGCTTTCGTCTGCGTAAATCTTAATTGATTTGATTCGGAGTCATCTGCCTTTCTGGGTCTGGATGAGTTTTTCAATGAATTGCTGGTCTTCCTTTATTTTCTTGTCCATTTCAGTCCTATGTTCATAGTAGTACGACAAGGCATCGTGGATTTGTTCCAGCTTCAAGTGAGGATGAGCGTTAATTATTTCGTCTGGAGAGCGGTTAAGGTACTCGTACTCGATTGCTACATCTACGATTCTGACGCGGCTTCCAGCAACCACTGGACTGCCGTTGCAGATTTTAGGGTTAATTTCCACATAGGGATGTTCTGTTTTAGTCTGCAAGCTTGAACAACACACTTATTTTATAGTAAATCATGTGTCTTAGAAACTCTTTAAGTTTTATTCTGCTTCAACTATCGGCTCATCTGTGTTGTCTGTTTTTTTGATTCTGCCCCAATCACAGCGGGGATTAGTGCGACGGCGTTTATTATAGCGAAGGCCAAGTAGGTGTTTTTGAGGCTGGATACGAAGAGCGCTATGTCGGCGGGGGATATGGAGGTTGGGTTTACGGCTGCGAGGATTTGGGTGATGAGGTCGTAGGGGACGGTAAGTGAGACATTATGACTGACGTTTAAACCGATGTTGAGGAACAACGTGAAGAGTACGCTGCCGACGCCGTGGCGTTCAACGGGAACGGAACTCATTACGGCACACAGGTTGGGCGCAACAAACAAGCCGGTACCGACTCCCAGCAGCACCAGGTAGATGCTCAACGTAAGGTACGATGTCGCTTGCCCAGTGGTCAAAAAAAAGAAAAAGCGCAATCGTACTTAGAATTAACCCGGTCAAAATAAACTGTGTTTAATGAGGTAAATAACTTTCGTGGCAAGCGCTAAATCAAAGGTACGCGTCGATTACGTATCGCCGCATCATTCGGTGGCTGTTAAAGTAGTACGCGATTTTGCCGATGGAGTTCTTCATCATCTTTATCCATTCGTCGTGGCGCTCATAGAACATTGGGGAGATGACGTATTCGAGTTTGTTGTAGAGGTCTTCGGCTTCTTTTATGGTTAATTCGTCGGTGTCGCTCTCTGAGGAGTGGGGTCCGATTGCCCAGCCAGTCATGTTTTCTATCCAGCCTTCAGCCCACCAGCCGTCGAGTATGCTGAAGTTTATAACGCCGTTGTGCGCCGCTTTCATTCCACTGGTTCCAGACGCTTCCATGGGTCGAAGCGGCGTATTAAGCCAAACATCCACCCCGCCCACCATCTTGGCAGCGATGTCCATGTTGTAATCTTCCAAATACACCACTTCAACATCGCCTTCGAGCTGCTTAGCATAACTGTAGATTTGCTCTATGAGGGTTTTTCCGCCGCTGTCCCTGGGATGTGCTTTGCCAGCGAAAATCGCTTGTATCTTGCCTTTGCGGTTAATCGCTCGCAACCTGTCAAGGTTTGAAAACAGCATTGTGGGTCTTTTGTAGGGTGTTGCGCGCCTTGCAAACCCCAAAGTTAGCACATCAGCGCTTAAATCGCTGTCCGTAGCTAAATTAGCGTAATCGAGAAGGTCTTGTTTCTGCTCAAGATGCGCCTGCCAGATGTCGCATTCTGGAATGATGTCAACTTTCGCCAGCAGTTCAGGCTCTATCGCCCAGCCTGGAAGGTACTGGTCGAAGATTCTGCGGAAACTTTTACCCGTCCAAGTGAAAGAGTGCACCCCGTTGGTTACAGAGTGGATTTCGTAGCCAGCGAACATTTGGCTCGAAACTTCCTGATGCCTCTTTGCTACTCCGTTGACGTAGTTGCTCAGGTTAAGTGCGAGTCGAGTCATGTTTAAAATTTCTTCGCCGCCGTATTTTTTGAGCAGGGCTAAGTCGACGGTTTGAAGTACTTCGGCGACTAAGTCATAGTTGAATTTGTCATGTCCCGCCTCCACCGGCGTGTGAGTGGTGAAGACACAGAGTTCCCGCACTTTAGCCGCATCCATGTCGAATTTGCGGAGCAACTCCAGGGATAGAAAACTTGAGTGTCCCTCGTTCATATGATATTTTCTAACGTGAAAACCCAATGCGTCGAGCATTCGTGCGCCGCCAAACCCCAAGATAGCTTCTTGTTTTAAGCGGTATTTTTCGTCTCCGCCATAGAGGTAAAAAGTGATTTCCCGATCTTCAGGTGTGTTACCGTCGACGTCGGTATCAAGAAAAATGACTGGAACGACTCCGCCTGTGATGCTCTGGTACTTGTAGAGCCACGCCTTAACTTTCACGGTGCGCCCCTCAATCTGCACGTACACTTCGTTGGGCAACAGCACCATAAACTTCTCTGGATGCCACTGGTTTTGCAGTTCTGTTTGTCTTCCGTTTTCGTCGAGTTTTTGCGTAAAATAGTTTCTTTTGCTGATTAAGGTAACGGCGACAAGGGGAAGCTTCAGGTCGGCGCTTGAACGAACCGCGTCGCCCGCTAACGTTCCTAAGCCGCCTGCGTAAGTGGGAATCTCGCTTGTTAAGCCGATTTCCATCGAGAAATAAGCTATTTTCTCCCCCTTCAATACGCCTTCTAATTCATCCATAATCGTATCACAGTTAAATTTGAATTTTCACGTAGAGCTTAACGCTAATCTTGCGTTAACCTGCCTTAATCTACTTTTCCATAAAAAAAAGAATGAGGATTTACTGTTGAACAAAAATTAAGATATTATTGGGCAGGGCGAGTTCCCAAAGTAACCGTAACATCGATCTGCTGGTTTCCACGGATCACTGTTAAGACGAGGTTGTCGCCTGGAAGAGTGTTTTCCTCTAAGTAGCTGGCTAAGTCGTCGTTGTTCTTGATGGTTTGATGGTTCAAAGTGATAATGATGTCGTTGACTTTTAACACGCCATCCGAGGGTCCACCGCTAGTTATGTTTTGAATTCTCCAGCCGTAAGTCACGTTTGAATGGATTTGCTGGGATATACTGTAATCCATGTCTTCCCCTTTTACGCCCAAGTACGAGTGGCCATGGTATGAACCGGTGGTTGTCAACGCCGATACTTCCCTTAGAATAGTGTTTGACGGAATCGCGAAGCCGAGTCCTTGAGAATCAGAAACAATCGCCGCAGTTATGCCCACTACGCTCCCGACTGAATTCAACAGAGGACCGCCCGAGTTGCCAGGGTTAATTGGGGTGCTGGTTTGGATGATGTTGGCAATTGCGTAGCCGCCTGCTGTGTCTTCAGTTATGGTTCGTCCCGTGGCGCTTACGACTCCCGTGGTTAAGGAGCCGACGAGTCCGTAGGGGTTTCCGATGGCGATTACGGGGTCACCTACACGCAGCGGCGCTGAACTCGCTATGGTTATGGGTTTAAACTCTGAGGCTGGCGCATTGACGGATAAAACAGCTAAGTCGGAGTACGGGTCCGTTCCCAATACAGTTGCTGAGTAGCCGTCGCCATCTGAGAAAGTTACGCTTAAACCAGTGGTGCCGTCGACTACGTGGAAGTTTGTTAACACAACGTTTCGGTCACCAAAATTGTAAACAAACCCGGATCCCTGCACGCTACCATCGCTGGTTTCGCCCTGAACCAAAACCACCGAATTCCGAACGTTATCATAGAGGTCAGCTAATGAGGTCCCATTCTGCAGGATGGTTATGGTTTGGTAAGTGGCGTTCTGGTGTCCCTCCAAGTTGGAGACGGCGCTCTGCAAATCTGAGATTTGACCGTTCAAGTTGCTTATTTGGCGGGTTGATACGAAGAAGATGATTAACCCTCCAACTAGTAATCCAGCAATGAAAAGCATCACAAGGACACTTGCGAGGGCTTTGCTGTTACCTTTAGACGTTAACACTTTGCTATGCCTCGAAAGAGGATAAACACCTTGGAAAATAAAAGTTGCTATGTCCTGCGGTCGATAAGGTCCAAGGCGTCTGGTCCAGTTCCGATGAAGACAATGGGCACGCCCGTTCTTGTCTCCACTTCTTTAATGAACTCCTTGGCTTCTTTTGGCAAATCGCTGTATTTTCTTGCGCCCTTGCAGGTTGGGTAGATGCAGTCGAGTTTTGTCATGGCACCCTGTGTGGCGCCGTTTATCTTGGCGGTTTTTTTTGCTAAGTCAAAGTCGAAGGGTGCGCTGCGTCTGTCGCGTCCTGTTCCAGCGGCAACTTCAAACCACCCGCGTTTAAGTGCTTCTTCCTTGGTGATTTCGCCAGGCAACGGTCCAGCGCCCACTCTGGTCATGAAGGATTTGTAAACTATTATTACATCATCCACTCGTGTGGGTCCAACGCCTGCTTCTGAGGCAATGGCTGATGCGCCTGTATCTCTGCCAGTCACATATGGGTAGCCACCACCCAGAAAAAGCGACAACAGAAACCCTTGGGTGCCTTCAAGCAGCACGCTTTTACCCGCGTCTAACCCATCGTTAACTTCCGCCACCTCATCAGCGAGGAAAGCTTTGAGTTCAGGGATGTCCTTAGCGAGCTTCGCGGTGCGCCTAACGCGCTCTTCGAGGGCTGGTCCAACGCCTCTGCCTGTGGTGCCGATGCCCTTGTTTACGGCGCTTGCTTTATCCTGATCAGCGTGCTTTTGCTCAATTATGGATGCGTTCTGGTCTATGCCTATTATTTTTTTGTTGATTTGAGTTAATGCCACTTCGTCGAAGAACGTTTTAACATCGACGTTTGCTCCTGCTGCAATGAGCAACCGTGTTTTAGGGTTTATGAAGGCTGCTGGAACCATATGTAGAGCAAATTTTTTGCCCTCGTACCACACAGTGTGTGCTGCGTTCACTGAGCCAGTTCGGACACAAAAATCAAGGTTATCTTTAAGGGCTAAATAAGAAATTATTTTTCCTTTGCCTTCGTCTCCCCAGAAGGCGCCAACTATTACTGAGCAAGGCATAGCTTTTCACCTTTCCTTAGTCAGGTTAAGGATTATTTAAAGTTTGATGGGGTTGAGGGAAACTATTCTTTGATGCCTTTTTTGTCTTCGGTTATAAGTTGGGCTAAACGGTAGGTTACGTACGCTGAGAAGCTGTGGATGCCTTTTTTATGGCGTATTCATCTTTGACTTTGAGCCATTCAGTGAAGAAGTAGTCGTAGACCTCAGTCTTCACAGTGATGCTTTTGTAGCCTTTTTTTGGCGTTTTATGTTCCCTCTCTAATCATAGTAACCGAACGTACACTTATTTAAGATTTAAGAATGTTGAAAGCGATTTACCGTTAATTATATATTACCTGAGTACGGTAAAGTACGGAAGGAGAATGGGTCTTTTGCCAAGGAAAGGATACAAGTGTATAACAGTGACAGAAAAGCTCCACAAAGAAATAAGAAAGCGCGCACAAGCCACAAACCTCAACATGAAAGAATACATAGAGCAATTAATGGCAAACGAAAAAGCCACCAAATCAGGTAAGTAATTCTTGCCCCTAAAAAATCTCGAAAACAACGAACGCGTCGCCGAAGTATAGTTTGTCTGCGATTCCTGCGGTAAACTCATACAAACAAGCTTAGTTGCAAAAAAAGACTTAGATACGCAAAGAAACAAAGCCATAAAATGCTGGCAATGTAAACAAGCAAAGTCCGCAAGCCAAAAATCATGAGACTTTTCGAGTACGTCGTTCTTGCGCTTCAGAATCGATTATTTCAAGAAGCCGAATCACGCGTTTACCCTTAAGATTTTTCTCAGACTGAGTAATCGACCTCCGCGACTGGCATATATCGTCTAAAATTATGCCCGTGTCTTCATCAACAATTACGGGATAAACTCTGCAACCTGCTGGTCGATCTGCATAAACGCTGCATTTGCGGTTTTTAAGGTCGTAGAAGACACAGTAACCATCACGGTTCTTAAGCACTGCATAGCCTTGCTTGTCGTAGTTGACGAATTGATTCTGGCTAAAGCCCTTTTTCTCCAAACGCTTGATGTCTTTTTTGGAGAGCAACATCTCAGTTTCTGTGCAGCATACTCCGCAGTTTGAGCAACGCATAACCTGTGAAGCACCGCGGCGGTATTAGTGTTTTTTTCTCTGCTTGAGGTTTTCAAGAGGGAATTTTCATCAGGTTTATGTTGAGCATTTCAGCCCAGGCGATGTTCCTGAGTGGCACGCGAGTGGCTTTATGATTGCCAGATAGGGAATACTCGATTAGATTGTTGTTTTTTCCCACGCCTTTATGGAGCTTTGTCAATTGAACGTTCACTATTACCGCCCCATCTTTTAGGTGTAAGTTAACATTTCTTCCGATAAATGACCTCGCACTGTTGGCGCTGAAACTTTCCATTTACCATTCCTCGTCTTGCTCGGCGATTTTGCTCCAGCATTGTTGGCATATGGGCAGGTTTTCGCCTTTTACTTGGATGTAAAGTTTTATGTTCTCGCTATTGCAGGTGTCTCTCCAGGGGTTTTTACAATGTTCCATTCTTTTAGCCTCAAGGCACCCTTTGACGTATTTTGCTTTTAAGGCAGATGCAGAAACTGCAGTTCCCATATGGGGAGAGGTGAGTGAAAGTAAACTTTAAACCCCCCGCTTTAATTGGTAAGTTGTGGCGTCAATGTCCCTTCTAACCAACCCAGTTGCTCTCACAATCACCGTCAGCTTAGCAATTCAAATAATCGTCCTGTTCCTGCTTATGTACGGTTATTTGTTGAATAGAAAACTAAAGTTCAGGCAACATGGACTCGTCATGGCTACAGCAGTTGTTTTACATTTGACAATGGTGTTTTATGTTATGGTTCCGTCCTTTGTTCTGGCAGTGATTCCAGACTATTCTGTTCCTACCCCGCTATCAATCGTGTCTGTTGTTGGGTAATTCACGCAATCCTTGGAGTCACTGCTCTATCTCTTTGAGTTTGGTTCGTTGGGTCATATGGCGTTTCCGTAAGAACATCCAAGGATGTTTCAACAAGAAAAAAATCATGTTGAAAACCATAGTTATCTGGGCGGCTGCTCTGGTATTTGGAATAATTCTATACGCAATTTTCATCGGACCCCTTTTGATGGGTTAAAACTCAACAATCTCCGGCACAATGGCTTGTTTAGTGATTTTAAGAAGCCCCACCGAAGGCTTACTTAAAGTTCCAGCGGGATCCGTCGGGCTTCCCGGGTTTATAAAGAGAATTTTGCCTTCCCACTTAATGCTCGCAATATGACTGTGCCCATAGACCACGACGTCAAACCCGTTCTCAGCGGCAAATCCATTCAACTTGTCCGAATCATAGAGAATGTTCTGGTCGTGCATGACGCCGATTTTCCAATCAAACACTTTCATCAAGTTAAGCTTAGGAAACGCATTGGCGACTTCTATGCCGTCTGAGTTGCCGCTAACCGCTAAAACTGGGGCAATCTGATCCAGTTCATCCACAACTGATAACTCCACTAAATCGCCAGCGTGTATGATGTAGTCTACTTTTTCAAAGATTTCAAAAACTCTTTTAGGAATACAGGGGACTCGCTTGGGAACGTGCGTATCGGAGATTAAACCGATTGTTCGGGTAACCTCAAAGTTTTTGGGTTCCTTGGCAACTAACGTTTGTTCACCGAGCATTTTTTGGTTGCCTCTTAAGTGGATTAATCCTTGCCATTAAATAGAGTGTGTATCAATAAATACTAAACTATTAAAAAAGAAGAAATATTGTGGACGAAGCCGTTTTACGTCATAAATCGTTTAACGGTTTCATAGAATATGCTTGTTCCGAAGACAAGGTTCTCGATGGTTATACGTTCGTCTATGCCATGCATGCGTTTCTCCAGCAGGTCGTTGGGTTCATCGGGGCGCATCGGGTGGAAACCGTAGCATATGCTGCCCGTTTCCCTGAAGAACCGTGAATCTGTCCCGCCCGTAGTTAAGGTTGGAGTTACGCCGCAGCTGGGTTCAAAATCCCGCAGAACATTTGTTATGGCGCCGTACAGTGGGGTTTTTGTTGTGGATTCGTTGCCGTCGTGCATCTGGATGATTTCAAAACTCAACTTATCCATCCCGACGTCAGCGAGTAAGCCTTTGATTGTAGAGAGCGTTGCATCTACGCTTTCCCCTGGAAGAACTCTGCAGTCGAAAACGGTGTCGCATTCGGAGGGTATGATGTTTTCTTTCACTCCGCCGTGAATGATGGTTGGCGTGATAGTTGTTTTGGTTCGTGGCCTAATTTCTTCCGCCAGCGCCTTATCCGTTTTAGCTAAGGCGTCGAGGATTTGCTCGCTCTGCGCTGGATTATTGAGTAACCGTGAAAAACTTTGGTTGAGATCTGGGTTGTGTTTTGCCACTTCGGAGAGGAACTCTTTGAGGGTGGGCACGTACACGGTTGGGGGCTGGTAGTTGCCTATTTTTGTTATGACTTTGTTCATGCGTACGATGGCGTTGTCAGCGGTGTTAGGTGTGGAGCCGTGTCCGGGGGTTCCTTTGGCGGTTATTTTGAACCATAAGATGCCTTTTTCCGCGGTTTGGACTGGGTAGACGTTGGTTTTTTTCTGGGGTATGGCTAATCCTCCGCCTTCGTTTAGCACGTAGGGGCACCAGACTTTGTCCTTGTGATGCGTCAAAAGGTAGCCTGCGCCTTCTTCGCCGCCTTTTTCCTCGTCAGCTGTGGCTGCAAGAACGATGTCGCCTTTGATGGGAATCTTGTTTCTTTTGAGCAGTAAAAGCGTCATAACTTCGACTGCGGTCATGCCTTTCATGTCGTACGCGCCCCTTCCATAGACATAACCGTCTTTTACTGTACCAGCAAACGGGTCAACGCTCCACTCCGCGGGGTTTGCCGCGACCACGTCAAGGTGGGAGAGCAAAAGCAGATTGGGTTTTTCGCCTGAGCCCTTAAGCCGGGTAACTACACTTCCCCTGCCTGGAACTGACTCGATGATTTCAGATTTCAAACCATCTTTGGCAATGTACTGTGCTATGAAGTTGGCGGCTGCAGTTTCGTTGCCAGGCGGATTAGTTGTGTTTATACGTATTAAATCGCGTAGAAAACATGTGATTTCTTGTTCTACATCGTTTAGGATTGGTACTGGCATATTTTTGGGCGCTCCTTCATGTTTTAGATGCTCTTTTTCTCTTAAGACTTCCTGTCGTGTTTCTCTGTTGCACTCGAAGATTTTTCGGTATTTCAACATGATGTTTATATATGATGTCAAAAAGTCCTAGTAGATAACAAAAAATCGGTTAAGTTGATTGCAATGAAAGATCTAAAACCAATAGATTACAAAATTCTGTTTGAGCTCATGAAGGACTCGCACAGAAGCGACAGGCAACTTGCAAAAGCCTTGGGTGTCTCGCAGCCTACAGTGACCCGAAGACGCGCTATGCTGGAGGAAAACTTCATTGAAGGGTACACTGTGATTCCTAAATTCGGTCAAATAGGCTTTGAAATAGCCGCAATAACATTTTTGAAAAGTAAACTGAAATCTGCAGCGGGTAACGAGAAAACTCAGGCATTACAGAAAATGAAAGAATGGTTCATGAAGCAGACCAACGTGATTCTGGTCTTAGACGGCAGAGGCATGGGTTGGGATACTGTTTGCATTTCGCTTCATGAAAACTTTGAAAACTTCGCCGAGTACATAAGGGCACTTGACTCAGAATTATCTGAGTGGGTGGTTGAAAGCCAAACTTTCAACGCAGATTTGAAAGGTGGCATAATAATTAAGCCGTTCCACCTCAAATATTTAGCATCTGCAAAGCAGCAGTAGGCTAAACCCAAACCCATCTATTCTTTTATTTTCTTTATTTCGTATAAAACCTGTTTTTCAGATGCATTCTTAACACTGGATTTTCAAGCTAAAATGGCTGCGAAGTTCAACGGCGGCTTATCTTCGAATATTCTTTTTTAATATCCGTTTTTTAGGCAGCTTTGGCTTTTTTGTTCGGTCCGCATCAACAGTCAAACCAATCAACCCACAAGGAAGCTATTGTTGGCAACAGGATATAAAATGTACCTAACTCAGCAGTCTAAGCTCTAAAGGTCATCGTAGAACCGCAGTCGTTTTCTGTCTAGGCTTTGAGGCAACAAAGCGATGGCTCAACAACCTCACGCAAACACAACTTATAAAACGTTAATCCAATCTTAAAGGGGGTTATGACTAACAAAAAGAAACAAAAATACTCGATAACACAAAAGACCATACCAAGAGAAATCACAGTAACGTTCAAAGAAGTTACCGATGAAAAACCAAAATCCAAGTAACCTTGATTAAATTATTTTTTGAAATTATCCAGCCCCAAGCTCTTATAGGTAATCCAGAAACTTGGTGAGTTCGTCCTTATCCATATCTACCAGTTCACTGCGCTCGGCTTTAACGTACTTGCGAAAAGACTCCAAGCATTGAACAGCATTGACATTTCCCTTAAAAGTCCTGATTTGGTCGCGTTAGCGTTGTGAGGAAAGTAGCGAAAACAACCATTGTGTTGCTGACAATGACGATTAGGGAGAGGTCAACCCTTAGAGGTCACACTTGCTAGAACAAATAGCAAGGGAGGGTTATTTTCCCTTTCGCTATTATGGGCAGTTGCTGTTCTCAGGCAGGATTCTTAGCACGCGAAGGATTTTCTTGAATTCTTCCTCTTTAAGCGAGGCTCTGCGACCATTAGCATACATATCTTTGACGGTGTCAACGACTGAAGCAACAGTTGAATCGTCTGGAACGTTTCCTGACAGCTCGGTGATTTTGTGTTTAATTATGCCCTTGCCAGATTGTTTGCCGATGGTTAAACGCCGTGTGTTACCGACCAGTTCAGGCGGGTAAGGCTCGTAGGTCCAAGGGTCGTTGAGGACTCCGTGAGTGTGAATTCCCGACTCGTGCGCAAAGCCGTAGTCGCCGACGATTGCCTTGTTTGGCGGCACTATGTAACCGGTTGCTTTGCCGATGAAATCAGCAGTTGCCTTCATCTTCTCGGTTTTGCCCTGGTACTTCATGACGCCGTAATGAAGGTACAGGTTAAGCAGAACTTTTTCTGTTTCAGCGTTACCTGCTCGCTCGCCGATGCCAAGGTAAGTGGTGCTGGCGTAGACTTTATCCCAGACTCCTGAAGCAGCCTTAATAGCCGCCATGGTGTTCTCGACTGCGTTGCCGAAGTCGTCATGGGCATGAATCTCAATTGCTTTCATCCGCGTTTGCTTCTTGATAGCTACAACTTTTGCGGGAATGCCATTTGGCAAAGGCGCTTCGGGATCAGATAATCCTATACCGACTGTGTCGCATATGCGGTAGCATTCTGCGCCTGCGTCCGCAACGGCGTTTATGAGGCGTTTTTCAAAGCTCCAGTCTGCCCGGGTGCTATCTTCACCATGAACGAAAGTCCGCAACCCGCAGGTTTTGGCAGCGTACTCGGTTACGTCGATGATGTTTGCGAGGATTTGCTCCTGGGTTTTTTCTGGCCATTTAGCCTTGAAATGTAATTCTGAAACTGGATGAGATAATCCGACTTCTTCAAACCCTAGGGCAACTGCGCTGTCGACGTCTTCTTTGACGGCTCTGCACCAGGCTGCAACCCGCATGTCGAGTTTCTGGTCAAGGATTAGTTTTGCAGCTTTTTTGTCTGGTTCTTGGTAGTGGAAAAGTTCGATGCGTTCTACGCCGACTTCGCTTAGCATCTGGGCGATTTTTGCTGCGTCTTTGGGTCCTGCGGCTAAGCCAGGCATTTGTATGCCGTCTCGAAGTGTGCTGTCGTCTATGATGGGTTGGGTTTTTAGGGGTTTGAGTTTGAAGTAGAAGTCTTTTATGTCCATTTTTGTTCTCTCGTTTTGTTTTGGGTTTTCTGGACGCTTTTGTAACGCTAAATAACGCATGTGTGGAATTGATAAACGTTTCTGCATCATTTATGTAAGTTTGTCCAAGCTATTATGAGACTTAACTGTGAAATGTTTTGTCTAAACACTAACAAAACCTTTACACTCAAACAAGCGAACTATCCGATATTAGCATACAGCGCCTTAAGCGTACCCGAAACCGCCAAAACATGCATCGACGCACTCTTACCAGCCACACCAGTCACCGCAGCCAGCGACGCCCGAACCATCGGTAAAGACGCAAGCGAAGAACGCACCACAAAGATTTTGCGCGCCCCATCAAAATTAATCAAAGACAAACCCGTGGTACTCGCCCCAACCTCACCGAACAACTTTGTCACAGAAGCCCAAAGTGCATCCATAAACTCGCGCTCACTTGGCAACCCTTCAGATTCTAACTGAACTGCGAGGTAGCGGCGTTTAACACGTTTCAAAGGGGGGTGCCCTCCTTGACGACAGTGATGCCTGGGGCGATAAACCGTGAACTGAGTTTCTCGCGGTTACGCAAAACAATTTCCATTGGGTTAGTTGAAACTGCATCCAGAGCCTGTGCTTCACCAAGCCCGAAAACATAAGCTAAACTTGCCAAATCCCTTGGCATACGCATCAAATTTTCCTCGGCAACGCCACTGGAAACCACGATGGGCACGTGAAACTCAAGTGCGATTGCCACTTCACGGCGCAAACATGAAAGCAGTCTAACTCGTGGCGGACCCTCCATGACAAGCAGGGGTTTAGCGTCGACTTCCAACGCTGCCAAACTGCAACTTGCAAGTTCAGCTTCAGCGCGGTCGAAGAATCGTTTATGGTAGTCTAAGCTGGGAAAATTAAGCAGGTCAACGCGTCTGTCCTTGGCGGCTTGGCGCGCAATTTCTTTTTCGTCACAGATGATACATATAACTTCGAACTGGCGCCTGAATTTGCGCAGAAAACGCATCATATCCTCCTGTGAGCGGGGTTTAAAATCCGCACGCAAAACAAAATCCAAGCCTGCTTTTGCAGATGCGGCTCTGAGGGCAGCTGCGTCGGTTTCCTGCAATCCAGCCGTGAAGGGCACGCTGATGCTGCGGTAACCCAACTGTGCTGCTTTGTCAATTAGTCGCTGGGCGGTTTGGTGGTCTTTGGGGTTTAAGCGCAGATGAAGGTCCATGAAGGGTCGGGTCATGGCAGTAGCCCAGTTTGCTTGGAAAAATCCGTTATTTCCTGTGCAGTTTTGTTCTTAAAATGAATTTTTAGGTGGATGGGGTCATGTGAAGAGAATCTGAGTGAACCAAGAAAAGCTGATTGCTTATCAAATCGCAGGTAAAGGTTTCCTTTTTCCAGATGCAGTTTTATGTCGCGTTCCAACTCTTCCTTATCCAACGCGCTTAGCGCTTTGCCGATTTTCTCCACTGCGCTCGGCATCAGTTTTTTATCGGTTAATTTCGATGTAAAAAGGGTAATTGAGTTTCCGTAGTGCCCCGTGCAATCGGTTTTTTTAAAAACAAAGGTTTGTGCCAGCTGTTCTGGCAATAGGTTTCGTACGGCTGTTTGGACTTTGGCTGGGTCTTCGGTTGCGTGGGCGAAGACTCGGATGTCGATGTAGGCTATTGGCGGTTTATCAGACATTGGTTACCGTTTTTGAGTGGGGATTGTGGCTTTTAGCTTTTTGCTTTGGCTTTGAATGTGGGCTTTGGCTTTTTGGGCTGTGCCGCGGCTTTGGCTATTGCTTCTTTTGCGTGTAATTTTATGCAATCCACGTTTTCTTTGTGTGTAGATTTGCGTTTAACATCGACGCGGAAGCCCATTTGTTTGGCTTGCTGTTTGTTTACGCCTGCTTCTTTGAGTTCGTTTTGGCTGAAGCCTTGTCCGTCGCTTTTTTTGCCGTTTTGTTTAATGATGATGATTTTTAAGTGGTGCATTTATTTGCCTCCTTTTACCTGGTGGTCGCCGTGGCGTCCAGTGTTGCCGATTCTGCGGCTTGGACGGGCTTTCTCTGAGCCTCTTCCGCGGTGGTGGAGTCCCCGAACGTTTTTGCCTGCGCTGGTCATGCTGCGGAAGACTCTGCTGGCGTGTTGTGGCTCTGTTATCCAGCTGACGTCTTTGTCAGTCTTTATGGTTGGCGCATTGGGGTCAACAAGTATGACTTCGAACCATTTGTGCTTGCCATCTTCGCCTACCCAGTAGCTGTTTAAGACTTCAAGGTTGGGGAAGCGTTTGGCGGTTCGTTCTTCAGCTATAAGTCGGATGCTTTTTCCTGGTTTGAATTTGGCGACACCCATACGTTTGGGGCGTCGTCCTGATCTGGGACGGAGTTTTCTTAAGTTGCCTCTTCGGACTTTTGTTCGGGCAACAACAAAGCCTTGTTTAGCTTTGTACCCGAGTTTTCTTGCGCGGTCGAGCCGTGTTGGATGCTCGAGGCGTATTGTGGTTGGTTGTTTACGCCACTGCACTAAGCGTTGGCGCATGAGTTCTTCAACGAAGCTTTTTTCGGGGTGAGCCCATTCTTCAGCTATGTATTTGTATGCCATCTAAATTTTTTCTCCTAATGTGTTGTTTGCTTACGGTTCAGTCCCGAAGGACCACATCCCAACGGACACGGTTGTCCGCCTGCAATTTCACATCATAGTGCCCTTGCATGAAATAAACCTTTCCCGCATCGGAGGCTAAGAACGGACCTTTGCGGCTTGTTTTAAGGCAGAATTGGCTGTTTGGAATAATTGCTGGTCTCGGTGGTCTTTTTATTCGCTTATTTTGGTGACTGATTTTCAACATGTTTATGCGCTGGTTCTGTGCCAATACTGACCTACCCCCTATAGGTTTCAACATAGAACCTCTAATAGGCTCCAAATAGGTTCGTGCCGTATCGACCTTGAAAAGCTTACTTATTTTGATAGGTGTTTTACATGTTTTATTGGGTGTGGAATAGTATAGGGAATTTGGGCTTTCTGGGTTTTGATTAAAATTAGATTTTCTGGGCTACTATCATGGCGTGTGCTTTGTCGTAGGGTTCCAAATCTACGACTTCTTTGACGTCGAAGCCTCTGTTCCTTAAAATTGCTGCTTCTTGGCGGTAGACTGCTTCTGGCGCCATGGTTACGTCGATGCTCTGGGATTTGCATGCGAGCATGACCCAGCCGCCTGGTTTTAGGAAGACGTCTGCGTTGTCGGCGAGCAACTTTGCCTGTTCTGGTTGGGCGACGTCGCAGTAGATTGTGTCGACTTTGCCTGAGATGAACATGGCGTAGCGTTCGGGCATCCGCGCATCTTCCAGCATTGGGGAGATGTTGGTTCGGTATGCGGCAACGTTGTTGACGAGGTCACGTAGGGAGCGCTGGGCGAATTCGACGCAGTAAACGTGCCCCGAGTCGCCGACGATGTCTGACACGTGGCTCGGAGTGGTTCCTGATGCAGCACCTAAATACAAAATTTTATAGCCGGGCTCAACAGGCACGTTCTGCACACCTTTGATGATGCCGCCTGCGAGTTTGCTGCGGAAAGCATCCCAAACACGGTATTCAACATATTTGAATTTGAAAAGCCGCTCACCATAAACCCGAAGTCCCGGAGTTAGGTTTTTTGTGGCTAATCGTTGGGAGCCGTCTTCGAGTATTACTTGGTAGATTTCTTTGAATTTTGGGTGCGGTTTAACTTTGAGGTGCACGTCGTTCTGGTCCCCGGTTCGGTCCGCCGCCACCGCGCCTGTCTCTGTCTCGTCCGCCGCCGTAGCCGAAGTTGCGTCCTCCGCCTCCACCGCCGCTTCCTTGGCGTGGTGGTCGTGGTCCGCGGTCGCCTCCGCTGAAGTTTTTGCCTCCGCCCCTGAATCTGCCTTCATCTCTTCTTGGTGGGCGTTGTTCGCGGTGTTCAAATTGGCCTTCGGGTCGTGGTTTAGCTTCTTTTGGTGCTGGCGGATCTTTGTATTTTGTCTGGATTTCTTCGAGGCGTTTGTTGATGTCGGCTTTGAGTTTGTCTCCGATGTAGTGGCCTGCTCCGAAAGCGTCTGCTCTGGCTGCGATGGCGAGTTTGCCTGCGATGACACGCGCGATTTTTCCGCGTTGCCACCTTTTCGCGTCGTGCAGGAGCGTGTGCTGGAAGATTAAGCCGTGTTTAGGCGGACGCGCCCCAGTTTTTAAGCTGCGGAAGAGCGCTTTTTCTGCGCCTATAACTTGGATGGTGCTTGCTGGACGCATGGCGAGGTTGCGTAGGCTTCCTGCCATAGCGATTAAGCGTGCGCCAAGAAGTGCACCTGCGACTGCGCGGACGTTTGGCGCCAGCTCCTCCATGGTGCGGTCAACGTAGTCTTCCATGGTTTTGCGCAGCAAATAGAAGTTCAAAACGTCCTTGGCTAAGGCTTGAACCATCTCCAAGTCGGATTCGGCAACGTCTGCACCCATCGATGACTCCGCTGCTTTTGCAACGAGCAGGGTTCGTTCCTTTGGAATGTTTTCCCTCTCTAAGCCCTCAACTGTAAAGTTTTCTCTGCTGCCAAGGTTTGTGACGAGGCGCGAGTAGGTTTCATGTTTCTCGATTAAGCGGTCAAGCTCGGGGAAATAGACGCCGTACCATTCTCGCAGTCTGCCCATGAAGAGGTTAACGGTTTGGTCGAGGCTGTCGAGTGTTTGGATGCTCTGCGCCACGATTAAATCACGTTTTTCTGAGGCGCCTTTGATTCGCATTTTTGCGAGTTCCATGCTTACGCTGCGGTTCCACGCGCTAAGTTCTTGTTCGTCTTTGGTGAAGCCAGTTTCAACTGCGATTTCACCCATGCGGGAGTGCAAAACTGCGGTTTCCGCTGGTTTAGCGACTTCCACGGCGATTTTCATTTTCCGCTGGGCTTCCTCGGCTAACTTGCCGTTTTCAAAAACGAATGTGTCGTAGCCTACGCTTGCGAGAAGGCTGATTAGTGATGAGACTTCGTCTGCGATTTTTCCAGATTCGGTTTTAAGCAGGCTCTTAGCTGCATCCTGCGCCTGTTTTGGAAACAATGCTTTTTCAACTAAGCCGTTGTTTTCGTCGAATGCTGCTACGCCGAAGGGAAATTGAACTATGAATATTTTCATGTACGTGGCCCCAGTAAACTAATGTATTGTCACTGCTTTGGCTTAATAAATAGTTTCGTTGGGTTGAATGGAAAAGAACCCTGTTTTACATGCCAAGCCCATCGATTGCTCTGGAAAAATATAGCCCTTTTTGTGGCAAGACTCGTTTTCAGGTCTGGTTCGCCTGATATTTTTTCAAAAAAGTTAATACGAACAGCAGATAGATATGTTGAAAACAAGGATGGAAAAGCAAATATCCGCCGCCAAACCGAACCCAGCACCAAAGAAAAAAACCGATAGAGCAGTAACGATTGGGCTTATCCAAACCTCAGTTTCGGAGAATCCCGCGGAGAACATGGCGAAAACCGCAGAGAAAATCGGGCAAGCCGCAAACATGGGCGCCCAAATCGTGTGCCTTCAAGAATTGTATCGGACGCGGTATTTTCCGCAGCAGGAAAAGCTGGATGTTGCGGAGTTGGGTGAATCTATCCCCGGCGAATCCACCCGATTGTTCTCTGAACTGGCTACGAAGCACAAGATAGTAATCATCGCCCCCATTTTCGAGAAAGCACAAAATGGAAAATTCTACAATTCAGCCGCCGTAATCGACTCAGACGGCGAAGTCATGGGCACATACCGCAAAGCCCACATTCCCCACGACCCCTACTTCTACGAAAAAGACTACTTTGAAGAAGGCAACTCAGACTACAAAGTGTTTGAAACCGCCTTCGCTAAAATTGGCGTGCTCATATGTTACGACCAATGGTTCCCCGAACCCGCCAGAATAAACGCGCTCAAAGGCGCAGAAATCATATTTTACCCAACCGCAATCGGCTACGTTAAAGGCTACACATCCGCGGACGGCGATTGGCATGATGCTTGGAAAACTGTGCAGCGCTCCCATGCAATTGCAAACGGAATTCATGTTGCCGCCGTTAACCGCGTTGGTGAAGAGGGCGAACTGGAGTTTTGGGGCGGCTCATTTGTGTGCGATTCCTTTGGCAAAGTGTTGGCGGAAGCAAGCACCACAAAAGAAGAAGTGTTAATCGCGAAGGTGGATTTGAACCAGAACAAAAAAATCCAGGACGGCTGGGGTTTTCTGCGTAACCGCCGCCCCGACACTTACGACTCACTTGTGAAAAATAAAAAGGGGCGCACCCAGAAATGAGCGGCAAAGCCAAAACCTGCCGCGAACTCGGCTACATGATGCCTGCGGAATGGGAAAAACACGACGCCATCTGGCTCGCATGGCCCTACGACCCCACCACCTTCCCCGATAGGGTGGAACGTGTAGAAGCTACCTACGTTCAAATCGTTAAAGAGATTCATGAAGGCGAAGAAGTTAACCTCTTCGTCATCGATGAACCCACCAAACAAAAAGCAACAAAACTGTTTAAAGCCGCAAACATCAACCTTGACAGAATCCACTTCTACGTTTCCGACTACGCCGACGTCTGGTTTCGGGATTACGGACCAATATTTGTTAAAAACCAAAATCACGAACTCGCCATGATCCACTGGGACTTCAACTCTTGGGGAGAAAAATACGAAACCCTCCTCAAAGACAGGCAGATTCCCGATGTCATCAACCAAAAAATGTCCATGCGGTGCTTCAAACCCGGTATAGTTTTGGAAGGCGGCTCGATTGATGTTAACGGCAAAGGAACCTTGCTTACGACGGCTCAGTGCCTTTTGAATAAGAACCGAAATCCAACTATGGGCAAAAAAGA
Source organism: Candidatus Bathyarchaeota archaeon (assembly GCA_903901015.1). Lineage (GTDB taxonomy): Archaea > Thermoproteota > Bathyarchaeia > Bathyarchaeales > Bathycorpusculaceae > Bathycorpusculum. The sequence continues at coordinate 16,385 of CAIUPH010000102.1, read as the reverse complement.
AATCGAAAAATGCCTCAGCGAATACTTGGGCGCAGACAATTTTATCTGGCTTAAATGCGGCATCTTGGGCGACGACACAGACGGGCACATCGACGACTTAGCAAGGTTCGTGAACCCAGCCACCATCGTTTGCGCCTACCAAGAAGACCAAAACGACGTCGACTACGATGCCTTAAAAGAAAACTATGACATCCTCTGCCAATCAGTCGACCAAGATGGCAAGAAACTGAAAATCGTAAAGTTGCCCATGCCCAAAGTAGTCAGCGACGAAGATGAACGGCTGCCCGCAAGTTACACAAACTTTTACATCGGCAACCAAAAAGTTCTTGTGCCAATATTTGACCACCCAAACGACGCGAAGGCGCTGGCGATTCTGCAGGAGCTGTTTCCAACGCGCAAAGTCGTGGGCATCCGCTGCGTAGATTTGGTCTACGGCTTTGGCACCATTCACTGTATCAGCCAGCAGCAGCCCTGCCCTGCCTAAACGTCAAACAACATCGGCAGATGGCATTTTTTTAGTTAAGTTTAAACTCTCCAGTGGAATAATAGGTAGAACACCACCAACTTGGGGAGTTCAGGGAGAAAAGAGCATGGTTAATCAGCCTCCGCTACGCGCACGCGGCGTCAAAGTGCTAAAAGCAGTTTCTTCACCGCTGCGGCTGCAAATCCTAAACCTGCTCTTCGACAAAAGCGCCCTCTCTTACACCGAACTCATGAACCAGCTCAAAATGAACCCCAGCCGCGACGCAGGCAGATTCGCCTATCACCTCAAATTCCTGTTGAAAGCAGATTTGGTTGAGGCAGATGTGGAAGCAAAGAAGTATTATCTAACTGACCTTGGCAAGATGGTGCTCGACGTAGCTGACCGCGTGGAAAAGAAGGCAGTTAAGCCACGGGGCATGGTGGTCCGCACATCTCATCTAACGCTTGAAGAATTTGACGCTAACAAAATCGCGAATTCCCTTATCAAAGAAGCGAAGGTTCCAGCGGAACTCGCGCAGAAAGCCGCGAAAGAAGCCGAAAAACGCCTCATTAAATCCAAAACCAAGTACCTCACGACGTCGCTCATCAGGGAAGTCGTTAACGGGATTCTTGTTGAGAAGGGCTACGAGGAGTACCGTAACAAACTCACGCGGGTGGGCATGCCCATCCATGAGGTAACCGCGCTCATCGAGTCGAAGGATTCTGCCTTGGATTCAAACGCAACAATCAGCAAGGCAGGTCAAACCGTTTTGGGTGAATACACGCTGCTCAACATTTTCCCGCGGGACATCGCGGATGCGCATCTTTCAGGAGCCATCCACATCGACGGGTTGGGCACGTGGATTCTCAAACCCAACGAAGTAATCCATGATTTGCGCTATTTTTTCCAGCATGGCGTAAAACTCGACAACCCCCTCCAAGTCGCCATGGATGCTCCAAGCGACTTAAAATCGGCGTTATCCATCGCGTTCAACGTTATTTTGCACACCAGCAAAGAAACCAATCGCACTCAAACCTTCAACTACTTCAACGTGTTCCTCGCACCCTACATAAGAGGCAACGAAGTAGCTAAAATCAAGGAAAACCTGCGCCTGTTCATCCAAAACCTCAACCAACACGCAGAAGCCACCCTGGCGCTTGAACTTTCAATTCCCCAGTTAACCGCGCAAAAAGAAGCCGTTGGTCCACATGGCAAAGCAAACGTCAAATACGGCGACTTCACAAAAGAAAGCCAACTTATAGCCTCGCTTGTCGTCGATATTTTTGCGGAAGAAAGTGCCTGCAAACCGCTCTTAAGCCCGAAACTTGTAATAAAAATCAACAGTGTTGCCTTAATTGATGAAAACGCAAAAGCAATCCTGCTCAAAGCGCATCAGCTGGCGGCGAAGAGCGGTATTCCCTACTTTGCCAACTTGACCAAGAAGGAAAACGAAAATCAGGCATTTTCTTCTTCGGGAGTAAAATTTGCCCCTGATTTAACAGGCGACTGGGAAACCGACACCCTGCGCACAGGCTGCCTGGGATGCGTAACGATTAACCTGCCAAGAATCGCCCTCGAATGCGAGAAGGACAAGAACAAGTTCTACGAATTGATGCGCGAACGCTTCGAACTAGCCGCACGCGCCTTGGGCATAAAGAGCAACGCGCTCAAACAATTTGGAAAAAACTTCATGCCGTTTCTGCTGCAGAAAGCCGACGGCGACACCTACTTCCGCCTCGAAAACTGCTCACGCATAATCAATCTCGCAGGTTTACGCGAAGCCATTGAAGCGTTCACCGAAAAAAGCGTCAACTCGGAGGAGAGCCGCAAATTCGCCGAGGAAACAATCGCGAACCTTCTGGCTTTCAGGCAGAAAATCGGCAGAAAATATGGCAAACGCCTCTACCCCGTCATCCTCGGCAGTTCGGAAGCGTCTGAGCGACTGGCGCAGCTGGACATCGAGCGGTACGGTGTGGCTAAAGTGAAATTTTCGGGTACAAGAGATAAACCGTATTATTCGACTGCTAAGCGGTTCCAGGTGAAAGCTGCCGAGCTCCTGAGCATCCAAACGGAGATGCTTGAAACCGCGCAGAGATGGAAAGCCCTGAACGCGGGCGGCAACCTGAGTATCATCGAGCTTGAAGGCGCAGAATACAAACCCGAAGCCCTCCTGAACCTGACAGAGCGCCTAATGGAAAACCAATCAATCGAGTTCTTCACCTACAACCGCCTAATCAGCTTCTGCGACAACTGCAAGAAAAACTGGTTCGGAACCCTCCACAAATGCCCCAGCTGCGGGTCAATGAGTACGCTGACAACGTTTGACCGTTTTACATCAACTTAGCATTTTATTTGACTGCACCAAGCACAAGCGAAAGCAGTGCCATCCGCACTACGACGCCGTTGCCGACCTGCTGGAAATACCTTGCCTGCGGCGTAGAATCCACTTCAGCGGCGATTTCGTCTATGCGGGGCAGCGGATGCAGGATAATCATGTCTTTCTTCGCGTTTTTGAGGGTTTTTAAGTCGATTTTGTAGGCGCCCTTGACTTTGGCGTATTCTGCAGCGTCGGGGAAGCGTTCTTTCTGGATTCGGGTGACGTAGAGGACGTCGATTTTGGGCATGATGGTGTCGAGGTCTGCGTTTTCGGTTACTGGAATTTTTGTTTTGATTGTTTCGAGGACGTCTTTGCGCATTCGCAGGGTTTCAGGCGAGACCAAGTAGAGTTCGACGTTGTAGAGCGCCAGCGCATAAGCCAAGGAGTGCACTGTTCGTCCGTAGCGTAGGTCGCCGACGAGGGCTATTTTTAACCCGTCTATTTTGCCTTTTTCTTTGCGTATGGTGTATAAATCGGTGAACGCCTGCGTCGGATGTTCCTCGGCGCCTGTTCCTGCGTTGATTATTGGGACTTTGGAGAATTCCGCCGCTAACTTTGCTGAGCCTTCCAAACTGTGCCGCAGAGCGATTGCGTCGGCGTAGTTTTCGACGGTTCGCACGGTGTCGGCGAGGTTTTCGCCTTTTTTGACTGAGGCGTTTTCTGCGTCGGCGAATCCGATGTTTGAGCCGCCCAGTTTAAGCATCGCGGCTTCGAAGCTCAGGCGTGTACGTGTGCTGGGTTCAAAGAACAATGTTGCCAGAATCTTGCCTTTAAGCATGTCTGAGCCTATTTTGGCGAGGGGCTCCATGGTTTTGGTTACGTCGAGGATGTGGTTGATTTCCTGTTGGCTGAAGTCTTCGATGGATACGATGTCTCTTCCTTTGAACTCCATTTGTGGCACCCAAAACAAGAAGTCCAAAACTGCTAAATAACACTTTGGCTTTTTTTGTTTGCGCCTTGTTAGGGCTTATATGCTTTTGTTGTTGTACAACGACTGCAACACATTTTTAATAACAAGAACCGCGCAATAGTATTTCAATCCAAGCAAGTGAAAACTTGAAGGTGTTTTTTATGGAAAATGGAATGCAAAGTTTAATGGAACAAATTTCTAAAAGAGCTCCCCAAAAGCAAACTTTTAACTCACGCACATACATGCCAAGAGTAAGCGAAGTTCGGGCACCCTGTCAATGGCTCAAGAACTGCTACGACGGAAAATGCCCAGCGTTCGTTAGGCAGAATGGCAACTTTTACTGCGCCAAAATGAAAGCACTAATCTAATTTTTTCTTTTTTTAACAGTTCTTTAATTTTTCAAGGCAGCTATTGCTTCTTTCACCGTGGCAACGGATTTTGCGAATTTCTCCTTTGTTTTCTCGGATAAATCTAGTTCAATTATTTTTTCAACCCCTTCCTTCCCCAGCACCACAGGCACCCCAATCGATAAGCCTGAAGCGCCGTATTCGCCGTCTAAACTGGTGGAGACACTCATAACTCGGTTTCGACCAGTCAAAATTGCATCTGCCATAATGGCAATCACGGAGCCAGGCGCGTAGATGGTGCTGCCTTTAAGCTGGATTACGTCTGCGCCCGAAGTCACTGTCCTATGCACAATCCGTTCAAGCTGCTCGTTTGTAAGAAGATTCGATATGGGTATCCCTGAGACAGAAGCGTACTCTACCAATGGAACCATGCTGTCGCCGTGTTCACCTATAACCAATGCTCTTGTGTCTTCTCTTGAAACGCCGATTTCGTTTGCGATGTAGCTTCTAAACCGCATAGTGTCAAGGATGTTGCCCATGCCAAATAGGCAGCAGCGGGGAAAACCTGTTTCTTTAAACGCGATGTAGGTCATTATGTCAACTGGGTTGGTAACCATCATTAGTTTGCATTTGGGCGCGTACTTGGCAACTTCTTTGACTATGCCCCGAACGATTTGGGCGTTTGTGTTCATTAGGTCAAAACGTGTCATGTCGGCTCTTCTGCCAAGTCCAGCGGTGACGATGACGAGTTCTGAATCCTGCATTTCGCTAAAGTCGCTGGTTCCCTTGATTTGCCCGTCGAACTCGATGGCGGGAGCAGCCTGCATCATATCCAGCGCTTCGCCCTTCGCCGCATTCTCGTTCGTGTCGATTAAAATAACGTCACTTATCTTGTAGCGCAGAATGTCAAACGCGGCTGCGCTTCCCACTTTGCCCGCTCCAATAACAGTTATCATAAGAATAAACCTGAATAAACAATGATTATGCGCTTGAATATAACTTAAGCGTAAACAAAAATATCGGCTGGCTACTCTTTGCTTTTTTCTTTCTCGTAGTCCTTTACCATGTGCTTAACTTTCTTTTCTAACTCAAGCTCGTACTCGTGCTCTTTCACCATGGGTTTCAAATCTTCTTTCTTAACCAAATCCGTCGGCTGAACAATCCGCCGTTCACCCGCTTTAACGGGCACTTTTTCGCCTTCGATACAGTCCTTAAAATCTTCCTGAGCCTCAACAATCCAGTACCCATCGCTCTCCGTTACAACCTTAACCTTGTACAATCCCTTGTAGTAGAATTGACTCATAAAAACCACAAATACTAGTTTGTTTCTGGGCTAAATAACTCTTACTCGACCAAGGCTCTAACTCTTTTTTGGCTTTGGAGAACCTGTCTTTTCTATAGTAGTTGTAACGGAAAAGTCCCTATACACAACAACCAGCAGGCTGGGCGGGTCAATGTGTTTTGGGTTCAGGGTCAGTTTTGGATTGCAGGCTGGTTGTGCAGACAACCATAAGCTGCCAGTATTTATACCACCGCGTATGTTTTTCCCTGCTCAATAATTTGCATGCAACTGCAATAGGTTTTGAAGAGCTGCTGGTTTTCTGTGTGAACTGCGAAGGCTCGTTTAGGCTGGATTTCCTTGACTGTTTCAACTAATTGCTCCTTGCTCATGTGTCCGGATGCGTGTACCTGGTGGAACTGCAGCTTGAAGTGGTTTAGCCAGTTGTGCATCACGGTGTCCGCGATGTCTTCTTCGCTAAACGGCTCGCTCATGCTGTGGATTAAGTGGCTTCCCGCGTCAGGTTTAATGTCAACGAGCTCGGCGAACTGGAAAAAGTCCAAGTCCATAATGATTTTGAGTTGGTTTTTGTGGATGTACTCGCAGTTGACCATTTTATCCATGAATTTGCGTTCCCACAAAAAATAATCTTTCTCGTTGTAAGTGCCCGATTTTTTCTTTTTGTAGTAAACAACTATGTTGTCATCTTTTAGTGGGTCGGGAACGTTCAGGTGCTCATCAGCTATGAGTTTTGTTAGCAGATGCGCTTTCTTGGGGGTTATGACGAGTTTTCGATTGTTCTCTTTTCCAACTTCATAGAAGCTTCTGAACCTGTCGATATCTCTGTTAGCATGCATTGTGAACACCGCTTTGTCGGTGTGAGCTACAATTTGGTTGCTTAACTCTTGAACCTGCGGTTCGGAGTAGTTCTGCCTCGTTTCTTTCTCAGCCATCCGAGTTCCCTCGCAAATCATCGCTATCGGCTCTACGGCTTTTGCTTTTTCGATAAAGTTTTCCGTGAGGTCTTTTCTTGGTCCATGCCTTCTAAGGTCTCCCGTGTAGACAACTGGGCCTTCAGATGTATGTATGATAAATCCGTAGGCAGCAGGAATCGAATGGTCAACCGCTATGGGTTCAACGGTTAAGTTGCCGATTTTGATTTTGTGCCCTGTTCTGAACTTGTTCCATATGTGTTCGCCGTAGTCCGCTAAATTGCCCGTTTCCTCCATTGACTCCATAAGCAGTTTAGTTCCTGTGCCCATGAAGATGGGGATGTTGGGGTCTAAGAATTGGATGTGCGCTATGTGGTCAAAGTGGGCATGCGAGAGAAATACGCCGTCAACGTCAGGTTTTGCGTATGGAAGGTTTGTGTAAGCCAGCATCTCTTTAGAGTAAACGCCGCTTATTTTTGGCAGCAAATTAAATTCAAAGTAGTCTCCAAGACCCCTGATTCCTCTGGGTTGAAGCCAACTTGTAAAGTATTCGGCGCCAAAAGTGAAGGACATGCCAAAATCCAAGAATACTTTGGTGTCGCGGTCTTGTAGCAGGATTTTGTTTCCGCCTATCTCGTTGACTCCGCCATAGAAAGTCAATTTTGTCTGGTCTTTAACCATGCGTTTTTTCCTCTAAATGCCCAGTTTTTTTGCATATGTCCGAAATAACCCGTATCGTAGGCGGCAACGTGAAGATGCTGAAGACCCGTGTGTACTTAGGCGTCCCCGCTTTCTTCACGTTAACGGCGTTTCCCCCGCCCATCAAGTACCCTTCTATGAAAGCTTTGGTGACTGCTTCCGCTTTTGCGCTGCTAAACGGTTGCAGGTAGTGCCCGCAATAGTAGAGGAACACGGCTATGTCCCAGGCTTCATCGCCTTCTTTTGCGGCTTGCTCAAAATCTATTAGGAAAATAGAGCCATCCTGCTTGATGAGTATGTTATCGGGTTTTGTGTCGCCCAACGATACGTCGCGGGCGTGGACATGGGCAAATATTTCGCCGACTCTGCCAACTTCCCCGAGAACTTTCTCGATGTATGTAGCGTCGATTGAAGATGCAACACGCTTGATGGCTTCGCTGAGGTTTTCTCCCTCGATGAACTCCATAAACACAATTCGCTCGGCGTTACTGACATGCAGAATCTTGGGCACGTTAAAGCCTTCGCTGAGCAGAAACTCGCTGATCGCACATTCCTTCGATAGTCGAGCTTGACCCGAAACCGCAAAGGATCTTGCTCCAAAAGACCACACCGTTAACGGGAACCATTTGAAACCTGACCAATCCTTGAAGCGCTTTGCTATAACTTTAGTTTCTTCGCCACCCCCGCTTGTTTTGATGACGTAAACGTCGTTTAGCATGCCTCCTGCAGGTTCAATTTCGATGTTTAGGTTTTGTCCTTTGAGCAGCATTTTTTGGGCAAAGGCTTTGATGTCAACTTTGTCGGATAGGGAAGTTAATCCTTCTGAGGTTTGGAAGAAAACGTATTTTTGTGGGTCGATGAACCTGCGGGTGAGGCTGGGCTGTCTTGTCCAGCTGATTTTTTGGGTTTTCAGGAAGACTTCGGTGTTCTGTGAAACTACGTTCATCAGTTGGGGGAGGACGCCGAAGATGGAGGTGAAGAGGGTGCGGGGCATGTTCTTTGAGAGATTAATTAGTTTGAGTCTTGGGTTTTGGCATTGTTCTATGAATTTTTTTGAGATAGTTATATGCCCGTTTGTGATGCTTATTTTTTCTTCTGCCTCAAGCTGTTTTAACGCTTGATTGTAAATTTTGAGTGATTGCTCTTCATTCTTCACAAGATAACTCGTCAGGTTTGTAACATCATAAGCTATCAACGGGAAAACTCTGATACGGTTAGAAAACACTTCACACATGAAGTACTGCGGCAAAATCTGCATGCGGTGAGCAAGCTCAGGAAAATTAACAACTAAATTCTCGATTAACTCAAGAATTAAACGCTTCTTTAACTCGACTTCTTTCTCGCCAAGATACACGTCGCCGTAGAGTGCCAGATATGGAAAGATGAGTTTGCTCGCGATGGCTTCACCCAGAAATCCCCTGTCGACGTCACGCTCAAAAATCCATTGGTCAACCGCGAAAACAAAAATCGTCTTGTTGTTGACGGCTTTAACGTAGCGCATTAGTCTTGGTTGGAAGTTATGAAGTACCATAATTACTTCTTGGGTTGTGCGTTCGCTTGGGGTTTTCACTGTGTAGGTATCGACAAGAGCGATGGCGGCGATTTTCGATTGCCCAGCGATGTGTCTGCAGAACTCAAGGATTTGGTTGTTTAATTCGCTGGTTTCGCCGTGGTTTGTTTCGTTCAATGGGTCACCTGACCGCGTAATATAGCAATTGCAGGTGGATGTATTTAAAAAGTGACTAGATGGCGAGTTCACTGCATTAAATTGTTATAGACAAATTGCTGGCAAGCGTTAAACAACTTGCCAGTTTTAAGGATACTCTACTGTCATGTGGCCTGCGCTTCTCATGCTGGAGGTTAGTACTCCAATGGTTGGCGCTATTTCCTGGTTTGTGTTGGTGAGTTTTCTGCAGATTAGGTTCAATGAGTCTTCGGTGAAGTTGAGCATGTTTTGTCCGTCGCTTGTGAGGCTGTAGACTTTTCTTGGGCGTTCAAAATCCATGTTCCATGTGCTGTCTACGTAACCTTTCTTCTCGAGTGTGCCCAGTAGTGGGTAGATGGTGGAGGGTCCGAAGTATACGCCGAAGTTTTTGCGGATTTTGGTGATGACTTGGTAGCCGTGCATTGGTTCGGTGTTTAGGAATTGCAGGATTATTAGGTCCAGTAGGCCTTTCATTAGTTTTGTTGAAACTTCTTTTTGTGAGTTTGCTTTAAACATTTCTTTTCTCCCCGACTTGTATTGTTGTTGAACAGTTTTTCTGTTATACGTGTATACAATATGTCCTTAATCGGACATATCTTGAATACCTATTGACACTAAACCCCGATATAAACCCTCATACATACCCAAAGCATACAAAGACATAATACAGCATACACAAAAACCAAAAAACAACATAACATAAATAAATACAAACATCAAACCATACATAAACAACCCCAAACAAGGCAACCGCATGGCAGAAAACTACAGAAAAGAAATTGTACAACACATAATCAGAAACCTCCTAGACATCCAGCTCCTTCGCATCATCCAGGTAGAACCAACATGGGGATACCGCATAAAAAAACAGGTAGAAACCGATTTCAACATCAAACTACGACACGGCGCCCTCTACCCCACGCTAAACGCTCTGGAACAGAAAGGCTTTGTAGAGAGCAAAAAACAGCAAAAAGATGGACGCGCAAGGAAAGTGTACACCATAACAGCAACTGGCAAAATCTACCTGCAAACATACTACAGTATTCTACAAGGTCAGTTGGAAAACACTTAAACAAAGCTTTCATCGGCAAGTCGTCGGTCTTCGGAGTTTTAAGGGTACGTTAACCTGCCAGCAACATTTGTGCTTGGGCGGCACGCAAAAGTTTTTATCTTAATATCAATGACAGCAACCTGTACGAGGAAAACGAGATGACTTTCGAATCGAGCAAAACTTTAGGCGGCATAGGTTCAGTACTTCTTTTGGTGGGCGGTTTAGCTTTCCTGGTTCAACCAATAATAACTTTGTTCCTAGGCTTCATCGGCGCACTGCTCCTGTTGTTCGGCTTGAAGGGTTTAGCTGATTACTACAAGGGAAAAGGCATATTCACCAATGGGCTCTACGGTTTTGTCACGTTGATAGTCGGCGCGGTTGTTTCGCTCGCGAGTTTTGTTTACCTGTTCTTTTACAGTTCCATCGTAACCAATTTGGTGGCTGTGCTCTATCCGGGCTTCACGGGTGACTGGTCAACGCTTCCAAACTTAACCGTTAACCCGAACCCGAATGCAGCCGACATAGTGCCCTACATTGGCCCGATACTTGCAATCTTTGTTGTGATATGGATTTTTGTCTTTGTTGCGGCATTCTTTACTTGGCGTTCATTGAAAGGGGTAACTTCAAAATCAAATGTTGGGCTGTTTTCAACTGCGGGTTTATTGATGCTTGTAGGCGCAATAATTCCTGTGTTAGGTTTGATTCTGATGGTGATAGGTGTATTGTTGATGGCGATTGCTTTCTTCCAGTTAAAGCCGCAGCCCCAGCAGCCGACGGAAGCGTTAGAGCCTTCGTTCTCAACGCAAGTTTAAACCAAACCCAAATATACCCTGTTTCCATTTTTTATATGTGAACACTTTTTTAGAATCTATTAAAAAGGCAGGATGAAATTCTGAAGTTACCCAAAGACCCCAGTAAATTTAGTTTTGGAGCCACATCATCGACTGTTACTAGCCTTGGCATAATCTTTGGGCTGCTGTCCTCAGCTAACCCTAAAGCCGGCGTCATAGGCTCGCTGCTCGTGATAGCGGTCGCTGACAACATCGCCGATTCACTGGGCATCCACATCTACCGGGAAACGACGGCGACGAAAAAGGAGAACACGCGAATGTTCACTATAGAGAATTTTCTGACCCGATTCGGCATAACCCTTACATTTGTCGCACTGTTCGCGTTTTTGCCATTAAGCTATGCTGCCGCTTTCTGTGTGGCTATTGGGTTTGGAATCCTGATTTTCTTAAGCTACCTAATCGGCGTCCAGCGCAAAACCAGCACCATAAAAGAAATAGCCGTACACTTGGGTATCGCTATCCCAGTTATAATCATAAGCCACTTTCTGGGGCAGCTGATCTTCACCGTGTTCGGGTAGAAATGCCTGTTTTTCTTTAGTAGTTGTAAGTGAAGCATCCCTATACCGCAACAACAACCAGCAGACTGCACAGAATATTGCGTTTTGTTGTCTGCGTCAGGGTTGGGCTGCAGGCTGGTTGAGCAAAACAGAGTCCTTAGAATTGACAAGCCGATTGGGCGGTCGTTTTATTATTCAGCGGTCTTTTCTTTCTGAAGAATTTCTTGAATTTAGAATAGTATAGTCCATATATTTCAAAAAATGACCCTGCAAAAAACAGAATAAAGCCTTCAATCCTGTAGGGATAAATTGATTCTGGAATGGTGATTCCGTTAACAGTGACTGGTTTTAACTGGGAAAAAACTGAAAGGTAAAAACCCAACACAAACAAACCTATCCCAAGAGCGTATAAACCTAACCTTACTGCGTTAGTTCGCGTTATCATTTTTTTTTATCTCTGCTTACCTTCTTTCTATGTTGAGTAGTTTAAGTCTTTTCTGATGTTTAGAAAAATACTGTAGTCCCTGCTTTATCTGTTAGTGCCTGTGCAAAAACAGATATCCTTACATAAAGTCCCTTATGTTTCTTAAAATAGAGCAAGGGATTTAGGGGTCAAAATATGTGATAGCGTCTTTTAAGAAAAAGACAACTTTTGTAAATTAAACAATTAATAGTCAGGTTCTCCCTTTTTAAATTGACAGTGGTTAAAATTATGACACTTGACTTTCAAGGAAACCTAGTTTCTATTATTCAAGTCACAGCATTAATCTTGCTTATAATAGGAGTTTACCCCTACAGGGTAAGGACTAAAAACAGAAACCTCATAATGCATGGTTTTCTAAGCATTTTAGCGCTTGCACTTAACATTGGTACAGTAATTTATGTAATGATCCCCACTTTTAGTACAAGCATCACTTCCATCAGCGGATTGTCAATTTTGGGGTCAACGATTGTTTGGTTCCACGCTGCCTCTGGAGCCGTTGCAATCGTGCTGGGTTTTGTCATCATTGCTTCATGGGTAACGCATCCTTTAGGGGAACTCGGATGCGCCAAAACGTGGCGGTTGATGCTGCCTACATTTTTGATTTGGGCTCTCGCATTGGGCTTGGGAATAGCTATCCATATTTTCAATATAGTGTGACATTGTTTATTATGCAAAAACAGTGTTCTTAAGTGCGAAGAGGGCGCCCTTTAGGGAAGCATACTCAGTAATAGACAGCTTAATGTTCGCTTTTTTAACATTAACCCTAACTTAGTTTCAAATACAATTTAAATCTCTTAAAAGTTTCTTTGTTAAAAAGGCAACTTTCTTATCGGTAACTGAGAGTCCTGTTTTCTCCGCTATTATTTCTGAAAAATCCTTTACGATGGTTTGGGCTGCTTTCCCAATTTCTTCTATAGCAATATTTTCCCCAGCGAAGATACCTTTACAATTTATGGCTGCAAGCGGATTTAAGTCGAGAAAAATCTTATTTGTTCTATAATCAAAGTCTGTTATAATGAATGGTTCTAAAATGCATATTGATGGTTTGATAGAGTTAATCTTGCAGGTATTTTCTTTGGTGAAGAAGAAGCAGCTTCCGTCTTTATTTCTGCGAATGTTCCTGTTATTTGGGTCAGAATGGTCTTGCATGAAATTTTTGTAACCTGCAGTTTGTATTCTCTGTTGTTCTTTAAAGTTAATATCTGGTGGTTGATCTCTGCAACAAACTCCGCAGTTCCTACAGTGAAAGCCTACCGGATTTAGAAAGATGACATTTTCATACTGCATGCTAACCATAATCTGTTAACAGTTAAATGCGAAGATGGAAGTTAAGCGTTTCATTTCGGGTTCAATAAGCACACGTAAGTGATCATACAAAATAGCTTTTTCTTCTTTCTTAAGTCCCCTTTTTCCACGACGGCGGAAAAGGGGATTTAGGGGTCAAAAGTGCGATTGTTATGTCCAGTTTTATTCTTATCTAACATGGTTCCATAACCACAAGAAGCCAAACCCAACATAGCTCTATGTACCGCATGTGAAAGAAATTAGTTATCTCACACCCAAACGGCAAATGAGAAACTGCCTGAATCCAGAAAGCAACGCAATCCGCCAGCAGTCTTGTGGTTTCCTTAAAACCGATTTGCTCACATAAAAAGTAGAGAACCCCTTTTTTGTCAGCCCAGATTTGCATGCTCGCGTTTGTAATGTTTATTTGGTTGAGGTGGCGCTTATTGTGCGGGGGATGATGTCGCCGTCCCAGTCTGAAGCAGATGATGAACCAAAACTGACAGACCCCACCTCTCAAACTTCGGACTTTTTTTGTTGCTGGGTGTTCCGCTACGAGAACAGGCTGTTCTTGGGGGAGAGTAATATGTCGGTGCATCCATTGTCTTCTATTATTCCCAAAAATGTTTGGAGTTGAATGGTGGCTGACATGAAGAAAAAAGAAATCCTTAAAATTCTCACGTTAACAGTGATCCTTCTTTCGGCAGTATGGATGATCAATGTTCCCGCAAGTCAGGCTTCTAAAACGTTGGCGGTTCCACAAGATTACGCGACGATAGGGGGAGCCATCAATCATGCATCCGCAGGCGACGTTGTCTCAGTGGCGCCTGGCGTCTACACTGAAAACCTGCAAATCAACAGATCAATCTCCTTAGTGGGCGCAGACGCCGCGAGCACCTTTATCGTTGGAACTGGCGGCGGCAACCACGCATTTGCCGCAGTCACCTTAGCTGCTGACAACGTAAAAATTTCAGGGTTCACAGTTGAAAGTCTCAACTACACAAGCGCCAACAACTACGCCACCGGCATTATTGTGCAAGGCGACCACTGCACAATAGCTGGCAACACAATAACGAACAACTATCTGGGAATCTTTTGCTCCATCCAATCCTACACGCAAATCACGGAAAACAACATAACCGCCAACCTCCATGACGGCATGCGCTTCTTCGGCGGCTCATACAACACAGTTTCAGAAAACAACGTAACGTTGAACGCGGTTTCAGGAATCGCGCTTGAAGGCTACTCCAACACCATAACAAAAAATAACATCCAGAACAACTACCGCGGCATCGGCTTTGGCTCATCATACTCCGTGATTTTCGGAAACAACATCTCGTCAAACACCGAATCAGGAATCTTTTTTGCAGGCTCAAAAAACATCGTATCCGCCAACGATTTCAAAGCGAACAAATGGGGCATCTTCATCACTCCCCAGTTGGCCGCTTCGCACGATAACACCTTCTACCACAACAACTTCGTCAACAACGACAACAGTGCCTTCGATAATTCTTCCTCGACGGTTGAGTTTTGGGACAACGGTGCTCAGTCGGGTGGAAACTATTGGAGCGACTACCTCACAAAGTACCCCAACGCCACAGAAGCCACTTCATTAGGCATGGGAGATACCGCGTACCTGGTTAGCTACGGCAACATGGACAACCATCCATTCATGACCCCATACAACACCTTAAACCTGAGTAATCCGCCAGCCGCAAACCCGCCACCCACAGCTGCCCCAAACAGCGTAATCGCCGACTGGTCTTTTGACAGCATTGACTCCAACGGCGTCACATCCGACTCTACAGGCAAAAACCCAGCCATCTTGGGCGCAACGAACGCAAACAACTCATACATTCCAATGCAGGTGGATGGAAAATTCGGCAAAGCACTAAGCTTCAACGGCCAATACTATGTAAATGTGCCCAATTCCCCCAGCTTAGAGGCTTCGCAGGAAACAACCGTGGACGTTTGGATTAATGCGCAGGCATTCAAAGCGGACGTGGCCTACAACAACATCCTCGTCGAATGCGTAAGAACCACTAACGCCCTGCCAACCCGAACCTTTGGCCTCGCCATCAACGGGCAAACACCCCAAAACGACAGTGACCCAGTGGTGGGAGCGCTCCGAGCGTACGTCGTCACTAAAGACGGCGGCTTAAACGAAATCGATACTAAATCGGTTGTGCCGCTAAACCAGTGGATCCACGTGGTCTTCACCCGCAGCTTAACAACGGGAATGCACATCTACGTTGACGACAAAGAACAAGTAGTCACTGTTACCGCAGGAGTGGCGAATCCTTCAGGTGCGATTGTGCGTCAAAACGAAATCTACATCGGCCATGACTCGATAACCACCATAGATGAGCTTAAGATCAGCAACAATGTTGAACAATCTGCGGCGCCCATTTGGATGCAATGGTGGCTATGGACAGCAATCATACTTGCTGGCGTAGCAGCGAGCGGTGTCACGATTTACTTCAAGAAACGGGGCAAAGCGCCTCGGGTAAAAAATTCAGCAGTTTAATTTAGGCTGCGAGTAAATCTTAACTTTACCCTCTTTTATTGCCATAAAAAAACAGAAGGGTCAATTAACGTAAAAAGGGATTAAAATAAACTGTTGCTTTGGCAAAACTATTTTTTGCCTTTGCTGGCGTGTTTTGCTGGAAGCGAGACCTGTTTTCTTTCTTTTCGCTTCTGCTCTTTTTCGCGCATTATTTTTTTGTGCTGTTCTAATCCTTCGGATTTCTTTGCTTTTCTAGACAAAATCTTCAACCTTAGCAAGCAATAGAAAACGTCGGCACTCAAAAACCTTGCCCCAACATAGGGCTCATGGAAAATATTTATTTATTAAACCCAGATAATGCTGAACTTGGGAGGAACAGCAGACGCCAAAAGTTGAAGTAAAATGCCCAATATGCGGTTCATCAGAGGTTGAGCGTATCGTAAACCAAGAATGCCGCTGTTCTAAATGTGGAGAAACCTTCTATTTTGTTACGCCGCAGAGCGGTTCCCAGAGTAATTTAGAAAGGTACAATCTTTGATGGCGTGGTTTGTGTTTTTGACCGCTATATTTAAATGAATAATTATTCATATGAAGTATTGTTCATGCGAAATTAGGGAAGATGGACAAAATGAAAAAAGGACTTACAAAAATCTGCTCCCGATTCTTCACAAACCTCGCAAACCCCACACGCCTCGCCGCCCTCGAACAACTTCTCGAAAAACCAATGAGCGTAAACGAACTCGCCACAGCACTGGGACAGGAACAAAGCATGATATCCCACAACCTTAAACCCCTCCTCGACTGCAACCTCATCACAATCCAAAAACAGGGAAAAAAACACATCTACACCGTCAACCAGGAAACCCTCCAGCCCATCTTCGCCGCAATAGAAAACCACGCCCAAAAATTCTGCCCCACAGGCGGAAAATGCTTAAACGGAGAAAACTAACATGAAACGAAAAATAGTAAATATAAACGAAGCCCTCTGCAACGGATGCGG
>CAIUPH010000101.1 GCA_903901015.1 Candidatus Bathyarchaeota archaeon | reverse complement strand
GACCACCTCGACCAACGTTTAATCACGGAAGTCCAGAAAGCCACTGACTGCCTCGTAATCGCGGACGCCGCCTCAACCAAGAAACTCCAGCTCGCCATCCCCAACGGCAAACTAACCGAAATCAAGCCAGGCGACGAAATAAAAATCGGCGAAGTCACGGTGAAAGCCGAAAAATCCAACCACAACGCGCAAGCCCCAGTCACATACATCATAACAAGCGAAGACCAAGTCAAAGTCTACCACACCGCAGACAGCTTGCCCTTCCCTGAATTAGCGAAGCTTGGGCAGAAAGAAAACTTCGATATGGTGTTTTGCACCGTCGGTATTTCGCCAGGTGCCAGTCCAGCAACAGGTTTTGAAATTGCACGGTTAACTAAACCACAAATCGCAGTGCCCTACCATACCGGGACGGCTGCCAGTCAAAGAGAGTTTGCGGAATTGCTAAAGATGGAGTTGCCAAGGACTGCATGCTTGATTCCACAACAGAACAAAATCTATCAGGTCTCAAAGAGGATTTGAAAAAAATGGAGAACTCAAACAAAAAAGAGTCAATGGCTAACATACTCTTCAAAATCGACGCCTTAAAATTCGGCGTCCACCAACTCCAAAACGGAAAAGCAAGCCCCTACTACGTGGACCTAAGAGTAATCCCAAGCTTCCCAGATGCATTCCATGAAATCTGCGATTTCTACGACCAAACCATAACCAAGCAAACTGGACTAAAAAACTTCGACCGCATCGCCGCCATACCCTTAGCAGGAATCCCCTTCGCATCCCAAATCGCCTACAACCTCAAAAAACCCTTCCTCTACGTGCGCAAAGGCATCGAGCTAAGTGGCAGAGACAGGCGGGTGGAGGGAGTTTTGGCTTCAGGCGACAAGGTTCTGCTTGTTGACGATTTAGTGATGACGGGTTTAACCTTGAAGAATGCCGCTGATGCTGTGAGAGCTGAAGGCGGAGTGGTTACTGAAGCTGTTGTTTTTCTTGACCGTGAAGAAGGCGGAGCGGAACTGCTTGTGAAGAACGGAATTAAGCTTCATTCGCTGCTGAAAATAAGTGATGTTGCCAGTGCGCTTTTTGAAATGGGCGCAATCGACAGGGAAAGCTTGAAGGCTATTCAAAAACAGGTCAAGAAACCGTAACGATTTACTCGTAGAAGATTAGGCTTGTTTCTTCAAGTAGGTTATGCAGTTTATCCACTGCAACATAGACGTCTGCTTCTTTCTTGGCTCCGGTGCAGACTAGTTTGCCGCTGGCGAAGAGCAGAATCACAACTTTAGGTTCCGCCATGCGGTAGATTAAGCCTGGAAACTGCTCTGGCTCATACATCGCATGCTCGAGTGTGAACGCTGCTTTTTCAAGGTCGATTAAGCCGCCTAAAACGCCTGACGCTACGATGTTCTGGATTTTCATTTCGGGTTTACTGATGATTATTATGCCGCCTTTCTTGAGTTCCTTCACAACTTTCATTACGGCTCTTTTGGATTCCTTCTCGGATTTCGCGCCTGTGCACACCATCTTTCCTGAACTAAAAATCAAAGTTGCAGTTTTGGGGCGTTTTAAACGGAAAACTAAGCCTGGAAACTGTTCAGGACGGTACTCTACACCTGGGTAGCCTTTAACAACGGCGTTTAAGTCAACTTTCTGGTTGAGCGTTGCGGAAGCGACCACGTTTTGGATGCTTAGTGTTGCTTTAACTTTCGGCATTCAGTTTCCCTCGGCGATATCGCCTTTCTTGAATGTTCATTTATCCAAGCTCTGTTTATAAATACACCTATGGCTGACTCTG
>CAIUPH010000100.1 GCA_903901015.1 Candidatus Bathyarchaeota archaeon | reverse complement strand
GAACTCAATGAAGAGCGCTATGACCTGCGAAGAGACGGCAACATCGGCTACTCCCACCCCTCAGGAACACACGACGACGTGTTTTGGAGCATAGCATTAGCAGTATACGCAACAACCGATATGGCACCTGAACCCTTCATAACAGTTATTCCTCGAAGCTAAATATCAATCTGTTCAAGAAGTCCACAAATGTGGTGAGGCCGCTGGGATTTGAACCCAGGATCGTCTGTGCCCCAGGCATAATACAAAATGCTATTGGTTCTTCCTAATGATCCATACTTGAGAGTTTTTAATGCGGTAAAAAATGGTTCCCCTATTAGGCAACTGGGCGCCAAATGAATTAATAAAAGAGAAGGCGGTAGTCCGCATTATTTTAGTAGGTTATGATGCCTATTCTAGTCGTTAGAAACTGTTGCCGAAAAAAAGGCTATTCTTAAAAGACTCTTGACTGAGATTCGTACTGATTTTTCTAAGGAAAAAGAAAATATCTTTGGGCTAAAAAAGCTAAGTTAGTCATCTGTTGCAAAGATCGAAGAAGCGCCTGAGAAAGGTGCCTTTCTAAACAGATTAGATTAATATCTGGTCCTTAGATTCACTTAATAACGTTTTTAGATAAAGAGGGAAACGATCTGAAAATCAGAGTCTTAGGAGCCGCAAGAGAAGTCGGCGGCTCCTGCATTGAAGTTGCAACAGACCGATGCAAGGTCGCATTAGATTACGGCATAAAACTTGAAGGCATAACTGACCAGTACCCCAAGAATTTCGATGCAATAATAATTAGCCACGCCCATCTCGATCATTCAGGAAGCCTTCTGCGTCTAGCAAAATCTAGAAATAAACAAGTTATCGTAGGCTCAAAAATTACTCGAGACGTCACTGTTGAATTGCTCAAAGACATGATTAAAGTTAACGAATTTAACGGTACGTCATTAGGCGTTGATAACCAAACAGTTGATCAAGTGAAAGCGTCATGGATACCCACAGACACCATGGCTTTAGCAGACATGAACATTGAACTGTATCCTGCTGGACACGTCGCCGGCGCCGCCATGACCAGTATTCACGCAGATGGAAAATCTCTTCTGTACACAGGCGATTATTGCCTGCATGACACTGAAATCCTTGTTGGCTGCAACCCCCAATTACTTCCCAAGCAACCCGATGCCCTTATTTCAGAGTCAACGTACGGTGGAACAATAAGGCCACAACGAAGCGAACTCATAGACCAACTGTACAACGAGATTAGCTACACAATAAAGCACAGAGGCAACGTTTTGATTCCCACCTTCGCCTTCCACAGAAGTCAAGAGATGGCTAAACGAATAGACCAAGCCATTGAAAACGGAACGCTCCCCAACTGTAACGTTTACATGATTTCAAAGCTTGCAAATAAAATAACTAAAATCTTTAACAACTACTCCGACCTGTTCAAGAAGACGCAGCAGCGATCAAAGCCGTTTGAATATAAGCATGTTCAAGAGGTTGAGCGAGTAAGCGACATCGAAGAGCCTGCCATAGCTATTTGCACACCCGGGTTTGGTCATGCAGGAACAAGTCTCAATTTACTTAATTCATGGGCTGAAATTGAAGAAAACACGATAATCGTAACTTCAGGTTACTTGCCACCAGACAGTCCGTTGAAACTAGCAAAAGATAAGCATTACATAAAGATTGATGGAGAAAGATATCCTGTGCAAGCCAAAATTGTTCAAATAGAACTCTCAGGGCATGCCGACCAACAGGAACTTGTAGAATTAATCATGCACCTCAAGCCAAAGCGGACAGTTCTTGTCCACGGCGATTTAAAGGAGGCAGAAGCACTTTCCAAGCACGTTTCAGAATTAACTCAAGTAATCATTCCAGAAAAAAATGAAGAAGTAACAATATAGCCAAAATTTAGGGAGTTAAAAACCCCCATTTGGAGGTTTCGGGCTTAAGCCCTTTGGCTTAGGTTTCGATGCCTATTCGGGTCATTAAATACTCAAAGCCCGCTGTCTTAAAGGCGCTTGCAACTTTAGCCTGCAGTTCTTTGCCCGGCGTCAACGCAAACATGCATCCTCCGCCTCCGCCGCCCGTAAGCTTCGCACCATACGCTCCCTCTTTTTTGGCTGCGTCGACGAGGAGGTCGAGTTCTTTGCTTGAAACCTCGATTTCCTGGAGTAAACGGTGGTTTTCGTTCATGAGTTCACCGACTTTTTTGAGGCTGAAAAACTCCAAAGCTGCCCTGCCCTCGTAGCACAGTTCTTCAGCCCGCTGGAAAACTTTGTTGTATTTCTGCGGGTCCCTGTTTTTGCGTTCCGCGACGCCTTCCACCATGGCTTTGGTGTTGGCGACTTTGCCTGTGCTGCCGATGACGATTTCCACGGGTTCCTCAATGCTTAATCGCTCAACGAGGTCTTGCCCGCCGGACATGTTTTTCTTAAACCACATTAAGCCGCCGTAGGTGGCTGCGGTGTTGTCGATGCCTGAGGGGTTGCCCGCGTAGGCTTTTTCGGCTTCGTAGGCGACCGCGTTAATTTTTTCCTCGGAGATCTTCATGTTAAGTTCATGGGCGATGGCGCGTGCGATGGCGACGCTGCTTGCTGCTGAAGCGCCAAGGCCGCTAAAGCCAGGTAGGCTGCCGCCTATCCAAATGTCAAGCGCTATTTTTGGGTCTACACCCATGGCTCTTAGCATGTTCTGGATGGATTCGAGCTGCTGGAGCCGTTTTTCTTCGCTGTAGCCCTTGGCGGTTTTGCGTTCATCGCGAACGGTGATTCCCTTCGCCGCTTTCTTTACTTCTGCATCTGTTGTAGAGTCAATTGCAGAAACTATACCTGGGTTACCGTGAACGACGAAGTGCTCGCCGAACAAAATTACTTTTCCATACCCTGAACCTTTACCCATACTTTATCCCTAAAGAAGTTAGGTAGTGCAGTGTTCAGATAAAAATGTTCGTTTACTAACATTTCTTGTTCTT
>CAIUPH010000099.1 GCA_903901015.1 Candidatus Bathyarchaeota archaeon | reverse complement strand
CGGTTTTTCACCACGTAATCAAAAACTTTAGTCTGGTGCTTTCGACTTTCCTCTTTAAGCAGCCAACCGTAACCCTTCTGCACCATATCATCCTCATCCGTCAACAGAACGTCGCAGATTTCAAAAGCATCCTCCAAAAACAGACCCTTCTTAGCAGGAACAATGAAAGACACCGCCGAAGCCCGCTTTAGCCAGCGGTTTTCGCTCTTTGCCCAGCTCTGCACTTCCGCCGCGGCTTCAGGGTACTTCTGGATTAAGTCTCCGATTGTGTGATTGCAGAAGCCGTCACATTTAGCCCAGTTGTTGATGTAACGTTCAATCCAGCCTTTGAAAGTAGCTAAATCGCCGGGTTCAAGATTCTCCAAGTATTCGGGCAACCAGAAAGCAACTATGAACGCCTCTTCCGTGTAGTCAGAGCTGTAGAGCTCCTCACACAACGCAAAAACCGCCTGTTTATCCAAAGTTTCTACTCTGGACCAATATTTCTTTGCGATTTTGCCCACAGTCTCAGTTTTGACGCCGTAGTATTTCACCTGTTCCTTGAAGAACCGCTGAAAACTCTTCTGAGTCTTGGGGTCTGTGGTGGCTTTTAGGTCTGCGCGGATTTGGGTTATAACGTTGGGCATGACTTAGAATCGGTGTTTTGGAGAATAATAGCTTTTCCAAAGAAAAAACAAAAACCCCTAAAACAATGTGAAAAAATGGGGTTTAGTAGTCTTCCATCTGATAGAGACCCAAATCGATGTTCAACACTTTTTCGGGTCCGCAGCTGTCTTCAAGGTCATAGAGGTGGTTGGTGGCTCTATCTAAACGGGTTTTTTTAACGGTCACTTTTGGTTTCTCCATCCTGTTAACTTTCATTTTTTCTTTGGGCTTGCAGACGATGCCTGATGCGCTAAGAGCAAGGCTGTTGTCGATTATTTTTGGGACGACTTCCACTTTGATGTCTTCAACTGATAAGTGGCATTTCAATGCGTCGTCGTGTATGTGTTTAGTCAACGCCTTTTCGCCTCCATACTTCGGCACTGATTAAGTCTCGGATTGCTACTCGGATGGCTTCGGCGCGGTTGGGGTAGAATCTTTCGCCTACCAGCTGGTCCAAAGCTTTTATATACGTTTCAGGCAGATACAGAGTTATTAGTTTCATGAGGATTGTCCTTCCCTTACGGGTGGGTAGATTACTAAAGCATGTATTCTTGGTTATACTTCTATATATCATGCCTTGCATATGCCTATAACATGTTCGTTCAACTCCTTATAAAGTTCTGAACAGGGATACAGCAGGTATCTGTCAATTCCCGATAGGTCACAATTACGTTTTTATTCCTTGTTGAAGCAACTAACGTGCGGATATTCACCATGGCCAACAAAGTTTTCATCAAAAACTTCGGGTGCTCCTCCAACACAGCAGACGGCGAAGTCTTAGCCGGGTGCTTAGCAGAAGCAGGATTCCAAATAACACCATCCGAATCCGAAGCTGACGTTTTAATCTACAACAGCTGCGCCGTCAAAGGACCCACCGAAAACCGCATAATCGACGCCATAAAACACGCCCCAAAAACCAAAAAAATCATAGTTGCAGGTTGCTTACCCATGATAAGCCTCGAACGCTTAACCCGCGAAGCATACTTTTCTGCCGCAGTCGGGCCAGCTGTTGGCAAAAGAATCGTGGATGTAGTCAAACAGGTCCTATCAGGCAAACAAGTCACCGATTTATCACCCATAAAAGAAATGCCGCCCCTAACTCTTCCCAGACAAAACTCAAGCTCAATCGTCAGCATCGTTCCCATCAACTTCGGCTGCTTGGGAAGCTGCACGTATTGCTGCGTGGTTTTTGCCCGTGGACATTTACGCAGCTACAGCATCAAAGAGGTTATTGAGCGCGTAGAGAGCGATTACGCCGCTGGCGCCAGGGAGTTCTGGATGACTTCACAGGACACCGCCTCTTATGGAAGAGACATAGGCACTGACCTTGCTGAATTGTTGACGGCGCTGGGCAGTTTACAGGGGGATTTTCGAGCCCGCGTAGGCATGATGACACCTAATTTAGTCACCGAAATGCAAAGCCGACTCATAAACGCCTTTAACAACCCCAAAATCTTCAAGTTCCTCCACCTGCCCGTCCAAAGCGGGGACGACACAGTGCTCCAGTACATGCGCAGGTTCTACACAGCAGAAGAATTCAAGAGAACTGTGAACACGTTCAGGAATGAATTTTCCATGTTAACGTTGGCGACAGATGTCATTGTGGGTTTTCCAGGCGAAACAGAGGAAGCGTTTGAACGCACGCTCAAGCTTCTGGAGGAAGTTAAACCCGACGTGACTAATGTCTCAAAGTTTTTTGCCAGACCCAAAACCGTGGCTGCTAACATGAATGAGGGTTTGGTGGGTAAAGAAGAAACCAAACGCAGAAGCGCAAAGACAGCGGAGTTGGCGAAGAGGTTGTCAATGGAGCGTAACCAGCGTTGGGTCGGCTGGACTGGGGAAATGCGCGTTGACGAAAAGGGCAAAGTGGAGGGTTCATGGGTTGGACGCAACTTCGCCTACAAACCAATCGCCATCCAAAGCACCGAAAACTTGATGGGTAAAACCTTGAAGGTTAAGGTTGCTGAAGCATCTACAACGTATCTTAAAGGAGAAGTAGTTACAGACTAAAAAATTTTGTATCAAAAAGCCAGGTAATAAGTTAAAAAACCTTAAGTCTTTGGAGCCGTAGAATTTTGGATGGCTATAACGCGGTATATTTCATCTGCGATTAATTTTGCGCCTGCATCATTGGGATGTTCGCCGTCGGGAAAGTCATTAGGGGAGTTGGCTAAAGCCGAGTACACGTTGATTGTCGGCACGTTAGTTTCGCTTGCGGCTTGTTCGATACCTGGAATTAATGTGAACTTCAAGTATTCGGGGCTTATCCTGCCAGATTGATTGCTGAAAAGCGGCGGGGGCACACAACCCATATTTTTGGTTTACTTGCAAGCGCTTGGAACGCTCCGATTAACTTCACGTAGTCACCCACAAAACTAGAGTTGTACGGTACAAGACTTG
>CAIUPH010000098.1 GCA_903901015.1 Candidatus Bathyarchaeota archaeon | reverse complement strand
TTCCCCATCACAGGTGTCTTCGTTAACGAAGACGGACGCTTTTAAACAATTAATTCAAGATAACGCCGCTGAAGAAACTGAGAACTTGCTTGAAATCCTCGAAAAACGCCTTTGCAAAAACGATAATTTGGTGCTTTTTTCATTACAGGAAGCAGAAACCCTCATCCTTAACCCTCAGGCACCGGGAAAACCCCAGCCTGAATACCTTATGTTGACCGACGATTACCTCACTGGCACACGCCAGAAAAACAGGGTGAACCGTTTGATGATGATTGCCGCGAAAAACGGGGTTAAAACACGAGTGATAAACGCCGAGTCGAACGCGGGCGCACGTTTAACGCAGTTGGGCGGAATAGTTTGTTTGGCTAAACAGGGTTAAAGTAAGCCATGCTGCTTCAACGCTTGGATTGAGATTTTGCCCGTGTGCAACGCCGTTGCCACGAGGGCACCTTTGCAACCTATGTTTTTCAATTCAACCAAATCGTCTATGTCCCTGACTCCGCCGCCGACATAAACGTCAACGCCTACTTCCGCCATGACTTTCTTGAGAAACTCTAAGTTTACGCCTTCACCGCTGCCAACCCGTAACAAATCCAAAACAATAAACTGCGAAACCCCCATCGTTTTGAAGTCTTTCAGAAGACACATGGAGTCACTGCATCCGTCAAACCCCATTTTAAAGAGGATTTTGTCGCCCTTCAAATCCAAGCTGACGATTACACGGTCGCTTCTGAATTGCTTGACTGCTTGAGCCACAAAACTTTTTTTCTGCAGGGTTTCCGTTCCGATAACAAGCTTTGAAACGCCGCTGTCAAGCAGTTTTTGGGCTCTTTCGAGGCTTGTCACCCCTGCATCAACAATCAGTTTCACATTGGCTCGGCTGGTTATGTTTTTGAAGTTTTGGAAGTTGGCGGAGCAATCGATGATGGCGTCTAAATCAGCAACATACAAATCGCAAAAACCAAGGTTCCTGAATGCCGTTGCAACCTCGGATGGCTTAACTGAGTTTGTAAGGATGCTTTGCAACGGCTGGTACTCGTTCCTTTTACCCTTAACAGCATGAACTACGTTGCCGTTTAAAACATCGATTACGGGTATAACCTTCAATGTATGGGCACCATTGAGGATTGAACCTTTACTCATAGAAAAACCTGACGCCTTCATATTTGGAGCCTAATATCATATCATTGCAGAACCTATAGAGGGGTAGGTCGGTATTGGCGAAAAATCCAGTCTATAAGCGTTAAAACAACTCATAGATAGAAAAACCGTGCATATTGCATCGGAAAACTTTAAAGGCACCAAATAGCCGCATCAATGTGATACCCTTGAAGCTGCTCATAAGTCCCATGACCGAACAGGAAGCCTTAGAAGCCATAGCTGGGGGAGCAGACATAATCGACGTCAAAAACCCCAAGGAAGGCTCACTCGGAGCGAATTTTCCATGGGTTATCAGAAAAATAAAACAAATCACGCCAAAACCCATCGAGGTCAGCTGTACACTCGGCGAGGTTGGAAATTTTCCAGGTTCGGTTTCGCTGGCGGCTTTGGGTGCAGCGTCTCTGGGTGTAGATTACATTAAGGTGGGGCTTTACGGAATCAAAACCCCGCAGGAAGCAGTTTTTCTGTTGCAGTACGTCAGCCGAGCTGCTAAAGAATGTAATCCTAAAATTAAGGTTGCAGTGGCTGGATACGCAGATGCAGAAAAAATCGGTGCCTTAGACCCGATGCTTATTCCCGATATTGCTCATAAAGCTAAAGTTGAGGTTGCCATGATTGACACGTCAGTTAAGGATGGCAAAAACCTCTTCGACCACCTATCCACAGATGCACTAAAAAAATTCGTTGATTCCTCCCACGCTTTCGGTTTAGAAGTGGCTCTGGCTGGCTCGCTTAGGAAACAGGATTTACCCATCGTTTATGGTTTAGGCGCTGACATAGCTGGGCTACGCGGCGCCGCATGCACAAACAGCAACAGGGACACAGGGCAAATCACCAGAAAGATAGTCAGCGACTTGGTCGCGGTTGTTAGGCAGGCGGAAGCGCAGACTAAAGTCAAGAGGGCATAGTTTTGCAGCTTAAAGGGTCCAGCAGAAAAGCGGTTTTGTCGGAACTCAAGAAAATCCGTGAGTTGGACCAACGCTACGATGACGGCAAAATCCTGTGTTCCATGTGCACCAAGCCGCATCCAATCGCAAAAAAAGCTTACAGAATGTTCTTTGAATCAAACCTTGGCGACTCAGGCCTTTTCTCAGGAAGCGCACAACTTGAAAAAGAAGTCATGCAGGACCTCGCCGTTTTGCTCCAGGGCAAAAACGCAGCTGGATTTTTGGTTTCAGGCGGAACCGAAGCAAACTTGTTGGCGTTGCTGGCGGCGAGGAACATAGCAGAAATCGCTCAGCCCGAAGTGATTTTGCCCGAATCAGCCCATTTCTCATTCAAAAAAATCTGCAATCTCCTTTGCCTAAAACCTGTTTACGCACGTTTAGACAGTTCCTTCAGGGTTGACTCTTCCGAAGTCGAAAACCTCATCAGCAATAACACCGTTGCCATCGTCGGCACGGCTGGAACGGCGGAGTTAGGCGCAGTTGACCCAATCGATGAACTCTCAAAAATTGCGAAAAGAAAGGGTGTGTACCTGCATGTTGACGCTGCTTTCGGCGGTTTAGTAATTCCTTTCCTACCCAAGGACAAACCCCCATTCGACTTTAACTTGGAAGGCGTCCAATCAATCACTGTCGACCCGCACAAGATGGGTATGGCAGCCATCGCTGCAGGCGGAATCCTCTTCAAAGACGCAAAACGACTGAATTACATCAAGACTGAAACACCCTACTTGACCGACAAGTTCCAATACACGTTTGTTGGGACAAGAACGGGCGCCGCCGCAGCTTCGGCGTGGGCGGTTTTCAATGTATTGGGCGTAGAAGGCTTTCAGAAAGTTGTTGGTGACTGCATAAAAAACACGAAACTGCTTGCTGATGGGCTCAAAAAAGCTGGTTTGCCGCTTGTTGTGGAGCCAACTTTGAACGTGGTTGCTTTCCGAGACAGGGAAACCAAGGGTTTGGCTGAAAAACTGAGGGGGCGAGGCTGGTTTATTTCGTATGTTCCACATTATGACTGCATCAGAATCGTAGTTATGCCCCACGTGAAAAAACGCCATATAATGGACTTTTTGAGTGATTTGGAGCGATAGAAAAGCTTTAAGGCATCTCACGTACCTGATTCGATTCTTGAGGGCATCGCATGAAAATATTAGTCTATGAGCATGTTTCAGGTGGAGGATACGCAGAAAAATCCATTCCCTCCTCAGTTTTATCTGAGGGATTCGGGATGCTGCGAAGTGTCGTCGCAGATTTTAAGGCGGCAGGACATGAAGTAACCGTTTTGCTCGATGAACGCCTCTCAAAACTGAATCCGCCCATAGATGTCCAGTGCACCGTACCCATACATTACCAGGGAGAAACCGAAAAATTCCTAAGTGTCATCGCCAAAATCAACGACGCCACCTACATCATCGCGCCTGAGACAGGGCAGACCCTGCAGCGCCTAGTGGAACTTGCTGAAAAATCTGGGAAGACATCACTTAATTGCGAGTTTAAAGCCATAAAATTGGTTGCTGATAAAGCGGTTCTCTATGAAGAGCTGCGGAAAAATGGTTTTTTGACCCCAAAAACACTTGTGCTTAAAATCGGTGACAGTGTAGCACAGATTAAAAAATCCTTTAAAACCGAATTGAACTACCCTATTGTCGTAAAACCCGCAGATGGCGTTGGCTGCGGCGGATTAAGCATCGTTAAAGAAGAGACACAATTACAGAAAGCCCTCGGCAAAGTGAAAGCTGAAACTAAAAACCCGTGTTTTATCGCCCAACAATTTATCGAAGGCGAATCCGTAAGCGTTAGTTTACTCTCAACGGGCAAAAAAGCCAGGGCGCTTAGCCTGAACAAGCAAAACATAGTCTTTGCAGGCTCCGATGCGACTTCAAGCTACCAAGGCGGCATCGTTCCATTTGACCATCATTTAAAGAAGAGGGCATTTGAAGTTGCAGAGAAAATTGTTGAAAGCATCCCTGGTTTGAAGGGTTATGTGGGGGTTGATTTTATGTTAACGAAACTTGAAGCCTATGTCGTTGATGTTAACCCAAGGCTCACAACCTCGTATGTTGGGTTAAGTAGAGTCGCGAACTTCAACGTTGCAGAGGGAATAGTGAACACGGTTGCGAAGGGCAAGTTGCCAGCCCAGCAGGAAAATCGTGGTACTGCCTGTTTCTCTAAAATAGAGATGCCTGTGCCAACGATTGGTGTCTTCAAAAAAACAGCGGATTTAGACGGAGTTGTTTCGCCGCCGTTCCCATTAAAGGACAACATCCAAACCAGCGCTTTGGTAATTGGAGAGGGCGCTACCGCTGAAGAGGCGTTACTGAGATTAGAAGAAGCTAAAAAGAACCTTCTCACAATATTGAGTTGAGGCAAACTGTTTGGTTGATGTGTTAGGGTACGACATCGGAGGCGCCAACACAAAAGCCGCACTTGTAAGCGTCAAAAAGGGCAAACTGCAAAGGGCTGAGGTTGCAGTTGAATATTTTCCTATTTGGAAACAACCCGAAAAACTCACGCGCATACTTTTGGCGCTTAAAGACAAGTTGGGGGCTGAAAGACTGGGTTGTGTATCCGTAACCATGACTGCTGAACTTTCCGATGCTTACCAAACCAAACGCGAAGGTGTCAACACCATTTTAAGCTGCGTTTTGGAGGCTTTTCCCGATTTGCCAATTTACATTTTGAATACCGATGCTGAATTGGTAACGGTGGACGCTGCTAAACAGGAGCCGCTTAGAGTAGCTGCGGCGAATTGGGCAGGCACAGGCTGGATAGTATCCCAACACGTAAAAAACTGCGTGGTTGTCGATGTTGGCAGCACGAGCACCAGTATCATTCCCATAGTAAACGGCAGGGTGGCGGCACGGGGCAAGACCGATTTGGATAAGCTCATCTGCGGAGAACTTGTTTACACGGGTAGCCTGAGAACAAACGTTACTGCAATCGTGCAATTTATTCCCATCCGAAACGGAGTTGCTACAGTTGCTTCCGAACTCTTCGCATTATCTGGCGATGTGCACTTGGTGTTGGGCAACATTACTGAGAAGGATTATACCAGTGAAACTGCCGATGGACGAGAAAAAACCGTGCCTGAATCGCTTGCAAGGCTTGCCCGAGTAGTCTGCGCCGACACAGACATGCTGTCTAAACAAGAAATAATCGGCATGGCACAGTACATCTGCGATAGGCAAATCAGGCAGGTTGCAGCGGGTTTAGGCAAAGTTTACACTTACACGAAGTCGATGGTTGCATGCAAAGTTCCCGTTGTAGTTACAGGTCTTGGAGAAAACTTTCTCGCAAAAAAAGCTGCTGAAAGCCTCGGGGTCGACGCAGTAATCGATTTGGGCACTTTGCTGCCACACAAGGCGGTTCTGGCTACCCCCGCCTTCGCCGTTGCCATGATGGCTGCAAAAAAACTTGAAGGAGAAACCGCCAAATGAACGCCACCGTAGTGAAAATAGGCGGAAGCTTATCATCATACCCCGAAAAACTCAGGGACCTGTGCATAAAACTGAGTGAGATCTCTAAGAAACACAAACTAATTGTGGTGCCGGGCGGAGGCGAATTTGCCGATGTCGTCAGGTGCATGGATGAAGTGTTTTCTCTTTCATGCGGCACGTCGCACAGGATGGCGATTTTAGGCATGGACCAATACGGATTGATGTTATCAGATTTAATTCCCGATTCAGTTACGGTTAGCAAGCTCAAAGAAATAAAGTGTTTCTTGGATACAGATGGATTACCAGTTTTTTTGCCCTCCAACCTGATGCTCACTGAGGACCCGTTGGAAAACTCTTGGGATGTAACTTCTGACTCCATCGCCGTGTACGTCGCAAGCCGATTGCAGGTAACTAAGGTTTTGTTGGTGACGGACGTTGACGGCGTCTATAAATGTGACCCCAAAACTTACTCGGAAGCTAAATTGATTAAAAACTTATCCGCAGGGGAACTTTCAGCGATGAATGAGCGTACAAGCGTGGATAAAGCCCTGTCTAAACTGCTTTTAAAATCACCCATCGACTGCTTTGTTGTCAATGGGCTGTTTCCCGAGCGCATTGAAGCAGTTCTCGATAGCCAAGAGGCTGTGTGCACGTTGATAAGGTAGCTTATTTTGTTTGAACTATGCAGGTTGAGCTTTCGGCATGAAAGCTGTCAATATACGTCTGTTCTTTAGGCCAATCAAGTTTTGGATTTCAAACCATTTTTTCAAGAAATCTATTCCTTTTTCAGTAGATGCGAGCTTTTTCTGGCCGCTTTCCTCTTCAACTTTCATAAGCCACTGACGCAAAACAAGCTGCATGATGCAGCTTTGAAGAACCTCGTATGAAATGTTCGTTTGCAGCCTGATGTAAGTTTGAGTTTTAGGGTTTCGGCATGAAGACAGAATCTCCACAATAATTTGTATGCGGTCACGTTTTCCTCTAAAAGACAAGCTTATCTCCATTGAATTGGCAGTTAGCTAAGCAATTAAACGTTTGTTGTAGCACCGTAGCAGTCACAAAACAGGTCATTTAGAGATAAGGGAGAAAAAATAGAAAAAAGGAAATGGAAGTTACTTTTTAAATCTTTTTCTTGTCTAAAACTTCACGGAAAGTCTTACCGCAGCAGTCGTAGAGCGCTATCGTAAGTTGTGTCCGCTTGCCTTTCTTGTCTGGTTTTCCAGCCATCTTCCATGTTTTCTTTGGAGACTTTACTTCTTTTCCACATATGGGACATTTTGCCATGGTTATTCCTTCTGATGTCAACGTATCGTATGTATCTCTTTAAAACACTTTCTATCGATTGCCTGTTAAATGGCTAAAACAGCGTTTTTTTAAGTGAAAAACATGGGTAAAATACCATTTTTTAATGAAAAAACCAAGCTTTAAAAACTGTATTGCGGGGGGCAACATGAAGAATTATTAAAGTAAACAGCCAAAGTTACATTAGAGATACATGTTAATCGCTGGTTTAGATTTAGCAGGGGTTGAAACAAGACCCCCGGCTTTTGCTTACTCACGAAAATGACCGTGGAAACATTCGTAGTTTATTCGGATACGGAAATCCTGGAAAAACCATCCAAAACAAACCCATAGTCATCGCCATCGACGCGCCCTTATGCCTACCACCTGACGAAAATCCATAGAAGAACGAACAACCACACATCTAAGAGAAAGCGACAGAGCCCTCTTGAAGAGGGGCATAAAACTTTTTCCAATCACACTGTGACCGATGAGGAAACTAACCGTGCGAGGCATCCACCTCAAAACATCCTTGAAGCCCAAAACTTCCAAGCAATCAAAAGCATACCCAGGCGGTGTCCAAGACGTCCTTGGGATTCCCAGAAAACAATGTGGATTCGAGAACCTGAAAGCCGGATTAGAAAAATTGGGCTTAAACGGGTTAAACAGCAAGATGAGCGACCATGAATTGGACGCTATAACCTGCGCTTACGTGGGAAAATTGTTCTCAGAGGGGAGCAGCCACCGAGGGTATTGTTATGCCTAAGGGCGAAAAGTTATCAAAATAGCTCAAGTAAAAAGGAAAAAAAACTGGTTTGGCAAATTTTATTCCGCTGCTTTTTCTTCTGGTTTTTTGTTCTTTGAGATTTTTGAGGGCCACCAGTTGAATTTCTGCGCCAAACCCATCAGTGAGGGCACAAAGAAGAGGATTACGACTGAGACATCCAGCATGACGGCGGCGGCTACGGCGAGGCTGATTTCCTGGAGGAGGGCAATGTTAGTTATGATGAGTGATGCGAAAACGGTTGCGAGCACTAGTCCTAAGCAGAAGATGGTTACCCAGACTTTGTCGATGGCGGTTACTATGGCTTCGTCGTCGGTTTTGCCGTTGAGAACTTCTTCTCTTATGCGGGTGAGGAAGAATATGTCGTAGTCGATTCCCACTCCCAGCATGGTTACCACAACGAATAGGGGCGCAAAGTCCAGGATGGGCAGGTTGAAGGTAAAGTAGAACAAGGCTGAAATGATGGCTAAAGAGAATACGACGCTACAGAGTATAGTGATTATCAGGCGGACAGGTGTAAAGGCAGATCGAAGTTGGAAGAACAATATTATATAGACTGCGGCTGAAAGAATAACAACAACTTCAGGAATTAGCGTAGTCATGAATTCGTGGCTGTCTGAGGCTGATTGTGTTGCACCTCCAAAATGAACAGTTATTCCACTTAAGAGGGGCAATTGATGAATGTTTTTCTCCATTGTATGCAACGAGTCGATGGCGGCTTGGACGAAAGCTGACGTTGACAGACCCACCGTAACCAATACTGTTTTGTTGTCTTGTCCAATCGTCGAAAACATCTGGCTTTCGTACTGGACCCGTAGAGCATCAGACACATTTTCGACACCTGTATAGTTGAATGTGTTTCCGAAGGGTCTTGTTGGTCCAGCAACGGTGATAACGCCCTTTGTGTTTGCAGCTACATTGGTAATTTCTTCAATTTGGTCCAGCAATGTCTGGTTGAATTGGTTGTTTCCGTAGGTTATCTGTGTTGGAGTTGTGATGACGATGGAGGTTGGTTCTATTGCTCCGCTTCCAAATCGTTCAGCTATGACGGTGAGTCCCTGGTTGCTTTGGAATTTCGGAATCAGGCTTAGAAAATCCTCGTTTGTGGGTGTGCTGTATACGACGGCAAAAGCGCTTAGGGCGATTACGCTGACGATAATTACGATTGGCACTTTGCGTTTTAGCGTGCTGCGTGCTATACGTTTCATTATGCTCTTGTTCGGGTCACCTTTAGCTTTGCTCAGCCTGTTTAAGCCAGGCCAGAATATTTTGTCGCCTAAAGCTATCTCGAGGGCAGGCAAAAGGGTGAGCGATGCGGCAAGCAAAATGGAGACACCCAGTGCTATGGCGGTTCCAACGTCGCTGAAGATGGGAACGTTAGCAACAGCCATCACTATGTACGCGACAATCACTGTTACTCCTGCAGTCAATACTGCTTGCCCTGCCCACTTGAGCGAGATGCCCACGCTTTCTTCGATGGATTTGCCTTTCTGACGTTCTTCCCGTGTGCGTTTAAGCTGCAGGACCGCGTAGTCCACGGCTAAACCTAACATCAAAAGGATGGTTAAAGTGGGTGTCAGGAAAGTTAGGGTTCCGTGGCCGACTTTCACTACTGCAATGTAGATGGCTGCGAGAGAAACCGAAATTGAAATGCCGCCCAACAACACTGGAATCAAAGCGGCGACGGGCGCCAAGAACAGGAGACCAACGATCATAAGAGAAACCGCGATGCCTGGACCAGCAGTTACTTCGAGGGCAGGCAAAAACGCGTTTTCAACGTCCTTGCTTAAAACGCCTCCGCCAGTCACGTAAACCGTGCCGAAGTCGTGTAAACCAGAGTTCTTTACATCTGACTCAACTTGCACGATTGTTTTTTGGTCTGGGCTGGATGAAAACCCGAGAATAAGTAACATGGTGTCATTTTGTGAATTAACAAAGTTGGCCTTCAAGGCGTTTGTGGGCATGTACGGGTAACTGGTGTATGGTTGAGTTGCAACCAAGTTGTTTACTGCAAGGTCTACGTCGGCGACTGTTGAGTTCATTGAAAGTTTGGCGAGAAAGTTGTTAAGGGCAGTAGCGTTTATGGAGAAAAGCGGGGAACTTGACAGGGTGCTTTGCGTAGCGTTTGAGATGAGTGCGCACGATAAGTTCCATGTTTGGGCGAAGCTGGGTGAAGTGCCAAGTTTGTATGAGCCCCCGACTAAATCAGAAACCGTGAAACCCACGTCTGCTGAAGTCATGTTGGCATAACTGGTTTCTAACAGAGTGATTGCGTAGTTTCCAAGGGTTGATTTTGAAGGTGATTGACCGAAATTGTACAGTTGAGTAACCACTGTGGTTGGAGAAGCACCCAACGCTGAGGAAAGGTCTGAGGGAATGCTTGATGCGATGGTTGATTTAGTCAAGTTAGCTATTGCTGATGTCTGGTTCCAAGTGGTAATGTTTAGTCCTGAAGCAACCAGCCCTATGGTTTGGTTTGTTTGAACATCAATCTGCGGATTGCTCATGATAGCAGAAACACACTGGCCTATGGCATAGTTTTCGCGATCGGAAACTGCGGTGGTGGATGGGAGAGTTTGGAAACTGTCTGCCCATGCACCGTAAAACGCCATGTAATACCCGATTGATTGGGCGTTACCTCCGAAATTAGAGGTCACGCTGAACATAGTGTCGTTAGCTAACGTATTAGCGTCAATAGGGTTTGTATCCCCCGAAGCAATGAGCTGTTGCGATACCCCCTGCCAAATGCTGACGTACCCTGCGGGTATGCCGTAAATCAACTGTGCTGTTTGATTGATGCCTGTTTGCAGTACGAACATGTTTGTGCTCAGCGACGACAAGTTATCTTGCAGAGTGTACAATCCCGAGTTGATGGTGACTACATTGGCTTGCAGACCCGCGGTTTGATTGATTAACTCATAAATGGATGAGTTAAGCAGGGAAGCTTCCAGTGTGTAGAGGCTTGTTTGCCCCGTATAATTGCCGACGGCGGCATCTTGGGCTAAAGTTGCGTTGAGCGCCAGCACTTTTTGTCTTAAAGCATCCGAGTAAACGGGTGCGTCTTGAAGGACAACTATTATGTTGCTGCTTCCGCTGCTGTTTGATGGGGGAAACTGAGTTTGTATTATGTTGGCTGCTTTATCGGATTCAGTGTTGGATGGTCCGCTGAAGCCGCCGGTTAAGTCGTAGGAGACGGCTGAGAAGAAGCTTGGGATGAGGACAAGCGATAGCATTACGACAACCACCCATGCTATGATGATTAATCGGTGTCGCTTGCGGATAAAATTGTTTAATGAATCGAAAAATGAACGTGGCATTGTTTATCATGCTCCAATTTTAACTGACTCTTAGTCACCTTTTATTCTGTTAGTCATAGCTCTTGCCAGTTTACGCCGCCTTTCTTAAGGATTTTCCATAATCTCCAAATATTTTAACGTAAAACCATTTCGAACTCAAAAGCCAACTAAAAAGAATGGGTATTGGAATTATTTTATCCATTTAAGAATGTTGGGTTTGCTTCTTTTCCCTGAGCCCTGCTTCGTTTTAGGATGACCCAGGATAAAGGGAACCGCCATCGTACAGTTTTCTGGAACCCCGATTTTCTTTAAGGCATCGGGTTTGTGGCTGAGGAAATTAACGAAGCCCATGTAACAGGTTCCAAGCCCCAATTCATACGCCTTAAGGAACATGTTCTGTGCGGCGAGGACGCTGTCGAGCAAGTTTATGTTTTCCCACTGGGGGTCTTTTTCGGTACAGACCAGAATGAGCGTTGGTGCGTTGTAGCAGACTATGTCGGCTTCGGTCGTGAATTGTTTGGCAAGCGGCGGCATCATCTGCTGAACCAACAATTTGGTCTCGTCAGAGACGTACTTAATCAGCTTCTTGTCTTCGATTACTATGAACTTCCAGGGTTCCCTATGCATGCCGGTTGGAGCCCAAGTTCCAGATTCCAGAACTGTTTCGATTTGCGCTTTAGAAACAGGTTCATCTGTGTAAGCCCTAACGCTTCTTCTACCCTTAATGCAAACATCAAGTTCCATGTTCTAAACCTCGTTTTTAGCAAATAATGTCAACTGGGTAATAAAGCAATCTTTTATAGAAAATGGTGGCTAAAGAAATGGGCCGAGCGCAGTAGAGTTATAAGTTCACGCGGCAAGATAAAAGACGATGCAAACTTTGAAACACAAGGTTGGGGAACAAAAATAGTTTTAAGAACGCAAGTTCGAGCGCTTCTGGTCCTTGTTCTAACGACAATTTTAGTCTCGTCACCAATTTACGTGGTGTGCGCCGCCCAAACCAACGCATCAATCGCAGTTGGAAATAAACCTCAAGGAATAGCTTACGACGCAGCCATGCATGAGGTATTTGTCGCTAATTCCGGCGATAATACAGTCTCAGTGATTTCCGATAGCACTCACAGTGTAGTCGCTCTGGTTCCCGTAGGAAAAGACCCCGTAGGCGTAGCTTACGATGCCAGCAAAAGCGAAATATTCGTCACAAACCAGGGCGACGACTCAATATCCGTGATAGCGGACTGCAACAATTCTGTTGCTGCAACCGTTAACACTGGGTTGGGCAGCAAACCCGCGGTTATAATCTATGATTCTGGAAAAGGCGAGTTGTTCTTCACTAATTTTGGCGCTGGATCCGTATCAGTCATGTCGGATACTAACAATTCGTTGGTAGCGACTGTGCCCATCGGAACCCCTCCATACGGCTTAACTTATGATTCGGGCAGAAACGAAGTATTCGTAGCTAACGCCGAAGACAACAACACCCTCGTCATATCCGACAACTCGAACACTGTGGTGGCAAAGCACTTGTTTGTGGGCTACTATCCTGTTGGTTTAGCCTATGACCCTGTCCGAAATGAAATATTCGTAGCCAACTCTGCAGATGACACCGTTTCCGTCATGTCAGATAGCACTTATGAAGTGGTAGCAACCATACCTGTAGGCAACCAACCCGTTGGAGTAACATACGATTCTGTCAAAAACCAAGTATACATAACAAATCTTGCTGACAACTCAGTGTCGGTAATATCAAATAGCAGTTACCAAGTCGCTGCAACCGTATCCGTGGGTGCTAAACCAGTGGGCATAACGTATGATACGGGAACAGGTGAATTATACGTGACTAACAATGGCGACAACACGGTTTCTGTTATCTCGGACTCTAACATTACGTCTGCTTCGCCAAGCCAAAATCTATTCAGCGAGGCAATACCCATTTTGTTGTTGGTAACAGTTATCGTTGCAGTTTTATGCACTGTTTTTCTTGCTTTAAAAAAGCGTAGATTAATTGGTGGTGCCGAGGGCAGGGTTTGAACATGCGACGACTCGGTCTTCAGCCGAGCGCTCTCCCAGGCTGAGCTACCTCGGCACATAACCTGAGATACCACATCAAACATGAAATGAGGTATTTTAAAGTTTTCTGAAACTTTCTTTACCTAGAATCCTAAGAGCACAAAATGGTTCATCAGGATGTAGCCTGCTAATGCACTACCGAAAAAACATGCAAAAATCAGGAAGCCGTCGTGCTTGTGCTCTTCGAAATGGTCGTATTCGCTCAATTTAATCTCACCGATACCAATGTTTAAGCGTTTGGCAGGTAAAAGGTTTTATGAAGGCAAACTAATTATTGACAATCCAAAAACAGCGGGCCGTTAGTCTAGCTGGCTAGGACGTCGCCCTCACGCGGCGAAGATCACCGGTTCAAATCCGGTACGGCCCACTCCCATCTTGATATGGTGGCGAAAAAGAGTATGACGTGATATGTTATTAGAATGTTCAAAGACTTTTTTTGCTATTACTGGGAAAAGGGAAAACGAGCATAAGCGCTCTTTAGGGGACTTTTCTTTCGTATGCACTTTTTCCACAGGTAACCTTTCGGTAATTTTTGCGAGAAAGTGAAGAGTTGTCATAATAGCAAGCATTATTGTGCATGTAGAAATGCAATGTCACCGTAGAATTACGCATCGCCCGCTTCTTCAACGCAAACATAAGAGGCAGTAAAAGTAAAAGATCGATGTAATAAGACGCGGGTGACATCTCCATTGCGGTAGGGGTTCGATGTAACG
>CAIUPH010000097.1 GCA_903901015.1 Candidatus Bathyarchaeota archaeon | reverse complement strand
GGTAGGTCAGGGAATCACCGCGGCGCTGGAAGCCTACAGTTACATCAAACGACCTTATTACAAAAAATAGAGAGAAAGGATTATATGATTCTGAACCTCTTTTTGTGCTTTCAGTCAGCTTAAGCTAGCATGCTAAAGCAGAAATTAACAGCGGAAACGCATCAAATGGGGTTTACGAATGAGTGAAAAATGTCTCGCTGTAGTTGAAATCAACCAAGACTTATGTAGCCGATGTTACGTCTGCAAATCAATCTGCCCGTACGAAGCCATAAAAGCAGATTCAACTGGCAAAGTAGAAATCAACAATCAGGACTGCCAGGTTTGTGGTATATGCTACAGTTCTTGCCCATCTGCAGCTATAAAAATGCAGTATTACACTTACGATAACCTAACTGAATTTCTTAAAAATGCGCAGGTTAAAGCCAAAAATGTTGACACATTGGTTTTGATGTGCCGAGGAAACTCACCGTCAACAGGCGAGGTTCAGGATATTCTTAAAGCGCAAGGCTTGAAAGTTAACAATTACATGGCTCTGCGTTTGCCCTGTGCAGGTCGTGTTCCAACTGACTTCGTTTTTGAAGCCTTAAACATGGGCGTAAAAAACATCGTTTCAGTACAGTGTGAAGACCCATTCTGCCGCTACAAAGAAGGCACAAAAATCAACACTCGAAGACTCGCAATGGCAAAGAACGTCTTAAAACAACTGGGCTACGACGATAACGCCGTTAAAATTGTCAAGTTCTCCCGTAAAGCAGTCTACGATGTACAAGCATGCGTAGGATGCGACAAATGCATCTTCATCTGCCCATACGGCGCACTTGAATTCGAATCCTTCGGAACCCCCAAGGTAAACGAAGAAAAATGCACAGGATGCGGCGCATGCCAACTGGTTTGTCCACACCACGCAATCCAAGTGAAAGGCTTCGAATTCGAAGAAGTATTAGGCCGCTACGGAAAATCACTTGCACAATTAACCGCTAAAAACAAGGGTCCAGCAATCCTCGCATTCGTCTGCCAATGGTCAGAGTTCTCAGCACTTGACAACCCGGACAAAACATTCCAAGGCAAAAATGTTTTAACACTCGAAGTTCCATGCTTCAAATCACTCGACCCCGTACACATCATCAACGCATTAAACTGCGGATTCGACGGCGTCATGGGTGTAGTTTGCTCAGCTAAAGACTGCAAACTTCAAGAAGGACGATCTGCAGCGGAACGCAGCGTTGCTGCACTGCAGGTGTCACTTAAAAAACTGGGTTTGCTCGACAGATTCACACTCTACGAGGAATCACCCAGATGCGCTGGCGAATTCGAGGCAAAACTCGATGAATTCTACAAAAAAATAAGTGCATTACCAAAAAGAGAAGTAGCTGTGGAGGCGACTGGAAAACGTACAAAATAGTAAGTAAAAAAGAGCTTGTTCCCAAGATTAAACTGTTTGAAGTTGATGCTCCAGATGTTGCGGCTCAATCGCACGCTGGCCAATTCCTAATCGTAATTCACGGAAAAACCGGCGAACGCATACCCCTAACCATCTGCGGATTCGACAAAGCCAAAGGCACAGTTTCGTTTGCTTTCCATGAAGTCGGCAAAACCACCAAAGACCTCGGCTTGCTAAACCAGGGCGAATGCATCGACAACGTTACCGGTCCACTGGGCAACCCCTCTGAAGTCAAAAACTTCGGAAAGGTCCTATGTGTCGGCGGAAGCGTAATGATTGCACCGTTGCTGCTGCAGGCTAAAGCCATGAAGGAAGCAGGCAACAAAGTAACCACTATCCTTGGCGCACGCACAAAAGAATTCATCATGATGGAGAACGAAGCTAAAGACTACAGCGAAAAAGTCTACGTTGCAACAGACGACGGAACAAAAGGCTACAAAGGCTTAGACTTCCTAAAAGAACTCCTCAAGAAAGAAAAGTTCGACCGATGCGTCGTCATGGGTCCAGTTATCCTAATGAAAGACGTCAGCGAAATCACCAAACCCTACAACATCCCCACAATTGTAACGTTAACGCCAATAATGATTGACGGCATGGGCATGTGCGGAGTCTGCCGAGTTACAGTTGACGGCAAAATGAAGTTCGGCTGCGTGGACGGACCAGAATTTGACGGTCACAAAACAGCTTTTGACGAGTTAATCATACGTCAAAGAACGATGCTTCCCGAAGAAAGGTTAAGTTCAGTATTGTCAGAAATGGATGGAGGTTGCAAGTGTGGCAGAAGTAAAGCCTAAACCAAAATTGAATAAGAAAGCCGTAGAGATGGCTAAGCAAGAGCCTCATGTTCGCAATAAAAACTTCTGTGAAGTAGCACTGGGCTACACTGAAGCAGAAGCCCTAGAAGAAGCAAGCAGGTGCCTTTGCTGCCCCAACCCAATGTGCAGAACCGGCTGCCCAGTCGAAGTTCCAATTCCAACATTCATCAAAGCCATCAAAGAAAAGAAATACGCTGAAGGCATAAACGCCATCAAAACCAAAAATGCATTGCCCGCCGTCTGCGGACGAGTTTGCCCCCAAGAAGTACAGTGCCAAAGCAAATGCATCATCGGCAAAATGGGGGACCCAATCAGCATCGGACGCTTAGAACGCTTCCTCGCAGACTGGGAACGCACCAACGGAGCCCAACTACCACCCAAAGCACCCTCAACAGGCAAAAAAGTTGCAGTTATAGGTGCAGGACCAGCAGGATTAACCGTTGCAGCAGACCTCGTTAAACTCGGCCACGGCATCACTATGTTCGAAGCATTGCACGTCGGCGGCGGAGTCTTATCTTACGGTATCCCAGAGTTCCGTCTACCCAAAGCCATAGTGCAGGGCGAAGTCAGCTACGTCCAGAAACTCGGCGTTGACCTACGCCTCGGAAACCTCGTCGGCAGAATCCACACAATCCCAGAACTCATGAAAAACGGTTATGACGCAGTCTTCATCGGCAGCGGCGCAGGTTTACCCCAGTTCACAGGGTGCCCAGGCGAAAACCTCGGCGGCATCTACAGCGCCAACGAGTTCCTTATCCGCGTTAACCTCATGAAAGCATACCTGTTCCCCGAGTACGATACTCCAATACGCCTGGGCAAAAAAGTCGTAGTCATCGGCGGCGGAAACGTAGCTATGGACTGCGCACGAAGCAGCATGCGATTGGGCAGCGAAGTTTGCTTGCTCTACAGACGTTCACGCGATGAATTACCCGCAAGACATGAAGAAGTTGAGAACGCAGAGGAAGAAGGCTTAGTCTGCAAATTCCTCGCGGCGCCAGT
Source organism: Candidatus Bathyarchaeota archaeon (assembly GCA_903901015.1). Classification (GTDB taxonomy): domain Archaea; phylum Thermoproteota; class Bathyarchaeia; order Bathyarchaeales; family Bathycorpusculaceae; genus Bathycorpusculum. The sequence goes on along the minus strand of CAIUPH010000097.1, from coordinate 1,736 downwards.
TGAATTCTACGGCGACGATAAAGGCTGGATTAAATCCATGAAGGTCATCGCGATGGAGTTAACTGAACCTGACGCAAAAGGCAGAAGGGGAGTCAAAGAGGTTCCAGGCAGCGAATTCGTCATGGACGTCGACACCGTTATCATTGCCATCGGACAAACACCAAACCCAATCATACAAAGCACCACAGGCGGCTTAGTAAGCGACCCCAAACGCGGAACCATCACCGTTAACGAAGTTGGCAAAACCAGCTTAGATGGCGTATACGCAGGCGGAGACGTAGCGACAGGCGCAGCAACAGTCATCAGCGCGATGGGCGCAGGTAAACGCGCAGCCAAAGCAATGCACGAATACCTCACCAACAAAAAATAAATCCCCCTCCTTTTAAGGAATAATTTTTAACATTTTATTGACGGCTGAAAACGCCAATAGGACCTACCCCTCTATAGTTTCTGCAATGAGTTTCTAATAGGCTCCAAATATGTTCGTGACTACTTAGTGCTCCAAGTTTTCCCATGCGCGGTTGGTATAGTCTTTATCAATTGGGCGTGCAATATAGAAACTGAAGGTTAAGCGATGAAAAACCAAATTAGCTGGCAGCAAATCCTGCTCGAATGCAAAACTAACATCCAAACAGCCATTAAACCCTGCCTAAAAACCCTCCGCGAACCCCTGCCTAACTTGGGCGTCGGAGCTGGCGGAGATTTGATGAAGCCAGTGGATTTGGCGGCTGAAACAGCAATCGTGCAAACCCTCAAAAAACGCTCCATCTCATTTACGCTTGTTAGCGAAGAATCAGGCATTAAAGAATACGGCGCCACACCCAAAGAATGCTATCTCTGCGTTGACCCAATCGACGGCACCACCAACCTCATGCACGGCTTGCCCTTCTACGCTTCCTCAATCGCAGTTTCAAGCAAACCCGACTTAGCCAGCGTTTACGCAGGCATGGTTGTCGACCTCGCCCACGACGTAGCCTACTCGGCGTTTGAAGGCAAAGGGGCATTTCGCAACGGCGAAAAAATAGAAACATCAAAAACCCAGTCCTTGGACGAATGCGTGATAGGTGTGGATTTTAACGCTTACAAAGCCAAAGTATCCATGTCCGTCGTTGCTGCATTGATTGAAAACATCAAGCACACAAGGCATTTTGGCGCCAACGCACTCGAAATCTGCTACGTCGCGGAAGGCTTAACCGACGGCTTCATCGATTTAAGGGGAAGAATCCGCACAACCGATGTCGCCGCTGGTTTTCTCATCGTTAAAGAAGCAGGCGGAATCGTAACCACCCCCGACAACAAATTTTTAAACGTAAAGTTGGATCCCGCCCAAAAACTAAGTTTCATAGCGTCAGGCAACATGCGAATGCACCAAAAAATCGTGAGCCTGGTTAAACCCTGATGTTAAAGTTGCTCTTACCCAACCCCGCAGCCATAGTGAAGACATCAAAAACCAAAACACTCCTTATTGCCGACCCGCATCTGGGCTGGGAAATACAACTGCAGAAAAAAGGCATCCACGTACCCAGCCAAACCCCAAAAATCCTAAACAAACTAACCTCAGTCATTACAAAGTACAAACCCGACAAACTCGTTATTCTCGGCGACGTGAAGTACACGGTCGCTTCAAGCGAGTTTGGCGAGTGGCGGGATATTCCCGATTTTTTCAACCAGCTTTCAAAATGCATAGGCAGCATCGCTGTCGTTCGCGGTAACCACGATGCAAACTTGGAGCCGCT
>CAIUPH010000096.1 GCA_903901015.1 Candidatus Bathyarchaeota archaeon | reverse complement strand
TATTGTATATATTGTGCCTATCAAAGCGTTGTGATTCACCAAACATAACTACTCCATCAACCAAACACAAAAAAACAACCCAAAAGTCACGATTAACCCGAACAAGCATTAAGCTTAATTCCCCACAACACACTAAATACAAACCGTGACCAACTAATGCGCACCTTAAACTACTCAGTTAAACTCTGGATGAGCAACGAGAAGGGCGAAGCTGTTTTCGGAAACGGATTAGCCGAACTCATCGAGGAAATAGACCAACACCACTCCATCATGGAAGCCGCCAACCACTTGAAAATGTCATACCGATATGCGTTGCACAGGATAACGCTCGCTGAGGCGCGTCTGGGAGAACCGTTGGTTACGCGTGTTCGAGGCGGAGCACATGGCGGGGGGTCTTCGCAGGTCACGGATTTCGGAAGGACTCTGGTTGCAAGGTACCGGAATGCACAGCGTGAGCTTGATTGTGCGTTAAAGAAGATGCCATAATTTACTGGGTTTTTTGGATAGTTTGACTGTTTTTGATGTTACCTTGGTTGTTTTTAGTTAAGAAATGTTTATACAGCTCGATATAACTGAGTGATAACATCGGAAATGGTTTACCATGATAAGCAAATACATCGCAATAGCGCTAGTGGCAATAATAGTAGTTGCTTCAGCAGCAGGCTTCATAGTGTACAGTGGAACAATTTCAAATAACACCAACAACCCAACAGCAACCCCTGCCCCGTCTCCAAACCCAACGAGCACCACCGCACCAACAACATCACCCACCTCAACCGCTAATCCAGTGGCCACAAACTCGCCCACAGTCAGCGGAACACCCTACCCCCCACTTCAAGAACTAAGAATCTTTGTAGCCTCAAGTCTCTATAACGTCGTCAAAAACATGAGCGTTGCTTTCGATAAAGCAAACTACTGCAATTTAATAATCGATTCTGACTCGTCAAGCTCACTCTACACTCAAATCGTTGCAGGTTCACCCTGTGACGTCTTCATGTCAGCAGACCAAAAATGGACCAAACAACTCAACAGCTCAAGCCTCCTCTACAACTACAACTACGTAAACTTCACGACAAACAGCCTAGAAGTTATAATATCGCAGGGCAACCCAAAGGGCATAACATCCATGGCGGACTTGGCTAAATCCGGAGTAAAACTGGAACTAGCTGACCCCTCAATACCTTCAGGCTCCTACACCAACTCTACCTGCTGGAGAATCGATCAAACATGGGGCAAAGTAGGCAACATAGCATACACCAACAATGACTCCTACGTAAACTACAACGCCACCGTACACCAAAACGTCGTTTCATATGGACTCACAGTTGAATCAGTAGTCGGAGATGTTTCACTAAACATAGGCAAAGCAGACGCAGGCATCGTATTTGTCTCTGACGCAACATGGGGACACATGACTGATGCTCAAGTCCAGTTCATGCCAATACCTTCAGACGTAAACACTCGCGGAACATACGGCATCGCAGTCGTTAAACAAACAGCAAATGCAGCATTAGCACAGAAATTAATGGATTACTGGTCCTCAGCTGATGGACAAGCTCTGCTTACGCAATTCGGCTTCAACTCCTAAAAGTGCAAGTGCATATTAAGCACTCCACCACTTTTTTTAATATTTAAACGGTAACAACAATGAAACGCACCATCGCCAGCTCCTTTGCAAACAAAATAATACTGGTGATTCTTGCTTTCATTGTGTTAACCTACTTTTTTTTAGTTGCCTTACCGCTAGCAGCGGTTTTCCTAAGAATCCAGCCCAACCAAATTATTGAGCAACTTCAGAATTCACAAATCATAACTGCCATAAAACTTAGTCTGTACACCTCAGCCATTGCCACCTTTTTGGCGTTTGTCTTAGCGGTTCCAACGGGCTATTTTATGGCGACACGGCGGTTTCCAGGCAAAGCAATCATAGACACCATAATTGATTTGCCCATCGTGCTGCCTCCAGCAGTAGCTGGTGTTGCGTTACTGTTTGCTTTCGCACCACGTGGACTGTTGGGGCCAACGTTGAACTTTTTGGGTTTAACTATACCGGGTTACCCTGTGGCTGTTGTCATTGCTGAAACGTTCGTGGCATCCCCGTTTCTTTTGCGGTCGGCGAAGACGGGTTTTGAAAGTATGGATCAAGATGTAATTAACAGCGCAAAAATACTCTCTGGGTCACGGCTCAGGGTGTTCTTCACGGTTTCACTGCCCCTTACATTCCGCGCTATCCTCTCGGGCACCATGATGACTTGGGCACGTGCCATGGGCGAGTTTGGAGCAACTTTGATGTTTGCAGGCAACTTGCCGGGTATAACGCAGACTATGCCGCTGGCGATTTACACATTGTTGTATTCAGACCCGCTGGCAGGAGTTATGTTATCCATCATTTTAATCGTCATATCATTTTCAATACTCATAATTATCAAGTTGCTTGAGCAGAAGAGGTTCGGACGCAAAAAATGATAAAAATCGATTCAGTCACAAAGACTTTCAGCGACAAAAAAGTTATCCAGAGCCTGAGCCTTGAAGTAAAAAAGAATGAAATCTTAACGTTGCTTGGACCAAACGGGTGTGGTAAAACAACACTGCTAAACATGCTTTCGGGTTTAACGCGACCAGACGAAGGCAACATTTACATCGACGATATCTTAGTTAGTGGAACTGAAGGCACGAAGAAAGTTTACCTTAATCCCTCAGAACGCAAAGTTGGATATGTCTTTCAAACCGTTTCCCTTTTCCCTCATATGCGCGTTCAAGACAACGTCGCATATGGTTTAAAATCGTTTCACCTCCGCAAATTCCGTTTACACAGACGGGAAGTAAAAGACAGAACTATGGAGCTGTTGGACCTGGTTGGTCTTCGCGAATATGCACGGTTTTATCCAAATCAACTCAGCGGTGGACAAAAGCAGCGTGTTGCATTGGCAAGGTCGTTGGCTACGGAGCCGCAGGTGCTGTTTTTAGATGAACCCGTCTCCGCCGTCGACCCTCAACTGCGTGAATCTTTCAGGTTGGAGCTAAAAAATTATTTGCAGAAACTCAAAATCACAGTCGTGTACGTCACGCATAATTTGTCTGAAGCCTTCATCATGTCCGACAGAATAGCCGTGATGGGTGATGGCTCTATCCAACAGATAGGCACTGGAGCGGAACTCTTCGATAAACCCAGCTCAGGGTATGTTGCAAAGTTTCTCGGAGTCAACTCTTTCAAAGGCAAAGCCGTAAAAATAAGCGGCGCCTTCATGCAAATTGAAGCAAACGGCACATCAATATCTGCACCTTCAAATCACAACCTGTTGGGAAAGAACGTCGTCGCCACCATCAAACCCGAAAACATAACCCTCTCAAAAGCTGTCGATTTATCTGTTGACGGCGCAGCCAATTCTGTCGAGGGCGTCGTTACTGAGATGGTTCAGATGAGGTCAAATGCTCAGGTAACTGTGGATGTGGGGTTTGTTTTAAAAACTAGGATTCCTTTAAGCACCGTTAAAAGTTTAGGGATAAGCGTTGGGGACAAGGTTTACGCGTGTTTCTCTGCTTGTTCACTCAACGTTTTTACTGACGACGATAACTGAGGGCTTTTTGTTCGAGCAAATCCGCCAGTTCTTTTGTTTCTTTGGTGCTCTTTAAGATGGGGATTTTGAGGTTTGCGGCTTTTTCAGTTTCAACCGCTGACTCCGCGATTAATCCTGACAGGGCAATTGCTGAATTGTCAAGGTAGCTTTTTGCTTCATCCGCGGTTTTTGCCGCTATAATCTTGGGCAGCGCCTTCTCCGATTCGAAGCCTTCCAGAAGAACGTAATCCAAACCTTTGAGGTAAGGCAAAATTTCTTGTATCTCCAGCCTTTTTTTGATGAATACCACGGTTTCTTCGCGTGGAACCGCAACAATGACCTCTGCACCCGCCACGGTGTACCTGTCAGTTTCGGTTGCTGGCGTATCCAGTGTTGGAATCCGAACCATCTCTTTGACAGCGCCTACATGGTAGCCGCGATGTTTCAGTTCCGCAGTTAAGTGTTCAATCACCGTGGTTTTTCCCGAATGTTTCCCGCCGACAACCGCAACAAACCTTGGTATTTTAATTCACCTTAACTGTTTTTTAACCTTGAAGCTGCCATATATGGTTTAACACAAGAAGGACATTATTACTGTTTTCAACAAGGTTATTGGCTTACGAAAATGCCAATACTGACCTACCCTCTATCGTTTGTGCAATGATATGATATTAGGATCCAAATAGGTTCATGAATTGCCTACCCCTCTATGGTTTCTGCAATGAACCTCTATTAGGATCCAAATATGCTGGCTATTTTTTGGCCTAAATCTTTAGCCTTCGAAAGTTCACAATCCATCACTTGCCCGTTTACACCAATTTTGGTATTTCCATATTTTGAGTCATAGATAACATAAGCTTTCATGACTAATCCTCAGGCTAAGTTTTGTCGAGGTGCGGAGGTTTTCTACGCGCATCCCATGCATGATGCAACGCCAAGCCGGGGTGGTATATTAGAAGTCGGGGGCCTGAGTAACGCATAACCTTCCTGACTTGGAGTTTCATGTCGGGTTTATAGCAGTGTATTATGCATTTGCCGCATGTGGTTTTTTTCTCTTGAAACGGACATTTGTCAGGGCGCATTAACGCGTAATCCCTAAATTGCTGGCATTCTACGCATAATTTGTCGTGGGTTCCGTGGTGGCCTTTGCAATAGATGTCTACCATGTATGCTATGGTTTTTTTCTCGCGTTTCATTCTTTTGTGTTCTGGGTTGGGTGGTTGAGGTTTCATGTTAATCGGCTGTTGAAGAAAGACGCATTCTTGTCACATAACTCTATACCCTTACATATTCGGGTTTTCCAAATCGACATTAACCAGTTATTTTCAAGTTGCAAACAGAAAAACGGTTTTTTCAAAAATATTAATAAATTTCCTCAGTCATTGAGCCCTATAAGTCGGTGACTTCCACGGAGACGAAACAAACTAACGAAAAATTGCGCCAAGCATCGAACGGCAAAACCGTTGCGTGTATTCGATGTGGTGTTTGTTTGCGTGTTTGCCCCAACAAGTTGAGTCCAGTTTTAATCAAAGATGCATTTGAAAAGGAAAATGTTAATGCCTTGCTGAAGCTTAGAGCCGACTTATGTACTGGATGCGGGCAATGCATATACGTTTGTCCCTCAAGGATTGACTTAAGAAGCTCAGTGCTTAGGGCAAAAGCGTTACTTCGCTAACCAACTTTGCATACAACCTGAGTGTTAGCTTTATTTTATCGAAACAAAACGATTTCCTTTAACGTAGACCCGCCACGGTTTACTTCTCCACTCGCCAGCATAATCCACACCTATACGTGTTGTTTCCACTATATTCTCTTGTGGAACAGGCGGTGCATCTTTAATGTATAGTGGGAGTGTGGTTAGGTTTGTTTTGTTTAGTGCCTTGGATATGCCCATTGCCATGCATAGCTTGCTTGGACCATTTGTCAAGTTGACCGCTTTTCCCTGTAAAGCGCCGCGGCGTTTTCCCATTATGTCCTCGCCCTCAACTGGTTCGAGCGCCCTAATGAGAACTGCTTCAGGTTTTCCAGGCACATCGCCTGCGGTTACGTTAACGCAGAAATAAAGTCCATAGATAAAGTAAACGTAGGCACACCCTTTTTGCCCAAACATAACTTCGTTTCTGGCTGTTCGGCGGCCCCCTGAACTGTGTGCAGCTTGGTCTTCAGGTCCACAGTATGTTTCAGTTTCAATTATCTTGCCAGCGGTCGTGCCTTCGTTGGACTCATGCACCAATATTTTTCCCAGAAGGTCTTTTGAAACTATCAGGACGTCTCGTTCGTAGAATAGTTTTTGCAGTATCACAATTTTGGATAACTATCATGGAACAAATAAGCTTTACTTGAAAAATGCATCCGCATTAGAGAATATACGGAATGTTCAGGATCAGTTTTGGTGAATGTTAATGCTAATCTTATGGGTGTCTGCAAAGCGACGCACACTACCAAATTACCATTTTGCACCCATGTACAGTTCAGCATAGTAACAATTAGGTAGGCATGGCGAAAACGTTGTCTCTTGATAACGACCAATACAGGCAATTGTTCATCGAAGAAGCGAAAGAACACATAGATACGTTAACAAAGTCCATGTTAATTCTGGATGTCCCAAACGTTTACGTCAGAATAAACCAGGTTCAAAGATGCAACCATCGTGTCTCCAGGTGAAATAGTTAACCCATCTATCGTTATCAAATTGCTGGGCAGCATTTCACACCAAGCTAAGTAGCGACCCGAGTCACTTGACGAATCTTGCTCCATTACAACCTGAATCAAGGTTTTGTCGATTTGACCTCTGATTCCAATCCATATTGAGGAATAGCCGTCACCTTTTGAAGCATTAACCTGCGGTACAGTCAATGAAGCCTCGATGGATGTGATTCCGTGTTTTGAATTGAAACTCTGTGAAACGATGTATCCAGCCCAGCTTAAGCTGTCTATGGTTCGGCCTTCGGGGGTGGCGTTAAATATGCTTTAGAGGGTGGACAGGAAAGTCAGCATCGCCAGTAACAGTGTTATCCAGACTGCTGAAAGAACGATGGCGCGTTTTCTAATCCTTCTTGTTTTTAAAGCCAAATAATTGTTCTCCATTAAAAATAGTGCAAAAGGGATGATAACCCCACAAAAAACTATCACTCTTAACAGGGTAAACTTGGAAAATAAATGTTATGTTGTAACATTAGTCTGGACAAACTTCGGGCAGCAAACAAACTTAATTGATAGAGCACCCTACAGTTTAATGCGTATGTTTAAAGTAAAGCCGATGCGACCTGAAGACTTCGTATTTGCAACTGAACTAGCCAACACCATGAACTGGAACATGGCGACTGAAGATTTCCAATTCATGAAGTCACTTGAGCCAGACGGTTGCTTCATACTTTTTGATGGCTCAAAAAAAGTGGGCATTGCCACATGCATCAGCTATGGCAAAGTAGGCTGGTTTGGAAACTTCATCGTTAGGGAAGAAACCCGTGGAAAGGGCGCTGGAAGCTTGCTTGTGAAGCACGCAGTCGATTATCTGCACGGTAAAGGTGTGGAAACTGTTGGTTTGTATGCTTATCCGAACCTTATAAAATTCTACGGTAACTTGGGTTTTCGGTTTGACAGCGATTTTTCTGTTTTGCACACACCTGCACTTGACGGCGTATCTGCTGGAGCTTTGCCCATCGTCGGAACCGAAAATATCAAGTGTATAGAAAAGTTCGACCGCACCTGCTTTGGCGGCGACCGACAAAAACTGCTCGAATCCATAATTCTCGAAGAAGGTAACCTGAGCTATTACGTTTCTGAGGGTAACGAGGTTGTGGGGTATGTGGCGTCTACAGTTTATGAGACGATGGCTTGGGTTGGACCCTTAACCTGTCAAGAGGGCAACGTCGACGCCGCCGTTTCATTGATTAAAGCGGTCCTCGCGAAATTGGCTGGTTTAAACGTTTATGTGGCGTTGCCAAAAAAACAAGGTGCCATCGCACAGTTGCTGTCATCAGTAGGTTTTAAAGAGGATTTTTCCGTTGCAAGAATGTATTCTGGTCCAGTTGCCGCAAAAAATTGTATATACTTGGCTGAATCTCTAGAACGTGGTTAAGTTATGGAAGATTATTGTAGACTTTTGCTTGAAGACTTTCTGAAGACTTCTTTTTCGACAGTGAAAGTCCTCGTGGAAGGGGCTACTGCTTTGAAGGGACAGAACAGCAACCGCAAAGTTACGTTGTTTCGTTATGTCGACGGCAAAAAAGTTTCTTTTCCCTTCTCCGACGAACGTTTCTACCTGCGCGGCTCAGTTGAATACACCAACCCGCAGCTAACGGTTGAGGAAGTTCAAGGATTAATCGGCGCTCGGCTGCTTGAAACCTGCGCCAACTACTACTACGAGCAAGGGTTGCGTCAGCCTGAAGGAGGCGACGTTTCTGCTCTTGCAGAGTTGCTCAAGAAACCCACAAAAGGCTACATCGTACCGTTTCTTTTGAACACGGATGATGTTGAGGCAGACCGCTACTCCATGAATCCTCTCAAGCAATCAATCGTGGACAGCGGACAAAGCGCATTCCCAGCAGCCACCGTTAAAACTGACGAGCTTAAAATCGATGAAGCCTACGTGAAAAAATATGATGGCTCAATGATCTCAAAGAAAGAAGCCGAGCTTATAACGGAAAGCCTCGGGGACAGCAACGGTTCATACCTTGACCTGGTGGATTCCATCAAGTACACTCAACTCAAAGAGCTCTCAGAGTTCTTCGGAATGGACCTCGCACTCTACACCCTGCGTATGCCCATTTCAACCCTTAAGATTGAGAACAAAGATGGGTTGCTGCACCATATAATCCGCGAAAGCAACCGCGATTACGCATCCATCGAAGAGGCATACACCTGCATGGGTCGAAGTATGAAAAACCGCACCACGCTTCTAACGATTCCGCATTCAAAAAAAGGGTACGGCTCCAAACGTGCTGCAAGGGGCAAGTTGCACTTTGAAAACGGCAAATTAATCGACGCAACCGTCAAGTACAAAACCACACCTCTCTACCCCAACGCCATGGACCCTGAAGACGTAGCTGTCGCAGTATGCGAAGACGACTTCACGGTGCCCGGCGAAAAACTTGCCGACTACAGTTTTGCTGAAACGCCCTCTTCACCCCAGTTCTTCCTGTACTCGATTGGTTCCCCCGAAGACGCGACGCTTTGGCATGGCATCGGCGCATTCGCAGCTCCACAGTTGTTGCAGAGTTACCGTGCTGGCAGGGTAGCTTGCCGAGAGGGAAAGTTAATTAAGAATTTGAGCGAAAAATACGGCATAAAAGTGGATGTTCCCTTGCAGTTTAACCTTTCACCCGAAGGAATCTGGAGCCACCCAATCCACCGCAACATCGACGCCAGCATAGGCAGCGTAGAGGACCTTCCCGATTTGGCGCACAGGGGAATGCGGCTTGAGTACCTTCCAACTTTAAAGTAGGGGCAGACGGGTGATTTGACGGCTTTAGAGTATGCGATGTTTAGGATTTTGCGCCTGTTCCGAAAACTTCCCTTTAACATACTTGGGGTTGCAAACCAGAAAGTTATCTTCATGGAGTTCTTCAAGGGCTTCGAAAAAGTTGATGCAGTGCGGGGCATTTTCGGCGATAAAACCAGCGAAGTTCTAAGCCACTTGACAGTGGAGATATGCTGGGTAATGGGTTACATGTACGTGGACGGCTCCGACGGGCACCTAGTCATAAGCAAAGGCTACCTGAACACAGGCGACAAAACCGACATCTACCTCGACCTAATCCATGAGTTATGCCATGTCAGGCAGTTCATGGAGGGCAAAGAACTCTTTGACCCCCGCTACGACTACGTCGAGCGTCCAACAGAGATAGAAGCGTACCGCTACTGTGTTCAGGAAGCTAGGAGAATCGGTCTATCCGAAGAGCGAATCCTATGCTATCTCAGGACGGAGTGGATGAGCGACTACGACCTTGAGCGGCTGGCGAAATCCGTCAACATCTCATTGCCCTAACGCTTCACGGTAAACCGAGAGCATTTTTCGAGCGCAAATATCCCAAGTGTAGTTTTCTGCAACGTACCTGCGTCCATTACTTCCCATACGCAAACGCAAAGACGAATCTCCCAGAAGCTTCAAAAGTGCATTTGCTAGCTCATCGGTGTTTCCTCTTTCGACTAGCAGTCCCGTTTCGTCGTTTCGTGCAGCCTCGTTGACTCCGCCCACGTCGAAGGCAACGACTGGTTTACCCGACGCCTGCGCTTCAAGCATCACGATTCCTTGTCCCTCCTGAATGGATGGCAAAACAAACACGTCCGCGCAGTTGTACACAGTCGGCAGCATCTCGTCTTCGACGTTTCCAAGGAACCTGAAGTTGCCCAAGAGGTTTGCTGCTTCAAGAGAACTGATCAACTGGGTTTTCAATGGGCCTTCGCCGACGATGAGGAATTTTGTGTCGACGTTTTGCTTCACTATTTTTTTGGCTGCCTCAACAAGAAAACCCAATCCTTTACGCGGAATCAAACTGCCGACAAAGAGCACACATGGTTCACTGCCCAACCTGAACTGCTGCCTCGCCGCCTGCTGGTTTTGGGTTGGCTTGAACTTTTCTGTGTCAACGCCGTTTGGAACGATGCGGACCTTGCTTTTGTCGATTCCGTAGTGTGTCTGGATTTTTTCAAGCGAGTACTTGCTTATAGTAACGATTAACGTTGCGTCATGTGCGGTTTGCTCTTCCAATTTGGCAAGCCTGTCCATAAAATAGTTTGCAACTCTGCCCCTGAACGATGGGTAACCGTTTTGCTTTGCCTGCTCGTATTCGTCTGCGAGGACGCCGTGAATGGTATGTACGAACGGCTTGTCGATGCCCAATTGCTTTAGCTTTTTAGGGAATCCGTAGCCGCTTACCGTATGGGCCTCATAGACATCGGCGTCGATGGTACCTGCTTTTTTGGTGAGGCTTCGGTTGAAAAACCAGTTATCCAAGGGAAAGATTCTGTCCGTCGAGTAGCATGGAGCAATGTTCACATCGTCGACGGCGGCGGGAGCTTTGAAGCCCGCTTTGGTACCGCTGTAAACAGTGACGTCCGCCTGGGTTTGCAGCCGCTTAGCGGTTTCAATTATGCGCCGCTCAACGCCGCCGAAGTACAGGTGAGGCGGCTGAGTGTTAAAGACGGCTAACCGAAGCTTACCCATGCAACCACTGGGCTTATTGTAAGGGTGGTTTTAGATATAAGTTAGCAGGCAGCGTGTTGAACTGGGAAGGGAAAAGAGATTTGGGGTCAAAAGGTGTGATTATTATGTCCAGTTATTCTTATTTAACATGTACTCACAACCACAACCAACCAAACCCAACATAGCTCTATGTATCGCAGGTGAAAGAAATTAGTCATCTCACATCGAAACAGGGGCAGAAAAACGTTGCTGCAGCAAAACCGAGCCCAAGACACATGCCTTTATGCGGCAGCCATAAAACCGCTACGCCCACATAAAGATAAAAACGCAGTTATTCTTCGCCGTAGCCGTGTTCCATTCTGCCATGGGTTTTCTTGTAGCTGAATTCATGCTGCTCTTTTGAGGTTCCAAACACGGTCATGTGTTTTTGTAGGTCTGCCTGTGTGAGGAAGATGCATGCGCAGTTTGGGCATTTGTAGTGTCGGTTGCTGTGGGTTTCTTGCGCCATCTTGTTGCCTCAGTGGATGTTTATGTGGATTTTTTTGCCGTCCAGCTCCGACTCGTGCCATTTGGCTTCAACTTCGCTGCATGAGGTGTGAAGGTAGATTTTTCTGGATCTAACTAGTCCAGCCATCTCCGTTAAGAAAGGCTCCAGAAGAGTCATGCTTTCTGCGTCTAACTCGGCGATGTGGACGGACTCCAAAGTTTCCGTGGGCACAAACCCCATATCTTTACGCAGCGCCTGCACGCGGCGGGCTAAATCCCGCATGATGCCTTCGCCCAAGAGTTTATCGTCGCGTTGCCCGCTCAGGAAAACGGTTATTGTGTCTTCTTGGCTGGAAACCCAGTTTTCGCCGCTGATGTAATCTGGAACGGACTGCGCGTATTCGACTGCTTTAACGTTTGTTTGCTCCAGCAGCAGTGATTCAAGGCTTTTTAGGGCGCAAAGGGTTTTTTCGGGTGCCACCACGATTGTTTTTGCCAGCGGCCAGCGCCGTTTCAGTTTGCCCTGTTGACGCGCAGCAAAGGATATTGAAACAACTTTTAGCAGAATATCAAAGTCTTCTTCCAAGGCTTTATCGGTCATTTTCTGGTTTGGAGTTGGCCACGCTGCTAAATTGACGGATTCAGGCAGGTCTGCTTCAAGTTTTCGGTAGACTTTCTGGTAGAGGGCTTCGCTTATGTATGGCGTGATTGGGTTGAACAGCAGCGTCACCGTCTTTAATGTGTGGTGGAGCAGTGCGTAGATGGTTTGGCGGCGCTCGAAGGTTTCAGGTTCATCGGTCCAGAGTTCCTTGCGAATCATCGGGACATATAGGCGGCTTAAAGTTTCAATGACGAAGTCATCGAGGACCGCGACGGCTGTGTTGAATTCGCTGCGCTCGAGTTTCTGGGTGTATTCCCCAATTTTATCTTGAAGCTTCGAGAGCAGCCACAAGTCAGCGGGTTGCAGTTTACCCGCTTTGAAAGCCCACTCCAGAGTGTACTTTTTTGGGTCAAACTCATCGAACACGGCGTTCTGCAGGAAAAATCGGCTCAGGTGGTAGAGTGTTGAGAGGACTTGGTAGGGTCTGCGGCTTATTTCCGCCAAATCGAAGCTCATGAAGTCGATGGGTGAGCATTTGCGTATCATGTAGAAACGGCACAGGTCAGCGCTGCTCTTCTCGAGGAGTTTATTGGTTTCAACGACATTGCCAAGGCTCTTGCTCATTTTTCTGCCCTTTGAATCCTGAGTTAAACCCTGAAACAGAAATGCTTTGTAGGGCGCCTCGGGTTTTCCAGTTAAGATAACGTATTCCAAGAGCAGCGAGTTTGCCCAGCCTCGGGTTTGGTCGATACCTTCCGTTAAGAAGGCGGTGGGAACAAACTTTTCGAATTCTTCATCAGTGAAACGCGCAAAGGGCGAAGCGCCGCTGTTGTGCCAGGTATCCAAAACGAAGTCTTCACGGCGCATGGTTCCGCCGCATTTCTCGCATTTCAGGGTGATTCGGTCAACCCAGGGCTTGTGGAGCTCAAAGTTTTCGGGAATTGCTTCTTGGGCGCTTTCAAGAAGTTCTTTTTTGCTTCCGATTAAGCGTTTGCTGGCGCATTTTTCGCATTTCCACATCGGAAGTGGTGTGCCCCAGATGCGTTCGCGGCTGATGCACCATGGCTTGCCCTCTTTAAGAAAGCCTAAGAAGCGGTTTTTGGGTTCATCATAGAAATACTCAACTTTCTCCGCTGCCTCAAGCACTTTACTGTTAAGTTTGTCGGTTCGCAAAAAGTATTCTTTTCGCGCCAGCCAAACCAGTTTGTGGTGACTGCGCCAGCAAGTGGGGTATTCATGTTTGATTTTTTTGACTTTGACAAATGCGTTATGGTTACGCAGTTCCTCAACAACCAGCATGTCTGCATCGCGTGCGAAAACGCCTGTGAAGATGCCTGCGTCGTTGGTGAATTTGACTTCGTCATCGAACGGGACAAAGATGGGTACTCCCCTGCGGTAGGCTGCCCAGAAATCGTCTTCGCCGTTGCCAGGCGACAGATGTACAATTCCCGAGGCTGTCTCTACATCGACGAAGTCTTCGGCTATGACTTTGTGGACGAGCGGATGCTTGGTTTCCAGTTCCGCCTGCTTGGGTATGATGTCTTTTAAGGGGTAATCGTAGGCTGTTCCTTCCAAGCTTTTGCCCGTCATGGATTCTGTGATTTGGTAATCTTTGATTTCAAGTTCTGCCATGACTGGTTCGACGCGTTGTTGCATCATTATCCAGACTTCGCCGCCAACTTTCACTTTGACGTATTCGGCCTTGGGCTGCACGGCAAGCATGGTGTCTGTGATTATGGTGTAGGGCATGGTGGTCCAAACAAGGAAGAACTCGTTTTCTGTTCCTGTGACTTTGAATTTGAAGTACACCGATGGGTCTTCAACTTCTTTGTAGCTGCCTTCGTACCCGACTTCGGCGCTGCTAAGGCTGGTTTGGCATCCGGGGCAGTAAGCGACGACGTAGTGTCCTTCTTCGAGCAGGTTTTGTTCCCAGGCGCGTTTAAGATAGAACCATTCGCGTTCAATGTAGCTGTCTTTGTAGGTCCAGTACGCTTTATCCTGGTTAATCGCTATGCCAAGTCGGCTGTCTGCGTCAAGCCACATTTGGTGGTAGCGCATGATGGCTTTTTTGCATTCTTCGATGAAGCGTTCCATGCCGAATTTCTCGATGGATTCCCGTTTGTTGCGTACGCCCAGAAGCTTCTCAACTTCGAGTTCCACGGGCAAACCCTGACAGTCCCATCCTGCCCAAAACGGCATATAATAGCCTTCCATGGTTTTCCAGCGGTAACGAATATCCTTCATTATTCGTCCGCGTGCATGGCCGATGTGGGGAATGCCGTTTAGCGTTGGCGGACCTTCAACGTAGCCTAAGTTGCCTTTGGCGGTTTTTTCCAGTTGCTCGAGTTTGTTGCGGATGTTGTTTTTTATCCAGAATTCACGCATTTCACATTCGAGTTCAAGCGGAGAATAATTCGTCGATAAGCCAAGGTTTTGGTCAGCTTCAGGTGGGGCAGTCAAAGTCATTACCGTAATGGAAAATACGCTCAAAGACTATATAAAAGTAAAGTGGCAATGTAAAATAGAAACGTATGGAGCTTGTTGCTCTCTGCGACATCCCTTCACCTCTATTAAGCCGATTTTTTGACAATGCAATGGCGGGAAGAACTCCCAATATCGACCTACCCCTTTAGAGGTTTGCCTACCCCTCGATCGTTTCTGCAATGAACCTCTATTAGGAGCCAAATATGCCCAAACAATTCAACGTTACAGCCACCGAAAGCTCTAAATGCCCTCGCTGTAGTGTTTTTCCAGAAAAGGGGGCCGGTAGATCAGTTCGGTATGATCGCCGCGTTCGCAACGCGGAAGCCGCGGGTTCAAATCCCGCCCGGTCCACTTTTACTCCCGCCGCCCCCTTTTTGAGTCACTCTAATATTAGCGGTGATTTTAGAACTAAAAAAGCAGGGAAAAGCGGAAGAAACCATAAACGGCTACAGCAGAAGGCTAAGACACC
>CAIUPH010000095.1 GCA_903901015.1 Candidatus Bathyarchaeota archaeon | reverse complement strand
GATCTGAGCCCTGTGCACAATTCAGTTTTGTATTTTCTTTACGGTTTAACTTTCCTAACGGGCAACTTAGAGTAACAGAAAAAAAGCAACAAACCACCCAAAAACAGAATACTGCACACCCCTCAGATCCAAATATGCCGCGTTCAAAAACGGTACTTCCTAAAAGGAACGATTATGTTCAAATCTAACAATTTTGAGATTTCTGGAGAATTATTTCCCTTTGCGATATAATTAAAAATAAAAATTTAGAAAAGAAAAGTTTAGTAGAAGTTGCGGGCTTCTTTGCGTTTCTCAGCTTCTTCGTAGAACCGCAGAACTTCATCGATGATTTCTACGTTGGAGAGCAGCATTCGTCTGCAGCAGTATCGCTTCAATCCCAAGCTGTCCAGCACGTCGCTGGCGTTTTCGCCTGTCTTTATGCGTCGTGTGAACTCGTCCCATCGGTCTCCGACGAGTTTGCCGCAAGTGAAGCATCTTACGGGAATAATCATAGTGTTCTTTGTTCTCCTTATCTGTAGCTTTTCTGTTCTTTAGACCGTGCGCCTGCTCCGCCGACTTTCTTGGTTTCTTTAGTTCTGCTGTCGCCGGCAATCATTGTTCGGTCGTATTCGCTAAACACAGTGCGTAAGTGAGTGCTCTTGGTCCATTTGAGGAGTGCGTTTGAGATTGCCATGCGTGCTGCTTCTGCCTGTCCCATGTAGCCGCCGCCGCTGGTTTTAACATCCATGTCGAGTTGCTGCCAAACGTCTGCGCCTGCCTGCAGAAGGGGCTCCATGATTTTTGCTTTAGCAATGTCAGGTTCGTAAATTTCAATCGGAGTCCTGTTAATTCTTACTCTGCCAACGCCTTGTTTAACTACGGCGCGTGCAACAGCGGTTTTTCTTTTTCCACTAACGACTAAGACTTTTTTTGCGGGCATGTTTATTCCATCCTGTTGTTCCATCCGATTTCCTTCGCCAACTCGCCGAGGGTGAAGTGCGGCCCTTTCAATTTTGCTGATTGGGCTTCATCGAACGTTATCATAGTTTCATTTTTGTATTCAATGGGGACACCCATGAACACTTTGAGCCGTTTGTAGGCGTTTTTGCCTTTAGGAAGCCTGTATGGAACCATTCCTCGTACGGTTTTTTTTAGGAAACGGTCGGGTCTTCTGTAATGGAATGGTCCACGTTCTGGGGCTCCTACTTCGAGGAAGATGTGTGCTTCTAGCACTTTGCTTTTCTTTTTGCCAGAGAACACGGCTTTCTCAGAGTTTAGTATGATTACTTCTTCTCCGTTTAACAGTCGTTTGGCAACTTTGCTGCACATTCGACCGACAATTAAGCCTTCAGCGTTCACGAATGTTATTGTGGATTTTGTTGTTTCCATTTTTCTCACCGAATAATTTTTACGTTTGAACCCTTAGGGTTTTTCTCCAGCAACTCTAGGATTGTGATGTGTTTTGCTTTGACTGCGTCAAGCTTGGCTTTTGCTGTGGCTGAGATGTCGAATGAAGCGACTGTTACCGCGTGGTCTATGGTACCTGTGCCTAAGACTTTGCCTGGAACAATCACTACGTCAGCTTTCTTTGTGTGTCTGCTTAGTTTGCTCAAGTTTACAACGACTCGTTGTGTGCGTGGTCGAGCTAAGTGGTCAGCGACGTCTAGCCAGATGGGTGCTTGTTTGTCTCTGCTTTCCTTCTTCAGATGAAAAATAAGAGCGGTTAATTGTGGGTTTGTAGTTTTAGTTTCTCTCATTGTGGTTCAGCCTTTATTTGTTCTTCAAACTCGTTTAGTTGTTTAGCTAATAGTTTAGTGGCTTCTTTAAGGACTCGTTCGGGTGGAAGTGCGCCTGTAGATTCGATACTCATGACGAAAGCGTTCTTTTCCCAGTCTACCGTGAGCGCCGCTGGTTTTTTTGGGCAAGCCTTGACGCAGTCCATGCATAGGTTACAGGCCAGAAGGTCTCGTACCTCGACTTTCTCGTCTTTTATGGCGAGAACTTTCTTTGGACAGATGTCGACGCATTTTGAGCAGTCAGGGCATTTCTCAGTTGGAGGGGTAACTTTTGGGTAGTACTTGTATGCACACATGGAAACAGGCTGCCATTTTGCGTGGGTTTTGCCTATTCCGAGCCTTGCGTAGGCTTCAAGTTTTAGTTTCTGATTTTTTGCGAGTTTAATGATTGGGATTTTATCTGAAACCGGGATAATTTCGGGGTTTTCAGAAACGATTTCTCCTGAATAGACAGTTCTTGTTCCATCCTTTGCTTCTGCGTCAAGTGTTAGGGTTACTCTGCATTGTGCGCAGCCGAATTCACTTTTGCATTCGCATTCTTCAGGAAGGTTGTAGGCGTCTAAATCAGTTTTGAGTGGAGTGAGTCCCAGTCTGTGGGCGATTATCTCGTCTTGTAGAATTGAGGAGTTTTCTATCATGACAACTTCTTCGATTGCAATGCATGGAACCTCAGCAAGTGCTAAGCGCCTTAAGGCGTTCATTAAAGGCACGTCCGCATCTCTAACGATTATGCGAAGGTTGATATCATTTTTTTCAAGGACTTCAATTTTCACTTGCTAGGACACTCCAAATAAGTTACTCGGGTAGCTGTGCGTTCAATAGGAAATATCAGTGCATTATTTCAATTTTTCTGTCAATAAAGAAGGGAAATTGCAGATTAGACTCTTCTGCCTCTTCTGCCACCGGGCCTTCTTGTTCCGTCGTGGGGTATTGGTGTGACTTCTTCGATGCGTTCGATTTTGAAGCCAAATCTGGCTAATGCTCGGATGGCTGCTTGTGCGCCTGGTCCAGGTGTTCTGGGTCCTGCGCCGCCTGGAGCTCGAACTTTGATGTGTATGGCTGTTATTCCTTTGTCGCGTGCTTGTTCTGCTGCTGCGGTGGATGCTCGCATGGCTGCGTAGGGTGAAGATTCCATGCGGTCTGCTTTGACGAACATTCCGCCTGTGGTGCGGGCGATGGTTTCTGCGCCTGAAATATCAGTGATGTGGATTAGGGTGTTGTTGTAGCTGCTGAAGATGTGGACGATTGCCCACTTCTCGTTGCGTTTGTTGTTAGGAGCGCTCAGAATCTGCCGCCTCCGCGTCCGCCTCTGCGGCCTCTTTGAGGTGGTCTAGCTTCAACTTGTTTAGCGACCACTGTTAATCCTACGCGTAATGCGTGTTCTGGAGTTGCTATTGCGCTTTCGGGTGAATAGATTATTTTTGCTTCAACCTCTTTTGGTACTATGTAACCGGGAATGGTTACTCGGCGTCCGTCGATTGTTATGTGTCCGTGTGTGATTAGCTGGCGTGATTGTGAGACGGTTCTTGCTAAGCCCTTGCGGAAAACGATTGTTTGCAATCTGCGTTCCAGTATGTCTTCGATGGTTAAGTCAAGCACGTTGTCAAGCACTGCGGTTTCTTGCAGAATGCCTTTCTTTTTGAGCTGTGAGAGTAATTCATTTTCCATTTTTGCTCTTTCTTCAGGGATTTTGCTGACGAGTGATCTAGCGATGCTCCTGCTTTTGGACAGAGCTGTTTTGTGGCGCCAGAGTTCATGTTTGTTTCTTAAACCGAATTGCCCCAAGAGTTTAAGTTCTTCTTGGAGAACGTCCTTTCGCCACCTGAAACGTGGAGTATCAAATTTCTTACGCTGTTTCTTCGGATCTCCCATGTTTATTTGCCTCCCTCTGCGGGTGCTCCACCGGGCTTCTGCATCAGGGTCTTCTTCTTAACTCCTAAAGCTTTGCCTGCTCTTCCAGTGGTTTTTGTTCTTTGACCACGTACTTTCAAGCTATAAGCATGGCGATATCCACGCCAAGACCTGATTTCTTTGGCTTGGTCAATGTCAGTTTTGATTTTGAATGCTAAATCAGCGCTCAAAACGTGCTGGTCTTTGCCGGTGTCCGTGTCTTTTCGTCGGTTAAACATCCAGCTTGGAATGCCGTATTTTGCCGGGTCCTTTATGACATCTTCGATTTTTGAGATGTCGGACTCTGTTATGAAGCCTACACGTAGGTCTGGGTTTACGCCTGCCTTCTTGAGTATGGCGTTTGACAGAGCGTGACTTACTCCTTTGACTTGCGCTACGGCGTAAGAATTCTTTAAGGTACCTTGAACGTCTGTACCCATTATACGAAGTATATAGCGATATTCCTGCTGTGACATGCTAAGTTTTCATCCGTTTTTTAACTTTAAAGCATATACGAAATATGGCGGTATTTATTTAAACCTTCCCTTGAGTTGGAGTCCGTCTTATTCAGTATGGATACGATAGGTTTACTATTTTTAATTCCAAAACTTGGCTGCAAAACCGTAGTTTAACTGAAACAAAAAGTGCCGAGCGGTTAAAAGAAAGGGAGTTATTGGGTTGGTTAGCTAAGGATTATTTGGCGCATAAAGTTACCGCACCACGTATAATCCATGACTTGCCCCGTTGCGCCGTTGATTCCAACCATACCCACTACGTTTCCGTTGCTGCCCATGACCTGCATCGTGTAGTATCCGTAGTATGTTGTTGCTGTGCCGGCTGTGGTTCCGGGGTAGTTTGTGTTGAGGTATTGCTGTGCGGTGGTTTGTGCTTGGCTTAGGCTGATTGGCATTGCTGTTGTTGGTGTGCCTCTGAGCCAGTTCATCATGCCGGTGCCTCCCATCATGCCGCCCGTGCCGCTGTAACCAGTCGCGAGGTAACCCATCATTGTACTGGTTCCGGTGACTCCATATTTGGTGTCCCACATCATAGTGGGTCCCTGCATCGGAACGAGTGCTCCAGTGTACTTGTCGACTGCGAGTTCGAATGCTCCTATGCCTGTGTCTTTTTCAACGATTTGCACATAGTAGGTGTTAGTGTATTCTTGGACGGTTTTGACTGCGAGGTTTGGGTTTCCAGTTTGGTTGAGGTATGTTCGTGCGATTGTGGCTGCGTCGTTTGGGGGTATTTCAGTTGTTACGGTTTGGGTAGGTGGCGTTGTTGTGGTTGTTGATGGGTATGTTTGGTACCCATTCATCATGCCAGCTGGATAATTTCCATAGGTGCCTGTTGTGGCTGTTGGTGTTGCCCTTGTTCCAAGATAAGCGAGGGCTGATGCACCGATTAAGGTGGCGCCTAACGCTGCGATTATTATGATTGTTGCTATTTTGGATGTTTTCATTTTTGTTTTCTCCTATTTGTTTTAGTCATAGTCTTGGGGTGGTATGATTGTTGGGTTAAACGGTTGTGAAACGGTTTTGGAGCACTCCAAGCTATGACGCTTGTCATAACCCTTGAGTGTCCACCTTTGCTTATAAGACCCCACGGACAAAAACAGGCGCAGACTAGAACAAAATCTGGACAAAAACACAAGTTACATACAAATAAACGCGGGTTAATCAAAAACCTATATACCACTCCTAAACAAGAAACCTCCCATGGACGCCATAACAGTCATCGGCTTAATCGCCGCCCTATTCACCACAGTTTCGCTTCTGCCACAACTCATCAAAGTTTGGAAAACCAAATCCACCAAAGACATCTCCACAAGCATGTTCGCGCTCTTCGGCGGCGGAGTCCTCTTGTGGTTTATCTACGGGTTGTTAGTGAATGATTTTCCAATTATCATTGCAAACTCTTTAGCTTTCGTTCAAGCCGTGATTATTCTTGTCTTCAAATTAAAGTTCAAGTGAAAACGATGTTTTAACAAAGCTCTATTCCCCAACCAAACCATATATTCTGGCATGAGCCCAAGCGTCCCCAAGCACGTAAACAAGAAAGTGTTGGTTCTGTTAACCGCGGTTTTAGTGGTAATCGTGCTTTCTTCCTTCCTGTTAACAGTCAACTTTAACTCCGACACCCAGCCTAAACGGGACTTCTACTATGGCGTTGAAATAGCGTACGGAGACTATGGCGACTTCACCGCCGTCGTCGACGAAGTAAAAACTACACTAACCTAGTCGTTTTTGGGCTGCCAGAAGTCACCATAAACCAAACCCTGCTAAACATGAGCTGCGACTACATCTACAACTCAGGGCTCCACTTCATCGTGTTATTTACCAACATATCTCAATACGCAAGCTGGCAAGATTATACTCCTGCACAATGGGTTTCAAGCGCCCAGCAGAAGTACGGCAACAAGTTTCTGGCTGTTTACAGGTGGGATGAACCTGGAGGAGACCAACTGGACCACAGCAGATACCAAGAAGTCAAAAACGCATCCAGCTACACCGACGCCGCCTCCCAATACGTCAACGTACTAAAAGAACCCGTGCAGTACTACCAGAACACATGCGCAACTGTGGTGACGGCTGACTATGGCTTGTACTGGTTCGATTACAAGGTGGGGTAGGATGCAGTTTTGGCTGAGTTCGGCTGGAACAACAGCAGAGAACAACAGGTGGCGCGGGTCAGGGGTGCAGCGAGGGCAAGCAACAAGGATTGGGGCACCATCGTAACTTGGACTTACAGCAACTTTACAGGTTCACCCTACATTGAGCCAGCACCACAATTGTACAGTGACATGGTGTTTGCCTACAACAACGGCGCAAAATATGCTGTTGTTTTTGATTACCCAAAGCTTGCCACGGCAAAACTTGGTATCCTAACACAGGAGCATTTGGACGCAATCAAAAACTTCTCGAATTATGTGGCAAAGAATTCGCCGTCAAACGCAGACTACAAAAACGTAAAGACTGCATACGTACTGCCCACTGATTACGGTTTTGGTTTCCGAAACCCAGTGGACTGCGTCTGGGGACTATGGGGCGGCGACAACCAAACACAAAAAATCTACAACGACGTAAACAGTCTCATTCAACAAAAAAGCGCAAACTTCGATGTCGTCTGCGATTACCCAGAACTATTGTCAGATGCCAAAGGACACTACGACACCCTGATTTACTGGAACGGCACCAGAATAAACCTATAACTAAGCGTTTTCAACCGTGTCTATAACATCGATTGTGGAGTTTATCCATCGCAGGTAAGCATTAAGTGTAGCTCGCAGAGCAACCGTGTCGTCGGCTTCAACCGTCAGCACTAGAAATAAGCCGTCTTGTGCCAATTTTATGGTGGCACGCCTGGTTACTGGCGCGTTGGCTTCGGGTGTTAAAGCGTCAAGAAGAGTCTTGATTTGTTTTTGCGTCTTGAATTTTAAGCGTACAGTCGCCTTTGCACCAGTAGCCATAAGGATTTCCAATGCTAAGACAGGAAGTTCAAAGTAATAAACAAAAAATAAAAAACAAAAAATTAAAGAAAGGAAAGAAAGGTTTACTCGGTATTTTCTTCTTCAGTTGCCGACTCAACAGCCGCTACAGCTTGCGCAGTTTCTTCAACTGGAGCTCCCTTAGCCGCGCGTTTGGCCACAACACCCAACTTTGTTACTGGTGTGTATGCTCCGCCTGCAAAGGTGAACTCGCATTTTTTGCATTTCCAGATGCCGACGCTTTCGCGTTTAACGCGGTTAAAGCCGCATTGTGGGCATCTGTGTGGCTTCTTGAGTTCAATCATTACTTTCATGTAGCGTTTTCTAACTGTGGAGCCGTAACGTACCCCTAAACCTCGTGTTGGACCAACTTTCTTCATCTTAGGCAACTTTTATCTCACCAATCAAGTTTCTTGCGCAGTTCTACTGCTTTGTCCAGAGCAATCTTTGATGCTTCTAAAATCTGTTGCGGTGTGAAATAGCCTGAGCCGCCTTTCTGTATGGCGCAAATGGATCCGTCTTCTTTGGTTGCGAAGGTTATGCGTGAATCCATGACTTGTTCTTCTTCAATCCATGGGTCAACTATCAGGTGGCCGCTGATTTTGCCGGTGGTCACAGTTATTGGGTGGCTCTTAACTGGTAGCGGTGTGTAGCCTTGCTTCATTTTTAGTTCGCCATCTTTAACTTCGTAGTTAGGCATCTTGGTGTTCATCAATGCAGCCATAGCCGCCAATGCGGATGCGTCAATCAGGTTTCCATCGTGGTTGAGTACGTAGATGTCTACGAAGACTACGAACACTTTTTTGCCTGGCGCAATGCAGAGTTTTTCGTTGTCGATGCATTTTGATTCCCTGATGCCTCTGTCGACTACGCGTGCGAGTTCGATGCTGTTTTCATCTGGTGGTCCTGGTTCAAAGTTCGGTGAAGCGACTGGCACGAGTTCTGCATTTACGGTTAAGACGCCTTCGTTTGGTGTGTCGGGGAATGGTTCTCCGAGTCCGACTTTTACGCCGACTAGAACCTGTGTTTTGCCCAGGTATACTCTTGCGGAGCCTTCAGCCTTCTCGATGACGCCTTGTTCGATTTTGATTTCGCGTGTATCAAGTAAACCGCGGTCATCTAGGCGTTTGCCTTTTTCAAGTAGCATTTCAATCTGTTTCGATCTGACTTTAGTTACGAGTGATGACATTATTCTTCAACCTCTTTAACAACCATGTACTTGGTCTTTAACGCTTCCTTTTGCATTTCGTAGATTTTCTTGCATCCTTCGATAGCCATTCCGACGGCTTTCTCGAATTCAGCGGGTTCCAAGGATCCATCCATCTGCAGCAGGGTAATTGCGTTTAAGCTTGGCATATAAGCGACTGGAAGGTCTGCTGCGCCGAGTTTGTCTTCTGCATCGTATAAGTCGAGGACCACTGTATCGTCAATTTTTCCAGCTGCGCATCCTACGACTAAGTCGCGCATTGGAACGCCTGCGTCTGCGATTGCTAATGCTGCTGCGGTGATTGCTGCGCATCTTGTTCCTCCGTCAGCCTGCAACACTTCGATAAATACATCTACGCCTGTTCTGGGGTATAGTTCGAGGAATAGGGCTGGCTCTAAGGATTCTTTTATGACTTTAGAGAGTTCAACTTCTCTTCTTGATGGTGCTGGAGATTTTCGTTCCTGAACGGAAAAGGGCGCCATGTGATAGCGGACTTTTAGGACCATGCGGTCTGCTTGCATCAGGTGTTTTGGATGCACTTCTCTTGGGCCGAATGCTGCGGCTAAAATCTTGTTTTTTCCATGTTCAATATAGGCTGATCCGTCAGCGTGTGAGAGTACGCCTACTTGAAGTTTAACAGAGCGAAGTTCATCCGCTTTTCTACCGTCTGTGCGAATGCCTTTTTTATCGATTAATTTATCTGGTTTTTCATTCAACTTTATTTTCCTCCACTTTAACTATTTTCTTTTCTTTCAGCAACTGTGTAATGCGATCAGTAAGACCGCTTGTGTGGGATTCTTCCTCGATCTTTCGAATCACGGATATTGCGAGTACTTCTTCATCCAAGGTTTTACCTGTGACTAGGATGACTCCGTTTAAGCCCAAGATTATTTGGCAGTTGGTTTCCTGTTTAATCATGGATATCATTGAGCCTTTGCGTCCGATGATGCGTGGAATCTTTGTGGGTGTCACATGAAGGATTTGCCCCCGGGTAATTTTTCCCAGTCCAGGTTCGCCTACTGTAAGTTGCGGGTCGTGTGCTCGATCGAAGGTTGCGATTTTGGCAACGATTAAGTCGCCTGCAGTTAAGACTTGGGATAACTCGTCGCTTTGTGGTTTGAAGGGTCTGCTCAAAACGTCTGATGCACGCAGCATTGCTGTATAGGGTGCTTTAATGTCAACGGTCCAACCGTTGAAACCTACTTCAAGGACCGTTCCAATGATTATGTCGCCCATTTTCGGCACGTAAAAAGCCCTTAATGCAACAACGTTCACTTTTTTATTGTCACTGTCTACGAGTCCAATCCTTGAGGCATAAATCTTGCCTGCTTCCACATACGTGTTTTCGCCAGGTAAATAGTCGCCTTCAGCGAGCATTTCTCCGGGCGTAACAAGCTGTTTTTTTTCAAAGAATGTTGGCATACAATCACCTATCATTTTTTTCCATTACTATAAGATTATTTTTGCTTCTCCACTACCCTTTGTTACGTCGCCGAGTTTGTTTATCAGCGAAGCATATGATCCTGCGGGTAACTCTATTTCTCCGTACCATGAACCGTCACCGCGCCATTCTTCGCGTTTGAGGGTGCCGAGTGTCTTGATTGTTCCATACGCCCTTGCTGCGTGTGCCATGGGTATCTTGACTGCAACTATAACCTGCTCAATCTTCAGGGGCAAGATTGGTCTTAGCAGTTTAACTATGTCTTTGGCTTGTTCTTCGACTGGCTTGTAGGGGTCTATGGGGTAGCGGATCTGCTCCATCGCGTTTTCGATGCGTGCGGGTGGATGCGGAAGATTGGTTTTTGGGTCAACAGCTTGGCGAGAAATGAAGTCTATAATTTGCCTTTTTTTGTCTTCGACCATTCTGCGTCTTTGGTCGGTTGTTAACTGGAGGGTTCCTTTTTTGAGGATTTCATCTGCAATTTTTAGGGGGTCACATGTTTTGAAGGCTTTTTTCATGGCTTCTTCAGAAACTTTGGTGCCCTTGTTTGCGTCGGCAAAAATCATTTCTGCGGCTAAAACCTCGGTTATCCCCGTGATTTTGCCGTTTCGATAGTCGAGCGCTTTCTGCGGCTTAACTAATATTTCAAAGTGTTCATTTTCTCTTGTTAAGCGCGCGACTGTGAACTTTTCGCTCATCAGATAGTCACTTGCTTGAGCCCAGCTCTTTGATGTAGCCTTCCACTGTATTGTCGTTTAGCATTTCCATCTTTTGGGTTGCTGCTGGTATGATTGCGATTTTGATTCTTGGAGGCAACTGACGTGCTTCAAGGGCTTTAATTAAGCATTTGACTGTAAGTTTTATGCAATTATCAAGAGTCATGTCTTCTTTGTATTCTTCTTTTAGGATTCCCAGAACGGTTTCTCTTCCCGCGCCAAGTGCAGTTGCTTTGTAGCCTCTGTAGGTTCCGCTTGGATGAGTGCCGAAGACCCGTGTTCCAGTTTTGTCGACGCCTCCGAAGATGATTGATACGCCGAAGGGTCGTACACCTGCATGCTGCGTGTACATCTGTTGGATGTCGCATATGCGTTTGGTTACGACTTCTATGTCTATGGGTTCGTCGTAGGTTAGTTTGTTGCTTTGAGCATATATTCTTGCTTGGTCAATTAGGATTCTTGCGTCGGAACTTAAGCCGACTATGGCTGCGCCAATGTGGTCGTCTACTCGGAAGATTTTCCATGAGTACCCTGCTTCTTCAAGGACTTCAATGTTTTCTTCTGAACCTAGAACTAATCCTTCTGTGGATTGAAGGCCTATGATGGTGGCTCCGCGGTTGACGAGTTCCATCGCGTATTCTACTTGGAAGAGTCGTCCATCAGGCGAGAAAACGGTAATGGCACGGTCATATGCTCCTGGTGCTGCAAATACAGACATAATGTTAACCTCACTTTACACTATACACTTTTTCACAGTCTCATATAATAACTATACTAAAAACCTTTCCTATTAAAGCAAAACCTGATGTGAAGTGCTTAGATGGTTTGGGGTTGATTCTTCCATGGCTAAATGAGTGAATTACTCGTGCTTGCTTGCCGCTTTTCCCAATTAGTAGTTGTAACAGAAAAGCCCCTATGCCACAACAACAACCAACGGGTTGCTTTGCAATCTGGCTTTTGCTGTCTGGCTGTGCTTTGGGTTGCAGTTTGGTTGTGGGCGCTACCACATCAGTTGGCATTCTACATTAACTTGAGCTTGTTAGGCAAACGGGCTTTCTTACGCCACACACCCACCAAAACAACCCCAACCACCACAACAACAGCCATTATGACTATCAAAGCGTAAAACAATGTAACATCCAACCCGAAAAACTGCGGCTGCCAAAGATTAGTGCCGCTTGTCTTGGTGTACACGGTGCAGTCGGGAAGCGATGTGGTTGCTTGCACCATAACTCCAGTTTGTTTATCCCAAAGGTAAGTGTTTTGGTTTATGGTGTCCGAGATGCCGCTGAGGACCGTTCGTTGAGCTCCGCCGACTTGGAGATTTTGCGTGTTGGTAAACGTTATATTGCCTTCGTATTCGCTGTGGTAGACATCGCTCACCGTTAAGTTGGTTGGGATGATGCAGCCTTCACCTATGCTGCCTACTGCAACGTTGAGGGTGATGTTTGGCTCCAGCCACATAGAGCCGTTAGCGAACTTTGTTTGGAAATCTATGGCTACAACTGTGCCTTCAACATCCATGACGTCGAATCTTGCCCAAGTTATATTATGAATGGGCGCTGGTTCACCAGCAACAGTTACCTGATATTCCATCCAGTCGCCCTTTTTCACAACGATATCGACACGCGCAAAAGCCTCGCCAAAAAAAGCCACCGCTATAAGCAGGATTAAAGCCGTTGCTAAGATAGCTGATTTGTTCATTAAAAGTTGAGAGCGGACTTTTTCGCTTTTAAAGCTGTTGAATTGAAAGGTTTTTTTTTGTCAGGGCTCTGGTTTTCGATGTTTAGGCATATTTGTTTTTTAGCATCGCTCCCGTGTTGCCTATTTTTCAATTTTTACTCGTTCAAGAGTCTACAAAAACCATATCGACCCCGCAATTGGTATTTATAGTTTGCAAACCATACTTGTGACGGTATTTTCAGGATGGGGAAGGGTAAATGGTGACTTGGACATGTGCAGCAGTTGTGGGGATGGGTTATGATTAAGCTGCCAAGCCAAGTCGCAGAGTACTTCCCATACGACAGCGTACGTCCCCACCAGGACGAATTCATCACGACCGTCTACAACGCCGTCGCCGCCAGACGCTCAGTTCTAATCGAGGGCAGCAACGGCTTGGGAAAAACCATTTCCGCACTCTCCGCGGTGCTGCCAATCGCCATCGAGAAGAAACTCAAAATTCTCTACGTCGCAAGGACCCACCGCCAGCACGACCGCGTCATCGAAGAGTTAAGGGCGGTTTTCCGAAAGCACCAAGTTTCAGGGCTCTCCATCCGTGGACGA
Source organism: Candidatus Bathyarchaeota archaeon (assembly GCA_903901015.1). Taxonomy (GTDB): domain Archaea; phylum Thermoproteota; class Bathyarchaeia; order Bathyarchaeales; family Bathycorpusculaceae; genus Bathycorpusculum. Next base: position 55,339 of record CAIUPH010000095.1, on the reverse strand, counting down.
AATGAAATGTGCCTCAACGTCTTCGCCGCAAAAGGCGCTTTCGATTCTAAGTCGCTTATGGAAGTCTGCGAGCTGCTCAAAGCCAAGGGGAGGTGTCCCTACTACACCAACGTGGAGGAGCGAACGTACGATTACATGCAGCTTGTGCAGCAGGTTGCCAGCCGCCCCTACATGGGCTCGGAAATCCAGCGGATATGCAAGAAAAAAGAAGTCTGCCCCTACGAACTCGTCAAAGCCGGATTGTCAGATGTCAAAGTTATTGCACTCAGTTACCTCTATGTCTTCGACCCCGCGATACGTACAGCGTTTTTGAAAAACCTAGAAACGGAACTGCAGAAAATCATCTTAATCGTGGATGAAGCGCATAATTTGCCTGAAACCGCCGTCAGCATTTCAGGCAGCACCCTCAGCCTGTTTGTGATGAGGGCAGCGGAGACGGAGGCTGGACGGTTCGGCCACAAGGACATCGAGGATTTTACGCATTTCTTCCGAGGCGAAGTGGAGAAAATCACCGATAAAATAAGCCGAGAGGAAATCATTTCGCCTAAAATCATCTTTGGAATCATCGAGAAACACGGCGGCATCCCTCGTCCCAGAGAATTCTTTGAGCATATGCATGAAGCTGGCGCCGTAATTAAGAAGGCGTTGTTGGCTGACGGTAAGAACCCACGCTCGTACGTTCACGCGATGAGCGAGTTTCTGCTTAAGTGGTTTGACACGATTGAAGATGACTCATTCATCAATGTTGCAAGCCGATACTATACTAAGGAAAACAGCAAGACCGCTAAACTTGAGATAGTGGCGCTTGACCCCTCAAAGGTTACGCAACCCGTTTTCTCATCCACCTACGCCAACGTCATCATGTCGGGGACGCTTCAGCCGCTGGAAGCTTTCGCACGAATCACCCGTCTGCCAGAGAGCACAGTGAAGTTTGTTGTGCCCTCGCCGTTTCCAAAGGAACACGTGTTCGCAGCGGTATCTTTGGGCGTGTCCACATCCATGGATAAAAGAACCCCCCAGATGTACCAGACCATGGTTGAACGCATAAACGAAGTGGTAAACAGCACCCCAACCAACACAGGCATCTTCGCCGCCTCCTTCCAAGTCCTAAACTCCCTATTGGATGCAGGCGTAGAAAACGCGCTCTTAAAACCCCTGTTCCACGAACGCAAAGGCATGACTTCTAAAGCCAACGAAAAAATGGTCCAAGACTTCAAGGCATGCGGCGACAAGGGCGGCGCCGTGTTCTTGGGTGTTCAGGGCGGCAGGACTTCTGAGGGTGTGGATTTTCCAGGCAACCAGATGAACTCGGTGGTGGTTGTCGGTGTGCCTTATGCTGAGCCGACGCCAAGAATTGAAGCCCAAATAAAATATTACGATAAACGTTTTCCAGGGTTTGGACGGGAATACGGCTATGTTTTGCCCGCTATGAAGAAAGCTTCGCAGGCAGCAGGCAGACCCATAAGAACCCTCGAGGACCGAGGCGCCATCGTATTTTTGGATTATCGATTCTCCACTGCCTACTGCAAAAACTTTTTGCCATCATGGATAACCAGCGTAATGAAAGTGTTACCCGACAAAAAAGACGTCTTAGCCGCCGAAGTCAGCAGCTTCTTTAGAGCTCAGGCGGAACTTCCTGAAACTTCTCGTCAATAATCACTTTTCCGATAAGAATCCTCATTGGTTTAGCTGAAACCGCAGTTTGAATTTTCAGCGCTTTGCGAAGTTGATTAACCTCACGCAGTACACCGATTCCTAAAAACTTGGTTCCACGACCGCACAAGCCAACAAGTATGCCTTTTTCGGGTTCCTGATTTTTGGGAATGGCGTTGCGGGGTTCAATTGTAACTTGGCTCTTTGGGTAGCACTGCAGTTTTGCATGTTTTAGGTACCTTGAATAAGTCATTTCGCGTAGAAGCGTACGTTTTTCGGGTGTCCGCTGCTTGAGAGCGAAGGAGGGCTCAACCAATATCGCTGGAGTTTCCAAGCATGCGACCAAAGGTGCAAGTTCATCCTGCGCTTGAACGCCTACGATAACATCGGGTTTGAGTGCGTTGACTAATGCGGTCTTATACTGGACTGCATCTTCGCCGCTAACCCAGCCATCAGTGTTAACTAAGATAAAATTCGCCTGCTGCTGCAGAATTTCAGCCTTCATAGCGGCCAAGCCTTCGATGGTTTTAGATATGGCATTTATGGGCGAGGTTACGCCGACGAAAAAAGCGTTCTTCAACTTCAAATCGTAAAGTTCCGATATGCATTTAGAAGAAAGCCCGTAACCTATTGTGGCGGATGGACCTATGTCGGATTGACCCAAGTCGCCATCTAAAACTGCAACTTTGTTTTTCCCATCGATTAACTTGTTTAAAAGATAAGTGCAAAGGCTGCTTTTGCCACAGTCGGAAGCGCCTAAAATCATTACAACCACGGGGCGATTGGGCAAACTTAAGATGGCTTCAACTGGTTTGTCCCATGATGGCGGATTAGTGTTGCCCGTGGTTTCCGCAAGTCCAGAATTGGCGCCCAATGAAACTTCAAAGGTGGTTTTTTCATCGACAAAAAAGGGCAAGCGTTTTCCTTCTCGGATCAAAACACGCTGGGATTCCTTCATGGGGTAGCCGAAGACTTCAGCTTTTCCCGAGACAAGCCGCACTGACGCTGGACCATCGACTAGCATCGTTTTATTGGCTTCCATTGTGTGCTGCAAATTGTTTTCTCCTTGGAACGATTTTTCCTATTCTTCCAGCGATGCGTGTGGCTGAGGAAATATGTCTGACTCCTCTGCTACGCTTGTTTTCTTTTAAAGGTTTGTTAGTTCCCGCTTCATTGACAACTTCCAGACTTATTCGACTTGGCAAAGCGCCATCCAGCTCCATGAGCAAATCCTTGTAAGTTGGAACGCCGTTGCCAATCTTAACAGAAACGCTGGTAACTTCAAAGTGAACGTTTCTTAATACTTTGAGTATGCTGTCAACTATTTCTTTACTGCTAAAGCAGTTAGCTTCCTCAATAACTTTTCCATCCGCGATAGCCACCAAACCAGTCGCTACACCAGGGTCTAAACCGAAGATTATTTTCCGATAGGCGGTTTTTCCCATAAGAAGAATCTTTAATTGCTCAACCAAACCGTCCAGTTCAGCTTCGCCATAGAAAACCAGTATTTTTCCGTGATTTACCAAGTTTTTTTCTTTTTCTGTCGTTATAACAAACTCTATTTTAGGCGGCACAGATTCTCCAGGAACCAAACTGATGAACGGAACCTCTTGTTCGCGGAGTTTGTTAACAATGAGGTAGTAGGCTTTGCCTTGAACTGTTGCAACCGCCACTTTTTCCTTCATAAAGAAACCTTAAACTATAGATTTAAGTGCAAAACACATTACTAGCTTCCAGTTAATAATCCTTTGACGTGTAAAGCATGGTGACAATTCCGACAGGCTGCAAATGCATCGACAACAGCATCGGCGGAGGAATCGCACCAGAAACGGTCACGATGATTTATGGTGAACCTGAAACTGGAAAATCAACCCTTGCCATGCAATGCAGCGTCAACTGCGCCCTCCAAAACCTCAAGGTGCTCTTTGTCGACTGCGACAACACATTCTACGCCAAAAGACTATCCCAGATTTCCAAGGACCGCTTCGACGAAGTTGCTGAACGAATCATTCTTGTTAAACCCAAAGATTTCAGAGAACAAACCGCGCTCATAGACCAAATCCACGATTACACCAAAAACGTCGGGTTAATAGTAATCGACACCTTCACCTCGCTCTACGGCGCCAAAGTCTGTGAAACCTCGGGCAAATCTAAAGCATTCGGGGTTAACCGAGAATTAAACAGGCAACTGGCGATTTTGGCGCAGACAACCAAAATCCAGAAAATCCCAGTCTTAATAACCAGCCAAGTACGCAGCGTCTTTAACGAGCAGAGCACAAGCGTTAGACCCGTTGCAACGCGGGTTCTAAAGTTCTGGTCCGACAACATAATCGCCCTCAAACCCACCGATTTCCCCCAAACAATCAAAGCCGTGTTGGAGAAGGCACGGGAAATCATGCAGGAAGTTACGTGTTATGTACAAATAGGGGAAGCTGGAATAAAAGATACTGAAATCCACTGACGAACCGTGAAACCCAATGGATATAGCCCTGATAATCGTTGAAGCTTTAAAATTTATTTTCCCAGCCTACTGTGCCAACGGGACACCGGTGCTTGCTGGAGGCGGAACGAAGATGGATTTTGGCAGAAACTTTGTGGATGGCAAACGAATTTTCGGCAACAACAAGACTTTTCGGGGTTTCTTCTTCGGCTGGGGCGTCGGCATCGGCGTGGGGTTAATCGAAGGCATGGTTTTCGGCTTCAACAATTTCCCAGTGCTGTTCGCGCTGCTCATTCCTTTGGGAGCGCTTCTGGGCGATTTAACAGGCGCATTCATAAAACGCAGATTAAGCATTGCTCCGGGCGGGTTGCTGCCAATCGTTGACCAGATTGACTTCGTGGTTGGCGCAGTCGTGTTTTCTATTCCCTTGGCATTAACCGGATGGGAAGGGATCGGTTGGGAAGTGGCGGTTACAGTGCTGTTGATTACTCCGCCGATTCATTTGTTCACTAACTTTTTAGCGTATAAGATGAAGCTGAAAAAACATCCGTGGTAAAAATTTTAAAAAAGGGGTAGCCGAATAAAAACGGCTAAAAAAACTATTGGCCGCCGGTTTGTTTGAAGTTGATGGAGCCTTCCAAGAACACGTATGACAACAGCAGCAACGTGACGCCGATAATCAGCATCATGTACGCTTGTCTTGGTTTATACGCGCTCTTTGAGCTTTGGTAAACGAACAGCAAACCCACGAATCCCAACGCGTAGAGCACTACTGAAATGAGTGTGTCAGCTACGAATTGTGAACTGATGTCTGGATAGAGGAAATAGAATACTCCGTTGACGTAAGCTGAGGGTAAAGGATGGTTAATGAGAGTGTACAATCCGCCGCCGAAGAGAAATATCATGTATGAAATCCCAACAATAGTGATTAGGGCGGCTGAAGGTGCGTGAGTTGAGACTCTTCGGAACCATCTGCTAAGCGAAAACGATACGTTATCAGAGCTTTTCTTCAGTTTACTTGTCATCTTCTGTCCCATCCTCAATTAGGTGCTTTGCTACTTCTTTAGCCCATACTCCAGTTAATGAATTTTTCTGAATCTCCACCAAGTATTGGCTCCAAGATATGTCGGATGCTGCTTGCCAAACTTTGAATTTTTTCTGCAGGTTCCTGTACGCCTTCGAATGCAGCTGGCAAAAACCGTTCTCTTTTGCGTCTCTTCTGCAAAGTTTGCAGGTCATTTCTTGCGCTCTCCCTTCGATGGACAAGCGGGGTTAAGGCACAGTTTCCATGGACGCCTACCCCTCAAATAAACCGCCACCACTGGTGAACCGCAGCTTTTGCAGTCAGCGCTCAACGGTTTAACGGTGCCTGTTTGCGGTAGCGGAAAAGCCGCGTTGCATTTACCTTCAAAAAAGTTTGTGCATCCCACAAAGCGTTTACCAGTTTTTTTCGAACGCAAAACCACCAGTTTCCCATCCCCGCATTTTGTGCAGGCGCCGACTGTTCGTTCTTGAAGCCTGGTTTTTTGGATAAGCTGGCTTAGCTGGGCGCCTACGGCGGCTTCGTTGTCTTTCAGTTCAGATGTGACGAGTTTTAGGGTTTCAACTGCATTCTGCAATACGTTTTCTTTGGTTTGGGTGCCCTGTTGGATTTGGTCCATTTCGCCCTCAAGTTTTCGCGTAAACTCTGGAGAAACCACTGTGGGGCAGTATTTTGAGAGGACTTCGATTACTTCAAAGCCAAGTTCGCTCACAGACAGGTTAGTTGTGCCACATAGGTATTTTCGGTCGTAGAGGGTCTGGATGGTGGCTGCGCGTGTGGCTTTTGTTCCGATTTCCTCTTTCTCCATCTTCATGAGCAAGCTGCGCGGGTTGTACCGAGCGGGCGGCTGGGTAAAATGGCTATTCAGGGTGACTTTTTCAACTCCAACTGGTTGCCCTTTAGTTAGCATCGGCAAAGAAGCATTCTTCAACTGGACATACGGCTGGTAAAACTTAAGCCAGCCCTCCATCAAGGTGCGAGTCGCATTCATGTGGAAAGGGTTGTCATTGATATTTACGGTAACGGTTATGCCTTGAAGAACTGCGGGTTCACCGAAAACCGCCAGGAACCGCTTAACCACCAAATCAAAGATGTTTCGCTCCGAGGCATCCAACAATTTTTCAGGCAAGTTCCCAGTGGGGTAGATGGCTGGGTGGGCTGGGTCGTATTTTTTGCCTTCGTTAGGCTTTAGGGACGATTTAGAGAGTAGTTCCCTTGTTTGTTTAGCGTATGCGAGTGTTTTTCCAAGTTTTTTAAGAATGTTTTGGTAGCCGATTGACGGCGGAAGCTTTTGGCTGCTGGTTCGCGGATAAGAAATCAACGCATCCAAGTATAGGCGCTGGGCGATGCTTGAGGTTTTCATGGGCGTGATTTTGAAGATTCGGTAGGCTTCACTCTGCAAGGAGCCAAGGTCGAAGGGCACTGGCGGACTCTGCAAAAACTCTTTCACGTCCACTGTTTCTATTTTACCTTCCTTGACTTTGCAGGCGGCCTTCACTGCTGCAACTTGGGCTTTGTTTTCAAGAGGTTTCTCGTATTCAACCTCGACTGTTGTGCCGTTTACATTTATTTTCGCGGTTAATGTCCAGTAGGGTGTGGGAACGAAGCAGTTTATGGTTTTTTCTCGGGCATCGAGGAACTTGAGAGTGGGCCCCTGCACTCTGCCAGTACTAAGCGTAGCATACTGTCCGCTGTTGTTCTGGACTGCCTGAGTTAACGCACGAGACAAGTTAATGCCGTACAACCAGTCGATTTCGTGGCGAGTTAAGCCTGCTTGTATCTGCGCAAAATCCAACGTGGGCAAAAGGCGGCTGTAGGATTCTAAAAGCTCTTCTTTGGTGAGGGTGGAGTACTTCATGCGTTTAGCCGACGTGTCTTTGCCATCGCAAGCGTACTTCAGGATGCTGTAGCCTATGATGCTGCCTTCAATATCGTAGTCGCATGCATCCACAAACCCATCAGAATCCTTAGCCAGTTGAGATATGACTTTTAGCCAAACCCGAATCCTTGATGCGCCACGCTCGGCTTTGTACCTTGGAACCCATTGGTAATCAAAAATTGGGTATCCTCGCCCTTTCTGTTTACTCGTAATCGTGTACAGATGCCCCAACGCAGGAACCACCACGATGCAGCCATCGCGGTAGGCTTGGTAGTATGGAACGCCGTTAGCGACGGTTTTTTTTGGTTTCCCCTCTTCGTCGAGCGCCGTTGCTATTCGATTTGCAGCATCAGGTTTCTCCGTGATAATTAATGTGTATTTTTCCAAACGCCCTTTGCCCACGCTTTAACATTCCAGACGCGTTTGCTGTTTAAACCTTTACATTAAACACAGGGTTTACTTGAGCATTAAAGATGTTAGCAACCAATAAATAATCCATATCTATGTTAATGCGGGGGATTTGGATGCCGCAACGAGTCATTTGCCATGGCTGTAAACATGTTTTATATGAGGGCAAAGACCTTAAACCGCCGGATGAAATTATTACGCAACACGGCGGAAAATGCCCAAAATGCGACAGAAAACTGTCTTTGATGCCCTTAGAAGTAGAAGTTAAACCCATCGGCAAACATTAAAAACAATTTTACATCGGTAACGGCACAGTCAGGTGTGATTGTTACCGATTAAACATTTTTTACTTCACTTATTTCCACGCTGAGTCAGAATGATTTTTGGGTTACAAAGACCCGTTAAATCTGGTTTTTCCAAATAATTCATTGTGTTTAATGCTTCCACCACTCGAAGTCAATGTTGATGGTTGTTGGAAAGCCATAAATAAATCGCCAATGTGTAAAATAGTACAATCGCAATATACATTTGGAAAAGAGAGATGACTTAAGGTGGGCGAAGGTATTAAGGAACGACTTAAAGGCTTATCAGTTTTTAGCAGACTAAGAATTCAAGTAAGCCACGGTTCAATCATTGCTTTTGCAGCGTTAGTGGTTATTCTGTTTGTTGCATTCACAGTGCGCATTATACCATTACGCTGGGAAAACCTTTCAGGAGGCACGTCGCTCCTAAACGAGTTTGACCCTTATTACCAGTTCAGCATCACTCAACACATGGTTCAGAACGGTTTACTTTCCCCTTACTGGCCAACCCACTGGGTTAACATGATGAAATGGTACCCAGCAGGATTAGACATGTCCACTTCATTGCCAGCTCTACCCATGACGGCGGCTGCACTCTACCAATTCGTGTCGTTGTTCGGCGCAAAAATTGATTTAATGACTTTCTGCGCTATCGTTCCAGCTTTCATAGCTGTAATCTCATGTACAATACTCTACTTAATCGGCAAAGACATGGGTGGAAAAGCAGTCGGGTTGCTCTCAGCGTTGTTCCTCGCGTTAGCACCCTCATTCCTTCAGAGAAGTTCTCTTGGATTCTTCGACACAGAAGTACCCGGTGTTCTCGGGTTAGTCCTATTCATCTTCCTGTTCCTAAGGTCACTTGACAGCAAAAGGTCCCTGCGAGCTTCACTTTTGTACTCGCTAGGTTCAGCCGCAGCACTGGCTTACTTCATCGCAGGCTGGGGAGCAGCATACTACTTGATTGACCTGTCAGTCTTGTTCGTCTTTGTCCTAGTCCTCTTGAAACGGTACACACCGAGAATGTTGGTTAACTACAGCTTAACCTTCGGTCTGGCATTGTTTATCGGAACAAAAGTTCCCTACGTGTCACTTGGCTACTCAGTTTCAGGAGCCATCCTTCCAGTAGCCGCAGTGTTTGTCGTGCTGATAGTTTCTGAGATTCTGCGAAACAACATATCCATGAAAACCAAACTTTCACTGGTAATCGCTGGATTAGTCGTAATAGTTGGCGGAATAAGCATTCTAGCGTTAACCGATAAACTCGGAGGCGTAACTGGAAAATTCGTCACAGTCTTAGACCCATTCATCAGGGCTGCTTCACCACTCGTTAACTCAGTGGCAGAACAGAGAATTGCAGCATGGGGAAACATCTACATCGAATTCGGCATAGGCATCCTATTCTTCCTCATGGGCTTATACTTTGTAATGCGTAACCCAACTAACAGAAACATCTTCCTGATACTCTTCGCGGCAACAGCACTCTACTTTGCAGCCTCAATGATTCGGTTGTTAGTCCTCTTCGCGCCAGTATTCGCGATAATAGCCGCCATAGGCATCATCGGCATACTCAAGCCCTTCTTCACTCTGCTCCAGGAAGCACCAAAAACTCTTGCCAAATCCAAACGTAGAATGGCACGTGTAAGCAAAGAATACAGCGGCGTAGCAGTCTTCATAATATTCATGATACTGGTAACGAACTTGGCGTTTTCACCACAAACAGGCGGAATGCCAAGAGCAATCGAGCAAGCATACATCCCAACAGCAATCAGCGCTTCAAGCCTCCCGTTGGGCGGATCAGGCCTAAATGCACCAGTGGGCGCATGGCTTGATGCAGTAGGCTGGATGAAGACAAACGTTCAATCAACCAACGCTGTCGTCATGTGGTGGGATTACGGAAACTGGTTAAGCGACCTTGGAAACGTAACCAGCTTAGCGGATAACACTACAGAAAACGCCACACAAATCGCCAACGTAGGCTTCATATTCATGGGCAACGAAACCCAATCGATGCAGATGCTCTCCGCCTATGGTCAAAACCACGTCAAATACATAGCTGTCTTCACCGTCCTAAAGATCACTCAACAAAGCAGCACAACATACACTGCAAGTCCAGCTGGATATGGTGATGAAGGCAAATGGGTTTGGATGGCAAGAATTTCAGGTCAAGATGAGCCAAGACTGCTACAGGAAGGCTTCATGACTCCTAGCACAGCATGGACTAATGAAAACACATTCGGCAGCACTAACGCACAAACCAACGCGTGGGTGTGGAACGACCAAGGCTTAAACTGCACAGTCTTTGAATTGATGAATCAGGCAGAAGTACAGTACTGCAACACAATAAGCACCGGACAATCATTCACCATTACACCAGACCAAACAACCACAGTGCCAACATACTTCCAAGTAGCACACATCGCAGGAGTTGACGCAGCACCAAACGCATACGGCAACCTGATTCCACTAGTCGCAATCTACTCAATCAACTGGGCACAATACGACGCCGACCACGGCATAACACCGCCATCATCATAAACTGGATAGCAGGAAACCACTGTGGTGTTCCCAAAGGTTCCAGACCAACACAAACCTGGTCGACCTTTAATCCCCAACGGGTTAGGCGTTCTTTTTGTCCTAACCACAACCGTTTATCTTTTTTCGATTTACTTCTCGAATAAAGTTTTCAATTTAGGCTTAGACACTTCAGCGAACGGCGTTTCCGCAGCGTTAACTTTGGCTGTCTGCATTTTGTTCGGCGGATTCATGGGGCTCCTTGACGACTTTATGGATTTGAAATGGCGCTACAAAGCCTTCATGCCCTTAATCGCAGCGTTGCCCCTGATGTATTATGCCCTGGAGCTTTCGAAGCTGGGTATCATCAGAACTTCAATTTCGCTACCCTTAGTCGGAACTCTAGACTTTGGTCAAACATACATTTTCATAATTATTCCGTTAATCGTTATGATAGTGACAAACGCAGTGAACATGCTTGGCGGCTTGAATGGTTTAGAAACAGTTTGTCCAGCCATAGTTATTTTGGGATTGATGGCTTTTTCCCCATCGTATATTCTCATGGTGGGACCACTAATGTTCTGGCTCACACTAGCCTATTTCAACGTCAGAGGCAAGATTTTTGTGGGAAACGCAGGGTCATTTGCCATAGGAATAACCATCGCATCTTTCGCCGTAATTTCAGACTTAAAAGTTAACCTGTTAATCTCAATTCTGCCCTTCATATTTAATTCGTCAATTATACTCCTCGCAATCTTTTTCACACGCAAAAGAGCCAAAGTCACCTTCGACGGCGAAAAACTCTGTGCCGACGGCAGAAAGAGCCTTGTCACAATAATAGCTTATCACCGACCGTTAACCGAGCGGCGTATAGTACAGATAATCGCTGCAATAGTGGCTCTCTTTACGCTGATTGCCGCGCTAATACAGCTACTGTCATAAGCTGCAGAATATTGAGACACGTGTATTTTCTGGGTGTTCTCCTAAAAGAACAGAGCGTTCCCGGGGGAGAGCTATAGGCCACTGACAACATTCTTGACTGCAGGTGTAATATATGAAAAGAGAAGCTGCTCTTGTGGCGGCGCTTGTTTTGGCGCTTTTAGCTTCAACGTTTGTTGAGACCCAAACCGTTAAGGGTACTGCTGCGGCGCCTGAAGTGTTCATTGAAGTTACTGATGGATCGTATACGCCATACGTAAATCAGCAGGTTGAGTTAACTGCGGTGGTTAATGGCGGAGTACAGCCTTACAGGTATCAATGGTATACCATTTTTGTCCCTCAAGACCTGCTTGACAAAGGTCCTCAAGCACTGCTGGATGGCCGCGTAGTCAAGGTTGAGGTGCCGGGCGCTAACTCTGCGAAATTCAACTTCACCGAATCAATCCCGGGAACCTACGAAATAAATCTACGAATAATAGATGCCTCTGGAATCGATATAGAGGTTGGCACCAGATTCTTTACTGTTCAAGCATTACCATCCCCCTTGCCTTCTCCTACACTTTTCAACGGAATAGACGGCACACTCCGCAACGAACCCATAAACTCAACAATTAACCCTACTTATTTACTTCAAAAGACCCCAGAGCTTTCGCAACTTGAGAATTTATCTTCAATTAGAAAGGAATTGTATTCTCCGACGATTGTATTTTTGATAATAGCTACTGTGGCATTTGCTTTTGCAATTTTGCTATTCTACTTCCTCAAAAGAAGACATAGCTTAAACGTCGTTTAACTACTATGCTAAAAACCAAAGAGGGAAATTTGTTAAAGAACCTACCGTGTTATGCCTCAAAGAAACGTTTTCCAGCAAAGTCAACTGGCAAAGTTGCCGCCTTAAACAAGGTTTTGCTTCTCGAACCAACAAGCACAACTGTCAAAATAAAAATTAACACGGCAACAAGAATGTTCGGTGATATTTCCGGAATCAACGGTGAGGGTGTCTGAGTTGGATTCGGTTTTGTGGTTGGGCTAGCCGTTGTTGTGGGGCATGTCGTTGATGTTGGAGTCTGCGTTGAAGTGGGAGGCTGTGTTGGAGTGGGGGTTGGATCAGCAGGCGGCACGTCTGTTGAAGTCCCTGCAGAGTAGAGACCGTTTTGGTCAACGTAGTAGTCAGCTTGGTAGCTAGTGATCTGCGCCGCCCATGGCGAATAGGCGTTTACATGAATAAATGCGCCGTTGACTAAAACCACAACCCAGACAGTCGATATGTTGCCTGAAGATCCTGCTAAATAGGCTGTGTAACCGTTTGCGCGAAGCATACTGCAGGCCAGCGACGCAAAGTCTGCGAATACGCGGCCGCTGCTGAGGGTTTGATTTGGATACTGCACAGGGTAATTGCTTATGTGACTAACAGCCGGAATCGATGAAACGTAGTCAATAATCTGGCTCCAACTCTTGCCGGATGCCGCTGTAATAACCGCTGGGTCGTTAGGCGTTATCAGTATCCTCAGTAGTGACGGCGGAAGTGCGCCGGTATATGTGGGTGTGCTGTATGTTGCTGTAAACGTGCTGCTTGCTGAGGCGTTTACTGTCGTGAAGTATTTCACGGATGCTGACAGGTACTGCCATTGTATGAATGAATGGGTTGCTGAATCGGTATATGGCAGGGTAAAGTTGTGCACCCCCGTGAGACCTGAAAAAGTGTAGGGTGTAGTGTAGACTGTTAAGATGCCGTCCATAGTGATGGGGACAAAGATGTTGTTGCTGACCAAGTTGGAAGTGGCGGCAACAGTAACGTCATAAGTAGCCGTAGTCGGAGGATCCAGCGAAGGCAACGCGGCAAAGAAGTCGGTGTTGTTGACGAAGTATTTAGCGGTGTAGCCGCTTGTCCACCGGGTTGAGTTAGGTTGCATCGCGCAGGTTGCCTGCGGCTCAAAATGGTAAAGGTTTCCATTCAGTTCAAGGGCTACCCAAACATGGTTCTCACCTGAACTGATGTTTCCTAAAACGCAGTAGGCATTGTAGCCGCGGGAAAGCAACATACTTACGCATAAATCTGAATATTCCCGGCAGACGCCTGAGCCGACGGCGAGGGTTTCATTGGGGTACTGCAGACGGTCTCCCAACGTACTGTTAAATGTAATATGTGTGGCAACCCAGTTGATTATGTCACTCCATGACTTGCCCGATGATGCAGCCGCAACCGCCGAGTCTTGGGGTGTAACAAAAAATCGGAACTGGACAGCGCCTGGAGCGTTCGGGTTAACTTGTAAATCGTAATTTGCAAAGTAAATGCCGCTGGCAGAGACTTTGATTGTTGTGAAAGCATTGTCGGTTGGAGCGTTTATACTCCATTCCCTAAAGGGGTGACCTGAAGCATCTTGATAAGGCACAGTAAAGTTGTGGGTGCCCGTAAGGTCGAATGTGTGGGGTGTGCTGAAACCTGTCGGCAAACCGTCTTCGGTGATGGGCACTGAGTTGCCGTTTACTGTGGCGTTGATACTTGTGTTTATGTTTACGCTGTAGGCGTATTGTGCCGAAGCGAGGCTTGTACAGAACAGTGGTAAAACCATCGCAAAAGCGAGGCTTACGATGAAGGCGGAAACTAGCAATTTCCTGCTTTTAAAACTCAACTTCATTTCAAACGCCCAAAAATGGTCGAATATGTTTGACAATAAGGTCAGCGCTTCATGGTATAAAGTTTACGCAAAAAAACTAAGCACCAAGAAAACTCTCAAGTCTGGTTAACCCGATAATCTCCTCGAAATTGAGGCCCAAAGCATCCAAAACCTGGTCAAAGGTAGCCTGAAGGTATGCAACGTACTTGTCAACGTCCACTTCGTTTCTTGAAGCTAACTCCACGGGTTTCACATGGTCTTTGTTGCTGTTTACTTTAACGAAGCTTATGAGATCGCCTGCCCGCAGTTCCTTGCCGCTTGCCTGCAGAATCTTTGCGGCTTTCACATGCTGCGGCGTCGTCTTCGTGTAGCTTGCAACTTCGTCGCCTAAAACCACGTGGAACGCGAGTTCGCTCATGTCGCCCCATTCACGCCGCTTGAGGATGTTGTATCGTTCGCGCACTATGTTGGCGATGTCTTTTTTGGCTTTCTCGAAGTCTTCAGGGTTCTTGACTTTTGCAAGGCGTTCTTTCATCATGTTGAAGGCGCCTTTGATGAATGTTGGGATGTGTTTTTTCTTGCCCGTTAACCCCTTCACATCCACGGTGCCATCTTCGAGAACTCCCAGATAGTTCTTTTTGCGTGAACTGAAAACTGCGTATCTGTAAGTTTTGTCGACGTCGATGCCCATGCCCAGTTCATGCTCGGTGTAGTGCACGACATCTTCAATCTGCTCTTTAGTGGGGTTCTTGAGGAATAAGCTGTCAGTGTCGCCGTAGAGCACTGTTATGCCCACGGTTTTGGCGTGGTTGAGGATTTGGGTGATGCTGTAGCGTCCGATGGCGGCGGTGGCTTCCGCGACTGGCGGACAGTAAAGGTCGAAGCTGTCAGCGCCAAAGACGCCGTAGCTCGCGTTCAAAATGACTTTAAGCGCGCCCTGAGTGATGTTGTACCAGCTGCGCAGTTCAGGCGGCAAGGACTTGTCTTTGGCGCGGCTCTTGTACCAGCGCACACGCAAATCCCTAAGTGAACCAATAAGCAGGCTCTCCAACGCACGTTTCTCTATGCAAGACCAGTGGGGTGTGTCTGGTATCATGTGACTTTTGCAGCCGGGGTGCTCGCAGCAGATGGATTGGTAGCCAAGGTTCCACACTTTGATGATTGACGGGTACAGGCTGGGAAAGTCCATCACAGCAACGTTAAAATGAACGCCGGGCGTGGGTTCCACGACGATGGCGCCTTTGTATTTTTTGCCTTTGATGACGGCGGTTGAGGTGGTTTTGCCCTTCTTTGTCAGGATGTCTTCGCCGTTGGGAATTAGCATGCCTCGTTTTCGGTGTTCGCGTTGCATGAAGTTTCGTATCCATCGGCTGACTCCTTGGCGGCTCACGTCCTCCATAGGCATGCTGCTGATTCTGGCAAGGACCAGTATGAGTTTCATGGCGGAGTCGTCTTCAAAACTCGTCAGTTTATACGTGATTTCTGAGTCGCGAAGGCAATACGCCGCGAGTTCACTGTAGTTGAGGTCGCCAAACGTTTTTTCCAAGTGAATTTTTTCTACACCGAGCAATGCGTTGCCGACGTCGCCGAGGCTCACGTCCTTGTAGCGTCCGCCGTAAGCGTAGATTTGGATGCTGCGGTTGAAGAAGAACTTGTAGAGGTCGATGTGTATGCCGTAGCGTAGGCTGCAGGTGCGTTTGCCAATTTCTATGGGAACATCACGTTTGCTAAAGCCCAAGTTTGCAGCTCTGTGGGCTAGGTATCGGAGGTCAAAGTCGTCGCCGTTAAACGTTAAAATGAAGGGGTAGTCACATAGGACATCGAAAACTTTGCGCAGCAACTCTTCTTCGGTTTCGCAGTACTCAACCTCTATGTCCGCGGCTAAATGCACGTTGCCTTCCCTCATACCCTCGCGTTTGAGGACAAGAACCCGTTTTTCGCCGTCAGAACTATAGATTGAACAGGCAATTACGGGGCAGGCGCCTTCTCGCGCATCAGGCATTCGCGTGGATAGAGGCGAGAGAACTTCGATGTCAATGGCTGCACGGCGGAACTTGGGCGCAGGGTACTCGAGCAATCTCGCCCACATCTCCGCGTACTCGCGTTCTTCCTCGGTGCATTCCTTGAATAGGCTTCTGATTTTGTTGAGGTTCTCGGTGGCTTCCTCAAGCACTTTAGGCACCAGATTGCCGTCTTTTACCTCGTAAATCATGCCTGGCTGAAGCTGCTTATCGTAGATGTAGGATTGGTAGTACTTGATTTTAGATTCCCAAATCTTGATGTCGGATGGTTCGATGTGGGTTTCGCAGACTCTTGGGTAATCTTCGGGCACTATGTCTCGGATGGTGCCTTGAGGTCTGCCGCCGATTGCCAACGGGTCCTTCGCGATTATCTTTGTAACTTTAACCGTTTGGTTCTGCAGGGGGTCGTATCTTTCGGTGACTTCGAGGCTGTCAAAGCCCTCATGATGAGTTAAACGCTCGATTTTGTTGAGCTCGTACGGTGTAAGGTTAGTTAAACAATAGGGTTTGTGACCCGTGTTGTCGTACCAGAAATAAAGTTGTCCCGATTCAGGCTCGTAGAGCTTAATCACTGCTTTCTTTTGGCGTCCATCGTAGGATGCCGAAACAAAGTATGAGGGCGGAAGGTTCTCGGGGCATATGGGCGGATAAAGTTGGCGCTGTCCCCGTTTCTTGTGCCTAACTTGAGCAGTTTCCTGTACTGGGCTGGGTTCGGCTGGCGCTTGCGCTTTAACCTCCGATTTAACAACTGGTTTAGTTTGCGCACTGACGCACCAACGATCTAAGAGAGAGTCCGCCATCCCCAGTTAACCTTGCAGTCTAAAGGAACAAAGCACCTAAAATGCTTAGTGACTGAAAACCCGCAGATTCTCCGATGGTTTATGCATCAAAAAAGGTAGGTTAAACCACTTAAATTTGCTAAGGCAGGTTATTTTCGATGGGGTTTACCATGCACCTTGTTGAGGTGAGGGGTATGTTTTGTTTGCTGGTGGTTTTCCTCTTCTTTTTTTGTGTCAAATATTTTTCCGCATTCAGCACACAGGTACTGCCCCGCCCTTATGCTTGGGGTGCTTTTGCGTTGATGATTTGACTCATTTTTTCCACTTCTTTATTTAAGATAAAGCAAAAAGATGCTTAAGCTGATGTGTGCGGATAATGTTGCGACGCACCTTTTGAGCGTGCCTAAACCACAATTATTAGCAGGCGCTAAATTTCCTATAAGAATATGTGGCTGTTTGCATGCAGCAACACGACGGCAGTTTTTGAATTCTTATTAGGTTCCACGTGTTTTTCTATCCTGTGAAATAGACTTTGTTACGTGACGCTTGGACTGTTGCCTTAGAGACTCTCAGTTGGATAGAAATTCGAAGACTAAACGAGCGCTCAGCCTTGATGAAAACCGTGAAACAACTGGGCATCAAAGACCCAAGCGCCATCCGCTTCGCCTACGGCTTAGTCGTGGAGACTGAACGAAGAAAAAATCTAATTGACAAATTCATAAACCAAGTCGTCGCGCCCAAAACTATAACCGAATACGACATGGGCATCCAGGCTTTCCTGCGCCTTTACGTCTTCCAGACCCGCGTGGTTAAACACTGGGAAAAACTATCTACCAAAGAAGCCGAAAGCATCGCGGGCATGGGCAGAGCGATTCTAGGCTGGGAAACGATGCAGGAAATCGAGCCGTTCCTCGGGTTTTTACTAACCAAGAAATTGAGTTCAATCACGGATGGCGTGGATGAAGCAGAAAAAATCAGCCTCCAAACATTCCACCCAACATGGTTCGTTGAATACTGCATCAAAACCTTCGGCAAAGAAGAAGCAACTGCATTCCTAAACGGCAGCATGACTCCGCCGCCCACCTACATCAGAATCAACACCTTAACCGCAGCGGAAGAAGCAACCGTACAAAAACTCAGCCAAGAAGGAGTAGAACTGGAAAAAGTTGCTTCATTAAACTACACTTACAAAGTTGTTTCATCCAAAAAACCGTTAAACGCCCTGTCAAGCTACGCAGAAGGCACATTCTACGTTCAAGACAAAGCCAGCTGCTTTGCCACCCAAGCTGCAGACCCGCAGCCCGGCAGCAGAGTGTTCGATGTCTGCGCTGCACCAGGCGCCAAAACCACGTTCCTCGCACAGCTGATGCAGAACCAAGGCACCATCACCTCACTGGATTTTTCGGCTAAACGTATGAAAACCTGGAAGAAAGAAACCCGTCGCATGGGATCAAAAATAGCTGAGCCCATAGTTGTGGACGCATGCGTTTCCGTGCCACTTATGGGTGAAGCGGACCTTGTCATTTTGGATCCGCCATGCACGAGCACAGGCGTGTTTGCCAAGCAGCCCTCTTCGAAGTGGCGTCTGAGTCCAAGTTCAATCCAGAACATGTCGGATTTGCAGCGTCAGATGATTAACAACTGCGCAGAAAAAGTCGCCAAAGGCGGCATATTGGCTTACTCAACGTGCAGCATCACCATAGAGGAAAACGAAGGCATAATCGAAGCGTTCCTAAAAGAACACCCAGAATTCACCTTAATCGACGTTGAACCTAAAATCGGCATGCCCGGCTTAAACGGCTTAACCCAGTGCCAACGCCTCTACCCACACATCCACCACTGCAACGGCTTCTTCATAGCAAAAATGCAGAAAACCTAACCTTCGCCGCTTTCCTCTTTAAAGACAAACACTTCTTCTATCGTGACACCGAACACTTTTGCTATGTCATGCGCCAACTTCAGCGACGGATTATACTTGCCCTTCTCCAAGAAAAGAATTGTTTCCCTTCTCACACCTACCTTCTGCGCCAGCTGCTCCTGCGTCAAATGGTGCTTTTCTCTTAGCTCTTTCATTCGTGTTTTCAACGGGATGCTTAGACTCCTTTCAAATCATAGTAGACAAACGACACCGCAAAGCATAGCAAAGCCGCGACGGGTATTACGGTTGAAGCCAGCATGAAATTGCTGTTGGTTCTTAAAAACGCAACGTTAAGCATTGTGGGAATGAGGAATACGTAGAATGCGTTTCTGGAGGCGTGGGTGACGTTTTTTCCCCACCGTTCGTCGCTTAAAACTGTGCCGTCTTTGGTTTTGGGTTGAGCGTAGGCGAAAAAGAAGAAGAACACGAAGAGCACGTAAAAAATGTAAAGGTCAGGCAGGAATCCTATGAATCCCGCGAAGCCTAAAAACCCGAAGAATCTTGGAGTCAAACTTATTTTCATGTTTGTCACACCTTAATTACGCCGACAAGCGCAAGCGGAGCCGCAATTAAGCCAATTAAGCCTAAAAGACCGAGCCATTTGAGGTTGTCTTTCCACTGTCTGAATTCCGAAAAAATGACGAAAAAACAGAAGAAAAACAGGTACCATGCATTATAATTGGGGAATGCTCGAAAGGCTTCAAATCCTAAGAAACCAAAGAAGCCGGGGAATCCGGACAGTGCTTTTCGTATCCCGCGTGTTCCGTATTGGTGTGTGTTTTGGATTGAGAGTTTGGCTTGGATTTTTTTCATTAACCAACACTTCAATGTTATGTATTTCTAACGTTATCTATTTCTAACTAAATATATAAATTTACCCAAAACCCACCCAGCACCCAAAATCCCCAAGAAACATAAAAGAACCCCCACTCCACTCATCTAAGAAAGGTGCATACCCATAAACCACAAATTCACCGCCCTATTCATTTCGCTAATTGGCGCATTCCTAGGAGTCTACGTTACCCCCATAGCACATCCAGCAGAAGGTATCTCCATATGGATAGGATTGTTTGCGTTAGCGGGAGTGATAGCAGCAAACGTGGTTGCGATAATCATAACTGAAATAGCCAAAAGCATTATGGAGTCAAACGAAACGCCAAAAACACCTAGTACACCTAGTTGATTTTTCAAGTGCAAAATGCCAGTTTTGTAAGGTTTTCAGCGGCAACAGTGCAAAAAAAGGGGTTAACTACCAAAATCCCCAAGCGTCCGTTGAGGCGACTCTTTAGTGAATAGTGGATACGTAATTTTTGTTCCTTGCACCTGCGCCAGTTCGTTGAGGGTGTGGTTCATGGTGCTGGTTTTGCTTATGATGTGTTCCACTTTTATGTGCCGTACCACGAGGGCGTCGGATAAGAGGTTTCGGTGGCACCGCCAGGGCAACGCTTCCGCGCACATCAATGCTAAGCGGTTTTGCCGTGCCAGTGCCACGATTTTGAGCAGATTATCTGTGAATTCCTGGGTCTGCATGTAGTCGGCGTAGCCTCGGAACCCGCTGTTTTGCCAGGCGAGGTTAACGGATTCGTGTTTGGGGTGTCTTAAGCCGCCGATTTCGGGCATGTGTATGTAGCGGACGCCGTAGTGTTTGAGGCTGACGGGGAGGGTTTCTTTGTTGAACTGGGGGTTGTGACGCGAACGGGGAACCGTGCGGACGTCAATCACTAATGTGACGCCGTAGATTTCGAGTAGCTCAACGAATTCTTCGAGCGTGCGGGTAGAGTGCCCAATCGTTAGAACCACCATTTCCGACGCTTTAGCCAAACACTCAAACCTCAAAACTAATTATGCAAGCTAAAATATAAGAACCCAAACGTTAACCGACAGACAAAGGGCTGCACCAACCTATTTGGATCTGAGGGGTGTGCTGTATTCTGTTTTTGGGTGGTTTGTTGCTTTTTTACTGTTACTCTAAAGTTGCCCATCAGGAAAGTTAAACAGTAAAGAAAACACAAAACCGAATTATGCACAGAGCTCGGATCCAAATAGTGGTTCTATGTTGAAACAATAGAGGGGTAGGTCGCAAAAAGAAGCCCTTTGGCTGCTGCTCGAAACTCTCTGGCCGTCTAAATACATTAAATTTATTAATTATACCCATACAGCATAAGGTTAAGGCGAACAACTGTGTCCTTTGCATCCAAAATGAAAAGTTTCAACCCTCTCCAACTGGCATCCATAGGCTTCTACGCAGTCGCAGGCATCATTCTCTTGGCGTTTCTGCCCCTGACAAGCTACCCGCCACACGTAGGTTTCCTCGCAATCTTGAGTTTGATAACTGCCTACAGCCTCTTCGCGAAGAGAGGTTGGGCACCATGGTTAGTCGCCATCGTCCTAATCGTGACGTCAGTATTCGCCCTTGACACACTGCTTTCAGCGGGCTTTAGCAATGTGCTCGTCGGAGTCAGCATGTTTGCCTACGCGGTTTTAACGTGGTTAGTCACGGCGATTTTGATGCTGAAAAGAAAAGATTAACTTCTGCCAGCGGAACCGCGAAAAAGGTGCACCGCAACCTCTTGGTCCACATCCACGAACTGCTCGTTCTCAGCAATCTCCACAAACCCATCAGCATTAGCCAACGTAGTAATTGCGCCCGAAGCACCTAACTCGACTGGTTCAGCAATCAAACGGCACTGTGTATCGAATTCTAAACGGACCATGACGAAGGTTCGTCTGCCCTTAGCACTGAACATTTTTGAACCCGCAAATGCCCGCATCATCTTCATAGGGGAAACAGAGCGACCAGATAATCGCTGCAAAACAGGCCGTGCAAACAAGTAGAAACCCAAGAGCGCGGAAGTCGGGTTACCAGGCAGCGAAAACACGGGTTTCTCGCCCACAAACCCAATTGTGATTGGTTTGCCAGGTTTCATCGCGACACCGTAAACCGCAATTCCCGGCTTCCCGAGGGAATCCACGATTTGGGCTGTGTAGTCTTTTGGTCCGACGGAGACGCCGCCTGAAGTTATCAACATGTCGGCGCTGGCAAGGGCTGTTTGCAATGCTTTAGTCAACGCGGCTTTGTCATCTTTAACTACGCCGAGGTAAACGGGTTTTCCGCCGCTCTCCATGACGGCTGTGCATAGGCTGTAGGCGTTGATGTCGTAGATTTTTCCCGGGGGCAACTCTTTGCCGAGTTCAGCCACTTCGTCGCCCGTGGACAACACCGCAACTATGGGAACCTTGAGGACTTTCACGCTTTTCAAGCCCAAAGCCGCCAAAACCCCGATTTCGCTGGAACCCAACACCTGCCCTTTCCGGAGCACCACTGCGCCGTTCTTGATGTCTGAGCCCTTCTTCATGATGTTCTCGCTGGCGGTTAAAGCAGTGAAAACGTGCAGTTCGCTATCTTCGCGTTCGGTGTCTTCAACCATGACGACGGCGTCTGCACCCTCAGGAATCACGGCGCCCGTGACGATTTCCGCTGCTTCGCCCTTCGCAACTTTCAGCTGCGGTTGCTCGCCGATGCTTACGGCGCCCGAAACGTTCAGGATTGCAGGCATGTTTTCGTCTGCTCCCACGGTGTCTTCGGCTTTAACTGCGTATCCATCCATGGTGGAACGGTTAAAAGGTGGAATATCCAACGTCGAAACGATGTTTTGGCTCAGCACGCGGTTGTAGGCTTCCAGCAACATGGCGTCTTCTTCACCCAGAAACCAAGGTTTAAACTGGGAGTCAACTGTTCTTTTTGCTTCTTCAAAAGTCATGAGTTTACGGAACATTTATGCTTCCTCCACTGTGCCGAACATTTGGATGGTGACGGTTTCTCCTTCAAGAATGCCTTCGCGGTTTTCTGTGACAATCAGGTATCCATTGCTCATGGTCATGGTGGATATGGAGCCTGAACCCTTCGCGCTGACGGGTTCCGCAACGAGTTCGCCGTTTTTGTTAACTACGCGGACTCGAACATAGGTTTTTCTTCCCAGTGCACTCGTTACTCTATGCGCCAGTTTCGCGGTGACGATGGGGCGTGGCTCGGTTTTTGGCATTCCAAGCATCATGCAAACGAGTGGTCTGCCGAACACTTCAAACCCGATGACTGCAGCCACTGGATTGCCCGACAGAATCAGAACGGGCTTACCCTCCAACGTGGCAACCGCCGTAGGCATTGCGGGGCGCAGTGCAACTCCATGAACGATTACGCCTGGTTTCCCAAGCTTGTTCACAGCGTCTGGCACCAAGTCGAATCCGCCAACGCTCGTACCGCCGGTGGTGATTACGGCGTCGTGGGTTTTGAGTGCGTCCTTGATTTTTTTGGCAATCTCATCCACGTCGTCTTTGGCTATGCCAAGGTCGGTGGTTTCTGCGCCGAGTTCATGGCACATGGCTGCAACCATGGTTTTGTTTGAATCATAGATTTGGTTGCTCGCACGCTGGGTGCCTACTTCGGTTATTTCGTTGCCTGTTGCGATGATTGTGATTTTGGGTTTGGCAGCAACTTTCAATGTGGTGTGCCCTAAAGCAGCGGCTAACCCCATGGAATACGGGTTCAAACGTGTGCCAGCCTTGACTAAGAGGTCGCCTTGTTTGATGTCTTCTCCGACTTTGGATATGTTTGTCCAAGGCGCAAGTTGACCCCAAACCTCCAAGTCGTCACCGTGTTTCTGCGTGTTCTCAAGCATGACGACGGCGTCTGCGCCCTTGGGAATGGGGTGTCCAGTCCAGATTTGCTTGGCTTGTTTAGCTTCAACTTGGTCTGCTTGAGTTAACTTTAGAACCACGGGTTTAGATTGGGAAGCGCCAGCTAAATCAGCGGCTTTCACCGCGTAACCATCCATCGCGGATTTGTCGAAGCGGGGCAACGACTCGTTGGCAACGAAGTCTTCAGCTAAAATGCGTCCAAGTGCTTCGCCAAGCGGCACCGTGACCACTTTTGGCTTGCCAACTTGCAGTGCAGTAAACCATGTTTGCAGGGCTTCGTCAACTAAAGTTAGTTTTTGGAATCCTTTGAGTTTCACCAAAACAGCTCCCTCAACAGTGCACTAGCGAATTAACATAAAAAACATATCGAAACCAAAACCATCAAATCCTAAACAGCCAATATGGATGGACTAAGGCGTTTTCGCTGTTTCAGCAGTCATTTTTTTGAGGAATTCTTTAATGTCTCCTGCACTGCCGTAAACTACCAGTCGCCCATCCTGCTGCAATTTAACCGTGAGGTTCTGGTCTTTTGCGATTTCCTCAATTCGCCGTTTTGGCAGGTTCGCGATGGGTTCAACGCGCACCCATTTTTGGTCTCTTGGAACTCCCGTTGCAAAAGTGGTCACTGCTTCGGTTTCTTCGCAGACTTCAGCGTTAGCGTCTTCCAATCGCCGTAGCCATTGGTCAGCGGTTTGGGAGTCGAAGGTTGTTTGGGCTTGATTTATCACGAAGGCTTCGACGTTTGCAAGGTATTCTTCGGCTTTCTGGACGGAGTCGCCGCTGCCCTTCATACAAGAGAGTTTAATCATCGATTTGGCTGCGCGTAAATCCTCCATGACATTGGATGGAATGGTAGCGCCTTTCTTTTTGAGTTCAATCATCATGTCTTCGAGCAGTTTCCACGTTGCCATGTTGTGACCCATAAGCTTCCCTCTTTACGTTAGGCGTTCTGCGCTATAAAGAGTTAATCGTGGCAGGATTCGGTTTGGAAAGAAATAAATCCGCTTACCCACTTCATAGTAATTATCAAAGACTAGTTTTATGTAAAAACAAAATTAATCGCTTACGAGAGGTAAAAAAAAATGAAACTGAAAACCATCAAATCCGAAGGTTTGGCCCACAACAGCTACTACCTATCCAGCGAAGCAGAAGCCGTCGTCATCGACCCCCGCCGCGACTGCGAAATCTACACCCAACTCGCCAAAAAGGAATGCGCACAAATCAAATACATTCTGGAAACCCACCATAACGAAGACTACGTGGCGGGCTCACTGGAGCTGCAGAGCATGACCAACGCGGAAATCGGCCACAGCGACGCCTTGCCTTTCAAGTATGGCGAGTTGAAATTGGCGGATGGCTACATCTTAAAAGTTGGCAACCTCAAAATCAAAGCGTTGTACACGCCGGGACACACCAACGAGTCATTAAGCTACCTTGTTTACTCACCCAACAACATTGAGGCACTGATGGTTTTCACTGGCGACACCCTCATCGCTGGCTCAGTGGGAAGAACCGACCTCTACGGCAAAACCGCCCAGCGAACCCAAGCAGAAAAACTCTATAGCAGCTTGCACGAGAAACTTTTGCCGCTTGGCGACCAAATGTTGGTTTACCCGGCTCACGGTGCGGGAAGCGTCTGCGGACACGACATAAGTGGACAGGAGCCAACCACGATTGGTTACGAGAAAAAAACGAATCCTTACCTACAACTCGGCAAAGAAGAGTTCATCCAGAAAGCGCTCGGCGAAGAATTCGTTGTGCCAAAGTACTTCCGCAGAATAGAAGAGCTCAACCTCAACGGTCCACCTCTGCTAAAAGAACTTGCACTGCCCAAACCCTTGTCGCTAAAGGAGTTTGAAAAAACGATGCAGCAGCCCAATGTAATAGTGATAGACACAAGGATGCCATACGCCTATGCCGGTTCACACATACCCGACGCCCTCAGCCTCTGGCTCGGGGGAACCAGCGCCTACACGGGCTGGCTACTGGACACCAACCAACACATCATCTTCATCCACGAACGCCCCGCCGACATGGAAAAAGCCACAGTCTACCTGCACAGAATGGGATTCGACAACATATGCGGCTACCTATGCGGCGGCATGGAGGAGTGGCAGGAAAACGGCAACCCCATAAACCACATCGGCACCTTGTCCGTCACCGAACTCATAAACAAACTGGATAAAAACGAAGCCCTGCTCGTGGATGTTAGAACCCCAAACGAGTGGAAAGAAGAAGGCACCGTGGAGGGTGCAAGACGCATATTCTTCGCCGACCTGCCCGACCACGCGGATTCTCTTTCAAGAGATAAACCGTTAGCGGTCATTTGTTCGGTGGGAAAAAGAAGCAGCATCGCCGCAAGCACACTGGAGCGCAAAGGCTTCAAAAACGTCAGCAACGTACTGGGCGGCATGACAGCTTGGACAACGCTTGGGTACCCCACAAAAAAACTCAGCCGTCAAGTTATCCAGTAAGAATAAACTGGGAGTTCGCTGAACTGCCCTTTGAGGAAGGCGCGTATATCGCTGTCTTCGATGCAACGGGTTCCGCTTGGATCCACATGGATGGGGATTTCTGTTTCTCTAAGCGCCTCGCCCTTGGGAAAATCCACGTAGACATAATAGTTCTTGGATGGGATGATGAGGCGCAGGCTGGTGAACTCGCGGGTTTTTGAGATGCCCGTTTGCTCGATGTTGTAGACTATGGATTCGGGTTTCAACTCGTCAACCAGACGCTTGAATTCAGCCCATTTGCCAACGCGGACTAATCTGTCACTCAAAATTCTTCGCCGACTACTCTTCTTTCTCCGTTTCACCCATCGTTTTCGCGAGTCTCTTTGCACTGTCTTTGGGTTCGAACAGTTCTTTAACAAGGTTGAACTGTCGCTGGTAGATGTGGCAGTTTTTGGAGTGGAAAATCAGTTTGCCCGTTTTCAAGTTGAGGTTGCCACGTTCATTGATTTCAGCCACAAACGCTTCATTAAAAATCTGCAGTCCCGCAATGTTAGCTGGTAAACCTGCGTAGGCGTCCCAGCTGCGGAAGTAACAGGTTAAATGCATTTTGTTGTCGAGGATTTCCGTGTCGATTAAGCTGAGGCATGGCGGTTCATGGCGCTCCTTGGTTTTCGGGTTAATCTTGTAGATGTCCTCTGGCAACCGTACAATCATCGTGACTTGGCGGTCCCGCTGCTCCTTCACATAGTTTTTGATGGCTTGCTCCACCTGGTCAACGGGTTCTCGAAGACGGCTGCCGTAAGTGTAGATTTCGTCCTGTTTGCCTTCGCCGCACCAAAGATATGTCAGGGCGTACCATTGCACGTACTTCATGTCGCATGGTGCTTTGTCGCTGACAAGCGGGCGATTTTCTGGATGATCGATTTCGATGGTTAAGTTAAGTTTTTTTGTCTCGGTGACTTCTGAGCCGTAACCGACTTGGAAGGGGTCGCCATCATGCCAGATTGCGTTTTGTGCTTTGAACCATGCGTCGGGGCAGTCGAACGCTGAAATTTTTATGTGTTTCACAGCAAGGTCTCCGGGACAATGAATATGCTATCTGTTTGGCATATAAATTTACTTAAAAGAGACCGCATAAAACTTGGAGCTGAAGGAAAAAACATTTTTTAAAATTAAATAAAATAAAGAAAAGAAGTTTGGGGCTGTTTAGTAGGGCATTCCGCCCATACCGCCCATTCCACCCATGCCGCCGCCCATGCCTCCCATTCCAGGTGGCATCTTGCTTCCGCCGCCTTTGATGCTGATTAAATCGTCGATTTTCAGTATCATGTTTGTGGCTTCAGTTGCGGATTTGATGACTTGCTGCTTGACGCGGAGGGGTTCAATGATCATTTTGGTGCACATGTCGATGATTTTACCTGTGGTTACGTCGATGCCAAATGTTTGGCTGTTTGGTTTCTCGTGCTGGGCTCTTAGGGCTACCATGATGTCTATGGGGTCTAAGCCTGCATTTTCGGCGAGGGTCAACGGGATTTCTTCGACTGCGTCTGCGAAGGCTTCAACGGCTAGTTGTTCGCGTCCGCCGACTTTCACTGCATAAGCGCGCAGGTTCTTTGAGAGTTCTGCTTCGGGTGCGCCGCCGCCTGCGACGATTTTGCCGTCTTCGATTGCGTTGCGGACTACGCATAAGCCGTCGTGCAATGAGCGTTCTGCTTCGTCGATGACGTTTTTGGATGCGCCGCGGATAACGATGGTTACTGCTTTTGGGTTTTTGCAGTCGCGGATGTAGATGAGTTTGTCGTCGCCGATTTTGACTTCTTCAACGCGTTTGGCTTTGCCAAGTGCGTCTGGGGTTAGGTCTTTTACGCTTGCTCCGACGCTGCCGCCGGTTGCGCGGCTGAGTTTTTCCATGTCGCTGCTGCTGACGCTTTTAACTGCTAAAACGCCTGCTTTACCAAGGAAGTGCAGCACCATGTCGTCGATGCCTTTCTCGCAGAAAAGCACGTTTGCGCCTGACTTGGTGATTGTGGTAACCATTTCTTTTAGCATGCGTTCTTCTTCATCGAGGAACTTTTTCATTTGGTCGGGGCTTTCGATGTTGATTTTTGCGTCGAACTCGGTTTTCTCGATTTCGAGTTTAGCGTTCAACAAGGCGATTTTTGCGCCGTCGATGAGTTTTGGCATGCCTGAGCTTGCGACTTCTTTGTCTAGAACCATGCCTTTGACCAGTTCGGTTTCGTCGAGGCTTTGACCGTGTTTCTTAACGACTTTAATCAAGTCAATGTCTGCAACGTATTTTTTGTCAACTTTCTCAGAAACCTGCTTTACGGCTTCAACAATTATTTTGGCAAAATGGTCTTCTGCAACGTTGATGCTTTTGCTGGATATGGATGTGATTGCGACTTCCCGCAGGGTTTTCTCGTCTTCAAACGCGATGGGGATGGCGATTTTTTCCAGGATTTCCTGAGCTTTTTCACTTGCCTTCTTGTAACCTTCAATGATGACGGTTGGGTGAATGTTCTTGTCGAGTAAGCTTTCAGCTTTCGCAAGCAATTCGCCGGCTAAGATGACTGCGGTTGTTGTTCCGTCGCCCACTTCGTTGTCCTGGGCTTTTGCGACTTCAACGAGAATTTTTGCTGCTGGATGCTGAACGTCGAGTTCCTTCATGATGGTTGCACCGTCGTTGGTTATTGCAACGTCGCCCATGCTGTTAACGAGCATTTTATCCATGCCGCATGGACCGAGCGTAGATTTTACTGCTTCAGCCACTGTTTTTGCAGCCATGATGTTGCTTCTTTGTGCTTCGCGGCCATTCGAGCGGCCTGTGCCTTCTTTTAATACTAGAACTGGAATGTTTCCTGAACCTTGAGACATATTTTTCACCAAATATTTCCTTTTAAAGTGATTAGATACTAAACGGAACAATCAGACCTTGAGATATAAATTTTTCCCAGAGCTTATGCCGTTAGCATCTGATTAACTTCTGCAAACCCCGAGAGTTAAGCTTTCAGGTCTCGCCTTTTTCCCTTCGTGTTTTATTCGTGGTTGCAGCAGCTATGCGTTCGGCATCCTCTTCACATGCTCCCCGCTTAAGCTCAGATTCCTTAATGTGCTCGTACTGGCGTTTCCTTTTTTCGTTTTCAACGCCTCTTGGAGGCAAACAATCACCACCTGCAAAGTTTAGTTGCCCTAAAAACAGTTCAATATCAATTTGGTTTGGGTGAAATTTAAAAATGTGTGACTGCACCATGCTCCAACACTATTCTGCCTTGACTATATGGTAGCCCGAGGCTTTGCGAAGCCGATTCATAACCGCCAACCCAAGCCCATCCGAAGACACACCCTCCGCGATTATGACATCTACGTTTTGTGCGTCGACTTCCCGCAGCAGGCGAAACAGGTTTTGCGCGACCGTTGATAGGTTGGAGCGGCTGCCCAGCGATTTGACTACGTCGGCGTGGTAGGCGGTTTGGGTTTCGTCGGTGGCGAGGATTCCGACTTTTTCGCCTGTAACCTTGTAGGATTCTGCTAGTTCCCTGATTTTAACCGTGACGGCTGAAACGTTTCCTTCGACGAGGATAACTTGGGCTTTTGGCGCATAATGCTTATGCTTCATTCCAGGCGAGCGAATCTCCCCAAGCGACGACAGCTCCTGCTCGGCTTGGACGAATGGGTGAAGCTTCATGTCTCCCAGCACCGTTTTAAGTGCTTCAAACGGTGTGCCGCCTGGCCTTAGAAGCATCGGCGGATCAACGCTCATGTCGACAACTGTGGATTCTACGCCGATGTCTGTGGCGCCGCCGTCTATTATGGCGTCGATTCTTCCGTTTAGGTCTTCGTAGACGTGTTGGGCGGTGGTTGGGCTGGGTTTGCCTGCGAGGTTCGCGCTTGGCGCCGCGATTGGGCAACGGCTTTGCCTAATTAATGCGAGTGCGACGGGGTGTTTTGGCATTCGGATTGCAACCGTGTTTAAGCCTGCAACCGTAACTTTCGGCATTATTTCTGAGCGCTTGAAGACAAGTGTTAAGGGTCCAGGCCAGAATTTATCCATCAGCAACTGGGCTTTTGGCGGAACCTCTGCAACGAGCCTTTGGACTTCTTTGGGGTCAGCCACGTGTACAATCGGCGGATTATCCAAAGGGCGCTTCTTAGCCGCAAACAACGCCAAAACCGCCTCTGGGTTAAGCGCGTCTGCGCCTAAACCGTAAACTGTCTCCGTGGGAAACGCCACCAACCCGCCCCGCTGGATGATTTGGGCTGCCGCCTCGATTTTCTTAGCATCGGGTTTTAATGGGTTAACTTTCAAGAGAAGCGTATTCATTTCGGTTGCCCCTTGTATTCGAGCACGACTGAGGTTCCAACTTGCCGCTCAGGAATGTCCCAGTACTTCTTCAGCAGCGTATTTGTCTCTTCTTTTGACAGCAGGGTGAATCCGTGTTTTTGGTAGAATTTGATTGCCCACGGCGCCGTTTCCCATGTGCCAACTAGGATGCAGTCGGTTTGGGCTAAGCTGAGCAGGTGGTTTAGGAGTTTTTCTCCGATGCCTCGGCGCTGGTGGCTCGTGAGCGTGTAGGCATGCCTGATTAATGTGACGTCGCCGACGGGCTGGATACCCATAACGGCAACTACGCAACCGTTTTCGGTGTAGACGTAGAATTGGACGCCGCCCTCGATTTCTTCTTGTAGTTCTTGGGCGGGCATGTAGGGTTCTTTCCATCTGTCAACGGGAATTTCGCCCTTGTACGCGACTGCAGCGTCGTTGACCACTGTCAGGATTGCTTGAAAATGGGTGTTTGAGAGTTTATGAATCATTGAGACGTCACTTATTTATGGAAAAGCTAGATTGCTGTTGGTTCCTTCTGGTGTTCATTCTTAATCAATTTATCAACCAGGTACATGAAGAATGACTGCGCCTGCATTTCAGTTAGCGTCTCAAGGTAAACCGAAACCATGGCGATTTTGCCTTTCTTAGAGGCAACGAGCTCCGCGAACATTCGAGCGGAAATAACGTTTTTGTCGCCCAGAAGCACCGACGAAGTAACTTGTCCCATGAAGTCTTTGGGTTTAGGAACCGCGATAGCCATGGTGCCGAGCTTGTCTTCTTTTTCGCTGAGCATAATCATGATTGAGTTCTTAGCTTCCACGTAAACAGCTAGAAACCGTATGTCTTTTTCCTGCAATTCTTCCTTAACGACTTTGGCTCGTTCTGGCTCCACTTGTTTTTCGCCCCTTCCTGTGTTGTTGGTTAATGTTTAGGTGCTTAAAAGACTTTACAAAACAATTGAAAACTGCCCTTGCACAAAGTTTTATGCGTTAAAAGCGATTTGGGGCAAAGGATTAAGGGATGGATAAAACTGTATGATATTGTAAGGCTTAAGAATGAGCAGCAAGAAAAGAGTCAGGAAATTTCTGATTCCAGCCGTCCTGATTGTAATTTTAGCGGTTTCGATGTCGGCAGTGTACATGTCATATTCCCAGAGCAGCCAGCAAAAAGCTGACCCAGGCGTCTATGTGGGTGTAGCTTTTGCGGGAAACACCACAGCCGAAGCTAAACAGCTCATCGATAAAGTCAAAGATTACACTAACCTGTTCATCTTCGCAACGGGTAGCAACCCTATAAGTAAAAACCAATCCACGATTGAGGAAATATGCGATTACGCAGTCGCTAACGGCTTATCCGTGATTGTTAACGTTGGAGTTAAAGATGCAACTAACTCTCCGTATTGGAATTGGTTCTGGAATCACCCTTCACTTGACAGCATAAAGCAGCGTTGGACCGATAGGTGGGGAACCAAATTCTTGGGCATGTACTACAATGATGAACCAGGCGGCATTCAACTTGATGCGACTTGGAGACAGTTCTATGAATGGGCAATGGCGGAGGGGCATCTAAACGAAACGGGTTTCCCAGCAGGCCAAGCATTGGATGATATTCGCCAGAAACTGCTCAATTACGTCGACAACGGGACAAAACCCACCCCTGACGATTATGAGATAGAAGCGGATTTTTTCATGCAATATGTCATCGCTCAGGACCCCGGTTTTGAAAACTTGACCGCGTCTGGAATCCCCACGTTCACCTCCGACTACGGCTTGTACTGGTGGGATTACAAGGGCGGATACAACACCATATTCACTGAGCTGGGCTGGAACGACAGTGTAGCGGAACAGATAGATTTAGTTAAGGGCGCGGCACGGCTGCAGGATAAGGATTGGGGCACCATGATAACTTGGAAGTACTACAACCCGCCCTACCTTGACACAGGCGACGAAATCTACAACCAAATGCTCGAATCCTACCAGGCTGGAGCAAAATACATCTCCATCTTCAACTACCCCTACGACGGCGGCGCCTATGGAACCCTCACCAACCAACATTTTGCGGCAATGCAGAAATTCTGGAACACCATAACCACCAAACACGTCGATGATTTAAGCGCTCCAAAAGCAGCGTTGGTGCTGCCTAAAAACTTCGGGTGGGGCCTACGCAACCCAAACGACACCATCTGGGGTTTCTGGTTAACCGACAACAGAACCCAACAGGTTGCATTCGTCACAAGCAAACTCGTATCTTACTACGGCGTCAACCTCGACATCGTCTATGAAGACCCCGCGTATCCAGTGACAAATGTGAATTACCAGAACGTGTATTACTGGAACTCAACAACACCTATGGCTGCTTTATTTAAGGGGGTCTAGAAAAAAATCTCTGTTGCTCCCTGTCGCCATCTGCTTGTGGCTGTTTGCACAACCAGAACTCAACCCAAACCTGCCGCAGACACCAAAACACATTATGCAGCTTTGCCTGTTGGTTGTTGTTGTGGTATAGGATGTTTTCTGTTACAACTACTATATGGAAAAACATCTTTGTTTATGGTTGGAAATGCTTAATTACGAGCTTATCTTATTTCTGGTACGGAAGGAATAAAACGTGAGTGACGAAATTTCAAGTTTACCGCCTAACGTGCAAGAAAGGCTTCTCAGACTCCAGCAGCTTCAGCAGACGTTGCAGTCGATTTTAGCTCAGAAACAGCAGGTCGACATGGAAAAAACCGAAGTTGACCAAACCGTAGCTGAACTATCGAAAACCACGGAAGACGCCGTCATATACAAAGCCATCGGCTCACTGCTGGTTAAAGCAGAAAAACCAAAAGTAACCGAGGAACTAGTCGAACGCAAAGAACTTTTAGATACACGCAGCACCGTTTTGGCAAGACAGGAAGAACGCATACGCAGCCAAGTTAAAGAAGCACAAACTAAACTGCAAGAAGACCTAAGTCCAGTCTCTGGTCAACCCCTATCTTAAGGTGGATGCTTGTGGTTGAGCTCGGATTCCCAGAGCTAACCACAGAGCAAATAGAACTTTTATGCCAAACAGCTGAAGACGCAGCCAGAAAATACGTGTTATCCAAGGTCACCCATAAAAACATCGAGTTCCTCGACATAATCGTGGAAGCCGACGGAGCAAAACCTGTGAACGTAACCGTTGAAATCGACCTTACACTAACACCCCAAACAAAAGACATCGACGCCGAAGCCTTAGTTAAAGCCGCAGTAAAAGAAGCACATAAGGCAACTGAAAACTTTTTGAGAAAACTAAAATGAGCTTCAAAGAGATACGCCAGGTTTTAGAGGAATCAAACGCATCGTTTGTGCTTTTGCTGTGTCACCGCAGCGCTGATGCTGACGCAATTTGCTCAGCATACGCCTTGCAAGGGTTACTGAAGCATTTTTTGCCCAACATAGTCGTGGAAATCGGCTGTCCACAGGGAGTCAACAAACCGGCTAAGCAGCTTTTTGAGCACCTGCCCATAACCGTGAACTTGAAACCCAACATCGAATCCGCCGAAGCCATCATGCTATTGGACATGAACAGCGTTGACCAACTCGACGAATTCGCAGATGTTATAAAAAAGTCGCCGTCACCAAAAATAATCATAGACCACCATGCTCCAAGCCCAGACACTATGCAAACCTGCAAAGTATGCATCCTCGACGAGAAAGCCGCTGCAAACTGCGAATTAGTCTACCGCCTCTTCGCTGAAGCAGGCATCGAACCTAACCTAAACGAAGCCACAGCACTGTTTGTAGGCATAGCGTTTGATACAAGGCATTTTGCACTCGCGAATTCCCCAACTTTTGAGGTTATAGCTAAACTAGTCGCTAAAGGCATAGATGCCCAGCAAACACTGGCAAAGTTCGCGATGCCCATCGACCCGTCTGAGCGGGTGGCGAAGTTGAAGGCTTGCAAACGAGCAAAAATCGTGAAAGTCGAAGGATGGATAATTGCGCTCTCGCATGTCAGCGCTTTTCAAGCGCCTGCCGCTAAAGCTCTGGTTGATTTAGGAGCGCACATGTCGGCGGTTGCAGGCAAGAAAGGCGAAAAAGTCGAGTTAAGCCTACGTTGCACACGCCAATTCACCGAACTCGCCGGAGTGCATTTAGGAACAGACATCGCGGCACCTCTCGGAGAGTACTTGCACGGAATCGGCGGAGGACACGCAATGGCTTCAGGCGTTAGCGGCAAAAGCGAAATCCAAGCAGCCCTCAAACAATGCCTTGTACTTGTCAAGCAGAAAATAGCAAAAACTGAGTAGCTGCACCTGAATTTTAATTATAGTTATTTAGAGATTTTGATTTTGTTTAGAGAGTTTATAGGAAATTCTTAATTATGCCAAAATTGTTTTGAACAGAAAAACACCTAAAACTGGGTAGCTACGCTTAAATGAGCAAACACTCACGCTTAAGGTGAACAGGCGCAGAAAACATGGCTATAATTGAAACAAAAAACCTCACCTACACTTATCCAGGCGCCAC
Organism: Candidatus Bathyarchaeota archaeon; assembly: GCA_903901015.1. Lineage (GTDB taxonomy): Archaea > Thermoproteota > Bathyarchaeia > Bathyarchaeales > Bathycorpusculaceae > Bathycorpusculum. The sequence goes on along the minus strand of CAIUPH010000095.1, from coordinate 20,864 downwards.
GAAACCGTCGATTGTGGATGTCTCGATTAAAGTGGAGAAGGGCGAGTTTGTTTTAATTACAGGTCCAAGCGGCTGCGGAAAAACCACGCTGTGCAGAACCTTCAACGGATTGGTTCCGCATTTTTACCAAGGTGAACTCAAAGGCGAAATCACAGTGGCTGGAATCGACACGCTCAAACACCACACCTACGAAATGGCAAAGCACGTTGGTTTGGTGTTTCAGAACCCCGAAAACCAATTGTTCGCGTTATCCATCGAAAAAGATGTTGCATTCGGATTAGAAAACGTTGGGGTTCCACGTGAGGAAATGCGCAGAAAAGTCGATTGGGCACTAAACCAAACCGGCATCTACGACATACGCGAACGTTCACCCCACGAAATCTCAGGCGGGCAGCAGCAGCGTGTGGCAATCGCGTCTGTGCTTGCCATGGAGCCAGAAGTCATAGTTTTAGATGAGCCAACCTCGTTCCTCGACCCCTTGAGCGCCGAAAAAATTTTTGAGGTAATCTACAAACTAAACAAGGAGCAGGGAATCACCGTCATCCTCGTGGAGCACCGATTGGATTTGACGGCGAAGTACTCTAACCATCTTATCGTTATGGATCATGGCGCAGTGCGTTTAGAGGGTGACCCAAGAAAAATCCTTGCCTCGGAAGAAACCCGCTTGATAGGCGTGGGAATCCCCAAGGCGACGCTGCTCTATCAGATGCTCAAGAAAGAGGGCTTAAACCTCGGCGACCAAACGCCGCTGTCCTCTGAGGAACTCGCTGACCAACTGCTGGAGGCGCTAAAACCCCGTGATTGAGGCACAAGACATCCGTTACGCTTACGCCAACAAGGTTGAAGCCTTAAAAGGTGTCACGTTAACCATCAAAGACGGCGAATTCGTCGCCATCATGGGACAGAACGGCGCAGGAAAATCCACCCTTGTCAAACACTTCAACGGGCTCCTCAAACCTTCAAAGGGCAAGGTCCTTGTGGATGGCGTTGAAACCACCAAGTCAAGCGTTGCAGCACTGGCGCGAAACGTCGGGTTTGTCTTCCAGAACCCCGATCACCAGCTCTTCAGCGAAACTGTCGAGGAGGAGATTGCTTTTGCACTCAAAAACTTCGGTTTTAAACCAGAAGTTATTGAGAAAAGAGTCACTTGGGCACTTAATCTTTTGTCTTTGACGCAGTACAGAAAAACCTCGCCCTTCCTGCTCAGCGGCGGCGAACGCAAACGGGTAGCTTTAGCGTCGGTCTTAGCTTGGGACCCCTCGACGCTGATTCTGGATGAACCCACCATCGGGCAGGACCATGAGCAAAAAGAGAAGCTGCGCCAATTCATCATGCAAATGCAGACCCAGAAAAAAACCGTGGTCATAGTCACCCACGACGTAGAATTTGTGGCAGAATGCAACCCCCGAGTCATCTTGATGAAAGAGGGCAAAATCGTCGCTGACGGAGAAGGAAAAGAAATCCTCACCGACCCCGCACTGCTGGAGTTATCGTCAATTGTGCTGCCGCAGATAGCGCAGGTCTTCACGAAGCTGGCGCCGCTGGGTTTCCCCAAGGACGTCATTGACATTTACGAAGCAAAAGCAGCCATCCTAAAGCAAGCCAGGGAGAAGGGAATGCTGAAATGAGCGTTTTTGACGGTTTAAGGTTCCGAAAAGTCCACTCTCCAATCCACAACCTGGACCCTAGAATAAAATTCGTCTACGTCATCGCCATCTTTGTGGCAGCAATCATTTTCTACCAGATTATTCCGTTGCTGATTCTGTTCCTGATTCAGATTCCGTTTGTGCTGTTGGCGCGTGTGCAGAGGCAGTGGCTGCGGTCCCTGCGTGGAGCGGCGTTTCTGGCAACCTTCATCTTCGTCGTTAACGTTGCCACGACGTTTTTCACTTCAGGCTACCACTTCACAGCCCCAAACATCGAGAACGCAGCCGCCATGACCATGCGGTTCGTGGTGCTTGTCGAGTCGTTCTCAGTTTTCTTCTTAACCACCTCGCCAGACCATTTGGGCTTGGCACTGGAGGAGTCCCGCGTGCCCTACGAATTCGCGTTTGCATTCACGACCGCTGTGCGTTTCGTTCCTGTTTTGGCGGAGGAAGCCCAAACAATCATGGATGCCCAGAAAGCCCGAGGATTGGAGCTGGAGAAAGGCGGCATATTAAAACGCATCAGAAACTACGTGCCCGTACTCATCCCACTGATTGTCAGCGCCATACGCAGAAGCCTCGAACTCGCAGAGGCAATGGAGAGCCGCGCTTGGGGAGCCACAAAGAAACGCACCAACCTCTACGCGCTTAAACTGCACAAAGGCGACTATGCGTTGGTGGCGATTATTGTCGGAATTTTGATAGCCACAGTTTACATCCGCTTGTATGTGCCGATTCCAACGATAGCGAGCTTCTTTTAGAAACGCCGATTTGATTTAGGTGTAGGTCGAAGATGCCTCAACCGTTTACAACGAGGAACTGCAACTTTTAAAAGAGAAAACAACAAGAACTAGCTAAAACAGAAAGGGATTACATGACTGAGCACACGCGTTTTGGTCCAGCAGGCGTTCCGCCAATGTTCAGGCTTATGGGCGCCACCATGGCTGACGTCCCAAAACTTCTGCATGAGGAGGGACTGGACGCCTTTGAGTACCAGGCTTCCCGCTGGGGACCTATACCGCAGATAAAAATGGAAGACGCCCAAAAACTCGGGTTGGAAGCCATAAAAAGCGACGTTAAACTCAGCATGCACGGCTCCTACTTCGTAAACCTGTCGGGCAAAAAAGAAGTCGTGGAAGCCAGCAAACGCCGATTAATCGCGTGCGCAACCGCCGCCGACTGGATGGGCGCCTACGTCGTGGTTTTCCACACGGGCTTCTACGGAAAATTCGAAAAAGACTATGCACTCAAAACCTGCATAACAGCGCTCAAAGAAGTCAGCGACGAAATGAAGAGCTTGGGATTAAAGGCTAAGCTTGGACCAGAAACGATGGGTAGAAAATCCCAAGTAGGCACCATAGATGAAATCCTCACAATCTGCCAAGAAGTAGAAGGCACCCAACTCGTCATTGACTGGGGACACCTACATGCCCTGCACCAAGGCACATTCAAAAAAATGGAGGACATGCGCGTCATCGGCGAAAAAGTTGAACAGCAACTCGGCACAGAAGCGCTTCGGAGCATGCACTGCCATTTTTCAGCCATCGAATTTGGCAGCCAAGGCGAAAAACGCCATCACACCCTCGACGAAACACAGTACGGACCTGACTTCCACTGGCTGGCCGAAGTAATCGTGGATTTTGGACTACATCCAACGATGATATGTGAGACCCCATTCTTGGATGTTGATGCAAGGAAAATGCGTGATACACTCAAAGAGGTTTCAGAGAGCAAACAACAGAAACTTTAACCATTAGTATTCGATTGCTGTTTTTTTGATTCTTGTGGAGAAAAAAGCAGTCGATACATGCGTTCAAATCCACACCGCGGGCTCTTCAACATGGAGCTATGCAGTGCATGTGAAGAAAAATGGATATCTCACATCGCAATAGGCGCCAGGAAACATACAGAACACAAAAAACAACCGCCCTCAACAACAGACTTGTAGAAATTCTAAAACCGTTTTACCCACATAAAGAGCCAAAAACAATTCACCCTTCTTTAATAGGAGACTGGTGGTTTGGGTGAAACAAAACTTAGCGGTTCTCCATTGAAGACTATTTTTTGTTTTTTTGAGCCAGCAAACACTCCGCCAACTGCAACTCCGCCACTGTGTTGATGTTTACGGCCAATTCATCTTGGCTCATAAGGTAGATGTCTTGGTCGAGCCACTCGTCGCCGTAGCGTTTGTGTCCGTCGATGACGTTGATTCCGACAGGCACCACGTCTTTGTCGTCGGCTTTAAATGAGTACTCCACACTCATGCCCAGTTTAGCTTTGGTTTCAAGCGGCACAGCAACAGTTAGTGCTGGTTTGCCGCAGCACTCATAGCGTTCCACGACAGCATCAACCATTTCGCCCCTTACAAGCGGCAGGTCGGCTGCGATTGCTAAGAAAACACCGAGTTTGAGGGTTTGGACGACGTAGCCCATGTCGGAAACGTAGTCTTTGCCCGGGGTTTCAAGAACCTGGACTCCCAATTTTTTTATTAAAGCGGTTGTTTTGGGTGTGCAGCTGGATGTGGCAACGATTACGGAATCGATTTTTTTAGCGTCTTTTAGCGCTGCAAGCACGTACTCGATAACGGGTTTGCCGCAGACTTTGATAAGGGGTTTTTCCTCGGCGAGTTTCATGCGGGTGCCCCTGCCCCCTGCCATGACGAGCGCGACTACCGTACAATCACCGCCAACAAAACAACCACGCTAACTAGCCGCGCCAACTCGTTGGTGGCGCCAAAAACGTCTCCTGTGACACCGTTAAAGTGCTTGTGTGCAACGGCAACCATGACTAAACCTGTTATTACGCTTGCCAGAACAATAAAGATACCACCCCAACGTAGCAAAAGCACGGAAATGACAAATGAAATTATTAATGCCGCAATCAAACGCAGGTTGCCGCCGCGTCCATGCATAGCTTCAAGAAACGACGAGTTCATGCCTTGGTGGACGGATTTGCCTGCCCAAGCCGCCACAACCATAGAAAGCTTCGCGCATACTTCAACAGCGACGATTGCGGGAAGAATGAGTCTCACGTTTAATTGCCCGACCGCCAATGCCGTGATAAGCATGGTCAAGATGCCCAGTGATAAGCCGCCTGCACCCGTCAACTGATCGTGCATGACGTCGATTTTGTGCTCGGGTGTGCCGTGTGCCATGACGCCGTCGCCGAAATCCAGCAGTCCATCAGTGTGGTGAAGTCCCGTCATCCACAGAAGCAGGGCAAAAACTAATGCGCCTGCGACGATGGCGGGCAAGAAATGGAAAGCCACTATGCCAAACAAGCCCGCAAGTAAACCTAAAAGCGCGCCGATAAGCGGGAAAGCCCACATGTTACGTGCGCAATCTGTGAGCAAGTCTTTGTCCATGGCAACTGGGAAAACGGTTAAGAAAGACAAGAGGTTCTTTAGCTGTTTAACGACCAAGCGTATCTCACTTTATGCCCATCAGTAAGGCATAGTTACGCTCTATTTCCTTAAGAAGTATATCCTTCGTGATGGCGCCGCCCAGCTTTGCCATCGCTGCAATCGATGCTCCGCCTGCTCCAACTCCTTCTTTGACCAGGCCAGTTTCGTAGATTCTCAGGCCCGGATACTTTGAAGGCCCAAAATCAAGGTCAGCCGCCAAAACGGGCACGTCACAGAATTGCTTGATTATGCCGCAGATGTCTGAGTTTTTGTCTTTTGTCACCCACCTTGTCGTGCCGACGGCTACGTTGCATAGCGCTTTGGGCTCCAGTGCGTTGATTATTGCTAGAACCGCAGTCATCTGGGTTCCGCCAGCCATCAAGACAGGCGCCTGCCTTGCACCGCCAATGACTAAACCCGCCATAGCGGCCATCATTGGATCGCCAACGCACGAGATTGCTTTTACGGGGTTGTTTTTTAGGCTACCGAATTTTTCGCCCGCCGCCTTCAAGCCCGCCGCAACCACTTCCGCTTTTAGGCTGTGGGGGTTCTGGGGCAGAGTGCTGCTGACTTTTCCTTGAGCATCCACACCCAACGCCGACAAAACGCCAAGCGCCGTCGTGGTTCCACCAGGGATACTCTCGCCGATGACCAAATAATCCGACACTTTCGCGAGGTGTTCGCCGAGAATTTTTGCTCGCTCGATAACTTCTTCCACGTTATCGACGGAATTGCCGCTTCGGATATCCCTTCCGCTGCTGCCGCCGAGGTCAACGTAGGGAACCTGAGGCTTAACCTTCACTCCGCCGTTGACAACCAGTACAGGAATATCTGCTAAACGCAAAACCGACATCGTAATTAAGCCAGGTGTCGGAATCCCGTCAGGTGTTATGGGTACGCCCGCAATCGATTTACACCTGCCCAACAAAAGCAACTCTGCGTCTGCGGGAGGAGTAAAATCTGTAAAATCAGGGTTCATGCCAGCCGCGGATAAACCTGGGATTTTCGCGGTTTCGGTGGTGGCTATGGTGGCGATGAAGAGGGGTTTTTTGCCTTCGATTTCAGCTAGGAAGGCTTTTGCTTTCAATTCGTTGTTTGCGATTAGCACATCCATGGTTTTCAGCCTTGCTTTGGGGTTACTTTGTACTTCTTGATTTCTAAGTACCCAAAGCCATTATCTAAGCGTTTCTTTTCTGTCTCCAACAACTCGATTTTCTGTGTGAAGTCGGGGCCATCGGTGATGACGGTGTGATATTCGCCTCCTTCGCCGCATGGGTCTACGTTTCCAAGTTTGAGGATGTCATCATAGAATTTGCGATCTAAAACGCGGCCAAGCCAATCGAGACTGAGGTCTCTGTTGGTGCGCACAACGGTTGCTTTGAAGCCAGTTTTAAGGTAGTCCAAGTAGATTTTTTTGGTATCGCCCATCCACAACGGTTTAACTGGGGTTAAGCCGACTTCTTTACAGATGCGTCCAAGCCAACCTTCCTCGTGCCCCGTGACTTCGTAGATGTCGCCCGTTACTAAGCCTTGGGCGCCTTTGGCTTTGCATTCATTTAGTACATCTTTGAAGTCGCGTTCGTAGGTTTGGGCTGAGGTGGTTTTTTTGATTAATGGAACACCTACTGCTTTTGCCTGTGCATCCAAGATGCCTGAGGGTATCATGTGGAAGTTCGATTTTTCCTCGCTCATCATCATAGTTAATAGGCTTAGAACTTGGTGGCCTTGCTGTTTGGCAAGGTAGTATGCGTAGGCGCTGTCTTTGCCGCCGCTCCATGAAGCAACAACTTTCATACAGTTTTTTCCTCCTATGTGGTTTCACCCGCAAATCCTTTTTTTAGTGATTTGTGGTGAACGTTAAATTGAATATTTAATGTGGATACACTTGTATAAAAAAGTAAGCATTTTCTATTCAAACTGTTAGTTAACTTCCAATTCGATAAATATTTGAGCGGAATAATGGAATTTTTCTTGATGTCCAGCAAATAATCGCCCACCTGTTTGGTTGGTTTATCCAACATTTTCATATAAGCATTACGGTAATTCACTCCACACAACACTTAAAACCGACTTCACCTCTAAAAAGTGAGGTTAACCCTCATGACCAAACAAACCCCGCCATTATTGACATACTTGGAAAACAAAGGCATCACTCTGCAAAGCCTAATTGATTGCGCAATCGAAATGTACGTTCCCCACCCAGGCATCGAAACCGAAGAAAAAGCCACCGAAATGCTCAAGGAGGAACTTCTCGACATCCTCTCAGACGTTAACGTCTCCATGCTTGAAGTAGCCGCGTTTTCAGTGCAAGAACAAGCAGAAAAAGGACTAATTCCAGGCTTGACGCAGGAAAGGTTCAGGGGAAGACCTGGACCTGTCGCTGACGAAATCTTAGGGTTGGCAATCGCCACATACATCGGCGGAACCAGAGGCGTCTTTGAGTATGTACGCTTTGACCAAGCTAAACCTGGAATCCTGAAAACGTTGGGGTCTCTTACAAACGACGCAATAGGTGCTTTAGTTGCGAGTGCGTCGTCAAACGTTTACACAAGAGCTACGAAAAACGCAGGCGTAAAACCCTAAACCCAGCTTTTTTGGTTGGATGCAGATTTCGGCGGTAACGGGGTCAGCGGCGCGTTTACCAGAAGATTATAATACCTTGCCGATTGAGGATTGACCCGTTGGCTCCCATGGCGCAAACTCGGCTCTGCATTGTCACACACACTTTTCTGCCGCATGTGGGCGGAATAGAGAAGGTAGTTAACGAGCAGAGCAAACGGCTCCTTAACAAAAATTTTAAGCCCATGATTGTAACTAACCGCATTGGAACACCCCAAAAGTACATGGTTGACGGCGTAAATGTTGAATGCTATGAATCGTTGAACACGGGGTTTCGGCTGGGGATTCCATATTCGATTCCGACGGTTGGCAGTTTTCCAACTTTTCTAAAAGCCGTGAACAAAAGCAAAATAATCCATGCCCACGGCCACCCATACTTGACTTCGCTTGCAGCAGGCAAAATCGCCAAAATGTACGGCAAACCATTCGTTCTCACCCAGCACAACACCTTCATCGAGTACAACAATATGTTCGACGAAGTGGAGCGACTCAACGACCTGACCGTCGGGAAACAGAACCTAAGAGACGCCGACAAAATCATAGCTGTAAGCGGCGCCACCAAAGACTACGTGCTTAGTTTAGGCGCCAACCCCAAAAAAGTCAAAGTCATCTACAACGGCGTTGACCTCACAAAGTTCCGTCCGCTGGCGGGAAAACGCATGGAAATGCGCAGAAAACTCGGAATCCCCCAGAACGCCATCGTCGTTTTAACTGTGAGGCGCCTAGTGTACAAGAACGGCGTTGACACGCTCATTGAAGGCGCAACCATCGCGGTCAAGAAGAACCCTCGCATCGTGTTCTTGGCGGTTGGGAAAGGCCCCGATTCTGACGGGGTTAAACTGAGAATTAAGCAGTTGGGAATTGAAGATAACTTTAAGCTCGCGGGGTTTGTCAGCGACACAGACCTGCCGTCCTACTATAACGCCGCTGACCTGTTTGTGCTGCCGTCTAAGTCGGGTGAAGGTTTGCCTTTGGTTGCGCTTGAAGCCATGGCATGTGCCCTGCCAGTGATAGCTACAGATGTTGGGGGAATAAGAGAAGTATTAAAGGAAGATTACGGCAAACTGGTGCCACCCAGCCAGCCTGAACGGCTTGCCGAAGCGATTTTAGATTTTGCACACCAGGATTTTTCCCAGCGCAAACTGGAGCTTCGAGCAATGATGGAGGAGAAGTTCAGCTGGGACACAAACGTGGAGAGACTTGTCGAAATATACGAAGAGCTTATTTAACAATGATACGGAAACAATATAGCCCTAATAGAATGGAAGTTAGCTGATGACGTCAAAAGTTGAAATGGTCTCGGTCGTAATTCCAACGTTAAACGAAGCGGGCACCATAAAAGAAGCCATCGACACAATCGAGCGGTACGTGACTTACCCTAAAGAAATCATCATTGTGGATAGCAACTCAACCGATGGAACCATAGAAATCGTGAAAGACACAAACCTTTGCAGACTCATCATTGAACCTCGACGCGGCTACGGCATAGCGCTGCGCACAGGCATTAAGAATGCAAAAGGAAACATCATCATAATGGTGGATGCAGATGGAACCTACGAGTTCAAACACATCGACCAACTCGTAAATCGCATGCTTGAAAAAGACGCAGACATGGTTTTAGCTACACGCATGTATGACCCAAACAAAGCCATGGGCTTCCTGAATTTCTTGGGAAACAAAGCCATAACTTTAACTTATGACTTCTTCTACAGCCAATTCCTAAGCGACAGCCAATCTGGTTTCCGCGCAATCTCCCATAAAGCCATCGACAATGTGACGCTTAAAGAAACTGACATGGCGTTTGCCACGGAGATGCTTATCCAATTCGCCAGGGAAGGCTACAACATGGTTGAGATTCCCACGACGTATAAGCCTCGCACCTATGGCAAAACAAAACTGAAACCATTTAAATCAGGAATTGAGATATTTACAACTATATTTAAGGGGTTCTTGGATGCAAAAACGTTTCGCGTTTGTTACAGCCATTGGAAGAAAAATCGGTTTAAAAGATGAGGCTGCAATCGCCGTTTTTTTGGCGCTCATAATCGTCGCCGCAACAGTGGCTGGTTACTTCTTGATTATTAGACCCCAACCTGAAGCCTACAACACCATCTACCTGCTCGACATCAAAGGAAAAGCGGTGGATTACCCAGAGGTTTTAGTGGCTAACCAGAACAGCACCTTCAAAGTGTACGTAGACGTGGAAAACCACATGGCAAACAGCGCTAACTACACCGTTGAGGTAAAAATTGTAGAGAATCTCCCAGGCACTTTCCCCATAGACACGCAGCCCACGCAAGTCATCGAAACTGGACGCATAAGCAACAATGGAAAACCATGGCAGACAGCCGCAACCATCACAGAGAACACGGTCGGAAACTACTCGGTCGCTTTTGAACTCTGGCTACACAAAGACGACGGCTCCTTGGAGTTCACCCAGAACCTTTGTGTTCTAAAAATTCAAGTGATAAGCTAATTTTTTCTTAAAACACCAAAAGAGCGGTAGGTCCCTACTTGAGCAAAACCTGCTAAGGGCAAAACGAATAGGCATCCAAAAAGACGGAAAAACGCGGTTCTAACGTTTTTTAGGGCTTAAGTTCCATTTCAATGATTCTGGTTATTCTTGGCGCATTCTTCTATGGGCTTTTTTGAGCATGCTTGTGATGGGTAACTTGTAGGGGCATTTTACTTCACATTCACCGCATCCAGTGCAAACCTCAGCGTTCACTTCTAATCCGCCATAGAGTTTTCTTGCCCAAGCCCTTAAGCCGTAAACTTCAGAGAGCGTGTGAAACCGCAGAACCGCTGCGATGTTGATGTTTTGGGGGCAGGGTAGGCATTTTCCGCAGTCTCGGCACCATTTTTCTCCAAATTTAAAGCTTAACCGCTTCTGCTCCTCCGCCGTTAATCCATTGTACTGTTCAGCGGCTTTTGTGGCGGTTTCAACTTCACCCAGCGACTTTAATCCTGGAATAACCGAAGCTATATCCTGCGACATAACGTACCTCAACGCGCTCTCCACCCTCGCCTCGGTTTTTTGACCCAGCAACGTTTTGAGTTCGGGTTCATCTGAAACCAGCGAGAGCGACGGTTGGTAGAGGCAAGTGATTAGTGTTGAGGTTTTGGCTGACAGTGGCTTCATTGCGATGACGCCGACGTCGTGGGCTTTGGCAGCGGGCAGCAGTTCCTCGAGTGCCTGGCGCGTTACCACGTTGAGGGGAACAAGAACCGTGTCGAATTCACCGCTCTCAACCGCTTTGACCAGAACCCGCGGCTTGTGCCCAGTGATACCTATGAAATCAACGAGTCCCTGTCGGCGGGCTTCTTTGCAAGTCTGCAGTGAACCCTCGGCGCTCATGGCTTTGGCAAGAGTTTTTTCGTCGTCGATTCCGTGGAGCTGAATGATGTCGAGCCTGTCGGTTTGGAGGCGTTGCAGGCTGGATTTGAAGTCTTCGAGAGATTCCCGTTTTGTCCGTGAACCCGTCTTTGTCGCGATGACACATTGGTCCCTGACGTCGTGGAGGGCGGCGCCGATTTTTTCTTCGCTGTCTCCATCCAGCTTGGCAGTGTCAAAATAGTTGATGCCCAAATCAAAAGCTCTCCTGACAACGCCCACTGCGTCGGGCATGGTGAGTTCGGATATCCATGTTCCGCCAAAACCCACGATTGAGACTTGAAGGTTTGTTCTTCCAAGCCTTCGCTTCTGCAAAACAACTCCCCTTCTATGCGACTCCAGTGGTCTTCCTCGTGCCGCCCATGAGCCTGCGTTTGGCAAAGTTCACTGCACCTTCACGACGAATTCGCTTAAGAATCTGCCTTGGAGTCATGTGGAATTCCTTGAAGAAACGCCTCTGTACCATCATGAGCGAGTCGTAATCGAACTCTTCAGTTTTCACGGAAAGCAAGAACTCGTCTAGTTTCACGTAGTTGCCTTTCTCGAGCAGTTCATTGTAGAGCCTGCTGTCGGGGTAAGCGATGAAAGTGTTGAATTGGCACCAGTCGGGGTTAAGTTTCTTGGCGAATTTCAACGAGTCTTCCATGTCCTTTAATGTTTCATCTGGCAACCCCAGCATGAAGGAACACGCGGTTTTTATACCATTTTTTCTGCAGAGCTTAAACGCAGTTTCCACCTCTTGAGGTGAAGTGTTTCTGCCAATGCGCTGCAAAATCTTCTGCGACGCGGATTCCACTCCAAACCAGATGGTTTTACACCCCGCCTTACTCATCAACGCTAAAAGCTCGTTGTTGACAAGGTCCACGCGGGTATCGCAGACCCACTCCAAATCCAGCTTATTCTCAAGCATCAGATTGCAAAGTTCGGTCGTTTTTTCTTTTCGCAGGGTAAAGTTGTCGTTGATGAAGTAGATTCCTTTGGTTCCATATTTGCTCTGTAAGTCTTGGATTTCGCCGATAACCCTCTTCGGGCTAAAGCCTCGACAGATGTTTCCCCAAAGCTTGCGGGTTTCGCAGAAGCCACAATTATAAACGCAGCCCCTCGATATGCTCATAACATCAGCGGGTTTAGCATCCAAGTACTCTATGGTGCGGTCATAAAGCTCCAGCGGCAGCAGATGCCTTGCTGGGTAGGGGATTTCATCCATGTTTTCAATGTATTTTGGCGGGTTCTTGATGTTTTCACCGTTGCGTTTGACTGCGACGCCCGCGATGGATGCGGCTGCTTTCTCGTTGCCGTTTACGATGGTTGCGGCAAGCTCGCTGATTGCCCGTTCGCCCTCACCCATGACGACATAGTCGATTTCGGGGTTCGCGAGGAGACTGTCGGGCATGTAGGATGCGTGCCATCCGCCCACAACGATTTTGCAGTCGGGCTTCACCTGCTTGATGGCTCTGGAAGTTTCAACGCACCGCGGGTAAGTGGCTGAACCACAAGTAATCCCAACGATTCCAGGGTTAACTTCTGTGATTAATTGTTTGATTTCTTCAAGGGATTTCTTCATGAGGTAGTTGTCGAGCATCTGCACTTTGAAGCCTGCTTTTTCAAGTGCCGCGGCAACGTACATCAAACCGATTGGAGGCAAACGTTTCCCAAGGTACCATGCGCCATTTTCAGGAGGCGCCGTGGTCATAAGTAGAACTGTGGTGTTCTCTGTTTTGGGTTTTGAATCCTTAGTTTTAGGTTTGGCGGACACGGTTTTGCCTCTGTTGGAACGGGTTGTTGATGCTTTTGATGATTTGCGCGGTTTATAGCTTTAACGGAACGCTGTGGCGATACTGGGTTTGATTTGGGTTTTGCAGTTTGGAGTTGGACTGGTCAAGCGGCTTCAACATGTTAATGATTTGGAAAATCAAATACGCAGCATGCAAGAGGGAAAGCTCGTGAACGTTAGTTTAGGGTACTCTGACAACGGCAATGGAATCATCCATGTCAGCGGGTATGTCTACAATCCCGGAATAAACACAGCTTAGGGATGCAACGTTAAAGTGACCCAAGACAGGCAGGGCGTAATCACAAATTCGTCCACGGTGTTTTTCGGTAACAACACTTCAGAATCCTATTTCGGAGCTACTGTTTCCGGCGGAGCCTCTGTCTACGTGGATGCAAATGTAACCTACACTGGTGCTCGACCGACGAACGTGACTTTAAAGTTAGGATGGATAGAACCATGGCAAATTCCAGTACCATAGGCGCAGCCGCAACAACCCTTGCTGCACTTTTTACTTTAGGGTTCACCATATCGGGGTTCACTGAAACCATCACGCACCATCAAGCCGACATGACACTTTCTAATCAAGTCTACGTCGGGTATCCCGTCATGGCGTGGCTGGGAGCTATTTTTCTTGCATTCGCCTGGACAGGCGCGTTCTACTCATTGAAGAGGCAGCATTTTCTGGTGGGTTTAACTGGAGCATTCTTAATCTTCTCTTCATGCTTCATTGAAGCCGCAGCTTTGATCTTTGCGCCCGGACTACATGTTGGAACCGCGATGTCACCGATTGAATCGTTTGGTCCAATAATATTCATGCAGCTACTTCTCTGCTTGGTAGGCATAGTTTTCACCAAAAATGATAGACGGCACTTCACTTAAGCGCAAAATTTAGTTCTTGCTCATTACTCGTTTTATTGTTTCTGTTAGTGTCTGGTTGTCTTTGGCTGAGCGGACTGTGACGCGGAAGTAATGGTCGTCTAAGCCCATGAAAGTGCAGCAGTCGCGAATTAGGATACGTTCCTGCGATAGTAGTTCTTTGAGCATGGTGGATGTAAATTTTCCGCTCACTATTTTTACGAGGAGAAAGTTGGTTACAGATGGGTACACATGTAAGCCTTCGATTTCGCCGAGTGCTTTGGCGAGGGCTTCACGGTTTTTGGCGATGGTTTGTTGGGTGTTCTCGATAAATTCTTTGTCGTTGAAAGCTGCTAACGTAACTGGACCTGCCAGTGCGTTGATACTCCATGGCAGCCGCGTAGTCTGCAGCTTGTCGATGAGGGTTCCAGCGGCAACTGCGTAGCCGAAGCGTATGCCAGCCATGCCGTAGAACTTGGTGACTGAACGTATGACGAAGAGGTTCTCGTAATCCTTCACCATGCCCGCCAAGGTATTATCTAAACTTTTATCATCAAACTCGATGTAGTTCTCGTCCACGCTGAAGATAATTTCTTTTTTGTTGCAGAACTTAACCAAATCCAATAGCGCTTCTTTGCTGTAGAGCGTTCCCGAAGGACTGTGCGGGTTGCAGATGCAGATGATTTTGGTGTCGTCGGTAACTGCCTTCTTGATTTTATCCGTTTCTAACGCAAAGTTTTCTGGCAGTTGCAAAAACACTGGTTCGCCGCCGACACGAAGCGCCGCTTTCTCGTACTCCGAAAACGACGGCACCGGAATCAACGCTTTAAAGCCCCTTGGCAGAATCTCCGTAATCATGTAGATAAGTTCGATTGATCCGTTGCCAAGCAGCAGGTTTTCCGGTTCGACGCCTTGCCCGACGTACTGGGCGATTTGCTTTTTGAACTCTACGGGGTTCGGGTCAGGATAATACCGGATTAACTTGGCGCTTTGTTTGACAGCTTCAACTGCTTTTTGGGAAGGCCCCAAGTAGTTTATGGGTCCGCTGAATTCGAGCACATCTTCGAGGGGTATGTTGTATTTTCTGCTAAAACCCCAGATGTCGCCGCCGTGGCTGACGAACCTGCGTTTTTTACATGTGCTCGACAACTTTTGTTTCCTCCATTAGCCTGCCCAGTTCTTTCTCTATTTGTAAGTGTGCTTTGTAGTGAGCGTTGTACAAGTTTACGACTTTGTAGAGCCAGTACACTCCGCCCACGCCCAACGTAACTAAAGTTATCACTGCATATGTTTTTATCGGTATTGTCTGGGGCATGAATACGCGTTCTGGAAGTGCAGTTGCAAGGTAGGCGTCTTGGCTGCGTTCGTGGACCGCTAAGTCTCTTGAGAGGACATACAACAGTGCAAAGACTGGAATGATGAGGATTATGCTGGCTGCCCATGCCTTCGCATTCATTTCTGCAAGCCGCTTGTTTGGTGCTGGCGGCTCTTTTTCCTTCCTTTTCAAGTAAGCCGCAATTTGCGCCTCAAACTCGTCTTCTTTGCGGAAATGCCTGTTTCTGCCATCGACTAAACGGTAGAACATGGGGAAAAACGCTACGCCGAAAGTAACGACTGAACCCAAAAACCACATGGAAAACCAGACCTTTCGGTCACCCTCAACTTTAGAATTCAGTGTAGTTTGCATTTAGGCATCAGTTACCTGTTCATTTAGCTAACAAGGTTGGGGTAGCCAAACTTTATAAGTTCTTCCATTGGCATCTTAAATAAAATGAGCAACCGAAAATTGCTGCTTTCCGTCATAATTCCCGTTTACAACGAGGAATTAACTGTAGGCAACGTAATCGACCGCACAAAAGCTTCGTTGCAGCAGATTGGCTTACCCTATGAGGTCATAGTTGTGGACGACCATAGCCGCGACCGCTCACTATCTGAGGCGACTAAACGCGGCGTTAAGGCTTTAACGCTTAAAGTGCATCTGGGCAAAGGCTACGTTTTGCGGGCGGGATTCGCCAAAGCCAAAGGCGATATTATTGTCACCATCGACTCTGATGGCTCACATGTTCCCGAGGAGCTGCATGAAGTGTTAGAGCCAATTCTCCAAGACAGAGCTGACTTAGTCATAGGCTCAAGGTACATGAAACATAAGCCAGTGGCGGCAAGAAAACTCAACGCATTCGGCGTTAGAATCTTCAATTACCTGATCAAAGCTTTCACTGGCGTATCCATAACTGATAGCCAATCAGGCTACCGCGCTATGAAACGAGCTGTATTGGACAGCCAGAAATTGTACGCTCGAGAATACGAAATAGAATCTGAGATGCTCGTGAAGACAGTTAGGGCGGGTTTTAGGGTGCTTGAGGTGCCGATATCTTTTGAGCAGCGCACTTATGGACGCTCAGGTGTCGACCCGCTGTGGGATGGCTCCAAAATCTTGTACTCGATTATGCTTGCTCGGTTCAGGGGATAGCAAATGGAACAAGACAAGCCCTTCAAAGTTTCAATCATCGTGGCGGCGTACAACAGCCAAGACACCATCGAAGAATGCCTCAAATCCATCTTGGCGCAGCATTATCCAGCCGATTTTTTTGAAGTCATAGTTATGGACGGCGGCTCCAAAGACTCCACCGTTAAGCTGTCACAGAAGTTCCCAATCAAAGTGGTTTCCATCCGCCTCAACGCTCCAGCCGCCTACAACTACGCCATGAAAATCGCCGCATACCCCGTTCTGGGATTCATCGACGCCGATGCCAAAGTCGAAGTTGAATGGCTAAACAAAGTCACACCCCACCTTGCCGACCCCAAAGTGGCAGGAGTCAGCGGCAGCATCGAAACATGGAACGCTGAAAACCCGTGGGCGAAGAGCATCGGGTACGAACTCAAAAACCGCTACAGCCGCATAGGCAAGTACACGGGGCGCATCGCAACGATGAACCTGCTCTTAAAAAAAGGCGTTATCGAGGAAGCGGGCGGATGGGACGAACAGTTGCCCAGCCAATACGACACTGACTTAGGGTTCCGCATTAGCGCTAAAGGCTACAGAATCGCCTACGAACCCTCAGCGGTCTGCTACCACTTCAACCGCCCAACCCTGAAAGCGTACTATCGGCAGCAACTGCAGTACGGCAAAAACACGCTTAAACTCTACTTTAAGCATGGACGCTTGGCAAAAGGCGACGAAATCACTGATGTGGGCATGAACATCCAGCCCGTGCTACTGTTGGCAATTGTTGCGTCGTTTCTTTTAGGAATCGTGCCAGCTCTCAGGCTACTTTGGGCTGCTTCGGGTTTAATCTTGCTGGCGACGACGGTTTACTTTATTTATTCGGCGGTGAAGATTGCCGTTAAGTTCCACGATTCAACCGCCCTGCGTTTATTCGTGCTCTACTTTGTGC
Organism: Candidatus Bathyarchaeota archaeon; assembly: GCA_903901015.1. Taxonomy (GTDB): domain Archaea; phylum Thermoproteota; class Bathyarchaeia; order Bathyarchaeales; family Bathycorpusculaceae; genus Bathycorpusculum. Next base: position 3,778 of record CAIUPH010000095.1, on the reverse strand, counting down.
GTTCGGTGGCGTGGTTTGTCGGCGCAGTCACAACCACAATGCGCTACCTGTCGAGGAGGGGCAAGTAGATGCCTCATAAAGTCTGCTTCATCTCACCCGAGTACTGGCCGCTTTCAGGCGGAACAGGCGCATACGTCTACTACCTCTCAAACGAACTCATGAAGAACGGCTACAGAATCCAAATCGTGACAGGCTCAAACCAAACCCAGGACGTCAAAGTCAACCCGCAGCTCGATGTGTCGTTCCTGAAAATCCCCAAAATCCCAATCGTCAAATCCTTCATGCTCGCCGCCTCCAGCAGCCGCAAACTCCAAAGCATCCACGCCGCCGCCCAAGTCGACGTTACCCATGCCCAGCTGCCCCTGACGCCCAACTTTGCAGTGCCCCCAAACTTTGGCAAAGCCCTCGTCTGTACCGTTCACTCCACGTGGAAGGGCGAAGCTGAAGCCATCCGCGGCGAACCCTACAGCCGCTTAAACGCTAACGAACAGTTCCTGGTCAGCTTCAACGGGTTTCTGCGGTTCTTCGAGGAAGGCATGCTTAAGAGAGCGCGGAAAATCATCGCTGTGAGCCGCTTCACCAAGTGGGAACTCACAAACTACTATAAAATTCCAGAGCGCAAAATCCGCGTTATCCACAACGGCGTGGACGTAAACAAATTCAAGCCCGCCGCGGACAAACGCAGAGCCAAGCAGGAACTGGGCTTTAACCCCGACGACTTAGCCATCGTATCCGTGGGCAGACTCTACGCCCGTAAAGGCTTGTTCACACTCATCGAAAGCATGCCTGCCGTCATAAAACGTTATCCAACCGCAAAATTCATCATTTCAGGCAAGGGGCAAAGCGATGAAATACACAAGCTCACCGCGTACGCCCAGCATCTCGGAGTCAAAAACAACATCGTCTTCACAGGTTACTACCCAGACAAGAAACTGCCCAAACTGTACCAGGCAGCGGACGTGTTCGCGTTCAGCACGTTCTACGAGCATCATCCCTTCGCCGTGTTGGAAGCGCTCTCAACAGGCTTGCCAATCGTAACAACCACGGTCGGCGGCATCCCCGAAACAATCACAAGCGGCAAAAACGGGTTTTTAGTCGGAACATTCAAGCCCAAGGCGTTTAGCGAAAAAATCCTCTATCTTCTTGACCACCCAGCATTCGCCATGGAGATGGGTGCCAAGGCGCGTAAAACAATCGTGGAACAATACGACTGGCGCATAGTCGTTAAAGAAGCCATGAAAGTCTACGATGAAGCCCTCAGTTAACCAACCTGGGTACTTTCGCCGCGGTACGCCTTCGTGACCTTCTGGAAAAGATGAACGATGTCGAGTGAACAGAAGAAAAATTTCGTGAGGTATTCATGTTGGTAAATCATCATTTGCGCTTTAACAGGCAAATCGATGCGTGGCGGCTCAAACCTGCGCGCCACTGAAGCTACTGGCAAGCCCTCAACGTGAATGTCTTCTTCATGGAACCCTGTTTTTGACGCGATGTAGCCCAGGTAGGTTTCTTTCCAATCCAGCTTCATCACTTGGGCAGCTACTACGTCCACCGCTAAAGCGTCGTTGCCTGTCAACATCAAATCCATCTTAACAGGCTTGCCCTTTGTTGGTCCATTGCCCTCGATTCCTGTCCTCGCATCCATAATCGTAAGTTGAGGTTTGAAGAGGGTGTAGAGGCGATAGAACACTTCGGGCAGGTACGGGTGCAGGTAGATGCGTTTGTTGCTTGGCACACAACCGAAGAGGTTTTTGATGGCGCCGCTGTAAGCCATGAACTCATGGGTTTTCATCAAAGGCAAATCGACGACTGCGTCGGCGTCGAGGATAGTTTTGGGCAGAAACAGCCGCTTAAGAGGCGTGTTGTCCTCGAATTTTACTTCCACGACCTTATCTTCAGAGAGGTTGATGACGGTGCCGCCTGCTGCTTTCACCGCCGCTTGGACGCCTGTCTTGTCAAAAGCTGTCCAGCAGGGATAGTTGAAGCCGTTGGACTCGCCCACAATGACTTCGCTGTTGCCATCCCGAAGCAACCCCACCAACTGACCCATCACTTCAGGGCTGGTTACGACGCCAGGCAGGTATTCAGGGTGGCTAAGGTTGGGTTTAACAAAAATCTTCTTTTTTCCACGCAATCCTGAATTGGCTACGGCTTCCTCTACGATTTTGCTTACGTCGTCTTTAGCGCGGAAGATTTTAACTGTCTTCGATTGGGAGTTAAGCATTTTTTGCATTCTTCACTCCTTGAAGACAACCTGGGTCACCGTTGAGCATGTCACCGTTATGGTAAGCCGCCGACCGTGCCCTGCAGCCGCCGCAGATGAACTTGTAATCGCATTTCCCGCATGAGCCCTTCAGGTTTGCTCTGTTGCGGAAAGCGTTGAAGAGGGGCGCGTTTAACCAGATGTCTTGGAACTTTTGGGTTTTGAGGTTCCCGACGTTTACGGGCAGAAACACGCATGGGTGGACGTCGCCTTGCGGTGACAATGAACAGTACAATCTTCCTGCGCCGCATCCACCGATGAAGTCGCCAAGAGGCACCGCTTTTTTAGTTACCTTGACAGTTTGCATGTGAGCCATGGACAATGTTACTTCGCCCGTGCCCGACGCACCCTGGCACTGCAAAGCTACGCGGGCTAACTGCGGCGCCGTTGCAAGAATGGTGGTTTTGCATCCAGCCGACATGCGATTGAGCAAATACTGCATAACTTTTTCCCGTTCCTGCGGAGACAGGTCCTGGTCAAAATGGGCTTTGCCGCGTCCAGTCGGAATAAAATTGAAGTACGTGAAGCGTTCCGCATGGATTTCTTCCGCTAAGTCTATGATAGCGGGCAGTTCGTCCATGTTGTTTTTGCCCACTGTCGTTGCGATGCATACGCAAAGGTCTGCTTCAACGCAGTTTTTTAGGCCCGCAACCGCTTTATCGAACGTGCCGGGGACGCCTCGGAAGTCGTCGTGGGTTTTGGCAGATGCACCGTCGATGCTTACGTCGATGTAGTTGACTTTGGCTTCTTTGAGTTTTTGCACGTTCTCTATGGTGAGCAGTGTGCCGTTTGAAGCAACAGACACGTAGAGTCCGCGGTCAGATGCGTACCTTGCTACTTGGAAGAAGTCTTTTCGGGTTAAGGGTTCGCCGCCGCTAAACGCGAGCGCCGTCACGCCGGCATCCGCTATTTGGTCCACGGCTGCAAAGGCTTGCTCTGTCGTTAATTCTTCTTCGTCGACTGCGCCGCTGTTGCTGTAGCAGTGCTTGCAGGACAGGTTGCATTTGTGAGTGAAATCCCAAACCACCAGAAAAGGCGCTGAGAGCGACATGGGTTTTTGGATGCCGAAATAAGTGAAGGAACGCGCCAAATTAAGTACGGCTGTTCTGGCGTAACGGTCAGATAGGAGTTTCTCAACTTTCGCCCGCTTAAACCCGAGTGCCCTACGCAGGAACTCTATCCAGAAACCTATAATCTGGCTGTACATGCCGCTGCACTTAGCGCATTTTACGTCGGTTTTGCCTGCGTAATCGTCCAATGCCGCTTCCAATACGGTTCTGCCGCAGGCGCCGCATTTTTTGAGCGACATCTGGAGCATTTTCTTAGTCATGGGCATAGTTATGACTGCGTTCCAAAACGTGTCGTGGCTAAGTATGCTCATGCATGGTTCTCCAAGCGGCTTGGTAGTTAATTGGGTATGTGGGTATGTTAAATATTTCTCTAAAACACCCAACTAACAAGCCATGTGACGGTCTTTCACTTTGAGCCTTAGCAAACATTCAGTCTTTAAATAAT
>CAIUPH010000094.1 GCA_903901015.1 Candidatus Bathyarchaeota archaeon | reverse complement strand
TCTACTCAGAAAAATGTTTAGGCTACGGCACATGGCACGTTGAAGGACCCCAACGGGTAAAAACTGCACATGACGTTTTGCAGGCAAAGGGGTACGAGTTTTTGGAGCCAAAGCCAGCAACAGACGACCAAATTTTAAGCGTTCACGATGCTGATTACCTTTTTAACGTAAAGAAAGGGTTGGTTGAAGATTCAGATACTCCAGCCTACAAAAACATCTTTGAATTTGCATCGCTCTCCGCCGGCGGAGCACTCTTAGCAAGCAAAATCAACGGGTTCTCAATCACGCGTCCACCAGGACACCACAGTGGAAGAAGCGGCAACGCATTGGGCGTTTACACCAGGGGATTCTGCTACTTTAACAACATCGCAATAGCGGTTAAGGAGTCGGGAAAAAAAACTTTAATTTTAGACATCGATGGACACCATGGGAACGGGACGCAGGAGATTTTTGAAGGCGACGAAAAAGTCACTTACCTCTCGCTACATCAATCACCCAACTATCCGGGGACAGGCGCGTCCACTGAGGGCAACTGCATAAACTTCGCGTTGCAAAAGGATTTAGGCGGCCAACAGTACTTGGAAACGCTCGACAAAGCGTTGGCTATGGTGGATTTAACCAAGTTTGAGGTGGTTGCGGTCTCCGCGGGTTTTGACACCCACAAGGGCGATTTAGCAACCTTAGGCCTGATTGAACAGGATTACTTTGAAATCGGCAAAAGAGTTGCTAAACTGAAAAAACCCGCGTTTTTCGTTTTGGAAGGCGGCTACGTTGGCCAGAACGTTGGGTCGGATATAGATAGTTTTCTGCGGGGATACGAAGAAAACAAATAAAAAATAAAAATTTATTTTTGTTGTTTTTTGGCTGCTGCCCTCTTGTTGAGGTTTTGCAGTTTCTCAGTGATTTTTTCGCTGCGTTTTTCTGCGCCTGCGAGGAGCGGTTTCCAGTCTTTGCTCTTGACGGTTGCGGTTAATTTTTCTGTTTGCGCGGGCAGGTTTGTTAGGGCGTCGTTGAAGCGTTTTTCTGCTGCTTCGTCTGAATCAACAATTTCTAAGGCTTCTTCGGGGCATGATTCAACGCATTTTGGTTCGCCTTCACAGAGGTTGCACGCGATGGCTTTTCCTGTGTCGGAGTGGATGGTTATTCCTCCGTGTTCGCATGCTTGGACGCACCAGTCGCAGCCCTTGCATTTAGAATCATCTATAATTAGTAAGCCGGTAGTTTCTGATTGTGAAAGTGCTCGTTCGGGGCATGCTTTAACGCACCGTGCATCTTGGCATCCTCGGCAGGTTAAGGCGAAGTTGAAGACGGGTGCCATGCGGACAACTCGGATTCTGGAGTGAATTGGGTTCCAGATGCCTTCTCCTTTCTCTACGGTACACGCGTATTCGCAGAGTCCGCAGCCAATGCATTTGCCGGGGTCAACTGAAACGAATTTTCTTTGTTGAATTTTAGCAGATTGCATTTTGATGACCAAACCTTTCTTGGTGTTAACGTATTTGTGTGCATCATTGGCTTTTAACCGTTACTTAT
>CAIUPH010000093.1 GCA_903901015.1 Candidatus Bathyarchaeota archaeon | reverse complement strand
TTTTGACTTCATTCGTTGTTTTTTTGATGTTGTCTCAGAGGACCCATGATTTTGGCCTCATTAAAGCGGCAGGGTGCCCAAACAGCCTCGTCGCAGGATACTTCATGACAGAACTCCTCGCTGTAACCTTTGCCGGCTGCACACTTGGCATATTATTTGGGTTTGTAATGGATTTTGCAGCGGCTAAAATCGTTTTTTCAGCTTATACACTGCCAAATTTCTGGTTTGCACCGGTGGTTTTTGTGGCTTTTTTTGTTCTTTCCTTATTTTTTGGTCTGAGGCCCATCCTAAAAGCCGCCAACATGTCTGCTATAGATGCGCTTTCACCAGTGAAATATTACGGTTTAACGGGCGAAACCAGACATAAACCGCTGTCGAGAAGAGCAATAACTCTACGCATAGCCCTGCGAAGCCTTTATCGGCGTCAATCAGCAAGCTTGCGCATCGTTTTTCTGTTGTCAATAGTGTTTATTTTGTTGACGGTTTCGATTGCAGGCGGAACAATCGCGAGCGCCACCACTATTTCATCGATTCAAACTCCAATTGGAAAAGACACCATCGCAATAGCCCATAGCACAATGTTAACCGAATATAGGACACAGTTGTTGAAGTTCTCAAAAACCCAGGAAAACACCGCGTTTAATTATTCCGACCCTAAACTGGCAGTACCGCAAACACTTATTGACCAACTTAAAACACTGAATGTTGTTGAAACGGTTGATCCACGGCTGGTTTTATCAGGGACTATCCAGGAAATTCCCAGCTTCGAATTGGGACAAGACAGCTCCCAAACACAGTTTGTCGGCGGCCACCGCACAAGTCAATCGTTAATAGTTGGCATAGATCCATCTGTTTCTACGGGTTCTTGGTCTCTTAAGGGGCAGTTTTTAAGCAACAGTTCATCTCTTGAGGCGGTTGTCGGCGATTCAATCGCTAACACCATATATGCACGTGACCCAAATAATAAAATCAGCTTAGCTGATCCCCTGCAGGAAGGAGTCGGCATCGAAAATGATATTTTCAGAATTGTTGGGGTAGGTGTTGACCCGTTAAACAATGGCTACGTCACCTACGTGCCCCTAAATAGTCTGCAGAATGCAACGGGGATCCATGAAGATAACCTTGTATTGGTCAAACTCGCAGGGTCAGTTAATCGCAATTTAGCCGTTGACGCAATAAAAAACATGGTTCAAGCATCAGGTAACGGTTTAGAAGTGCTTGATTTAGGCTCAGTTGTGGAGCAGAACACCGTTTTTCTGTCTTCAACGTGGCAAACAATTATGCTTCTGCCGATTTTTACGTTGGTTTCAGCCACTATCTGTCTTGTAGGTTTCATGATGTTGTCTGTGGATGAGCAGCATCAAGAATTTGCCATATTACGCGCTGTAGGCGCCAAACCATCCATAATTGTGCATATTTCGGCGATTCAATGTGCGGTCGTGTTGTTTTCTAGCTTTGGCGCAGGATTATCGCTTGGAACAATAATAACCTGGCTGATTTTGATGGCTAACCCAATGATAACACCCACAACTCTTCTCGTTATCTCCCTCTGGCTTCTCGCCGTGTTGATAGGCACGTTCCTTCTAAGCCTCTACCCAGCTTTTAAGATGGCGAAAACCTCAATCCTTAAAATCATGACTTAAAGTTTTGAAGTTTTTGGGGAAAACCTTGAGGTCCTCCGTGTAAACGGGCAGTTGGCAAATGAAGTCTTGAAGCTGAAGAACTGGCACTATGGGCACTTGATAGATAAACTTGTAGGAGCTTGGAAAAAGCGAGAGAACTACTGGAATAAACTTTGCTTTTTCCCAGAGCGCACAGTCAAGTTTTATGTTGGGATTCGGCAGCGAATCAGCCAATGCGTGGGTTCTCTCAATCTGGGCATCAACAATTTTCTTTAGTGCCGACGGGGAGATTGCATGCTGCCAATGCTTGCAGTCAATGCAAACAACCAGGGGTTTGCGGCATCCGACGACGTCGATTTCCCAGCGGCGAGTCCCATGCTTAAACCGCACGTTGTTTTTGACCGAGTATCCATGGTTTTTTAGGGCTAAAGCGGTTATTTCCTCAAATTCTTTCCAGCCCAGCAGGTCGCTGATGCGTTCGATGTCGGCGCCCAACGTTGCCGCTTTAACCGCTAACTTCATTCTTCCTGCGCTGTCAACTTGAACTTTGTCCGATTTCAAATAAATGAGGTCTTCGGCTTGCATC
>CAIUPH010000092.1 GCA_903901015.1 Candidatus Bathyarchaeota archaeon | reverse complement strand
TTGTAACTTAGTCGAAGCTCAGACGTAGGGCAGTATAGTAGGCTACGTTTAAGATTTTGTTGTGTTTGGATTCTCAAGCAATTAATGATATGTTTCGGTCTGTTTTGTGTTGTAGTTTTAGGTTATCCATTTGGTTTTTACGGTCAGGTTTTTAAGTGGGAGTCGTTGGTTAGGGTGCAGTTTGTTTCCATTTGCATAGACCGTTTTCTCGGCTTCGGTCAAGTTCAGCTATCATTTTCGTGTATTCTTCTTCGCCGATTGGTTCGCCCCCGGTTCTATCGTTGGGAGATGGCCGGCAGTTCTTTTGCTTTTTGCGTTAGATTTGGGCGATTTGATTCACATTACTTGTTTGTCTTGGCGGATTAAGATTAGGTTTTATCTTGTTACTATTACTGGGCAGGGAGCTTTCTCAATTACGCCGTGGCTTATGCTGCCCAACAGTACTTCTTCAAACCTGTTCAGTCCTCTTGCTCCAACGACGATAAGGTCGAAATTGCCCTCTTTGGCAGTGTTTACGATTTGGTCAACGACGTTGCCTTCCAGTAATACGGTTTCAGCGAAAACGCCTTGCTCTTGAACTAATTTTTGACCCTCAGCCAAAATGATGCTTTTTGGGGTATCGTTGATAGGTTGCTTTGGAGGCGAGGATATTTTGGGGTGACTTGGTTGAACGGTTAATAATGTTAGTGTTCCGCTGGTTGTTTTAGCTATTTTTATAGCTTCTTGAAGGGCGCGTGTTGAGTGTGCTGAGCCGTCTATGGGCACTAGGATTTTCTTGTACAAATATACACCTACCTCTTGTCAGTTGAAGAGGTTTAATAATTTTTCCACAGTCCACCAATCGAATAATTGTCCTGTGGGTTTTGGATGGTGAGAGATGGCTTGAAGCAGCTGAAGTACCCACCTGAATTGTGATGTGCAATGATTCTTGTGCAGAAAAAATCAATCAATATGTGCTTTCACATCCACACCGCGAGCAGTTTCAACATAGAGCCATGCAGAGCATGTGATGGAAAATGATTATCTCACATCGAAACAGGCACCAAAAAATGCTGCAACCATAAAAACCAGTCGCCCCCTCTTGCAGTCCTGTGATACCCTGTAAACCGTTTTTCCCACATAAAGAGAAAAAAGCAAAACTGGTTTCAACCCATAAATGAGGGAGGATATGTTGCGAAGGGAGAAAATCAGTTGTGTTGGTTTAGGGGAAGCTCCACCGTGAAGGTTGTTCCTTTTCGTTTTTGGCTGATAAAAGTTATTTTTCCATCCTGCGCTTCCACCAAACGCTTAACCACGGCTAAACCGAAGCCCTGCCCCTTGGATTTAGTGGTGAATAGAGGCGTGAAAAGCTTGTCCGCCACCTCTTTTGGGATGCCTTCGCCTGTGTCTTGAACGCTGACACAAACTTGTTCGTCTTGGAGCCTAGCAATTATTTTTAGTTCGCCGCCGCTGGGCATGGCTTGCACCGCATTCTGGATCAGGTTGATGAGGACCCGTTTGAGCATAGAGAAGTCAGCTGTAAACAGTGGAAAACCCTCTTCAACCGAAATGGAAACCTCAAGGTTGCTTGGGATAACGACTATGAGCAAGGCTTCCTCAACAATTTTTTCAATGTCTACGCTGTCCCTGTTGGGTTTGAGGGGTTTGGTGTAGTCCTGCAGGTCCGCGACAATCTTGTCTATGTAGAACAAGTTTTGCTCGATGTTTGCCACGCTTTCCTGCAGATTCTTCTTGGCATCCGACGCAGGTAAAGAACTAAGCTCATCTTGAGCTAAATACAGTTCTCCCACGATGGCTTGCAGGGGATTGCGGATGTCGTGCCCAACCATCCCTGCAGTTTGACCTATAGTCGCTAATCGTTCCGCTTGTCCGAGTTGTTTTGCCCGTTCATTCGCAAGCTCTTCCATTTGATTAGCGTATTTCTCTAGCTGACAAGTTGCCTGTTCTCTTTCTTTGCGTAACCTCAACATCTCGATGCCGTAAGCGAAGTCGTTAGCCAATTCCGTTAGGAGCTTGCTTTCTTCTTGCGTGAAGGGGTCAGGTTCTTGACTGTAGATGTTGAGGGCACCGAAGGTTTCGCCTTCAAACGAGGATAAAGGCAGAACGAGTGATGCGGTGTAGTTTCTTTTTGCGGCCTGCTCACGCCATGGCTCAAAGTTAGGGTCCAAGTTCATGTTCCTGCAAACGTAGGGTTTTCCTGTTCGAATGACTGTTCCCGTGGGTCCTCGCCCGCGTGGTTTGTCAGCCCAAGTTACATCCAGTTGGTCGATGTATTCCTTGTCGAAGCCCGCGTAAGCTACTGGGTGCACGGTTTTGTTTTTGTCATGTTGTGCCATCCCTACCCAAACGAGTGCGTAGCCGCAATCGTGGATGATAATGTTGCAGACTTCTTGCGTCAGAGTTGATTCATCGGTGGCGTGCATGAGGGCTTGGGAACTGCTTCCTATGGCTCTTAGATGGCGGTTGAGTTTGCTGAGGGTTGCTTCAGTCTTTTTACGGTCCGTAATGTTCCTTGCCACGTGGACGGAGCCAACAATCACGCCCTTTTCATCCCTCAGCGGAGAGGTGCTTACCAAAAAGTCTCCCCCGAGGCGGGGTTCATGCACTTCTGCTACGTGTTCTTTTCCGTCGTTCACCGTTTGTGCATGCGGACAAAAATCAGGCGGACTCTCTATTCCGTGAACACATTGAAAACATAATAATCCAACGGCTTTTTCGGGAGTTACACCCAGCTGATGCGCCATACGGAAATAGACAACCACAAGCCACGGGGCTTGAAAAGTATTTCAAACTTTTCTTCTTTGCAGCTTAAAGCAACTCTTCCAAAAGTCTGGAACAATTCGGGATTAGCTTCTTTGATTTTTGGTAGAACTTGAGTGGCTTTGTTTCCGATGAGAAGGCCCCTTTTCAATCCCATGATTTTTTCGAATGCGTCGTTAACTTCTAAGTGAACGAAGTCGATAGGTTGGTTTTCTTTGTTAAAAATCATCTTGCAAAACGCAAAGCCATCCATCATGTTCGAGAATAAAGAGTGATCTCTTTCTTCGCTTGCCCTAAGTTTCTCCTCTACGTTCAACCCGTCAGGATTAACTTTAGGCTGTAAATAAGGGCGAGAAGAAGATTCATCCATCCGCTATTGACTTCCTAGAACAATCATGAAACTCACAGAATAATATAAGACTTATCAAAAAAACAAAACTCGAACTCGACTGCCTTTTCAAAAATGGAAACAGCTAGGTGGCAGCCTGTTTTTTCCAGAAAAGATACACTTTGCTTTGAGCGCAAAAACTCAGCCTTTTGAGCGCAACAGCAAACTCCGCTGTGTCAAACTCTTTTATTTTTGCCGCTCAGCCGCGTCAATTAGTCAGGCAGGCAAACGGTAGATGTAAAACTTTATAAGCCAACTTACGGCTATGGCAATTGGTTGTGTTGCAAATGAAAAGGTTCTTGACGACTTTAACTTTAGTTATATTGGTTTTAAGTGTGTTTACGTTTACTTTTACATCTTTCCCACAGCATGCATCGGCTTACTCAACATACCAAATCTGGGGCTTCGTAAAAGACCCAAACGGCGCAGCGGTCGCGGGTGCATCCATAAGTTTTAACAATGCCTCAGTTCCAGGTCCCACCACAAACTCAGCGGGTTATTTCTCAGTGAATGTTCCCGCGGGCAACTACCACCTCTACGTTTGGCCGCCGTTTAATTCAAGTTTTATTAATTATGATGAATCGAATTTTGTTGTTAATGCAGCTATGTCGAAAAACATGACGTTGTACTATGGCTACGAAATTTCAGGTTACATAAACAACTCATCGGGAGCTCCGATGGTTGGCGCCTCTGTCCTGTTCAGTGTGGGCGGCGTAATCTACGGCTCAGGTCACTTTACCGGCAGCGACGGCTTCTACTATGCGGCTTTGCAGCCTGGAACATACACATTAAACGCCCATCCTCAAACGGCATACGACCCCAACTATTCGGGACCCTGCACTTATTTCCCCACATACATCGAAAACAACGTTGCCGTTAATGGCGACGTAGCCAAGAACCTCACGGTAGGCACTGCGCAAGTCACTCCAACACCGACTTCTCAGCCTGTCCCAACCATTCGACCGACACAAAACCCCGCCCCAACCTCAACCCCCGCCCCTACACAGCCGCCCCTGCCGTCAACCAGCATTTCAATCTCACCTGACGCATCAACATACCAAGTTGGATCAACCTTGTACTTCAACGGAAAACTCACCGATGCAAACGCGAACCCACTTAGCGGCCAAACAGTAATTCTGTCCTACGCCACAGGCGGCAGCAACAATTGGGTTCAAGTAGGTTCTGGCAAAACAAACACGGCAGGCATATACACGGTGCAGTGGCTTATTCCAGCTTCAGGCACCTTCGCTATTAAAGCGCAGTGGATGGGAAACAGCAGCTACCAAGCATCAGAAAACACCGTGACATTGTCCTTTTTGCCCCTTCAAGGACAGAACGTGTTCTTTGTCGAATCCAACAGCACCATCACCAGCCTCAACTTCGACAGCGCAAGCCAAACGTTGACTTTCACAGCCAGCGGCTCCTCAGGCACGCAAGGCTACACAAAAGTAATCATCGCAAAAACCTTAGCTCCAAACGCCACCGGCTTCACGGTTTCACTAGATGAAAACCCCATCAACTACACAGTGACTTCCCAAGGCAGCAACTGGATACTATCATTTAGCTACCACCACAGCACACATCAAGTAACCGTAAACTTAGCTTCAGACGCAACCCAACCTCAAAAACTATCGACTGATAACACCACGCTACTGCTTGGCGTAGCAGCGGCAGCAGTTGCGGCTTCACTTTTGGGTTTGTTGGTGTTTAGAAAAACACATAGAAAACACTAAACGCCAAAACCTTTTTCTTTCAAAAAAACCGATTAACGAAGATTCTAACCTACATTTGGTTTTAATGAATTATTTTTGAGAAGTCCGCGTACATCTAAGGGAACGAGTGTTTCGGGGTGTTCTTCGGCTTGTTGGCTCCGCTTTTGCAGCATGGCGTAAAATTCGCGTGTTTTTGCTTCCTTTATATTTCTATCCACTGTGTTGCGCATCGTTTACTGCGTTTTGTTTGCTTGGTCGAAGCCTTTTTTGTAGAATGCTTTGTCGATGATTCTTACGTCGAGTTTTTGTTTTGCTGCGGTTTTCCTGATGGCGGAGAGCAGGACAAGGTAGTTTTGTGCGCTTTGCATGTTCGGGGGAACGTTGCCAAGGAGTGCTTTCCAGGTGTAGCCGTCGAGGATGCAGTAGTTTGCGGGGTCAAAGAACGTGAGTATGACGCTGGCAAGAATTGGGCTGACGCCTTCGAGTAATGTGATGCAGTTCATTCGGTAGCTGTCTTCGCTACCGGGAACGCTTAGTGCCTGGCTGGTTAATCTGTTAACTGTTGTCTCGTCGTTGCGGGCTACCAGCGCAAGACTTCGCGCCATCCGTTCAGAGTCATCTTTGGTTTTCCACTCAACAACAGCCGCCAAATCCTTGGATGTCAACGCTTTGTTCCTGCGAAATTTCGCGCCGAGTTCCCGCTCACGCTGCGCCTGCCAACCAAATGCCTTGTCATATTTGCGGCCCCAAGTTAAGAAATCGGCTTTATCCACTCAATCACCGTGCAATAGCCTAAATTGGGATTGCTTGCATTTCAGCGTTTGCATCAAGAACAACAAAAATTGGGAAAAGAGGGGGTTAATTTTGGTCTACTAAGTGCGCTGTTCCATCTGGACAGTAAACTTTCTCGTCTTTGCTTACTTTTCTGTAACGTTCACTGCACATATGCAGAAGGGTGCAGCCGTCGCAGTCTCTACTCAACACTTTTTTTTCGCCTCCTATTGGGGCATCTTGCATCGGCGTTTTGCTCTTATAAGCCTATGTAATATGCTTGGATATACGATGCTAAGGTTTTTTGAGGTGAGCGGTGCATGTTTTGTAGGCGATGCAGTCCTGCGAGCAGGGGATGGATGTTTTGGTTTGGCAATACAAGATTATTGTGCTGTTCAAGCTGGTGCCTCCTTGCCTTATGCTCTTAGCGCGTAACGAACGCTGGAATGGACATGCCCCGTTAATTTTAAGGGCAAGGAAAGCAAGCCCGACCAGTTTTTATCTTGGACTTCTAAACCCAACATTCCAATCCACCATGTTTTGTTTTGCTCTGATGACAGAGTATGCTGCTGGGGATTTAAAGTGATTTGAGAAATGTTCATAACAATTAAGAAATCAACTGTATTTGTCGATTAATAAACGCAATACACATTCAAATGCTCGAATAATCAAGTAAAAAATGGACAGCTAAGATTGGTTAAACGCGGCCTTCCACACGTACAATAGGCTTACCCATAATATCCCTCATCATAGACGCCACGTTGACGGGTGAACGGACCAGACGCAATTTGGTTTCTCGCTCTCCCTGCGAATTAACAGTTAACTCACCGTAGCCGAAGATTCTGCCCCCGATGGATTGGTAAACCAGCAGGTCGCCAAAACCCGCGGGCGTAACCACAAACGAATGCAGCCTAAGAATGCCCTGCTTAACTTCTAAGCCATCTTGGCACAGGATATAGCTGTTGGATAATCGAAAAACCAGAACCTCAACCATGCTGACCAACCAAATCAAGATGAAAATTAGAAGCGTCCACCCCCAAATGGGCAAGCCGACTAACCCCGCTAAGGCTCCGCCTGAATAGAATTCGAGCGTTAGAAAAAGAGTTGCGAATACAATCACGGTGACGGTTCGCACGATGGCGGCTGGAACAACCCAAGGTTTACCATACCAGACAACGTCGCTGTGAACTACTTGTTTATCGTTAGAAGCCAAACTAAAACACAACCACTAGAAGAGTAGAAAAATCGGTATTTAAGCATTCAAACTCAAATTTTAGATGACGGGTCTGTGTGGAAACAGGCGTTCAATTGACCTTAGCAGTTGATAACCGAACAGTATGGCGACGAAGTAGGTGGGCCAAAGAATCACAGGCCAATTGCCAGGCGTGTAGTTCCAGAGCCCCGTGGATACCGCGAAGAACTCCATAAGCGCCAGCGAACACATACCGCCAAACGCCAGGAACACTTGCTGTTTAATCTCATGCTTCGCTATCCACTTGCGGCGAACAACGAACAGAACAGCCCAAGCTGCCAGAAATGCGAATAAGAGTACATACCAATTAGAGTTAAAATCAAATATTACATTCATGTTTTAAACCAAAATTTTAGTGTTTACTGTTTTTCTCCGTTTCTCTGCGGTTTATGCGCCGACCAGCATTTTTGGCAGTACACCGGCTTGTCGGCTTTGGGCTTAAAGGGCACTTCGCATTCAACTCCGCATTCGCTGCATACAGCGTTAAAGACTTGCAATTTGTGGAACGATTTGAACATCTGGTAGTTTTTTAGGCGTGGCCACCCAGTTTTGGCGTACTTTAACATTTCAGGGTTATCTTTGAGCCAACGCATCATGTGGAAAAAGCTCTTGCCCCGTTTCTCATCCCGTTCCGCTAACGGTTCGTAGCCTAAGTTGCGTATTTCATCTAAGTAAGCGACTTCCACTAGCCGCTGCGCTTCCCCTACGACGTGGATGCGTTTAACTCGGTTTTCACCGTAGACTTTCTGCAGTTCCTCTGCGGCTACGTCGAAGATGCAGCCCTGGCAGATGTGGATTTCTTCTTCGGGCTTCAAGTTAAATTTGGAGACAAGTTTAGAGACGACGCGGCTGGATTCCTGCAGGTACTCTTTTTCGCGGAATATTTCTTGGTAGAACCTGACGTCGATTAGTTCGTATTTGAATTCGCCTGTTTCTTCGTGGTAGGCGCCGACTACAACGCCGAACAGCAAATCGCCGCTTCCAGCGTCGTCAACAATAAGGGTCAATTAGGTTTTTTCCCTCTTCTCTTATCCACCCAAATACTCTGGACAGCTATAAAAACAGTCTTCCCAAAACACCAGTAAAAACAGGGCAAACCTACATTCTAAGCTGCCTAAGCAAGGCTTTAACCCGAACTTCATCAGTTAAGTAGTCCTCAAGCATCGCATTCGTTAAAACGTAGATTTTAAGGTCGTTTAGCACGGCGAGTTTATGCAGTTCCCTATGCAACTCAGGTTTAACTTCAACGACAACTCGCCTGCTCAACTTGGATGCCTCAGTTTTTGGATGTTTTAGTTCGGCTTAAACGGTCGGTTTTGCTGCGCAGTGCATAGACGTAGTCGGCAAGCAACGGTTTCTCCCGCCCCAAATCCAGCGTAACCTCGAGCATCTGGGTTTTGCCGTCCACTTTGTACTCGGCGCTTAGGACCCTAAAATCGCTGTTTACGCCTTCGTTTGGGGACCGCGCGAGGGACAACCTGAGACCATCCTGATGGGTCGTTAGGGGAAAATGAAAGATATGGTTAGAAAATGCGTGGTTAAAGTCGTGTTAAGCAAAGAACAGAGAGAAATACTCGTTGAACTGTCGAGTCGTTTGGGTACAAGTGAGAGCGAAGCTATGCCGGATGGTTCTAATGGACTACGCCAAAGAAGTGAGTCTTATGAAGGAAACTCTGCATAGACGCAAAAACAATTTTGGGGAAGGTGAAAACAAGGACAATTAACCTGAATGATATCTTGGGTTTATGGAAACATTTAAGTCAACCTTCCTTCTTTAAATACTCGAAAAATAGGAAAGTTTTTCCGAATTTTCACATTGCATGGAGTAATTTAATGTCTCAAAGACCGAATGTTACAGAAATAAAATGCAGTGACTGCGGCAAAACAGCCACTGTTCCCTTCAAACCAACAGCAGGTAAACCAGTTTACTGTAGAGAATGCTTAGCAAAGCACAGTACACCACGAACTGGAACCGACCATAAAAGCAATTCTGAATCAACCAAAGAGCAAGCATGGTCCAGAAGAAGAACTGACTGGAAATAACTTAAAAATAAAAATTTTTTGTTTTTTTTAAAAAAAAATTTATCTAACAGCTGCAGTTGCTAGCTGTTGTTTTATTGCTTCAGTGCTGTTTGGCAGAACATTTAAGACACCGTTCTTTCCAAGTCGCAGTTGCCTCTCGCCCCTAAAGACGCATACCTGAGCGTTCTTAAGTTCAATGTTGTCTCCGACGGCGATTGTGCCGATTTGTCCTTCCCAGAGGCAGAGTTTGGTTTTTCCAGTGTCGTCTCCAACCAACGCGTTGACAACCATGACGGTGTTGCCGAATTGTGTGTGAACCTGTGCGGGTTTGGGAATCTCTATAACTTCCGCCTTCAAGTTAACCCGTTTCATGCCTGCCCTTAAATCGTGAATGGAAGTGTAGATTGATTCGGTGTTTTGTTTGGCGATTTTCTTGCGGATTTTGTCTGTGCTCATCCAGCTTTCGAAGGGGTTGTCTTTTCTTAAGAGGAATTCTTCTCCGACGCGGAATTGGGCGACGACTGCGCTTTCTTTTGTGATTAGAAAGATTGTTTCGCCCTTCACTTTGCCTCGGTATTCAACAGTTAGGTTGCCACAAACTGCTTTTTCGTTGTTTCGCGCTGTAATTAGCGCTTGGAAAACTTCGTTTGGATAAATGTTATATTTAACTGAAAGAAGCGCAAGATGCTCGCCTAATGTTGATTTTTTCTGTCTCAAATTACCCCTCTCAAATCAATCGTCAAATCCGAGAAAAAGCCAAGCTGTAGCCATGCCCTTTCATACTTTTTCTCAATTGCCCGAATATTTACTTAACAATGCAATGTTAACTATATTAGGTTGACGATGGAAAACGGTGCATAGCCTAATTTGGGGTTTAACCCCGTTTTGGGCTGGTTTTGTGTGCTTCTTTTAAGCAGCTGAAGAAGCGCTGAAACCTGTGCATAAAAATTGTTTTTATGGTTGATCATAACGGGTAAAGCACTTAATTTATAAGCATGGACCATCGTTAGATGGTATTGTGCAGAAGCTACTTTTGCACAACCAAAATAGTAGGAGTTGAAATAGCGAATGTATAATAACAAAGAGATGCACAAGGCAACTTGCGCTGACTGCGGAAAAGAATGTGATGTTCCTTTCAAGCCAGACGGTACAAGACCAGTTTACTGCCGAGAGTGCTACTCAAAACGAAGACCACCACGAAGATACTAAGCTTTTAGCTGAGCATCTTTAAAATCTTAACAATTTTCTTTTTTATTTTTTATTATTTTCTGGCTGCAGGGGTTTTTTCTGTTGGGTGAAAACTATGTCGAAAAGTCACGGTCTATATTTTAATAAATTCGAAAATTCAACAAAATAAAACTTTAGGAACGAGCAGAAAAAACTCGTATTTATTTTTGGAAACTCTTAGGCTTTTTGTTCTGCGCCAGTGCGTTTCTTGTTATCGGTGAAATCTTTCTTTTTCGTTTGCTTTTTAATCGGGCAATTGAGTCGAATACTCGATTTGCATCTGCGACAGTTTTTAACTAAACCTGCTCTTAATTGGCACATTTTCATTTTCCTCTTTTTTATTTTTTGAAAAGAATCAATTATTCAATCAGTTATTCCAATAGGATAATAGAAACTCTTCATCCCTGATTGTATCTGCGTGCTTATAAAGGAATGGATGAAAAAAACGTTTTTCAAAAATGAAATACATTCCAAGCCGATTCACAAAAAAATAATGCTTAAAAGAAATGTTTTGAAAAATATCTTGAAACTATGGAAGAAAAACTCTTCTGTACAAGCTACCCTAATATACCTGCCTCATCCCTTAATGTTATAAGGTTAGAGTTCTTAAGAGGAAGAGTTAGACCATTTATACGCTTTTTCTCAAAACAATTCTGATTGTATAATTGGCTTAAGCCAAATGAGTGTAAAAAAATGGGTAAACGAAAAATAACAAACGAGGGCAGCCTCGACAGCATGGTCTTACCTTCCTCAAACGACGTATTGGGCGTTGCTGTTAAGATGCTCGGTGCAGAAAGAATCACGGTTAAATGCCAAGATGGCAAAGAACGAATGTGCAGAGTCCGCGGAAAACTAAAAAGACGCGTTTGGATCCGGGAAGGCGACATCGTATTGGTGTCTCCGTGGGATTTTCAAGCTGATACGAGAGGCGACATCTTCTGGCGTTACCGCAAAAACCAGTCTGACTGGCTGCGAAGCCATAACTACCTCAAGATGGAGTAAGGAGGCTGCCACTATCATTTTAAAATGTACTGACTGCGGAAACACTTTCAAGCGGGATGGCCTTAAAGACGGCGAAATAGTTGCTTGCCCAATCTGCGAAGCAGACTACCAAGTCGTCATTAAAGAAGACGGAAAAATCGAAATCATCGAATACGTCTACGAAGGCCCAGATGTAGGCGAACTATAAAAGTTTTTTTAATTAAAAATATATTTTTTTTAAAAAAAAATAATTGATTTAGCTTACTAAATGAACGATCGTGCCTATTGCTTGGCCTGGAACGCCCCGTATAAACCGCACTCTAACCATTCCGTTCTTGCCGTGTGGACCTCTGACTTTTCCAATGAGCATGGTTTTTCCGTTTGTCCAAGTTACTTTCTGTCCAGTAAGCTTGCAGGCTAATCCTTCAGTGTTTACGTTTTCGAATTCAATTAGGCATTCGTTTGATGTTTGTTCTTTGGGTCCAGTACGATAATTAGTTATTCTTCCTTGAACTTTTTGAGTCAAAATACTCACCGTTTAAGCCTCCCATTCTAAGGCGTGCTTACATTTAAAGCTGTGCTATTAAACATCAATCACCAGTTTTTTAATAGGTTAACTGAGGTAGGTGGCTGTTTTTTAATTATCTATTCTAAGTTTGCGGTTTTCTTGAAGGATTATTGCTCGCCTCAAATGTCTCGAGTTGGATACTTGGTTCCCGGATGTTTGTTTTTTGTTTAGTAGTTGTAACCGAAAAGCCCCTATACCACAACAACAACCAGTAGGCACGGCTAAACATTGCATTTTGGCATCTGCGTCCGCTGCACATTGCAGGCTGGTTGTGCAAGCATCCACAAGCAATATCAAAACAGCGTCGCCGCTATCTCAAAACTTTTATTGCCTCTTCAACGATTACGTAAGCAGAGATGATGTAAGATGAAACAGTTCCTAATCACACCCTCGACAGGTAAACGGTTAATCGCCAAAACCCTGGCAAATCACCCAGCCATCGTTAAGGCATTGAAGAATGGCACAGTTGTCATTGTTGCTGGAACCACGAATGGCTACGTCGCCGAAGAAATCCTGAAAACCCACAAAATATCAAATGACTTCTCAAGAAAACACTTCTTTCGCGGCATAACTATGCCTCCAACAAAAACCGTAACTGGCGAAGGAAGATTATCTGACGAGAGCAAATTCCCCGGCGACGTCGTGATAACTAAGGGTGTTTGGCAGAAGGGAAAATCAATCGCTGACGTAGTTGACAGCCTCAAAGAAGGCGACGTCATCTTGAAAGGTGCAAACGCACTGGATTTAAACCGTCGGCAAGCGGCTATTTTAATTGGTCACCCCAAAGCTGGAACCATCGGACTAGCTCTGACAGCAGTTATAGGCCGCCGAGTGAGGCTCATAATTCCAGTGGGACTCGAGAAACGTATAAACGGCGACTTAAACAATCTGGCACAGAAACTTAATGCGCCCGGTGCTAGCGGATACCGTTTGCTGCCCATCCAAAGCGAAGTCTTCACTGAACTGGAAGCGTTGAAAGTCCTGACGGGTGCGGAAGTTGAGTTGATTGCTGCGGGCGGCGTGTGCGGTGCAGAAGGCGCATGCTGGATAGCCGTCACTGGTGAAGAAGAACAAGAGGAGTTGGCCGAGCAAATTATTGCTTCGGTGGCTGATGAACCACCCTTTAGCTCGGATTTTATGTAGCATGAAAGTTTACTCTTGACCATGCATCATCATGCCCATGCCGT
Source organism: Candidatus Bathyarchaeota archaeon (assembly GCA_903901015.1). Taxonomy (GTDB): domain Archaea; phylum Thermoproteota; class Bathyarchaeia; order Bathyarchaeales; family Bathycorpusculaceae; genus Bathycorpusculum. The sequence goes on along the minus strand of CAIUPH010000092.1, from coordinate 76,653 downwards.
GGCCTTTCCTTCTCTCGCCCATGTTCTTCCTCCAGATGTCGGCGCCTTGAGCAGCTAAATCCATCATCATGTCAATGTCTTGCCTAACGAGCTCCATCACGGGCTGGTTTAATTCCATCTCAAAAGTAAACTTTACTTTACCGGCTTTCTCTTCCACCATACAGATTTCACCTCCAAAACACAAAACTACTGAAAATCAAGCGTTACTCTGTTAATAATGGTTAATCGGGGTTTTTAAAGGTGCGTGGCTGTGCCGCTACAACAACATTAACTTTTTACTTGGTGTTCCAATACTGCGCCAACGCTTCAAGGGCGTTTTCGAACAAGTAGTCCTCTGGTATCACGTCAACTTTGATGTCCATTCCTTTAAGGGCTTCAGCGGTCGTAGGTCCGATGGCAACGGTCGTAACTTTAGCCTTTATTATGCCACGAATCTGATCCATGGCTGCTTTTTCCGTTAGCATCTTGAAGATATTTTTTGCGCTTAAGCCGCTGCCGAAAACGATTGCGTCAATCCGTCCCTCCGTCAAGTCCACGTAAAACTTGTCGTTCACTTTCTCGTCCATGGGCAACCCCGACTCGTAAACGTAGATTTCCTCAACGTCAGCCCCCATCGTTTTGAGGGTGGCGGTCAGGGTTGGGGTAGCGTTGCTGGTTCTTGGGATGCGGATTTTTTTGCCTTTAACGTCTTTTTCTTTGAGGACTTCTAGAAGGCCTTCGCTGCTGTATTTTTGGGGCACCAAATCCACCCGAACACGGCACTCCTTTATTGCTTCGGCTGTTTTGGGTCCAACAGCGATGACACATGACTTAGCCAAGCCTTCATAAAGCTGGCGGGTCAGTTTTAGGTCTTCGGCTGCGCTGAAAAGGTACTTGACGCCGTTGGTGCTCATCAAAATAACATAATCAACCTGTCCAGAATAGAGTTCAACTATAAATTTTTTTACGGGTACAGGGTTACTGAGCCCTTTGATTTCTATTGCGGGAATGTAGTAAGGCACTCCGCCTTTTGCCTTGATGAGTGCGCCTGCTTCTTCCGCTTGAACCGCAGGGCGCGTTATAGCTACGGTTTTGCCTTTTAGGATAGGGGTTTTTTGAACCATGCGAGTTTCCTGCCTAAGTTTGCGACTTCGCCGATGACTATAACGGATGGCGGCTTGATTTGCTTCTCTTCTGCCTCTTTAACGACTGTGCCCAACGTAGCGATTAGGGTGCGCTGCTTTGGGTAAGTGCCTGACTCGACCATAGCGACTGGTTTCTGCGGGCTTATGCCGCCTTTGAGCATTTTAGTTACGATACCTTCCAGCGATTCGACACCCATCAAGATGACTATCGTGTCAACGGCATTCGCGATTTTTACCCAGTCAATCACTTTTTCAGCGTCGCCTGCACGGTGCCCCGTTATGATGGCGACTGAAGCTGCATAATCCCTGTGCGTTAACGGTATTCCTGCGTACATTGGAGCCGCAACCGATGAGCTGATTCCAGGCACAACCTCGAATTCTATGCCTTCAGCAACCAGCGCTTCGGCTTCTTCGCCGCCCCTGCCAAAAATGAAGGGGTCGCCGCCTTTGAGCCGCACCACTTTGCCGCCTTCCTTAGCTTTCTCGATGATGAGTTCGGTGATTTTGTCCTGCGGTACCTCGTGGAGTCCTGTGCGTTTTCCCACGAAAATCCGCTCGGCGCTGTCAGGAGCTAAACAGAGAACGTCTGCGCTGACGCCTAAGCGGTCATAGATAACTACGTCAGCTTCCTTTAGCACCTTAACAGCTTTAATCGTGAGCAACTGCGGGTCGCCGGGTCCAGCACCAACAAGGAATACTTTACCATACGCCATATTTTTCTCTCCATTCCTTCTCGAATTCTGCTGCACCCTGCTTGATTAGGTCTTCGCCCACTTTTTTGCCGAGTTCTTCAGCTTGGGCTAAGGTGCCTTTTGCGGATGCACTGATTTTCTTCTGTTCGGTTAATGAGAATATGCAGCCAAAAAGTGATAGATTGTTGCCGTTTGTTTGCCCCACGGCGCCTATTGGCACGCGGCAGCCGCCCTCCAACTTGAGGACTAAGCTGCGTTCAGCTGTTATTTCGGCTCGGCTGGGTTTGTCTTCGATTGACTGCAAAATATCAATGACCTGTGTGTTGCCTTCTTTTGCCACAATCGCAATCGCTCCCTGCCCAGCGGCAGACGGAAATTGGTCAAGTGGGAGGCGTTCGGTGATTTCGTTAGTAATATTCATCCGTTCCAATCCAGCTTCGGCGATTACGATTCCTGCCAATTCGCCTTTGTGCACTTTGCCGATTCTTGTGTCAACGTTTCCCCTGATGGGTTCAACGTCAAGGTCAGGGCGGATAAATTTGATTTCCGCGAGTCGCCTCAGGCTTCCTGTACCCACGACTGCTCCTTTAGGTAATGCGCCGAGGAGAACTTTGTTTTTGGAAATGAACACGTCACATTGCGAATCTCGTTTAGGAATTGCTGCTAAAACGGTGCCAGTCTGCTGCTCAACGATGGGTACGTCTTTTAGGCTGTGCACGGCAAAATCGATTTCGCCTGCCACGACTTCCTGGTCGATTTCCTTCTCAAAAATCCCCTTGCAATCTATGGCGAAGAGGGGTTTGCCGTGTTCTTTGTCGCCTATGGTTTTGATTACTTTGAGTTTGAATTCGACATCGGGGCGTTTCTGCTTGATTTGGTTGAGGGTGCGGTTGGTTTGGGCGAGGGCAAGTTTGCTGCCTCGGGTGCCGACGGTTAGAATCATCTTGGTTTGTGCTCCTTTGATGCTGCCGCGAGGGCTTTGTCGAAAGCGTTTATCGTAAACTCCAAGTCTTCATCCGAGTGGGCGGTGGATACGAAGCAGGTTTCGAATTGGGACGGCGGAATAAACACGCCTTGCTTGAGCAGCTCTTGGAAGTAGGCGGTGAACATTTGCAGGTCGCTGTGTTTGGCGCACCCGTAATCGGTTATTGGCTTGTTCGTGAAGAAGATTTGGTAAAGCGACGCGATGCTGTAGACTTGGGTGTGCAGATTGTGGGCTGCGGACAGGTCGGTTAATGCTTTACTGAGTTCGGCGGCGTTCTTTTCGAGTTTAGGGTAGATTTGGTTCTTCCTTTGGTTAAGAATACTCAGAATTGTAAACCCTGCAGTCGCCGAAACTGGGTTCCCGCTGAAAGTCCCAGCCTGATACACTTTGCCAACTGGCGAAATGTTCATCATTATTTCTTTTTTGCCGCCAAACGCCGCCAACGGGAAACCGCCGCCAAGCACCTTGCCCAATGTTGCCATGTCGGGTTTCACGTTGAAGTATTCCTGAGCGCCACCTAGTGCCAATCGGAAGCCTGTGATGATTTCGTCGAAAATCAAGACCGCTCCGTATTCACTCGTGATTTTTCTCAGATAATTCAGATAATCTTTTTTGGGCAAAATCAAGCCGACGTTTGCCAAAACAGGTTCAACGATGACCGCGGCTATTTCGCTGCCTTCACGCTTAAAAGTAGCCTCTAACGCCTCAACATCGTTGTATGGAAGAACGATGGTGTTTTGGGTGGTTTCCTCAGGAATCCCCAGTGAGTTTGGCGCTGCAAACGTTGTGGCGCCAGACCCTGCCTTCACGAGGACGCTATCGTGTGAGCCGTGGAAGCAGCCCTCGAACTTTATGATTTTCTTTCGTCCCGTGTAGCCTCTTGCCGTGCGAATCGCGTGCATTGTGGCTTCAGTGCCCGAATTCACGAGACGCATCATTTCCATGCAGGGCGAAGATTTCTTGATTAACTCGGCAAACTCTACTTCCCGCTCGGTTGGGGCGCCGTAGAGTGTACCTTTAGATAGCTGGTTTTTGACTGCGTCAAGGATTTCTGCGTTAGCATGCCCCAAAAGCAGTGCGCCATACGCCATGCAGTAATCCACGTAGGCTTTGCCGTCGGCATCGGTCATTTTTGAGCCCTGAGCCGATTCAACGAAGAAGGGGTATGGCGCGTATGCTCGGACGGGGCTGTTTACGCCGCCGGGCAATATTTTTTTGGCTCTCTCAAAGAGCACCTTAGATTTGCTGCTCACGGTTGAGTCAACCAGACTTTGGCGTCTTTAGCGTGGTAAGTGATGATTAGGTCGGCGCCTGCGCGTTTGATGCCTGTTAAGATTTCACGGGTGACGGTTTTTTCGTCTATCCACCCGTTTTGGGCTGCGGCTTTAACCATGCTGTATTCACCGCTAACGTTGTAAGCGACTATGGGCACGTTAAAGTTTGCTTTCGCGAGCGCGATAATGTCGAGGTATGCCAGCGCGGGCTTAACCATGATCATATCTGCGCCCTCGCTAATGTCCAATTCGATTTCGCGCATCGCTTCCTGCTGACTTCCTTGGCTCATCTGGTAACTGCGGCGGTTGCCAAACTTGGGCGTCGATTCCGCTGCTTCCCTGAACGGTCCATAAAACCCAGACGCGTACTTTGCTGAGTAAGCCAGGATTGGAACCTGATCAAACCCTACTTCATCCAACGCTTCGCGGATAGCGCCGACTTGCCCATCCATCATGGCTGAAGGCGCCACAATGTCCACGCCAGCCTCAGCGTAACTAACGGCGACTTTCCCGAGGATTTCGAGGGTTTGGTCGTTTTGGACTTCACTGTCTTCGATTATTCCACAGTGACCGTGACTCATGTACTCGCACAAGCAAACATCGCCGACAACGACGAGTTCTTCACCGAACGCTTTTTTGAGTTCGCGGATAGCTTTCTGCACTACGCCGTCTTTTGCGAATGCGCTTGTGCCCACCTCATCTTTTTTGGCTGGGATGCCAAAGAGCAGTACGCTTTTGACGCCCTGCGCGATTGCCTGTTTGCCCTCATCGACAACCTGCGCAATGGGCAGTCTGCTGTATCCAGGCATGGATGCTATCGGGACGGGTTTTTTGATGCCTTCTTCAACAAACATCGGGTAGATTAGGTTGCTTGGGTGAATTGTCACTTGGTTTAGCATTTCCCTAAGAGCCGCGGTTCTGCGTAGTCTTCTCATTCGTACGGTTGGAAAACTCATTTGTCATTTCTCCCTTTTTCTATGAGTTTCATGGCTAATTCATGAGCCTCTTTCAGGTTGCCCTCTTTGAGAGCCTCTTTGATGTTAACGTTATTAAGTATCTCGTATAACAGTTTGCCTCGGAGTTTTGCGTCAGAAACCTTTTCCTTGAGGATTCCGCGCATGGTGGCTTGGAGTTCTATCTCAAGCAAGTCCTGTGGCGTGACCAGTTTTTCAATGCGTTCCCTGAGCACATGCGCCATCGCCGGACTCTTGCCCCCCGTGGAAACCGCAACCTTAACATCCCCAACTCTAGCGACCGCGGGCAAAATAAAATCGCTCATCACAGGGTTGTCAACATCATAAACCATGCAACCCCACGCTTTAGCCGCCTTCACTAAACTCAAGTTAAGTTTGCTGTCATTGGTTATTGCCAAAAGTACGTCTGGCTTGGGGTTTAAACAGTCAATGAAGGTTGTGCCGTCTTTAATTTCAGTTTTTAACAGAATGACTTTTTTTTCGTCGCTCAGCTTCTTGATTCCTTCAGAAAACCCTTTGCTGATAACCCAGATTGTCGCACCCGAATCCAAGAAACTCTGGGTTTTGCGGTAAGCCTCGGCGCCTCCGCCGACGACAATTACGGTTTTTCCGTTGAGTTTGAAGTCTATGAGCAACTTTTTGGTTTGCCACCTTCACAAGCGTTAGAGCTATAGTTGGTTAGCAAATTCTTGAACTTTTCCATAAACGCGGCATAATCGATTTTTACCTGAGTAGGCGGTAAGGCAATTTTCGTGAGTAAATCTAAATCGATGTATTTTTCGGCGGTGTCGATGGCTTGGGCGCCGAAGTCTTCGTAGCGGATTTCGATTTCAGGAATCATGCCTCTGGCTTCTAAATCCAGCCGCGGAACCATCCCAAGTAACTCGATGCCAGCGTTCTGGAAGGCGGTTTTCATGGTTTGCCGTATTTCATCAGTTATGTAGCTGACGCGGAGTTTGTTGAGGATTACGCCTGTTGCGTTTACTCCGAGGCGTTTTAGGATGTTGACGTAGTTGAGGGTGTTGATTAATGCGCCTTCGATGCCTTCTTTGTCGCAGCCTACAACCACGATTGTGGATGCTCCAAGAGCCGCGGCAACTTCAGCCGTGGACATAGGCCGCTTATAATTATCATTGAGCAACCCCGTGAAAGCACTCATGGCGCCTTCAACGAGCAGAAAATTATATTTTTTAGCTGCCTCCTCGACGGCTTGCTCAAGGGGTGTCCAGCCGCTTTCCCCAATTTTAATCGACGAATAATCTTTGATAGGCTCTTTTATCAGGTACAGTGATGAGACTGCGTCACGTATGTCCCCGCCGACCTTAATGATGCCCACTTTGTATCCTCTCTTTTTTAATGCGCCTGCGATGCCTGTTACAATGAAGGTTTTTCCTGAACCGCTCCCTGTCGCCGTCACCATCAAAAGACGCGGCTCTTTTTTGTTGGCGGTGCCTTGGCGGATGTTGGTTCCAATGCCTACTTCGCCATGGATTTGCTCTAAAAGTTTCGCGTTCGCTTGCCGTATGGCTTTCAGTTCAACCGCATTTATTCCGAGCGATTGGGTGATGCTTTCAAGTATAGTTGGGTTCTTGTCTAAGAGACCGTGAACAAAAATGCCTACTACATTGCCTTGTTTGTTGGCGACGCCTGAAATTAGGTCTTGGGGGTCTTTTTTGTAGTTGACCCGTTTAGCATGGGTAATGATGATGGGTCGTGCGCCTTCGTGGAGGACGATTTTGCCGTAGGTGTGACAGTGGAAACCTGTGACTTCTTTGCCGACTTCTTGGGTGATGAAGCTCTTGTCCACCACTGTGGCTATCACACGGTCAGTGCATACCAGCGGCTTGAACTCCGCATTCAACAAACCCAAGCCTTCGCGAGTTATGGGGATGGTTGATAAGCGTCCGACGTCGGTTTCTTTCGCAAGCACCTGAAAACCCGAACAAATGCCCAGAACAAACTTGCCTGAGTTCGCCATCTTGATTATTTCTTGGGTTACTTTTTCGTTGACACTCTGGGATTCGACGAGGCTGCCGCCTGGAATGATTAGCATGTCTAAAACTTCAGATGCTGGTTTGCCGTCGACTTGTGCGTCGGCGCAGACTAGGTCGGTTGGCAGGTTTCCGAAGTCTTCAAAGCACGGCAACGCTCCTGGAAGATAAACTAAACCGATTCTTTTACGTAATTTCATCCCAAAGAGCCCCGACGGCTATTTACGGTAACCCTTATATTTAAGCCGCATGGTTTATCCAACCATGCATTCCTCGGCTAAGACAGACCACGTCATAAACGTTAGAATAACCCATAAAACAGCCCGAGTGCCGCTGATGGAATCCGTCTCTTTTAAAGATAAAGCACAGGGGCTTGCCGAGATATGCTCCCTGCAGGACGTGGAAGAATGCTTGATTTTGCAAACCTGCAACCGCGTAGAAATCTTTCTGGTCACTGGAGAAACAGTGCATGTGGCTTTTTTAACTAAAGAATACTTGGCGAAAAGAGCGGGTGTAAATTATGAGGAAGCAAAGCAAGCCATAGAAATAGACATGGACAATTACGCTGTTAATCATTTGCTACGAATTACTTCGGGTTTAGAATCGATGGTTATCGGTGAAGACCAGGTTCTAAATCAAGTTTGGGACGCCTTCCTCGAAGCGGAAAACGCCAAAACGATTGGACCAATCCTCAAGCACCTGCTCAATCGGGCAATGACCGTTGGAAGACGCGTCCGCAACGAAACAGGCATAAACAAAGGCGCAGTCTCTATCGGTTCAGCCGCCGTCGAGTTAGCGGTGAAACTGCTTGGCAGTTTGGAGAACAAAAAAATCCTTGTCATGGGTGCCGGCGAAATCGGAACTCTTGTTGCAAAAGCCTTAGCTAGACGCTGCCTTAGTCCCATCTTCATAGCAAACCGAACCTACGACCGTGCGGTAACGTTGGCTGAAGCTCTTTCGGGAAAAGTCGTCAAATTTAACCAATTTGAAGAGGTCCTGGTTGATGCTGATGTCGTTATCTGCTCCACATCGGCGCCGCATTATCTTTTAACCAAAGAGATAGTATCCCGATTGATAGCTCAAAGAGTAAACAAGAACAACCTTGTAATAATCGACATATCAAATCCCCGCAACGTTGAGAAAGCCGTGCAGGAAGTAGCTGGAACAAAACTCTACAACATCGACGACCTGCAGATGATTGCAAATACTAACAAGATGGAACGCGAAAAAAGCATTGAAAAAGCAGAGCAGATACTCGACCAGGAGCTAGTTGTTCTCGACCAGGACATGAAGAGCCTCTCGACGCGTTTAATCATTTCTTCACTACTGTCTAGTGCTGAAGAAGTCAGGCAAAAAGAACTGGCGACCGCCCTTAACATGCTGGGTGACTTGGATGAACGCCAAAAAAAGATTCTGGATGATTTAACTTCTATTTTGCTCAAGCAAACGTTTATTCCTATTGTTGAGAATTTACGTTCAGCCGCCAAGAATGGTGATGAGAAACTCATCGAAACCGCGGTTAAATTGTTCGAGAAAACGGAGAAAAAATAACTTGACAAACCCAGCAGTTCTGGAAAAAGTCGGTTTAATTCTGATTGGACATGGAAGCAAACTGCCTCATAACCGAGAGAACTTAGAGAAGATAGCTGAAATTCTGCGTAGGCAATCCCAGTTCAAAATTGTAGAAATCGCTTTCATGATAAGAGACACCCCCACTATATCTGAGGCAATAGACTCAGTTGCCAAGAAAGGCGTTTCAAAGATTGTGTTAGTTCCAGCTTTCTTAGCGCCAGGTGTTCACACAACACAAGAAATCCCGGAGCTCATAGATGTAAAAGACAAGCAAGCTCAGCTTTCCGCAAGAGGAATTCGAGTGTTCTATGGGGAACCGATTGGTGCAGACGAATGTATCGCAGTCATTCTTGCTGAAAAAGCACTTCAAGCATTGGGAGAAAAAGAGGCAGAACACAAACACGCCTCCTTTAGCGTAAGGGACAAAAAAGACGCAGAAGTCCTCGATGCTTACTCGGTGGTTGAGGCTGGCAGAATTGTTGATACCAGCATGAAACTTATCCGAGAAGCCATCGGCGTTGATTTGGCAAAGTTTCCCAGTGATCAAGTTCCCATTGTCGAGCGCGTAGTTCACACAACTGCTGACCCCGAATTCGCAAAACTCCTCGTAATCAGCGACGACGCAGTCTCCGCGGGAGTAGCAGCAATTAAAGCTGGCGCCAAAATAGTCACCGACGTCAAAATGGTGAAAGCAGGCATCAACGATGCAAGACTCAAAAAATTCGGCAGCAAAATATCCACTTACATGAACGACGAACGAACCATGGAACTCGCAAAATCAGAATCCTTAACCCGCTCAGCAGCCGCAATGCGTTTAGCCATTAAAGACGGCTTAGACGGCGCCATCATACTCATTGGCAACGCCCCAACAGCAGCGTTTGAGCTGGCAGACCAAATCAAGAAAGGAAAAGTTAAACCAGCCCTAATTGTCGCGGTACCCGTGGGTTTTGTGGGTGCAACCGAATCCAAAGAAGTCGTGGCGAAACTTTCAGTTCCATACGTGATTACAAGGGGACGCAAAGGCGGCAGCACAATCGCAGTGGCTGTCTTCAACGCATTGCTTTCCATGGCTGAAGGCAAACGTTACGGTTAACGGTGAATGTTAATGGCGCGGTTTTTAAAATACGGCATAACCACAGGCGCAACCGCGGCAGCAGCAGCCAAAGCCGCCGTAATCGCAGCGCTCAAAGAACCAGTTGACCGAGTAGTCATTCCAACCCCTATCGGTCTGCGTTTTGAGGTTCCAGTGAAATCCAGCAGAAAACTCGGCAAAGACACAGCAGAAGCAATTGTCGTTAAGGACGCGGGAGAAGACATAGACGTCACCGACAAAATGGAGATAACCGCAACCATAAAACTAACAGACGACGGCAAAATCACCATAAAAAGCGGCGTGGGCGTGGGGAAAGTCACCAAACTCGGTTTGCAGGTACCCATCGGCGAAGGCGCAATAAACCCAGTGCCCAAGAGCATGATAACTGAAGCTGTCAAAGAAGTATTGCCTGCGGGAAGGGGCGTTGAAATCACAATCAGCGCGCCTGAAGGAGCAGAAATAGCCAAAAAAACCATGAACGCCAAACTCGGTATAGCAGGCGGCGTATCCATCCTTGGAACCACAGGCGTCGTTAAGCCGCTTTCGTTGGAAGCCTGCCGCCGTTCGCTGGTTCCCCAAATCGACGTTGCAATAGCAAAAGGCTACAAACGAATACTCTTTGTTCCGGGAAATATCGGCGAACGCATCGCCAAGCAACAGTTCAATGTTCCTGAAGATGCGATAGTTCAAACGGGCGACTTTGTGGGTTACATGCTTGACAAAGCCGTTGAGAAAGGCGTTAAAGAAATCATTGTTCTGGGTCACTCGGGCAAACTGGTAAAGCTGGCGGCGAACATCTTTAACACGCACCACAAGGTTGGAGATGCCCGAAACGAAGTTATCGCTTCCTACGCGGGCGCAGTGGGAGCCAACACCAAAACCATTAACGAACTCTTAGCAGCTAACACTTCGGATGAAGCCTCAGAAATCCTGCGGCAAGCCAATCTGTTGGAACCAACCTACGACCGAATATCAACTCGAGTTCACCAGCGGGTAAGCGACCGCGTCGAAAACAAGATAAAGATAAGCGTAGTAATCGTTGCGATGGATGGCAAAGTCCTCGGTATGGACGAAAACGCGAGATGCAGTAAGCCTTGGCTAAACTTAACATAGTTGGCGTTGGACCAGGTTCACCAGACTACGTTACGCCAGCCGCAAGAAAAGCTGTGGCGCAAGCCCAAATTGTCATTGGTGCTCAAAGAAGCTTGGATTTGTTCGCTTCTGAAGTGAACGGGGAAACATTGATTTTAACCGCTAAAAACCTGCATGAAGCCCTCAAATACGCAGCGGAATCTTTGAATAGCGGCAAAAACGTGGCTTTGCTGTCCACGGGCGACCCCGGTTTTTCAGGGCTTCTGCATACTGTTTTAGAAAGCGGATTATTTAACGCTGAAAACATCACTGTCACTCCAGGCGTAAGCTCCATTCAAGCCTGCGCTGCAAAGATAGCCCTAAACTGGGATACCACCTGCCTTTTTACCTTTCATGAAGGCAACGTGACCGCTGAAGACAAAAACCATTTACTCACATGTGTTAAAAATAATAAAAATGTAATGTTGCTTCCTGATTCCCGAGCATTTCCGCCAAAAGAAATCGCTACTTTCTTAATCACCTCTGGAGTCGAAAAGAAAATTCCCGTTTACATCTGCGAGAACCTAACCTTAGAAAACGAGAAAATAACTTCGAGCACATTAGAAAAAATTTCGGCGCAATCTTTTGTGCCTTTATGCGTAATGGTTATCAAACCAAACTCCAAGTAACAAAGTAAAGTTGAATCGACAATGGCAAAAAACTGGGTATACAAGACGCCGGGGATACCCGACGAGTTATTCAACCAGAACGATGCGGTTCCTGGACCAACCAAAGAAGAAATCCGAGTTGTAACTATTTCTAAAGCCCGATTGTGCGAAGGCGCCATAGTTATTGATGTTGGCTGCGGCACGGGTGGGTTAACGGTTGAGGCGGCGCTTCAGGTTGCTCCCAAAGGCAAGGTTTACGCCATAGACGAGGATGAAGCAGCAATCAGATTAACAACCAGTAACGTTGAAAAATTCGGTGTCCAAAACACTGTCTGCATTACCCGCAGCAAAGCCCCTGAAGCATTACTTGGTCTTCCAAACGCTGACGCCTGTTTGATTGGCGGTGGTGGTGTGTCTCTGCGAGCGATAATACAAACTGCCAACTATAAACTAAAACCAAACGGCAGAATAGTGGTAAACGCTATCCTTCTGGAAACCGCAACCATAGCCATAGCTGAACTCAAAACGCTCGGCTTCAAAGACATCGACATCACACATATTTCGGTGGCGAAGGGAAAACAAATAAACAGCGGAACAATGATGATGGCAAGAAACCCAATAACAATTGTCTCAGCGACAAAACCTTAGGTGAACTCATTTGGCTGGAACATTCATAGGCATCGGCGTTGGTCCAGGCGACCCAGAACTAATCACGGTTAAAGCAGTGAAAGCCCTCCAATCAGTGGACATTATATGTGTACCGAAATCCCACGCTAACAAACCCAGCATGGCTCTACGCATGGTTAAACAAATCTTGGCTGAACGCAAAAAACCAGCTGAAATCCTTGAACTTGTTTTCCCCATGACTAAAGACGACCTTAACAACCGAAAATTATGGGTGGAAAACGCAGCTATAGTTGCGGCGAAAGCAAAAAAAGGCGACGTTGCCTTCATCACCCTGGGCGACCCCATGCTCTACAGCACGTTTCTGTACCTCTATGAATGCGTCAAAGAAACCTACCCTGAAATCGAGCTCGAAATCATCCCCGGCGTAACCTCAGTGACCGCCGCAGCAGCAAGCGCAAAACTGCCCTTGGCGGAGAAAGAAGAAGTAGTCACAATTATCCCCTCAGACCTCAACCCAGCACACATCGAAGACGCCGCCAGACACGCAGATAACTTGGTGTTCATGAAGTGCGCATTCCACATTAAAGAGTTCCTTCCAATCCTTTTGAAGGCGGGTTTCACCCAAAACTCAACCATCGCCTTGGTCAAGCGATGTACGTTGTGGGAAGAGAAAGTTCTCGTGGGCAAACTAAGCGATGTACCCAGCTGGGATATAACAGAAGATTACTTTTCAGTGGCGATTGTTAAGAAAAGCCAGGTTCCAATTCACTGGAAACAAAACGGGAATGGTGCCAAACATGAATAAAGTTGTTTTCATAGGTGCAGGTCCAGGCGACCCCGAACTCATCACGTTGAAAGGCAAAAAATGGCTTGAAAAAGCCGACAGCGTCATCTACGCTGGCAGTCTCTTAAACCCAGAATACCTGAAATACTGCAAGAAAGGCGTAGAGCTGCATGACAGCGCCAAAATGAGCCTGCCCGAAGTCCAAAAAATCATGGCTCAAGGTGTCAAAGCCGATAAACTTGTAGTGCGTCTCCATGACGGTGACCCAAGCTTCTACGGTGCTATCCAAGAAGTGATGACTTTCTTAGATAAAGAAGGCATAGAGTACTTCCGTATTCCAGGCGTCAGCTGCCTCTTAGGCGGCGCAGCAGCATTGAACCGTGAATTAACGCTGCCAAACATCTCCCAGACAGTCATCATCACGCGCCCCGAAGGCAGAACACCAGTGCCGGAAGCCGAAAGCATCCGCAAATTAGCTGTTCACCAAGCAACGATGGTTATTTTCCTCGGCACCCCACACATTGCCCGCGTCGTAGAGGACCTCCAGAAAGGCGGCTACCCCAAAGAAACACCCTGCCAAGTGGTTTACAAGGCAACGTGGCCTGAACAAAAAATCGTCAAAGGCACACTTGCAGACATCGTTGCCAAAGTCAAAGCTGAAGGCATAACTGAGACCGCCTTGATTTTCGTCGGCAAAGTCTTCGACCCGCAAGCGTACGATTTATCTAAGCTCTATGACCCCAAATTCACCACGGGGTTCCGCAAAGGCGAATAGGAATGTATGCTAAAGGCATAGCAGTTGTTGCAATTACAAGACAGGGCGTCGATACGGCGCTGAAAATTAAAGACGTTTTAGATGCTGCTGGATTAAATTCGACGGTTTATGCGCCAAAAAAATACAGTCAAAACGGCGTCACGGTGATGGACAAAAAATTCGGGGACTTCATCAAAGACTCCTACAGCAGCGTCGATGCGTTTGTAGGTGTCATGGCAACAGGAATAATTATCCGTTCAGTCGCACCGCTTCTGGAAAGCAAACTCACAGATCCAGCAGTAATCGGTGTTGATGCAACGGGAAAATTCATCATCAGCCTCTTGTCTGGGCATTTCGGCGGCGCAAACGAGTTAGCCAGAACAATCGCAAAAGGCATCGGCGGCACCCCGGTAATCACCACAGCCTCAGACGTTACGGGCAAGATGAGCGTTGACGAAATCGCCAAAAACCTTCATTTAACCATCCAAAACCCAGAAAGCCTCGTTGCAGTGAACTCTGCCATTGTGAACGGCGACCGATTGATCGTTGTACTGGTCGGCGATGTTAAAGTTCCAACAGAGGTAATCGGCTGTTTCGAGATTAAAAAAGCCGAGAACGGTGTGCAAGCACTTGAAATCGTTAACAATTATGACGCGGGGATAATAATAACTCATGAGCCCTTGTCGATTGCTAAATTCGTTAAACCGTTCACGATACTAAGAACTAAGTACATCGTTGTCGGGTTGGGTGCAAGAAAAGACTCAACCACTGAAAGCATAGTTGAAGCGGTGGACGCTTCTTTGGCACGACTCCATATTTCCTTATTGAGCGTTAATCGCTTTGCAACGGTAGATATCAAGCGAAACTCCAAACCCCTAGTGGACGCTGTAGAAAAGTTGGGTGCGCCGCTTGAGTTTTTAAGTGTCGATGCACTTCGTTCTCTAAATCACCCAGATCTTTCCCCTGACTCAGCGATGGTTCAGGAAAAAATCGGTGTTGGAGGAGTATGCGAACGAGCAGCACTACTGATAGCGGGAAAAAACTCAAAACTACTACTCAAAAAAACCAAGCTCAACGGGGTAACAGTGGCAGTAGCCGAGGGCGAATAAGTGTAGTCGGCATCGGCCCAGGCAGCCTTGAACATTTAACGCCTAAGGCTCGAAGTGAAATAGAAGCCGCCGACGTCGTCGTTGGATATGGTACTTATATCAAATTAATTCAATCAATCGTTAAAAAAGGCGCTGAAGTCATTTCTGGCACCATGGGCAAAGAAGTGGAACGCGCCCAAACCTCAGTAGACAAAGCCAAAGAAGGCAAACTCGTCGTGATGGTTAGCAGCGGAGACCCAGGCGTCTACGGCATGGCAGGCGTAGTTTTAGAAGTTGCAGCCAAAGACAAAAACCCCGTGCTCGTTGAGATTGTTCCAGGCGTCACCGCAGCAACCGCCGCATCCGCAATCCTTGGGGCACCATTAGTGAGCGACTTCGCAGTAATCAGCCTCAGTGACCTGTTGACTCCTTGGGAAAAAATTGAGCGAAGACTCGAAGCAGCCGCCTCAGCAGACGTCTCAATTGTTCTCTACAACCCCCAAAGCCAGGGACGAATCGAACCATTGGCGAAAGCTTACGAAATAATGCTCAAGTACATCAATCCTAAAACGCCCGTTGGAATTGTTCGGCAAGCAGGACGAGAAGGTCAAACCGCGATTGTAACTACACTCAAAGATATGCTCAACTGCGACATCGACATGGTCACCACCATAGTCGTGGGCAACTCTGCAACAAAAGTTGTCAACGGAAAAATGGTTACAGCACGAGGATATGACCTTTCAAGTTAAGAAATGCATTTCCTCTTTTTAAAAAACTATTTTTTGGGGTATTCAATAAGATCAAAATATTTCGTTTTTTCCAGTTTCTTAACGAGTTCCATATCGAGTGTTAGTAACTTCATATCTGACTTATCTGCAAGCGAGAGAAAAGCAGCATCATAAACAGCAATGTTATGTTCCAATGCCAAATTCATTGCACCTACAATCACTTCGCCGAAACTATGAACCCCAAACTGATTCATGATGCCCAGAGCCCGCGTGAATGATTTTTGAGCTTCTTTGTTGTTTAGTCTGTTCGGCGTTTTGCATTTGATGGCATTAGCAACTTCGTAATAGCTAAACTCTAGAATGTGGGAGTATTCGTGTTCTGATAATTTTCCCAGCGCCCAATTAGAATGCTCTTCGGGCAGAACCAGAGCCACGATAACCGATGAATCCACCACGATTTCAGTGGCCATGATCGCGATCTTCCCTTATTATGTCTGCTGCAGGGGTGGTATTGCCTGTCTTTTTGTAGAGTTCATTTCTAAAGCGTGTGGCTTCAGCTAGGGCATGCTTTAGTTTTTTCTTTTTCACCATTTGTTCAAGATATGTCCTTACGTCTTCTGCGTAGTCTGGATTGAGCTGTTGGAGTTCTTTTTTTAGTTCTCTTGGAATTCTGATGGCTATTACTTCGCTCATGATAAACATATTTGTTAACAATAGATATAACTTTTGTGTTAACAAAAAGTTAACAGCATGTTTACACTAACTATTTCTTGTTCTCCAACATCTCAAGTATTTCTCTTCTGGCTTCCCCAATCGTAAGCGGATACTGCTTGTCGCCTCGAAGGCTGTCTTCTTTGTTTAGGATTTCAAACAGGTGCGTGATTCTGGGCAGGCGAAGGTCCACGCTGCGCAAAAGTTCGGCTTGACTAAAGATTTCCTGAGGCGGCCCCTGCATCAGGATTTGCCCTTTGTTTAGAATGCAGATTTCATCGGCGAACAATGGCACTAAATCCACGTCATGCGTCGCTATAATCAATGTTAAGCCCAGCTCTTTGTTTAGCTGCATGAGCAGTTTCAGGACTTTGCTGGATGTTTTCGGGTCAAGGTTCGACATGGGCTCGTCAAGTATTATGATTTCGGGTTTCATCGCCAAAACCCCCGCTATGGAAGCGCGCCTTTTCTGTCCCCCGCTGAGGTTCGACGGCGACTTGTTCTCCAAGCCTTTGAGGTCAGTGACTTCTATCGCCCAGTTTACGCGTTGCGCAATCTCCGCTTTGGAAAGTTTGAGGTTGGTTGGTCCGAAGGCGATGTCGAGGGCGACGGATCGGGCGAAGAGTTGGTCGTCGGGATCCTGAAAGACTAAGCCGACTTTTTGGCGGATTTCATCAAGGTTCTGTTTAGTTACTTCTTGTCCGAGTACGTTGACTTTTCCGCTCGTCGGCATCAATAAACCGTTGAAGTGGTGTAGCAGGGTGGATTTGCCGGCGCCGTTGGGTCCGAGGATTGCGATGTTTTTTCCTTTTTCCACGTTGAAGTTGATGTTTCCGATGGCTTTAGTGCCGTCTGGGTAGGTGTGTGAGAGGTTGATTGTTTCGATTGCTTTCATCCTTTTTTCTCCTTTAAATTATTCCAAGGTCCGCCAACAACAGCGCAACCACCGCTAAAACCACAATCACGCCGATGGCTATGTCTTTTTTCGCCATTTTCTTTGTGCTGTAGCTAAAGAGGCTGCTTGTGCCTGTGTAGCCGCGGGAAACCATAGCGTCACCGACTTTTAAGGCTCGGTCAAACGATTTCACCAGCAACATACCGCCGACGGTGCCGTAATTGCCGAGTTTGCGGACCACGCTGACGGATTTGGTGTAGCCGCATCGAGATTCCTGTGCCTTGTAGATTCGGGCTTTTTCCTCAGAAACCACTGAGATGTACCTGTACATCAGCATCATCGTGTCCAAGATGACCGAGGGTACGCGGAACCACGATAGTGAATCCATCAGGGTTTCCATGGGCGTTATGGTTATGAGCAGGTTGAGGATTGATGCGGCGGCTAAGACCCTGGCGAAGATGAGGATGGCGAAGGCGATACCTTGCGAGTAGATATGCCAGCCTAAGTACGGGATTGTCGCCACAACAGTTGTGCCCGTGAACAGTTGCACGACTGCCACGACTAAAGCGATGGAGAGCGGGTACAGAAGCCTCTTAAAGTAGCTTTTCAACGATGCCCGAGCGAAAATGACCAGAACCACGCAAACGATAATCGGGATAACTGCAAATTCTGAATGGGTTAGTGCCACGGCTCCGAAAACCGCGACGATGGCGCAGATAAATTTAATTCGTGCATCAAACCGATGCAGCACAGAACCAGTTTTGGGTTCTTCGGCAAGAGACGATTTGCCTTCTTCAACTTCTGCCTGCATTTGAGCACTTTTCCCACGTTTGTTCATCTGCCACAGTTTCAGGTTTCTGCCGATTATTAGGAAACTGAAGAACGCCAGCGTCATGAGAATGCCGTTTACGGGGTCGCCCTGCAGCCACTCAAACAGTCTGCTTTTCCTCCTTGCGCTTCGACAGTTGCCCAAATACTGACGGTAGAAGGTAACCTACAACCAATCCGCCTGCAGCTCCCCCAATCGTGAACACAACATACTCGTCAACCATGGTATAGTGAGTGAGGAAACTGAATCCTCCGCTGGCAACCGAAGAGTCTGTGCCGCCCATTTTGCCCCCGAAAACGTTCACGCCAACATAGGTGCTGACGAGCATTATAGCGACCATTAAAGTCATGGTTATGAGAACGTATTTGGTGAATCTATCAATTCTGTGGCGTTTAGGGTTTGAGAGTTTGGGTTCTGAAGGTTTTGATGAAACTGTAGGTGCACCAGCAATCGCGGGGATGCCTCTCCACCATGTGAGAATTTCAGGACGATGAACTTG
Organism: Candidatus Bathyarchaeota archaeon; assembly: GCA_903901015.1. Classification (GTDB taxonomy): domain Archaea; phylum Thermoproteota; class Bathyarchaeia; order Bathyarchaeales; family Bathycorpusculaceae; genus Bathycorpusculum. The sequence goes on along the minus strand of CAIUPH010000092.1, from coordinate 58,294 downwards.
GATGTATTGGACGGCGGCTGCTGTGAATGCAAACTCCAAAATCGCCAAGGGAATCTGAGTGGGCAAGTAGCCGAGCATGTAGATTTCCCAGTGCTGACCGATTGAGGTGGGGTTAAGTGAAACGGCAAGCTGCAGTGCGGTGCATGCGTAAGTTGATAAGTCGCCGACGAATCCAGCGACGCCTGCTGCAAGCCACACTGATGCTCCCAACTTTTTGAGAAGCATGTAGATGCTGATTCCTACGAAGCCGCCGACGACTCCAAGAGAGATGAGGTTGGCTCCAAGAGATGTTATGCCGCCGTGTCCAAGGAATGCTTGGAAGAAGAGCACTATACTGGTTATGGCTGCGGTTGCGAGGGGTCCGATGATTATGGCGGCTAAGGCTGTGCCGTTTGGGTGGGAGCTTGTTCCTGCGAAGGCTACTGGGATGTGCCAGACGGATATTACGAAGACGGCTGCACCCATGAGGGCTAGTATGGACATGTATGCTGGGTTTGCTTTTCGGGTTTGAGCTATTTTTCTTGCGCCGATGGCTACGAAGAACAGGGCAACTATGTACCATGCGATGCTCCATTGCCATGTTAAGATCCCGTCGGCTATGTGCATGTTTTTTTTCCCGTTCCAGTGCTGTTTATCCATCCGAATACTTATTAACTTTCGTTTAACTAAAGTTAATGTCAGGTTGAATAACTCTTGCCCAAACAAACCCAACCCATCCTACTACGCGACAAAGGAGAATTCACCAAATTCCAAATCCTCCTCGAAATAATGCGCAACCAACCCCACATCAAACAAAAAGACATCAGCGACAAACTCGGCATAACCATCCAAGCCATCTCCAAATACTTCAAAAAACTCACCAAAGAAGGACTTCTAGAAGCTGGCTCAGAAAGAGCCGACTACCGCTTAACCCCCAAAGCCGTGACTAAACTGCGGGAAGATGTACGCGCCCTCGAAAACTACGTCACCGAAGTGAAGCATAACCTGAAAATTGAGCATGCGTGGCCAGCCATAGCTACCCAGCACATCAAGGCGGGGCAGGAAATTGGTTTGATAATGAAAGAAGGCGTCATGTACACTGTGCCCCCAGACAGTGCATTGACAGAAGCCACAGGCAAAGCACTTGTGGATGCACAACCAGGAGAAGACTTAGGGTTAACAGAACTCCATGGCAAAGTCAAGGTTAAACAGGGAAAAATCTTAATCGTTAAACTTCCCAGCATTCGCAAAGGCGGCTCACGCGCAGCTGACATAGCCAAAGTCAAAGCGTTCTATGATGAATTCAAGCCTGATCGAGTTGGCGTGATGGGTGCAGTTGGAAGGGCAGTTCTCAACAAGCTGGAGCTTAAAGCAGACATAGAATTCGGAATCGGCAGGTCAGCCGCAATCGCTGCATCGCGTGGCTTAAACGTTTTCGTGCTTGTCGTGGGCAGGATGGTTAACCGCATGATACAGGAAATCGACCAGATCAACATGAAAACCGGCGGCAGCATAATCTACGAGGTCAAAGATGCCCAAATTACTTAACGTTTACTACCTGCATTTTTGCGATGTGGTACAAAGCGTCTTCTTTTACTTTACTTTAGTGTTAAATTAAAAAAAGAAAATGGGTTGGTTGGATAGCCAACAATTCGCGGTTATTTAACTTGTTGCAAATTCCGAAGCAGGAAGAGTTGGATTGACAGCTATGCAGTAGATGAGGGTCGATGCATCGTAAGTGTAGGTTTGATCAACGCCATTCCACATGACCAGTGCATTGGAATAGTTGTACCATTTTAGACCGAATGTTTCCCAGTCTGTGTTGTAAACGCTTGCTGTCCATGTTACGCCATTGTCAGTGCTGAGCCACGATTTTTGTTGAGATACATCGAGAATATAGCTGTAGTTGCCGCTTGAACCTCCGGGTATATCGACTCTTAGCACAAGTGTTGTAGTGTTCACGTTCTTGGCTGTGAAATCGTAAGTAACATTGGCACCGTTGGTAGTTTCGTTAACGACGAATTGTAAAGTTGATGCATTAACAACTGATGCTGGAGCTGGAGTGGGTGTTGGTGATGTATTGTTTGATGATCCGCCATTGTTTGTGCTGAGTACGTATGCTGCTGCGCCGGCAATGATGATGACGACGACTAAAACCGCAACGATAATATACATTGTCTTTTTGTTCAATTTAAGTCACCGAATTTCTGACTTTCTCTTTAGGCATAAACTTCTTATAAGCTTTTCCAAGCGCTAATATGGCTCATAGCAAATTATGTTTATTTTACTGTTTCAGATGTGACTCTCTATACACAACGATGGAAGTCGTTGTAGCAGAATTGTCTATTTTCAAAACAGTGTATCCTGTTTTAAAATAATTGCAAACATTAATATGCGCGCCTGAGTTTTCAGCGTTCGATAGAGATTTTACTTACGCCCGCCTCTTTTTCAAGAGTGACAACGTGGTCAGCTTTTGCCGCGAACGCCTCGCTATGCGTTACCGCGATGATCTGTTCGATAGCTTTGAATCGGCTGATGGCTTCCGCCAACCGCTCTATGCTGCCGTCTTCGCTTCCCAAGTTCTCTGTGGGTTCATCGAGCATCAGCATACCCAAGCCGTGACCCGTCCTTGACTGCATAATCAACTGTCCCAAGCCCAGACGGTAGGCAAACGCCAAAAGCGTCCGTTCCCCACCCGAGAGGTTACCTACTTCGCGGTCTACTCCCGTATCGCTTTTCACATACGGAGTATAAGTTTCATCTATAACCACGTTCAACGTTGGTGTTTCTCCGCCCACCAAGCCATCGAGGACTTGCTGAACAAAGTTGCGCAGAACCTTAACAAACTCGCTTCTAAGTTTAGGCTGAATGCTGCGGTAAGCATCTCGGATAGCGCCCAGAACTTCGACGGTTCTGCGGATTTTTTCCATGCGCGCCAGTTTTTCTTGTGCAAGGTTAATGCGTTCTTTAGTGTCGTCTAAACGGTAGCCAAGGTCTTTTTTGCGGTTCTCCTTAGTGCGTAAATCGGATTCCACAACGTAATACTGCTTAAACGTCTGCTCCCGATGCATTCGGGCTGCTTCAACGTCTGAGAGGTTAAATTTGCCGATCTCAACCTGCACTTCCTCCAACTGCAACCGCAAGTCGCCATCCAGCTTCTGTTTCTCCTCAGATTCACTTGAAAAGCTGGTGAGGTTGATTTCTTCTTCAGTTATTCTTGCTTTCAAATCGGCGCTGCGGGTAACACAGGTTTGTAAATTAGAATAAGCTTCTGAGGCAATTGCCTTGGTTTTTTGGAGATTAGCAACTTCTATTCGAAGTTGGTTAACTGTTTTTTCCCGTTCAGTGTTCTCCTGCTTTATCCTTTCAAGTAGACTGGTTTTATATTCACCCGTTAAAGGCTGAATACACAGCGGGCACTTGCTTTCTTCAGCGAGCGACCCTGCTCTTTTCTGGTCAGTCTGCATGCTGCGCATAGTGGCTTCTTGTTCGGCTTTCAAACTGCTGATTCTATCGTCAAAACCCGCTAAACAGGAACCCAACTGCTCCACGGACTGATTAGAGGGAAGTCCCACTTGCTCAAGCTTACCCAGGCAAGCTTTCGTCTGAGAATCCAGCGAGGTTTGCCGTTGACGCAGGTTATCAACGATGCTTTTTTTGCCTTCAATACGTTGGTTAAGAGAAGCCACAGTTGCTGTCATGTTGGTTATGTTGGCGTTTAACCGTGCTTCTTTGCGTTTGAGTTCTTCCACGGCGAGTTTTTTCTCTTCCAACTGTTTGAGTTTCGTGTTTGCTTCATCCAACGCTCTTTTTGCGACTGCGAGCTTCTGGGCTGAATTCTCCAAATCCAACTCTATTAGCGTGAATTCTTCGCTTGCCCTGTTGTATTCGTTGCTGAGTTTTTCTAAGCCGTTAACATCGGGGTCTTTCTGGAAAAAAGACAGCTCATTCTCGTAGTCCCGTTTGTACTGGGCAATGCTGTTCCAAGCCACCTCATAATCAGACAATCCGAACAATTCGTCTAGGCGTGTTTGCCTATCGCGTGGTTTAGCATCCAGCAGTTCCTTGAGGTGTTCTTGCCTAAACCAGACGATTTCGCTATAGAGGTCCTTGTCCAAGCCCGTTATGGCTTTTAGCTGTTCGGCGATAGCATCAATTTTCATGCTGGCAACGAGTGTTTCATCTTCGTAGAGTTTGAGTTGTTCAATGTCTTGGTTGATGCTCTTGCCCTTACGTTTTAATCCTCTTGTAAGCTTGTAGGTTCTGCCGTTATGGGTAAATTGAATCGTGACTTTTCCTGTGTCTGCGCCTTCCCGAAGCAGATACTCGAAGCTTCTGCCAACTGAACCGCCGAACAGGGCAAAATCAACCGCGTACATGACGCTGGATTTACCGCAGCCCACGCCGCCAACTAAACAGTTGAACCCATGAGTAAAGGGCACAGTGGATTTGGTGTGGCTACGGATGTTTTCAAGCTGGACGATTTCTATTTTCATTTTACCAGCTCCTCGATTGATTGCTTAACTTTCTCATCTTGCTTTCGAGTTAAGGGTTCGATTAGGCTGAGTGCGTCTTTGGCGATTCTTTCAGCGTCTTCTTTGCCATAGCGGTCTGAGAAGATTTGCACAAAATATTCGAAGGCTTTGGTTTTAAGGTCTTTGAATCCGCCTTCAAAGATGGAGCGCACGATTTCGTCTGAAACCGCAGTTTCCTTAAGCAGCACAACAGGGTGGACGAGCAGGGCTTTTGGAGCCGCATTCCTGATTCTTGCCACGTCGATTTCTGTTCGGTTGGCTTCTGTTGGCAGTGTTCCCTTCAAAACTGGAATAATCACCGCGCCCTCTTGCTCGGCATCCTTCACCATTTGAGCGGCTAACTCTGTGATTTTGGCTGATTGCATGCCAGAAAAATCTTGCTCATCGAGAATAACGAATTTGCGCGGCGAAGACAATTCTATCAGTTCTGGCTGAACTTCTCCTTTCTCGTTCACCTTGACATGGTAGAATCCTTTGGAGTACTTTGCTTCACCGTAACTAACCGTTTCTGTGCAGCCACTGTAGGCTAAGATGCCGTCTTTAAACTTGCCAAGGTACCGTTGATGCACATGCCCCGCAGCGTAATAGCAAAAGCCTCCTGGCAACTCGTCAGGCAAGATTTCCGCTTCAAAAGGCCCCTTGACAGCGGGCAAATCCAATGCGCCGTGGAAAACAAAGATGTTGGCGATGCCCGTTTTTGGTGTCGGCTGGTTTTCCTCCATGAATTTGGGCAGTGCCTCCTGGGTTTTATGGCGGTTGTGGTAGGTTGGGATGCCGTAGACGTAGCAACAGTCAGGTTTACTCCAGCATGCGCCCTGATGTCTTGGCAGGTGAATGATTAATCCAGCGCTGTCGAGCGGATAGAGGATTGTGCTCGTGATGGTGTTGGGAGCGGAGTCGTGTGAGCCGTCCACAGTTAAGACTGGGATGCCTGCGTCTTTTAGGCGTTTGAAGCTGCGGATCGTGTTCTCCAACGTGTGGTTGGATGGTCTTGCTTGATGGAAAAGGTCGCCTGCGATAATCATGAAGTCAGGTTTCAACTCGATTGTTCTATCCACGAGTTCTTTGAATGCGTCGTCGAAGTCTTGCCTTCTAGCTTCTAAACCATACTGCGAATAACCCAGATGCAGGTCTGCAGCGTGGACAAAGCTAAACGGCTTCAAGTGACAAGCTCCCTATTTTCCCCTTTGTTCTGTTGATAGTTGTTTACTTGTTTTAAAGAGTTTATGCATTTTTGGGGTGATTTTGTTTTTAGAGTGAAGTGCTGATTTTTGTTTAGCATGCTAATGATTGCTGAAATTGCCAATACGACCTACCCCTCTTAAGGTTTCTGCAGATAATCTCTATTTCCAAACCAAAAATGGTAAAGCAACAGCAGAGCCAACGTTTTAAATAAGTAAAGAAACCTTGACTAATTTCAGTCAAGACAATTGTACGAGAAGTCTTTTATTGAAGCCGCTTCTGAGAGGTAAGTATGAGTAACTTGAGTAAACTTTTGGCTCTGGTTCTTGTTTTTGCATTCTTAACATCTTCGATGTCTGCGACCGTCAAAGCTACATCCTCTGGCGGCTGGTCAATGTTCCGTTCAGACCCAGCTCATAGCGGCATAGGAACTGAGAATTCCACAGCTAATTCACTACTTACTCCAACACAGCTTTGGAAAACAAATATTACTTTTCCATCAATATCTTTGCCATCCCAGTGGCCTCAAACGATAATTCCTAGTAAACAAAGGGTTCTAACAGAACCATCTGTGGTTGATGGGATTGTATATGTAGGGGCAAATTCCAGAGCCGATTATTGGCAATATGATTTGGGATTTTGGATTGATGTTTACGCTCTTAATGCTACCAATGGAGCGGTAATTTGGGATTACAGAGATAATACATGTCATACTGTAACTCCACCTGCCGTAGTCAATGGAACAGTTTATTTTGCAACAGAGCACTATACCTGTGCTTTAAGAGCATCGGATGGTTACTTACTTTGGAACTTTTCTGCTGGAACGTTTGTTTCCTATCCAACAGTGGTTCAAAATATCCTTTTTATTGGTAGCGGAGAAGGAAGTGAAGGCACATTACTAGCCCTCAATGCGACCAGTGGACAAAGCATCTGGAACTTCACCAATATTGTGAATAGCAGGAGCTTCTCTACTCCTGCCGTAACTAATGGATTGGTGTACGTTGGTTCATTCGATGAAAACATGTATGCCCTAAATATGTTTACAGGCCAAAAAATCTGGAGTTACCCTGCTGGAGATTTCCACCCTGCACCAGCTGTTGCTAATAAGATAGTTTACGGAATTACGTCTGAAGCTAACATTTATGCACTTGATGCAACGCAAGGTACTAAGATTTGGAACTATTCCATCTACGATGGTGGGGACACCGCCCAGCAACCGTATTTCGCAATATCAAACGGTGTCTTGTACGCAAGAAATGGGTTGAATAAGCTTTATGCGCTTAATGCTGTAAGTGGCAATAAGATTTGGATCAGGACTTTTGAGTCCAGCCTTTATCAGGGCATTTCTGCACCTACAGTTGTCAATAGCGTTGTTTATTTAGGGTCAGATACAGGGATTTATGCATTAAATGCGAATAACGGTGAGAACGTTTGGAATTATTCAACTGATTCTAGTTTTGGAGCGCCAGTTGTCTTTAATAGTGTTTTGTACGGCACTTCAAACGAACAAGTTTATGCTATACAAATTCCTTCATCGACACTTGAACCCAACCGTGAAAGTATGCTAATAGAAAATTCGTCTATTGTCTTGGCAGTTACATTCTTGATTGTAATTGCGGTAATTTCTTTACTTCTTTATAGAAGGCATCGAAAGCCAGCGATGAAGCATACAATATTAACTGAGACCGCACTTAGCGAGAAAAGCACAAGTAATAGAACATTCGCATGAATTTGCTCTGTTAGTTGCTTTGTCAGTTTGGGTTTGGAGCTAGAATCTCTATTAAGATTCAAATATGCCGAGTGAAACATTAAACGTCGGTTTTGATCTGTTGCATTTCTTTTATTGAAATTGTGACCTTGCACTTTTTTAGCAAATCTGCGTCTGGCGTGACTAATCTGAGGTTTTCCTTTTCAGCTATGTACGCGTAGGACGCATCGTAGAAAGTAAGGTTTCTATCTATTGCGAGAGCAAGAACGTTATCTATCAAGTCGAATTCAAGTTTTGTTAAAGGCTGCATCGCTTTTGAGAAAGTTGTCGCCGCCAAATGTGGGTTTTTCATCCTGCCTTGTTTACTCTCTTTCCATAGCACGTTTCCAATCTCATATTCTGTTAGAGAGCTTATTGCGCACTCCTCGGCGTTAAGGGGGATACCTGAAAGTAGAATTGGATATAGCGCGGACGCGTCGATTAGATACTTACATTTCGTCCCTTGTCGCTCTGACATCTACTGCCCACTCTTCGGGTGTTACGTCCATTGCTTCGCGAAGGTCTTTGGCTATCTGCTGTGCTTTTGCCTTTTTTTCGGCGACAAGTTGTCCGAGGAGGTTTTCCACTTCCGCTTTTATGTCAACGCCTAATTTTTCTGCTTCGTGTTTGAGGTTTTTTTTGACTCTTATCGATAAGACTTCAGTCGTCACCGTTCTTGCCTCATATGGGTATACAAATAAAATATGTTGTATACAGAGATATAAGATTACCGTGAACGTTCCTATAAAACTGTAAGGGAATTTTTGTGGATATTTTGGCGTAAAAATATAAGATACCCCTGACATTTTAGTGAGAAAGGCGCCAAACAAACATGAAATGTGAAGCATGCCAGCAAGAAACTCTTCTCCCGTTCCGTTGTCCACACTGCGGAGGACAATTCTGCGGCGCACACCGTCTACCTGAAAACCACGCATGCCCAAAAATCGACCAAGCACGGGCACAGCGGCAGGAACAAGTCATGCAGACACAAGGATACGGCTCATACAACTACAGTTACGTTTTCGGTCAAGAACAATTCAAACGTAAAAACCATATTTCCACAAGCCCCAAAGAACTCAAGCACATCGGCGTTGCGGCGGCGCTTGTACTCGGCATCGGTTTCTCAATCGGAATATTCGCAATGTTGCTTCCTGACTATTTTGGGTTTAGTTTCGAGTGGACTTGGGCAATTATGGCTGTTTTCGGAGTCATTATGATACTCTCGTTTTTAACTCATGAAATAGCCCATAAAATCACTGCTCAACGGAAAGGTTTGTGGGCTGAATTTCGCTTAACAACATTTGGTGCACTTCTAACTTTTGCCTCGATATTTTTGCCCTTCCGCATGATTGCTCCAGGCGCAATGATGATTGGCGGCACCCTGCAGAAAAAAGAGGACATCGTAACAATATCCATAGCTGGGCCTCTAACTAACATGGCGTTTTCAGCCATTTTTCTCGGTTTAGCTTTCATGCTGCCCATACCCTTAGATTGGGCTTTGATGCTGCTCTTCGCCGCATACATCAATGCATTCATGGGCGTCTTCAACTTAATACCAATCGGCGTTTTGGATGGCCTCAAAATATTCAATGTAAACAAGAAGGTTTGGGCAGCTGCATTTGTGCCCGCTGCAGCTTTAGCGGTAGTTACTTATCTACTCTTCAGCTAAAAAAGTGGTTATGAAAGTAAGGTTGATTGCTTAATGAAGCATCGGCATAATGCTTAATCGACGGTTTTAAGGAAATATAGCTTCAGAGAAACAGCTAAAGAGAGTTGAAAATTAAAAGATTTAAAGAAAAAGTTTAGATAAGCTCGATTGTGACGTGGACTTCTTCTGGAACTCGTATGCGCATGATCCTTCGCATGACGCGTTCTTCAGAGTCGATGTCGATTAATCGTTTGTGAATGCGCATTTCCCATCGGTCCCATGTTGCAGTGCCTTCGCCTGATGGACCTTTAAGAACTGGAACGCGCAGGCGTTTTGTCGGAAGCGGTACTGGACCGTTCATTTTCACGCCTGTTTTTGAGGCTATGCTTTTCAGTTCTCCGCATACCTCTTCTAATTTACTGTAATCTGTACTTGTGAGCCTGATTCGTGCTTTTCTGACCATGCTTTGATGTCAAATCCCGTTTGTTGCAAACCATAGACACAATAGCCAAATATAAAAGCCTATCGACCAACAAAAACAAAGGCAACACCCAAAATCAAACGTTGCTTTAACAAAAACAGGCTCCCAAAACCAAGCCTAAAACCAAAAACTGTTAGTGCCCCGTTGAATCTTCGATTTTTTTCTTGATTGCTTCATGTTGTTGGGGCGTAAACAATTCTTCTTCGCAGTCTGGACACTTGAGGGCTTTTACATTGTGCAGTATAACCCCTTCAACTTCCATGTCGAACTCGACTTCAACGTATTCAACGCAGCAGACAGGACAAAGCAAAGCACCCGCCTTACTGATGCCTGATTTATTGGGTGAATTTTTTTCCAAGCTCTTCTGCCCAAACCTCAACCTTAGCTAAATCCGTGTTATCCACCATGGTTTTCCCAAAATATCTTATGCGTCCGCCGAAGGCTTCTGCACTTACGACGTTAACCTTGGGGTATTTGGCTAAGGTTTTTTCGACAAATCTGCTTTTTGCGTTTTCGTAGCTTCCCGGTGTACCCGCCCATGTTGAGGAAACGTAAAAGGCCACTTTTTTGCCGCTTAAATCGTTCTCAAGAAACTTTAGTGTTTTGCCGTACACTCTGCCGCCTCGAACGCCGCCGCCGACAATTATGTTCTGGTACTGTACCAAGTCAAGCGGTTTCTGTTCTTTGAGGTCAACTAAATCAACCTCTAACCTGAATTTGGAGCGCAGAGTTTCTGATATTTTCCTCGCCGATTCCTCGGTGGCTCCCTGTTTGCTTACGTAAGCGATAAGCGTTTTGCTTGCGCTCATTCTTTTCCAGAAGACCCTTCAGCAGATGCTACTTTTGTGCCGCAATTGTTGCAGAAAACTGCACCGGAAACATTCTTGGCTCCGCAGCTTGAACAAACCACGGGTCCTTGAGCGTTAGATGGGGTGGATTTTTTTTGCTGCATTTCTTCGCTGACTTTCTTAAATGCAGATTGGGTTTCTTTTGCCGCTATGGTGAAGGCTTTTTCGAGTTCCATTCCGACCTGGTAGAAAGCATCCCGTAACTCGTCAGATGGATACGTTGCTTTTGCAGTTTTGCCTGCTTGAGTTTTTGTTCCACATTTAAAACAGAAATAGGCTTCATCGTCTATTTTTGTGCCACAGTTTGAGCAGTAACCCATTTTTTTCACCAGTTAGTATGCATGTGGTAAGCTGAGAATTTAAGGTTTTATAAATCAATTCCTAAAGTGATTTAACAGCTATTTTGTTTTGTTTTTCCCCAAAATCAACAGCATGGATTCCATCCAGTTGTCATGGATTTCTTTGCTGTTAAAGCCCAAGATGAGTTTCGCCATGGTTCCCATGTAGAGTGAAGTGAACAGTTCGGCGAGGGCGCGAGCGTTAACGTCGGTTCTCATGGTGCCCTGTTTCATTTTGTCTTCCAGAAACGATTGGACCGTGTCTATGTCTCTTTGGAAATCTTCCATGATGATTTTTTTGGTTGTTGGTTCATGAGCGGCTAACGCGATGATTTCAAAGTTGGTGTGCATGTTGCCCCCGTATTTTTCTGTCATCTGGACGTAGACTTCTTCGAGTGCAGGGGTTAAGTCGTGGCTTTTGCAGGCCGTGTTTATTATGTCTCGGAGGGTTTGGTGGTTTTGCAGTGAGAGTTCTTTTAGGAGGTCTTCTTTGCTTTTGAAGTATGAGTAGAGGGCGCCTTTGCTTACGCCTATTTCTTTGGCGATGTCGTCCATGGTGGTGTCGTGGTAGCCTTTTTCGGCAAAGACTTTTCTTGCGGCTTGGATGATTTTGGTTTTTGCTGCTTCTTTGTATTCGGGGATTACTTTTGGCATTGTTTGACCGTGAGTAGGATATTGGTTGTTTTGCTTTAAAACTGTTGCTATTAGCGACGATAAGTATATTAACCGACTGTTAGCCGCTATTTTAGACTAAGAAGCGAATAACCATGAAATCAAACAGCACCCCAAACATCAAGGACTCAAAGGGTACCTTAGGCTCCTCGAATTACGCCCTCAAAGTCCTCTTAACCGTAACCGCAGTCTCACTACTGCTCAACTACGTCGAAACCATGGTCATCCCGGGCATACCAGCCATACAAGCTGACCTGGGAGCATCAAAAACTCTCGCGTCATGGATAACCTCTTCTTTCCTAATCGTTGGAGCCGCCGTTGCCCCAGTATTCGGAAAACTCGGCGACATCTACGGCAAAAAGAAAATCTTCCTCAGCGTATTGCTCTTCTACATTGCAGGTGTTGGTTTAGCGGGTTTTGCCACCAACATTTACTTGCTGATTGCTTCAAGAGCCATCCAGGGCATCGGTTTCGCCATCGTTCCCTTGGGTTTAGCCATAGTAACCGACATTTTCCCAAGAGAAAAAGTTGCCACAGCACAGGGCATAATCAGCGGAACCTTCGCTATTGGCGCCGCCGCCGGATTGGTTTTGGGCGCATACATCGTTGAAGACCTCAGTTGGCAATGGGCTTTCCACAGCGCCTTCATACTCAGCATCATCCTGTTCTTTATTGCGGCGATAATGCTCAAGAAAGATGTACCCGGCGCAAAAAACAAAGTTGACTATACCGGTGCAACCATGCTGATGTCAGGCATCATACTCATCCTGTTGTACCTCACAGAAGCGCCAAACCTCGGATGGTTATCACTTGAAACCATAGCCTTCCTCATACCTGGCCTTGTCTTAACCATAGGGTTCTTCTTGTTCGAGAAAAAACGCGTCAACCCGCTAATACAGCTTAAACTCTTGGAAATCAGAAACGTCTTAGTCGCGAACCTCGTTGGCATAATCTCCAGCCTCGCCATGTTCCTGCTGTTCTTCGCAGTCGTTTACTACGCACAGCAACCTGCACCCTACGGATTGGGCTTAGACACTATACACACAGGCTTAACTTTGGCGCCGGCAACGCTTGTCATGCTCATCGTGGGTCCAATCATGGGCAGGCTTGTGACAAAAATCGGGCCAAAACCCATACTCATATTGGGCGCATTGATTAGCATCGTGGGTTTATCGCTGTTCATATTCAACAGAGGCACCACATTCGACTTGACATTGGATGTTGCGGTTTCACTCGTCGGCGTCGTCTCAATGATTATCCCCATTGTTAATATGATTTCGGTTTCTGTGCCAAGAGAAAGCACCGCAGTCGGATTAGGCATGAACACGATGCTGCGTAACCTTGGCGGTGCAATCGGGCCAGTGCTGGCAACAACCATAATGTCCAGCTATAGCGACACACTGTTAAACCCCGTGACCCATCAACCCGTTGCAGTCTTGGCGAACTCTACAGCGTTCAACGTCATATTCACTATAGGGATAGCGTTGACAATGACCATCATCGTGCTGAGCTTGACAATCAAAAACTACACGTTCAAAGATAAGCCAAAAAAGGTTGATTAAAAACTGAAAATTGGCGGAGAAACCGCTTACTTCTATATTTTTTAATCTGCCAGTTTTTTTCTCTTTATGTGGCTAAAACAGTTTATAGGGTACCACACGTCCGTTTGAGAATGAAACCCTGTTTTGGATTCAGCTCATTTCTCTGCATCTGTTTCAATGTGAGATAATCATTTTCTATCACATGCACTGCATGGGTCCATGTTGAACCGCCCACGGTATCCTTGTGAATCCATGTATAGTCCACTTTTTTTCCACAAAAATCAATGAACAGCACAATGCAGGTGGACACTAGCACAGCTTATATCGCCCTCTAAAAATCAACACATCTAAAACACCGCTCCACTACCCACCTATCCCCTCCCTTATCTACAGAGCACAACCAAACAAACTGCCTAAAAAGTTGAAGTAGCGGTGGACCACTGCAGTTTGACGCCCAGACTCCGCCTGAACACTCCAAACCCTACTCTCTTACCCGCACCCCCTTGAGCGCATAACGTCCAAACTTAGGTTGCTCTCTCCCGAGCCTAGCCAGGTTCGCCTGGTAGACAACGAAGCAACTTCCCTACGGAAGCCACCCGTTGACCGCCAGCCCCAAAGGACGGATAGTCACAGGTTCGGAAATGGAAGTTCAAGCGGCCTTTGACGCCTCATCCGCAGATGTTAGCCCGTCATATAGGGGATTTACGGTACAATGGACCCCTAACCCACCGCCTAAGATCCACCGCCGCACATAGATGAATTAATCGAACTATAAAACTTTGCCAATGTCTGCTGGGCAGTTTCAGGTTTATTTTGCGGTTTTTGTTGCCGCTTTGAGGGCTTTTGCGGTTGCTTGAAGTTCTTTATTCATGGTTGGGCTGTTGTTTTGTATGATGTTGATGAATGCGCTTCCCACGATGGCTGCGTCTGCTCCTGCGGCGATGATTTGTTCGACATGTTTAGGCGTTGAAATGCCAAACCCAACTGCCAGCGGGATTTTTTCAGCGGTGAACGGCTGAATGCGTTTGATTAGTTGCACGGTTGAGTCTTCGACTGTTGTTTTGGCGCCTGTGACTCCGTAGCGCGAAACCAGGTAGAGGAAGCCTGAGGAGGCATCGACGATTTTGGTTAATCGTTGGTTTGTGGTGGATGGTGCGGCGAGGAAAATGGTGTCTAAATCATGCTTTTTTGCGGCTGCTTTGTATTCGGTGGCTTCTTCCACGGGCAAGTCAGGAACGATGAAGCCATCAACCATGTGTTCTTTAGCTAGTCCCAGAAACTTGTCGACGCCGAGTCTGAACACAGGATTGTAGTAAGTCATTATCACGATTGGCACGTCATGTTGCTGTTTGATTTGCTTGGCGACTTCCAGCACCTTCAAGGGCGTTGTTCCAGCGTTTAAAGCACGCAAGCCTGCAGCTTGGATCGTTGGTCCGTCGGCGATTGGGTCGGAGAACGGCAGCCCCAGCTCAAGGATGTCTACGCCTCCCTTGATAAGTGCATCGGCAATCTTTGGCGTTAGCTCTGGGGTTGGGTCTCCAGCCATAATGTAACCGATTAACGCCCCGTTTCCCTTTGCCTTCGCTTTCTGGACCACCTTAGTTATGCTGCTCATATTTTCGCCCCAATGTAATCTGCGATTGTCTGCACGTCCTTGTCTCCACGCCCAGACAGGGTAACCACGATGGACTGGGTTTTCTCCATTTTCGGCGCCAACTTCATGGCGTACGCAACGGCATGCGAGGATTCCAACGCGGGCAAAATCCCTTCTTCCCGCGACAGTGTCAAAAACGCATCTACCGCTTCTTTGTCTGCGGCAAAGGTGTATTCTGCACGTTTGGAGATTTTCAGAAATGAATGTTCAGGTCCAACGCCGGGGTAATCTAAGCCTGCGGATACGCTGTGCGTGGGTTGGATTTGCCCATTACTGTCTTGGAGAACGTATGTGTACATGCCGTGGAACACGCCTTCGGAGCCAGCCGCAAGAGTCGCCGCATGTTTACCCGTTTCTATGCCTTCGCCTGCAGCTTCAACGCCGTATAGCTTCACGGAGGTGTCGTCTTCAAACGGGTAGAAGGTGCCCATGGCGTTGCT
This sequence comes from Candidatus Bathyarchaeota archaeon, assembly GCA_903901015.1. GTDB lineage: Archaea > Thermoproteota > Bathyarchaeia > Bathyarchaeales > Bathycorpusculaceae > Bathycorpusculum. Next base: position 43,229 of record CAIUPH010000092.1, on the reverse strand, counting down.
TCCGCCGCCCACACAAGCCACCAGCGCATCGGGCAAGCCGCCTGTTTTCTGTTTGAACTGCGCTTTGATTTCTTTGCCGATTACACTTTGGAAGTCGCGCACAATCATCGGATACGGATGCGGACCCATAGTGGACCCAATCAAGTAGTAGGTGGTTTCAAGATTGGTTACCCAGTCGCGGAAAGCCTCGTTGATGGAGTCTTTGAGCGTTTTTGAGCCAGATTCGACAGGGTGAACTTCGGCGTTTAGGAGTTTCATGCGGAAAACGTTGAGTCGTTGGCGTTCGCAGTCTTCGGTGCCCATGAACACAACCGCCTTCAAACCCAAAGCGGCACAGGCTATGGCGGTTGCTACGCCATGCTGCCCTGCCCCAGTCTCGGCGATTACCCGTGTTTTACCCATCCGCTTGGCAAGAAGAGCCTGTCCCATGGTGTTGTTGATTTTGTGGGCTCCGCCGTGGGCTAAGTCCTCGCGTTTGAGATAGATTTTTGCGCCGCCGAGTTTCCGAGTGAGGTTTTCGGCGAGGTAGAGGGGTGTTGGTCTGCCCACAAACTCCGCAAGGTAATAATCCAGTTGCCGCTGGAACTCTGGGTCTTTTCGGGCTTTATAATAAGCTTGTTCGAGCTCACCGATGGCTTCCATGAGGACTTCGGGAACAAAGCGTCCGCCGTATTTCCCATATTTTCCGTCGATTGGATAGTTGCTTAACTTCATGCTTGCACAAACTCCTTGACTTTTTCTTCGATGTTTTCGGTTAACATGATGCTTGAGCCAATGAGGAAAGCAGATGCACCAACGCCCCGCAGGAACTGTAGGTCTTTGGGTGTTTTGATGCCGCTTTCACTCACAATCACTTTGCCGTTGGCATTATTCTTTTTAAGAATTTCCTCTGTGGTTTTCAAGTAGATTTTTAGGGTTGCGAGGTTTCTGTTGTTGATTCCAACCAAATCCGCTTTGGTTTCAACCGCCCGTTGGAACTCCGCTGCCGTGTGGGTTTCCAGCAGAACCTCAAGCCCCCGTGAATGGGCAAAAGCAATCATTTTATCTACGCTTGTTTCGCAGCAACCCCTGTCGAAGAGCGCCTGAATCAACAATACGGCGTCTGCGCCAACCTGTGCGGCAGCATCTATTTGGTCGGCAACGATAATTATGTCTTTCATCAGAATTGGCAGACCCACGGCTTCGCGGGTTTCCACGAGCGTTTGCAGGGAACCATTGAAGTGTTTAGGCTCAGTCAACACTGAAATACCAACTGCCCCGCCTTTCTGCATTGCCTGAGCAATTTCTTTTGGGTTCACTTGGGTTCGGATGGTCCCAAGGGATGGCGAAGCTGCTTTAATCTCGGTAATCACGGGGTTAGCTTTGCAGTTTAGAAGCGCTTGTTTTAGGCTAATCTTCCGCTGTTTTGTAGACACTGAGGTTTGGTAGTATCCGCTATCGATTGTTTTCGTGGCGTCCATCGCCAGCGTATCCAAGAAATCATTCATATTTTCGTTCAAGCTCCTCAATTTTATGCAGGCTTCCACCTGACGCCTTAATCAATTCTTTGAGTTTACTGTATGCTGCTCCGTTTGCGATTGATTCTCGAGCTAACTCCATACCTTCTTTGAAGTTTTCTGCTTTTCCGCCAACGATGATTCCTGCAGCACTATTAACGAGTACAATGTCAACTTTTGCGTCGCCAATAATTCTGCCGCTTAGAATTCGAAATAACGTTTCCGCGCTTTCCTCAACTGAAGACGACTGCAAATCGGTTATTTCCGCGGTTTTCACGCCGAAATTGCTCGGGGCAAACTCCAGTTTCGTTACGTCGCCTTTCTTTAAATGGGCGATAACGGTTTTTCCAACCGTTGAAATCTCATCTAAGCCGTCAAGACCATGCACAACCATCGCTTCTTCGCAACCCAACTGCCGCAGCGCATACGCCATTGGAGCCACCAGTTTTTTGTCGTATACTCCAAGAAGCTGGGCGCTGGCGTATGCTGGGTTAGTTAATGGTCCAAGTAAGTTGAAAACTGTTCGGATTCCAATCTCGCGCCTTGGCTCTGCCGCATACTTCATGGCTGGGTGAAAAGCTGGTGCAAACATGAAGCCCACGCCGACTTTTTCGATGACGCCTTCAACGGCTTTTGGCTCTAAATTAAGGTTTAATCCCAGTTTTTCGAGTACGTCGGCGCTTCCACTTTTGCTCGTAACTGCCCTGTTCCCATGTTTAGCCACTGAGACCCCTGCGCCTGCAATGACGAATGCCGCGGCTGTGCTAACGTTGAAAGTTTTTACTTTGTCTCCGCCCGTACCGCACGTGTCAACGAGTCGCCCGTTTACGTGGGGGTGGATTTGGTGGCAGTTACTCTTCATCACCGAAGCAAACGCTATGAGTTCCTCCACCGATTCCCCCTTCATCCGCAGCGCAGTTAAGAAGGCAGCGGTTTGGGAGTTTGTGGCTTTGCCCGACATGACTTCCCGCATAATCTCGCCCGACTCATCAAAACTTAGGTCGGTGCCGTCGATGAGTTTTTGGATGCCTTCCCGAATCATAGTTTTGCCTCCAAGAAGTTTTTGATGATTAACATGCCGTCTTCGCATAGAATCGATTCAGGATGAAACTGCACACCATAAATCGGGTATTTAACGTGGCGGACACCCATGATTTCGCCGTCGTCGACTGCTTCAGCGGTGATTTCGAGGCAAGCTGGAATGGATTCACGTTCACCCGCAAGCGAATGGTACCTTGTCGCGTTCAAAGGGTTGCGGACACCCGCGAACAGGTCTTTTTGGTTGTGTTTTATACTGCAGGTTTTGCCATGCATCAGTTTTTTTGCGTGCACGACTTTTCCGCCGTAGGCGTTAATGATTCCCTGGTGCCCCAAGCAAACTCCCAAGGTTGGGATGACTGGGCTGAGGTTCTGGAGGATTTTTGTGCAGACGCCAAAGTATTTCTCGTCGTCGGGGCTGCCTGGACCCGGAGAAATCACAATTCGGTCAGGCATCATCTTAGCGGCTTCCAGCAGGGTGATTTGGTCGTTTCGGAAAACCACTGTTTCCGCGCCAAGCTCGCCGATGTACTGAACCAGGTTATAGACGAACGAGTCATAGTTGTCGATAACCAATACTTTCATGGTTTTTTGCCTCCTGCAGCATGTTCAAGCGCTTTCATGAGCGCTTTGGCTTTGAAATCCGTTTCAAACCACTCTTTCTCTGGAACCGAATCGGCAACGATGCCTGCACCCGCTTGAATATACGCCTGATTACCCTCAGCAAATAGGGTACGTATGGTTATGGCGAAGTCAGCGTTGCCATTGCAGCTGAAATAGCCCACTGCACCAGCATAAGGTCCCCGACGCGAAGGTTCAAGCTCCTCAATTATCTCCATAGCCCGAACTTTGGGTGCACCTGAAACTGTGCCAGCGGGAAACACCGCTTTTAGGGCATCGAAGCTTTCCAAGCCATCCTTCAAGTCGCCCACAACTTGGGAAACAATATGTTGGACATGGCTGAACTGGTGAACCTGCATAAACTCGGGAACTTTCACGGTTCCATACTTGCTGATTCTGCCCAAATCGTTCCTCGCTAAATCAACCAGCATAACGTGTTCGGCGCGTTCTTTTTGGTCCAGTAGCAGTTCCTTGCATAGGCGGATGTTTTCTTCCGGGTCCTCTGAGACGGGTTTTGTTCCTGCGATTGGGAAAGTGATGACCTTTCGGTTGTCTACGCGAACCAGCATTTCTGGGCTGGCGCCGACGATTTGGCGTTTATCGGATTTATAATAGAACATGTAGGGTGAGGGGTTGATTTGGCGTAGGCTTTTGTAGAATGTTAGGAGGCTTCCCGTGTACTGGAATTGGAAGCGTTTGGAGAGGACGACTTGGAATATGTCGCCTGCTGTGACGTATTGTTTTGCTTTGGTGACGGCGTTTTCAAAATCATCTTTTGAAGTGTTAACTGTGGGTGGAGTGTATGTGAAGGGCTCTTCACGCGTCGCTGGCGCTTCAAGCAGCTTAGTTACTTCTGAAAAGCGGTTTTCGCCCCTAAAATAATAGTAAGCCTCATTGAGGGTGTGGTCAAAAACGAATCCATCCTCAAAAATCCCCATTTCCACGTCGGGAAACTGGAGTTCGTCAGGTTTGTGATTGGGCAATTTTTCGATATACCTTATGGCATCATAGGATATGTAGCCAAGTGCGCCGCCGACAAAACGGAAATCCACCATGTTGTTTGCGTAAGGCTTCAGTTGTTCCGCGATGATTTTGAAGGGGTCGCTGGTTTGCTGGGTGGTGGTTTGGCGGGTTTTATTGTTTGTTATGGTTACGGTGCCGTTTTTGGCTGTTATTGTGATTTTTGGGTTGAACCCTAAGAATGAGTATTGGGCGAGTTTTTGGGGTCCTTCGATTGATTCTAAAAGGTAGGCGGTTTTGTATTTTTTTTGGAGTTTTGAGAATATTTCTATGGGTTGGTTTGTGTAGTTGAATTTAACGTAATTTAATGGTTTGGTTGTGGGTTTTGTTTGTGTTGGTGTTTTGCCAAAGGCGATTCCCCATTGTAATCATGCTCCTGTATAGTTCAGAAATATACCATAATGCTTTATTTAAGGCTTATTTGTACAAAAGTGTACTCGCATTATTTTAGTACACCACTCATCCAATTCAAATAAGCCTCTGAACCCGCAACTATTGGAAACGCCAAAACCTCAGGAACCTCATAACTATGCAGCCCCTTCACCCGCTGCGCCAACTCCGAAAACAAATCCATCCGCGACTTCATAACCACCAAACACTCCTCACAACGGTCAATTTTACCCGACCAATGAAAAAACGATGTGACTGGGTTGATGATGTTTGCGCATGCGATCAGTTTCTCTTTCAGCAGTACTTGTGAAATTTTTTTCGCTTCTTCTTTGTTAGCCGTTGTTACCAGAACGATAATGAAATCAGTGTTAGGCAAATTTTTCGCCATGTATTGTTTTGTTTTGATGAAATAAAAAACTTGGCGTTGTGGGCATTGACACGTTTAAATTTCCGCAAGTCTAAGTATTAAGGGTAGCAGAGGCGAAATTTCTTGAAGGAAGATTATATCAAAATTCTAAAAACCATGAATGAAGCCACAAACCGCATGGACATCAACGTGTTCGCGCAAGCCGTAGACCTGACCCCAAACCAAGCCATAGCTCAAGTGCAGGAACTTGCCGTGGAAGGCTTCTTGCGCAAGGTCGGCGGCGGATTCGGTTTAACAGAAAAAGGCAAAAATGCCCTAAAAGCCTACGCATTTGTTTTGCCCGAGATGGCTTTCAACTTCTACGTTGGCATGGATAAGCCGCTGGGTTTTTCGGCGCTGTCGTTGGGTGAGTTTTACAGGGAGGTTAGGGAGGTTTGTTCTGACGCGCTTGAGTTTCATTTGTACCGGGGCGACTTTGAGAGTTGGCTAAGAGATGTCTGTAAAGATTCAGAGTTGACTGAAGCTTTCGGCGCATTGAAGGCTGAGGGTTTGAAAGGTGAAGATCTGCGAAAAGCACTCCTCAAAGCCGTGGATGATAAGTACGGCGTTGGGGATCTACTCTAGCTTTTGCTGTTGCGTTTTCTCCACCAATCGGGAACCTTAGCCGTTTTTGCCATATCCCAGAAGTCATAGGGCTTTAAGTCCAACACGGGAGTTCCATCATAAGCATCCAAACCCCTAACGACTAAAACGTTGCCTTCAACCTGAACCAACTCGACCAGCGTTAACCCGATGGAGTTTGGACTGAAGGCTGGTTGTGCAAGCCGCCACAAGCAGTTTGAAGACTGGGAAAATAGATAAAGGGCAATGCATTACAAAGGGTTTTTAAACAACAACGGAATCTATGAAAAACACTTCAAGCAAAAGTCTGGAGCAAACAAACAGAGACAATGGGAATAAATAGCCCCGTTTTGTTCTCTATTTCGTCAACAGCGCGGGTCCGTAGCTCAGTCAGGCTAGAGCATCGGACTCTTAATCCGAGGGTCGCGGGTTCAATTCCCGTCGGACCCGCCATTAATTTCTAAAATATCAGCATTTCACTCTTTACATTCGTCGTGGTTTCTGGAACGGTTGGCTTCGCGGCTGGTTTATTTTGGTTTCTGAACTCAAAAGTTTCTTAAGTTGCCACACCAATACGTCGCGGTCGTTGGGTTGCTGATGCAGCCACAACTCACGGTTTTCCCGGAACTGCTGCCCCGTGATTTTTCCTGTTGTCTGCAGATCACTCAGTAGTTTTAGGAATTCTCTTAGCTCTAGCTGCTCCTTGGTTGGCAGGTTTTCTTCTTTGGAAGTGTTAGTTGATGGTTTCGTGAGCGAGTTATCTTTGGACATTTTTCAACGATATAGTAACGCTGCATTGGGCTAATAAAAGTTGCACAGTATTATTGGGATGCAATCAAAAAAAGCGGCTCTAAACGTGTTTGAGACTCGTTTTCTGATTTTTGCGTTCCCACAGGTGGACAAATACAGGTGAGAACAAGGGGATGAACCAAAAAATGAAACAGCCACCAAAACAGCAACCTGACCTACACAACACGTACCGAGAAGGAATATTAGTTCAATGCCTATAAATTTTAAACAGGTTAACATAATGAAAAAGAAAGTGTTCATCTCAGGACCCATCATCGGGATGGAGAAACAGCAGGATTACCGCAAAACCGTCACTGACATCGCCTGCAAACTGGGCTTTGAAATCATCGACCCCTGGAAAAGGGAACGCGTCATCTACAACGGAGCCGAGGAGTGCTGGTGGGATAAGGTACCCACGTTCGATTTTGTCCAACGCGACTTAGATGACGCTGACAGATGCGACATCATGGTGGTTTACCTGCCCATACTGTCGGCGGGGGCCTGCATGGAAATGTTCTACGCCAAACGCAAAGACAAAAAAATCATAGTGGTATCGGAACTGCCCTGCCTGAGCCCATGGATAGTCTTCCATTCAGACATGATAATAAAAAGCTTCAGCCAACTCGAAGAAACACTCAAAAACTACCTTTAACTTTTTGCGTTTTTGAATTCTTCCCGTATTTTCATCTGCCTTCGCTTACGATTGTAACCAAGCGAGAAATCATGGGCTGCATCGCGAATTTTTCTGAGGAGCAACATCATTTTACTGTTCTTGTCGAAGATGCGTGGCGCCGATTCATCTGGCAAGTATATTTCTTCGCGTTCTTTAGCCAAGCCAATGAGGGGAATCTGCAATCCGAGCGCTTGAAGGGCATGTTTTGCGGCGCTGACCTGTCCGGGTCCACCGTCAATCATCACCAAATCGGGCAGCGGGGTTTTCTCTTCCACCAACCGCTTATAACGCCTCAAAACGACCTCGTTGACCGCGGCGAAGTCGTCTTGCCCAAGGAAAGTTTTAATTTTGAATTTGCGGTAGTTTTTTTTGTCGGGCTTCGCATCTTTGAAGCTCACCATGCCTGAGACGACGTGTTCGGTGCCCAGGTTGGATATGTCGAAGCATTCGATTACATTTGGCAGCACGGGGAGGTTGAGATTGTTCTGCAAATCCACGAGTGCGCTGTCAACGGTTAGGGTGGATTCCAGGTTTTTCTCGGCCAACTGCACCAGCCCGAGCTTATCTGCTCGCCTTGGAATCGTTAACGAAACGGGTGCGAGTCTTTTGGCTGACAAAAACTTTTCCAGCGCCTTTTTTTCGTCCGCGCCCTCCCAACAGGGCTTGTTGAGCAGGATTTCGCGGGGTATCCTGTTGTTGGTGTAGAATGCCTTCAAGAATTCCTGTTCAATCAGCGGCTGCAAATCCACATTGAATTCTTTCTTGCCCAGCAAAACACCTCGGCGCATGCCCATCTGAACTGCCAGCATCTTCTCGCCCACCTGACGAAAAACCAGCACATCCTGGTCAAAACGCCGCTCTTTGTCCACGATTTGGTGTTCGGTCACAAGTCTGATGGATAGGATTTGGTTGCGCAGTTCCAAAGCAGTTTCATACTGCATTGCTTGCGAGCTGGTTTCCATCTGGGCTTTTAACTGCTCGATTGTCTGCTGGTAGTTGCCGTTGAGGAAGGACCGCGCTTGACGAACCTGTTCACCGTACTTTTCCTGGGTGACATTGCCGATGCAGGGTGCGGTGCAGAGGTGGATGTGGTAGTTTAGGCAGGCGCGTTTGGGCATGGTTTTGCAGGTGCGCAGCTTAAACACTTTCACAACTAACCGCTGAAGGTCCTGCCTTGTAAACCCATCCGTGTAGGGACCGAAAGATTCGAGTTTGCGCGCAACTTTGCGGCTGGTAAGTATTCTGGGGTAGTTTTCGCGTGTGAGGGAGATGTAAGCGTAGGTTTTTGCGTCTTTTAAGTTAACGTTGTATCTGGGTGTGTGCTGCTTGATGAGTTTGTTCTCCAGAAGCAGCGCTTCGATTTCGCTGTTGACGATAACCCAGTCGATTTGGCGAATCCGCAAAACCAGCTGCCGCGTTTTGGCGGGGTGGTCGCCTCCGGAAAAATAGCTTTTGACGCGTGAACGCAGCGATTTAGCTTTGCCGACGTAGAGGATTTCGCCTGCTTCGTCTTTGTATAGGTAGACGCCAGGGTCAGTTGGGATGTCGCTGCTTTTGAAGTCTGAGGGAGAGGAGATTTGAATCATGCAGGCTGCTTCACTGCCAAAACAGTTTCTGCTCTGTGGTTAAGTATTTTATCCAAGAACATGCCCGTGTACGAACCGCGGTTCGTTGAGACTTCTTCGGGGGTGCCCTGTGCCAAGATTTCTCCGCCTGCTGCGCCGCCTTCAGGTCCAAGGTCGATGAGGTAGTCGCAGCTTTTGATGACGTCAAGGTTGTGTTCTATGATGTAGACGGTGTTGCCGTTGTCCACGAGTCGGTTGAGGACTTTTATGAGCCGTTTAGTATCGTCGAAGTGCAGCCCAGTGGTGGGTTCGTCAAGCATGTAGACGACGTGGCCCATTTTGTGTTTGCTGAGTTCACGGGTGATTTTGATGCGTTGGCTCTCGCCGCCTGACAGCGTAGTTGAGCTTTGCCCCAGCTTGATGTATCCCAATCCGACGTCCAACAACGTTTCAAGTTTGCGTGAAACCCTCGGGGTATTCTCGAAGAACTTTGCCGCTTCCTCAACAGTCATATCCAGCACTTCCGCGATGTTCTTGCCCTTGTAGACAACAGACAGGGTTTCTTTGTTGTAGCGTTTCCCTTTGCATTCGCTGCATTGAACGTAGACATCGGGCAAAAAGTTCATTTCTATTCGCAGTACGCCGTCGCCTTGACAGGTTTCGCATCTGCCGCCTTTGACGTTGAAGCTGAAGCGTCCTTCTTTGTAGCCGCGTGCTTTGGCTTCTTTAGTGGATGCGAATATGCGGCGTATCTCATCGAAGAGTTTAGTGTATGTGGCGGGGTTGCTTCGGGGGGTTCTTCCGATGGGGTCTTGGTCTATAACGATTACGTTGCGCACAACCCCGGGAACCTCGAGTTTTTCGTGTTTCCCAACTTTATCAACCTGCTCGCCAAATATCCTCCTCAGCGCAGGAATAACTGTGAGGTTCATCAGGGTGCTTTTGCCTGAACCCGAAACCCCTGTAACACCGCATAACACGCCAAGCGGCAGCTGCAGGGTAAGGTTTTTGAGGTTGTTTTCCTGTGCGCCCTTAACGGTGATGTAGCTGACGGGTTGACGCCGCGTTGTTGGCACTTCGATTTTGAGTTCGCCCGAAAGATACTTGCCCGTGAGGCTCCGCGGGTTATTCATGACTTCCTGCGGGGTACCCTCTGCAACTATGTGCCCGCCATGGATGCCTGCGCCGGGTCCCATATCAACGATGTAGTCGGCGTGCCGCATCGTTTCCTCGTCATGTTCAACAACGATTAAGGTGTTGCCTAAATCCCGCAGACGCTGCAAGGTACTGATGAGTTTAGCGTTGTCCCGCTGATGCAAACCGATACTGGGTTCATCCAAAATATAGAGAACCCCCATGAGGTTGCTGCCAATCTGCGTCGCCAAACGAATCCGCTGCGCTTCTCCGCCCGACAAGGTTTTGGCGGCACGAGACAGCGAAAGATACCCTAAACCGACGTTCTTAAGGAAACCCAGCCGCTCATTGACTTCTTTAAGCACCTGCTTAGCAATCGAAAGTTCCTTTTCGTTTAGTTTAGGCGGCAAGTCACGGAAGAAATCCACAGATTCCTCTATGGATAAGTCAGTTACGTCGATTATGCTTTTGTCGAGGATTTGCACGGCTAAAACGACTGGCTGAAGTTTTTTGCCCTTGCAGGTTGCACAGGGTCGGGAAGTCATGTATTTTTCGATTTCTTCTTTGCGCCAATCACTCTCGGTCTGCCGATACAGCCGCATGGTTTGGGGAATGATGCCTTCCCAGCCGTCGCGCATCCACATGCTGGCACCGTTGGACCAGTTCCCATCGATTGGCTCTTTGTCACCGTAGAGGAGAACTTGAAGTTGCTTCTCAGTGAAGTCTTTTAGCGGCGTGAACACGTCGAACCCGTGTTTTTTGCCCACCATCGCCAGTTGCTGCGCGCGCCAGCTGAGTTCCAGGGTGCCCTTGTAAACCGCCAGTCCCCCGTCCATGATGGAGAGGTTTGGGTCAGGAATGACTTTGTCAGGGGTGACTTCGGTGATTTCTCCTAAGCCGTGGCAGGTTGGGCAAGCGCCAAACGGAGAGTTAAAACTGAACATGCGGGGCTCGAGGCTTTCAAACACGATTTCAGGGTGGTTTGGGCACGCGCCAAACGTGCTGTACATAGTTTCATCGGCGAAGCGTTCCAACTCCTTTTTCTTTTCGCCCTCAGCTTTTTTGGCGTCGATTATTATCATGGTTCCTTTGCCGACTAAAAGCGCCTGTTCCACAGCTTCAGAAATTCGCGACCGCTCCTCATCCGCGATTGGCACGGTATCGATGACTGCTTCAATCCAATGTTTCTCGTAGCGGACCAGTTTGAGTTCTTCTTTGATGTGGTCGGAGTCGTAGATTTTTTGGTCAGCTCGGATTTTGGTGTAGCCCTGTTTTTTGAGGTCTTCAAAAACCTGTTCATGGGTGCCTTTTATGCCGCGTATCACTGGCGCGAGGAAGGTGAGGGTTTTATCTTTTTCAGCCATTACAAGGCTGGTGATGTTTTCTGCGCTCTGCGGGTGGATGCTGCTGCCGCATTTGGGGCAGTGATGAACGCCAATGCGAGCGAAAAGTAGCCTTAGGTAATCGTAGATTTCTGTAACTGTGCCGACGGTTGAGCGGGGGTTTTTGCTTGTGCTCTTCTGTTCAATTGAGATTGCAGGCGAGAGCCCTTCAATGGAATCTACATCGGGTTTATCCATGAGCCCCAGAAACTGACGCGCATACGCGCTCAGGCTCTCAACATACCGTCTTTGCCCTTCAGCGTAAATCGTGTCAAAAGCCAAAGTGGATTTGCCTGAGCCTGAAAGCCCAGTTATAACTATGAATTTGTTTCGGGGCAACTCTAAATCGATGTTTTTCAGGTTGTGTTCCCGTGCACCTTTAACGGAAATGTTATCTCTCATAACTTAAACCAATTCTCTTCTGCTGTTAACCTAAATATTAACCAGTTTAAGGGGAGGATTAGAACCTTTTTGCGTTAAATCTTTAATTTTCTGGCTGTACCGCATCATTTTCCATCTTCTTCGCCAACGCCCCATTCAACTCCGCAATCGCATCCCTAAGCTGAATAGCCAACTCAAAATCGAGTCTTTCCGCGGCTTCCCTCATTTTCGCGTCTAACTCGATGATTTGGCGCTGTATGTCTGATTTCGGCAGGTGTTTGGTGCCTCGGATTATGCCTTCTTTCTGCGAGACGCTTTTAACGATGGTTGTGGGGGTGATGCCGTGTTCCTGGTTGAAGCGTTTCTGGAAGTTGCGTCTGTACCATGTGGTTTCCATGGCGCGTTTAATCGATTGCGTCTGGACGTCGGCGTAGAGGATAACTTTTCCGTTGACGTTTCTTGATGCGCGCCCGATAATTTGGATTAAGCTGCGTTCGTCACGCAGGAAGCCTTCTTTGTCAGCGTCCAAGATGAAGATTGTTGAAACCTCAGGAATGTCTAAGCCTTCCCGCAGCAGGTTGATTCCGACGAGGATGTCAAAGTCGCGGTTTCGCAGTTGCCGAATCAGTTCTATGCGGTCTAAGCTTTCGATTTCCGAATGCATGTACCTGACGCGGAAGCCTTCCTTAGATAGGTAGTCGGCTAAGTCTTCAGCCATACGCTTTGTGAGGGTTGTAACCAGGACGCGGTCGCCTCGCGCGATGGTTTTTTTGGCTTCCACCATCAAATCCTGCATCTGCCCCTCAATCGGGCGCATTTCCACCTCAGGATCCAAAAGCCCAGTGGGGCGGGTGATTAACTCGACTGATGGACTGCTCTTTTCAAGTTCGTATTCGGCTGGGGTGGCGGAAACGAAGAGGACTTTGCCCATTTTCTTCTCGAACTCTTCAAACTTGAGAGGGCGGTTATCCAAGGCGCTGGGTAGGCGGAAGCCGAAGTCTACGAGGTTCTTTTTTCTGGCGTAGTCGCCGTTGTACATGGCTCTTGATTGGGGAATGGTTTGGTGGCTCTCATCGATTATCAACAGGTAATCCTTGGGGAAGTAATCCATCAACGTGAAGGGTGGCTCGCCGGGTTTGCGTCCGTCGAAGTGGCGGCTGTAGTTCTCCATTCCCGCACAGAAACCCACTTCCTTAATCATTTCCAAATCATAGTTTGTGCGTTGCTTGAGTCTGTGGGCTTCAAGCGGAGGCAGATTAGGCAGTGAGGCTTCCAGTTCCTGTTTGATGTGCTCAAGCGCGAGTGCATGCTTCTCTTCAGGCACCACGTACTGGCGGGCTGGGTAGAGCGTGAATTTGTCAAGCGTGGTTTTTACGTCGCCGTTGAGCAGGTTGACTTCTTTAATTTTCTTAACCGTGTTTGCTTCGAGTTCAACCCGCAGAATTTCGTTCTCGTAGGAGGGCACAACATCCACTGTGTCGCCTCGCACGCGAAACCTTCCCGGTTCAAGAACCATGTCGTTGCGTTCATACTGCATGTCCACAAGCTGCAGGATAAGCTGCTGACGCGACATCTGCTTCCCAACCGCAAGCTCCGCCGCCATCGTTCGGAAGTCGTCGGGGTTGCCCAAGCTGTAGATGCAGCTTATGCTGGCAACGATGATGGTGTCGTTGCGGCTCACAATGCTGGAGACCGCGTGCATGCGCATCTTTTCAATCTGCTCGTTGACGGAGGAATCCTTTTCGATATACATGTCCTGCGCGGGCAAGTAGGATTCAGGCTGGTAGTAATCGTAGAAACTGATGAAGTACTCCACGCGGTTGTGGGGAAAAAGCTCTTTTAACTCTGCGTAAAGCTGCGCCGCCAACGTCTTGTTGTGGGCTATGATGAGGGCGGGTTTTTGGAGCCTGTTGATGACGTTTGCCATGACGAAGGTTTTTCCGCTGCCAGTGATTCCTAGAAGGGTTTGTTTGGGTTTTATAGGGAAGTTTTTCACTAGCTGCTCAACCGCGGCTTGCTGCCCCGGCGAGGTTTTGAATGGCGCGACAAGTTCAAACTGCATTTTGCTTCCCCACAAACGTTAGGAAATGACCGTTAGTTTAAATTAATTAAGTTTTTTATAAAAACCATGTTTATTCAGGCGTTTCTCTGGGTTTCAGGGCGAGGTATGTTTGGGCGTGGTAACCAGTTTTTTCTTGCGCGCTTTGATGCGATAGAACTGCAGGCGCTTTAGAACAAACGCCGCCAGTGCAGCAGCAAACAACCCATCGTAAACGACCATGAGCAGAGGATTCTGCAAATCCGCACCCCACAAATTAGCGTGGACAACCCCGAAGAATAGCGCCACATACATTAGCGCGTGGAAGTAGCGCCAGTAAGCCACTGCTTTTCTCCGTAAAAGCACGGCGCCAAACGCTATGTAGATGGCGATTAAAGCTATGCTGCCGCCGTAGGAGAAGAAACTGTAGATTGAAGCGAAGCTGGGCAAAAGGATACTCGGGGTTAAAGATTGAGCTAAAACGGAAATAGGATGCAACGTTATCAGGAGCAATCCTGCGGCGGCAAAGTAATGGTGGATTTTGATGAAGAATTTTTTGAAAAAAAGCGTAACTTCCTTGAGAAAAGGCGTCATGATGGCGGCGATGCTTAACGCGACGTAGCCGTTTAATGCAAGCAGGCGGATGGCTAAAACCATGGGGTCGCTGTCGTCCATGTTGAGGGCGAGAAGCGAGATGGCTAACGCAAAAAAGATGACGACGAAAAAGAAAGCGAGCGTTCTCTTTAAAATCATAACCATATTTTAAACGAGTCACAGATAAAACAATTTCGAATTCAAAAAGGAAAAAGAAAACTGGTGCTAAACGGTTATTCGACGGTTAATTTTCCGAATTTGCCAACGTTAAGCTGGATTTCACTCTTGAAACTCGTCACGTAGCCGTTCTCGATTTTTATGTTGTCGCCCACGTTGATTTGGTCAATCTGTTCGTTCCAGAGCGTGAGTTTAACGCTTCCTGTTTCGTCGGCTACTACAGCGTCGACTATTCGGTAGGTTTCGTCTTTAAAACGTGATTTAACTTCGCGTGGGTCGCCTTTGTCAACGACTTTGGCTTCAACGCTAACCCGCTTCATGCCATCTTGTAAATCTTTAATCGCAACCATGCAAATTACCTTCTAAACTGTTCCCTGACAGTTAGTTTTCACTTGGAAAGGTGAGTTGCAATCATATAAATCTTGCTAACTAAAAAAGAAAATGGAAGAAAGGTTGAGCAAACGCCTTTTGGCGCTGCTTAAACTGACCCTACCAGGAAGATTAGGAGCAGAACCACTATTGCTAAGCTGATTGCAGATATGGCGATGCGTTTAACGGTTGAGAACTCGGGTTTGAGTGCTCCAATTACAAATGAGCCTAAGACACCCAGCCACACGTAGGATACTGCGAACATTCCTGAAACTACCGTTCTGAAGATTAAGGTTGAGGAATCGATGTTGTGGAAGATTGCTTGTGATGCTGCTGGCAGTGTGCTTAACGCTTCTGGAGGGAAGTACAGTGCTGCGTATGGGTCAAAGCGTACTCCCAGCGAGAGGTCGAAGGGGTAGTAAATTGTGGGCATGGTGAAGGTTGCGCCGATGTTTACTAATCCGCGGATAACCATAACGATCATTGCCATGGCTATTCCTATGAAGAGTGGTTTCCAGCCTACTGAGCTTTTGAGTCCTTTGCAAATCAGAAAGATTATTCCTGTCATGATGAACCAGGCGAAGATGAACTGCAACGAGAATAACTGTAGGAACTGCAGCAATATGCCTGTGCTGTTGTATTGAACTGGCGAGAGGTATTCGCCTTTGAAGAACAAGCCACCAACTTCGATGTTGATGTTTGAGTTGGTTGGGTAGGTGAAGCCCAGTGTTAGGGATGTTATGTTGCTCCATATTGGGCTGCCGCTGGGTGTCCAGCCTGTTGCGTTGGGTCCGAGTGTAATTGTTAGGTTACTCCATTGACCCACTGTCGACGTATTGGACAATGAAGGGGTTAAGTCGTACTGGTAGGAGTTTGAGTCATTTAGTGAATAGAGGGTTAAGGTTGCGGTTTGAGGTACTGATTGGGAGTCAACGAGTTTTATGGTCATTGACAGGTTTTGGAAGCCCGATTGACTGCAGTCGACGCTTGGTTGATCAGTTAAAGTCAAGTTGGATAGCGCTGCCACGATGCTATTTGTGTTAGTGGCTTGCAGTTGCAGGCTGTTGTTGCCAAAGAGTAAATAGTAAGCTTTGGAGTCGCTTGTCGGAAGCCCGAAACCCGCCACGTAAACGGTGTAATTGAAGAAATCGTTAAAGTTGTTTGTCAACGTAACGTTTGGACTGCTTCGCCAGGAGGTTGCGTTGTTAAAGGTGGATAGTTGATCGATTGACGGATTAGTCGATTCCGTGTAGGTTTTGGAGAACTGTGAATACTCGTAGCCTACTTGGACACCGATGAATAGAAGTATAACAATGATTGCGCCAAGGTATTTTGGGTTTGCAACTATGTTTTTGAAAACCTTCTGCGGCGCATAGATGACCTTTAGTATGTCGTCAATAATCAATTCTGTTCGCTCCCTTCGCAAAATGAAGTTACGCGGCGTTTATTAAGGATTGTTCAAGTCTCCAGCCAAGATGTCGATAAGCTTCTTAATTTGCAAATTTAAAATGCACTGTTGTCTACCCCGCTTATTCAGAGCCCTAAAACAATCAGAAAAGCCAGCAGGGTATCTGGTCACATCTATTTTGACCTACCCCTCTATAGGTTCTGCAATGGTTGGATATTAGGATCCAAATATGACGGTTTTTTCACCGTTTGATTATTTCCAGATTAATTCCTAACCGGGTTTTGCCTATTTTCTTAGTTATTACTGGAAAAAGGTTTGGGTCTGTTTCGTATCCAACGCTGCAACGTTCGTTCTGCATGGCGATTTTAGTAGTTGTTCCCGAACCAAGGAATGGGTCCAGTACCAGTTCGCCTTTGACACTGAACATTCGGATTAGGCGTTCTGCGATTTCGTCGGGGTACGCGGCGGTTCTGCGTTCAAGTTCGCTATTCGTCTGTCTTGTGCCTTTAAACGCCCAAATTTGGCTAAACCACTTATCCCGCTGCACCTTCGTGAAAGCGCTCTCGTAACGCAAGGCGTCTTTGGGCGGAAACTTGCGCAGCTTCCCCTTCCTGAAAAGTAGAATAAACTCGCAGTCCATCGTAACATAAGCGTTTGGCGGAAGAAACCCCGAACCCAAAAAAGCGCCTTTGCCCTTGTAGGATGGTTTGTTGGTGGGTTTTTTCCATAGAATATAGGGCAGGGTGGTGAAACCAATTTTTTCGCAGACCTCGGTGATTCGGGAGTGGTTGGGGTAGAGTTGGAATTTGCCGTTTATTGTTCGGGTTGCGTCGCCGATGTTTATGCATGCGATTCCGCCGTCACAAAGGACGCGGTAGGTTTCCTGCCAAACCTTAGCCAAATACTCGTGCATAGCAGTGTAGATTTGCCGCACCGTTTCCTCGCCGCCGTCCGAATTCAATTCCCTGAATAATTCCGCGATTTTGGGGTCAGCCTTGCAGAACAGTTCGTCCCACATCGCTATCATGGGATAAGGCGGCGAAGTCACCATCAACTGGACACATCCGTCGCCAAGCTCGCTCATTTTCTGGCTGCTGCCAAGGATAACTCTATGCTGGGTCTGCATCGCCACTAAGTATCGCTGCATTGGTGTTTTACTTTTGCGGTAGACGGGAAACGATTAATAAGACGGAGCCAGACAGTTTTCTATCCCTACAGAGTGCTGAGGTAACCAAGCCAGGTCAAAGGTGAAGGACTCAAGATCTCGACGCTTTGATTTGAGCGCCCAAATGGGATATCCTTTCCCTCAGGGGTTCGCAGGTTCAAATCCTGCCCTCAGCACCAATCTTACTTTATGTAAATGACTTCTTCCAAATCCCGGAAGTGCTCGTCGCCTGTTACAACTTTGCCGTTCATGCTTCTTGCGGTGCAAAGAACTATTGAGTCTGCTAACCCCCAGCCCTTCGCAGTCTTTTTCATTTCTAAATCAGTTTTGCCCGCAGTTACTGCAAGCTCAAAATCTAACCCCACAACTTGGCTGGTTGCATTAATGAACTCCAAACGCTTCAATCTGCCCTCAACTGTTTCATCGCCTAGTTCTATGCTTTTTTGCAGTTTTCTGCTCACTTCAGAAACAACAATTGTTGGAGTTACACAGTTACCGCTCTCTATGTACTCTTTTGCAACTTCTCCGTATTCTGAAGCGTTAAAATACTCTATCCAAGCGTAAGAATCAATGACGTACTTACAACTCATGGGATTCTGCCTTGTCTTCTTGTGTGAAAGATTTTAGTTTGCGGTTTGAACCGAACATGGAGTTGGGAATTTTTTTTCTTTCGCAGATGAGGTTCTTTATCACTTGGTTGTGGCTTGTGGCTTTCATTTCTTTTTTGATTTTGTTTAGCATTTGGAGGGTTTTTTCGTCTACTTGAACGGTTGTGGGCAAACAAAGTCCTCACTATAACTATAGTTACAGATACCTAAGAATTTTACGTTTAGAATATTCATCTCAACACTACAAAACCTCAAGTTTTTAGCGAAATTTTAATACATCCAACGCCTGTAAATTACATGTTTAACTCGGTGACTTGGTTGGGTAAAGCGGTTTTCACGGACGAAGACAGGCAAAGTCTCAAGGCTATAGCTTTGGAGCTCAAAGAGCTGCGCAAACTCGTCATGGAACTTGCTGAAAAAATGGTAAACGCCAGCGACAAGGACCTGATGAAGATTTTCGGCACAGACCAAATCGACCTTAAAGAAAGTCAGGTTGCAAAATGCAGGGAAAAAATGGAGAACCAGTTAGACGCAGCTGAAAGAGAACTCCGCTAAAGAAACAAAATCCAAAATAACCCAGCCGACAATAGCCTATAAGAGGCATTCAATTTGACCATTAACCAGCAAGTCAGATGGGATTTAACCACGCTTTTCTCCAGCGCAACCGACCCCAAAATCCAAGAAGCCATCACGCAAGCAGTGAGTGCGGCTGATGCGTTCGAGAAGAAGTACCGAGGCAAAATAACGTCGCTATCCGCTGACGGCTTGCTTGAGTGCCTGCGCGACGTTGAGGCGTTTGAAACAAAATTCAGTGACATAGCCCTGTACTCAAGCCTCTCATTTGCAGCAGACATGACTCAGCCCCAAACGCAGGCGTTAAACGACAGGGTGGACAAGCTCTCCGCAAACATCGGCAAGCAACTGGCATTTTACTCGCTGGAACTGGGCGCACTGATCAAGAATAGGCCCCAAATAATCCAGGAAAAAGTCCTCTCCCAATACAAGCATGTTCTCGAACGAGTACAGCTCCGCGTTGAACACCAACTCAGCGAAGTGGAAGAGCAAATCATCATCGAGAAAGACCAGTTCGGCGTCAACGCATGGGAGGAACTGCAAAGCAAATGGCTAAACACCCGCCTCTTCGACGTCACGGTTCTCGGCGAGAAAAAAACCCTCAGCTACGGAGAAGCAAACGGCTTGCTATCCCACCGCGACCGCGCCACACGGGAATCCACCAACCGCACAATCTACGGTTTGCTGGGCAAAGACGGCGAAATATTCTCTGCGGCGCTGCGAAGCATCTGCAACGACTGGGTAACGACATCGAAGCGCAGAAAATATATTTCACCCATGGAATCCAGTTTGATTTCTAACGATACCCAAAAAGAAATCATCGATGTCCTGCTCAAAACTGTCGAGGAAGGCTCGGCGGCGTATCGACGGTACCTTAAACTCAAAGCCAAACTCATGGACCTGCCCGTGCTGGGAAACCACGACATAATTGCGCCGCTTCCCGAATCATCAGAACTCAAATTCACTTTCCAAAACGCAGAGGACTTAGTTACCCGATCCTACAACCGCTTCAGCCCACAGTACGCATCCACAGTCAAAGAAATGTTCCAGAAACACCGCATCGACGCCACCCCAAGGTTTGGCAAACGCAACGGGGCATTCTGCGCGGGATATTACAATGGCAAGTCAGCTTACATTTTGCAGAGTTTCAACGGCACACTTAGCGACGTTTACACGTTGGCTCATGAACTCGGTCACGCCACTCACGATTGGTACGCTTCGAGAAACCAAACGCTGCTGAACATAAACATACCCTCCACGGTGGCAGAAACCGCATCCATCTTTGGAGAACTGTTGCTTACGGATCAACTGTTGGATGGAGCCAAATCTGAAGCAGAAAAAAAGGCGTTGTTATGCTTGGTTTTGGATGAGGCTGGAATGACGGCGTTCCAGGTTACGGCGCGGGTATGGTTTGAACAGGCGCTATATTCCTCCATTGAAAAAGGCGAATTTTTGGATTACAAGACAATCTGCAGCCACTGGACCCATGCGCGGGACCGAATCTTCGGCGACGCAGTCACATGGTTCCCCGAAATGGAAGCCGAATGGACCATGAAACCCCACTACTTCATGGCAAACTACCGTTTCTACAACTTCCCCTACGTCTACGCCCAAATGTTCGTCTATTCCCTCTACGAACGGTACTTGGAAGAAGGCAAAGCGTTCGTGCCCAAACTGGAGAAGGCGCTGTCGGCGGGGGGAAGTTTATCGCCCAAGCAAATCGGCGATGTCGTCGGCTTAAACGTTGCAGACCCCAACTTCTGGAAGGGCGGATTGAAAGTGTTTGAACGCTTCATCGGGGACTTAGAAAAAGTCATCTAAGCCCGCGAGCCAAAAAATCTGGAGAATCTCTCAGACGCCTAAGAGCGCCAAAACTATCAGGATGACCCCAAGGGCAAACGTGTAGATTGCGAAGTAGTGGAATCGTTTGGTCAAAACCAGTTTTTTCACGAGCACAATCGCAATGTAACCCGCCACAACCGCACACACTAAACCGACTAAAAGATCCACTGAACTGACTCCGACGCCCTGAGAAAAGGTGCCGCGTTGATGATACGCTTCAACGGCTAAGTCGCCGATGATAGCTGGAATTGAGAGCAAAAACGAGAATTTGAAAACCATCTCCCGCTTAACACCCTGCAAAAGCCCACTGGATATTGTTGAACCGCTCCTGGACAACCCTGGAAAACTCGCTGCTCCCTGCGCCGCGCCCATAACGAGTGCTTCGCGGTAGCTGATTTGGGTTTGGTTTTCTTTTCCGAACTTAGATGCGAACAGCAGTGTTGCGCCGATTATGAAGGTGATACCCATTATCAGGAAGGTTTGGTAGGTGTCGCCCAGGTACAGGTCGTATAGTACCCCGATTATGCCTGTGGGAATTGTTGCAAGGATGATTAGCGGGATGAATCTGCCGTATTCTGAATGAAAATCCCGGTGCGCCAGAGCGGATAGGACAACTTTGATGTCATGCCTAAAATAGAAAATTACCACTCCAATCGTACCGATGTGCAAAAAAACGTTGAAGAGTGGGGTGGCTTGGAAACCCAAGAAGTGCTCCGCGATTTTCAGGTGTGCCGTGCTGGAGATGGGCAACCACTCTGCGAAGCCCTGGATTAAACCGAGAATTATGGTTATTATGAGTTGGTCAAGCAACGCTGGGCACCTTTATTTTCTAAAGTTTAACGTGTTCTCACTAATAGCTTTTGCAGAAATGCAGCCTAAAAAAATAATAAAGTGGGCTAAAGAATACCCGGTTTACTTTTTCTCTTCGGGTTCTTGGAAGAGTTTCTTGATTGCGCCGATTCTTGCTTTCTGCGCCAAAACATCGCTTGTAACAACGGTTATGGCTTCTTCAGGGCACCATTTAACGCATTGGGGTCCGTCGGCTTTGTCTTTGCACATGTCGCATACGTAAACTACTTTGGTTTCTGGATGCAGCATAATGGCGCCGTAGTCGCAGGCTTCGATGCACCAGCCGCAGCCGTTGCATTTGTCCTTGTCGAGAACGATGTTGCCCGTGTCTTCGGATTGTGTAAGTGCGTCTCTTGGGCACGCGGCTACGCAAGCGGGGGCTTCGCAGAGTCTGCAGGTGACAGCCATGTTGGCTAACTGGTTAACTCTGACGACTCGTATGCGTGATTTAAGCGGGTTGAAGGCTTTCTCTTTGGTGAATGAGCAAGTGTACTCGCATATTTGGCAGCCGACGCATTTTTCTGGGTCAGCGGAAACGAATTTTCTCTCGTGCACCTTTACCATGTATTATGCCTCTTTTCCTTCGATTATGCTTGAAAACTCTTCTAAGCCGAGTTCTTTGAGTTTAGCTTTGGTCGGTATGCCTTCGACGTTCCATCCTCGGGCTTGATAGTAGTCGTCAAGCAACAGGTCGAGTTCTTCTTGGGTTACAACTGCGCCTTTTGCTGGTCCGTCGTCTGTGATGGGTTGATTGAGAACTTTCCATGGAAGAGTGTCGTCTATGCGGCTTTTGCCTTCTCTGACGTTGATGAGTTTGGCAAGGTTGTTTATGCGTTCGCCTGCAACTGTGAGTTCTTCAGAAGTCATCTCGTAGCCTGTGACTAAACGGTAGAGTTTTGCCATGTCAGAGAGTTCATTGTAGAGGGTGCCTTTGGCGTTCTTGCAGATGATAAGGGAGTCGATGAGTGAATATGTGTCTTCGGCGTCTTTAACGAGTTTGCCTCTGCCTTTTTCAGCTTTCAAACGGTCAACTTTGCCTTTCAAATCGATGGTGTAGGCGCCGCTGCGGTTTTGGTCTGCTCCGCGGAACGAAACTGCTGATGCTAAAGCCGCGGTTTTGAGGCAGCGTAAATCGTAGCCTGTAACTTCTAAGCCTTTAATTTGCTGGGCAAGTTGGCTTGAGTTTTTGCCGATTTTTTCTGATGCAATTTTCACGCCGTCAGCGAGCATGTCGCCGATTCCTTCGCGTTTGCCGATTTTCTCGATGAGTTGAACGAGTGCGTCTGCGTTTCCGAAGTGGGCGTCTAATCCGCCGAGGTCTTCATGGGTTAATATGCCTTTTTCGTGGCAGTCCATGACGAAGCTAACGGTTACGCCCGCACTTGTCGCGTCAAGACCATAGTAGTTGCACAATTCAGCCGCTTTGATTATTGCGTCTAGTTTGTCTACGCCACAGTTGGGTCCAAGCGCCCAAACGCTGTCGAATTCCATGCGTGCTTGGGTGCCCTTGTAGGTTCCTTCTCTGATAACTGCTTCATGTTCGCAGCGCATGGCGCATGAGTTGCAAGCGATGATTTTTGTGATGTAACGCTCGTTTAGTGCTTCGGCGCTGACTTTTTGGGCGTTGTCAAAGTGGGCGTTGTTGAAGTTGCGGGTTGGTAAACAGGAAAGCTGGTTTTGAACCATTATGTTTTCGGATGTTCCCAGCGTGCGGTATTTCTGTGCGGCTGGACCTTTCATGCGTTCATGGAATTCTTTAACCATGGTTATGAATTCGTCGGGTTTCGCAACCGCTATGTCACGGGTTCCTCTGACAGCGATGGCTTTGAGGTTTTTGCTTCCCATGACTGCGCCAAGGCCTGTTCTACCTGCTGCACGGGTTTTCTCGTTGAATATGCTTGAGATTTTGGATAGTTTTTCGCCTGCTAAACCGATGGATGCTACGCGAACGTAGTAGTCGCCGATTTCGTTTTTGATGGCGTCTTCGGTTTCGCCTGAGGATTTACCCCAAATCTGAGATGCATCAAGTATCTGGGCTGCGTCGTCGTCCAACCAGAGGTAAACTGGCTTTTCTGCTTTGCCCGTGAAGATTACTGCGTCGTAGCCTGCACGTTTTAGTTCGGCTCCGAAGGTGCCGTGGCTTACGGCTTCTCCGACACCGTTTGTTTCGGGTGATTTAGATATGAATGCGTGTCCGTTTCCGCCTGTCGGAAACATGGTTCCAGAGACGGGTCCGACTGCAAGGACGAGCGGGTTTTCTGCGCTCAATGGGTCCACGCCTGCTTTTGAGTTGGATAAGTAGAGTTTCATGCCAAGGCCGATGCCGCCGACGTATTTTTTGGCGACATCATCGCTTAGTTTTTCTGTGCGAGTTTTGCCTGTGGTTAAATCAACATATAAGATTGTTCCTGCGTATCCTAGCAACCTTGTTCCTCCCAAGAGTTTTAGAATATTTAGTGGGGTTGAAGAATATATTAAGTTAATGGGTTGTTAGTTTGGATTTTCACGGCTCACTATGAAGGATGAGGCGCCGTCATGTATAATTGCGCATAACGCCATGCGAGGTTTTCCGCACGCAAAATATCTGTAAACATAGAAAAGAGATATCAGAACCCAACAACAATCAGATACCCAAGACAGGAGGCAGAGAAAACGCAGATAAAAGTGCATTACATCGGCTTAGTAAAATCCTACACAAACACAAGCCAAGACGAATTCGACCTGCCAAACGGCACAGTACTGTCGGTACTGCTCGACAAAATCGCACAAGACTACGGCACACAATTCACAAAGGAAGTCTATGACCCAGTCAAGAAAGAAATGAAAACCACGTTCGTCACTATGGTCAACGGCACCCACATGGATCAGCTTCAAGGCATAAACACGCCTCTAAAAGACCGCAATACCGTCATTTTGATGTCGCTTGTGACCGGCGGCTAAATTCTTTGCGCCAACAAAGTGTGCCCTTGCTCTCAGGAAACCCTTCGTCCTATATGAACCAGCGAACTTTCACAAATGTTTTATCCATATTTTGATCAGGGAAACCAAAGTAATTTTAGAGGTATTCTAAACAGTGGCAATAGTTCGGCTTGGCAAGGACTGATAAACAGCCCATTATACAGTAACAGCCGATTTAGGCAGTTTGATACTGTCGATGACGTTCAGGGTACTTACAGTGACGATGCATCTTTGGTAGGTGCCATGACGTTGTTTCTCGACGGGATAGTTCCCGACACTGGGTACTGGCTATTAACGCGAGTGAAGAACGATGCCAAGATGACCGCACATGCTTTCCCATTTCAGAGTGGCAATTCAACTACCAAAACCACAACATTAGAATCTCCGTAATGAAAGGCAATTTAACCTTCATCTTCGGCTCCCAAAACGTCAGCCAAGACTTTACATCAAACACCGTCTACAATGGCCAATTCACAAGCGACTGGAACAACATCACTTCAACGACAAGAATCGCCGACATAAACACAGTAACATTGCAGCCTGTTACCCTGCACACCATGCCGCGACCGCCACCAACTCCAAGTCCCAGCCCAACCCCCTCCGTTACGCCAACCCCAACGCCAATTAACCAAACTAACTCGCCAACCCCCACCCAAAATCCGCCAACACCCCAGCGGATCGGCTCAACGGAACCTATACTGCACCATTACTGATAACTGTGGTTACAATCTGCGCAATATGTGCGGCAACAGTATTTTACGCTAAACCTAAAAAAAAATAAAATCGTAGAGTAACCAGTCTTGAGAACAAAAAAAATAAAATGAAGATACAAAAAAACTTTAATCTGAGTTTATTGGGGTTTGGTGGCTTCTGCTGTTTGGAACAGGTTCTTAACAGCTTTCTGACGGTACTTCTGCGATAAGGTTTCTGCGCTGACAAATGACAGGGCTTCTTCAGGGCACCATTTGACGCATTGGGGTTCTTTAGTTTCGTTGTCTGTGCAGCTGTTGCAAGTGAACGCTATTTTCTTGTCCGGATGCAGGTTCATTGCTCCGAATTGGCATGCGCTAATGCACCAGCCACAGCCGTTGCAGACGTTTTCGTCCACGCGTATAATTCCGCTGTCACATTCCTGTTTGAGGGCGTCTCTGGGGCAAGCTGCGACACATGCGGGGTCTTCACATTTCCTGCAAGTAACTGCAAGGTTCACAAGCGGGCCGATGCGCATGGCGCGTATGCGGGATTTGTTGGGGTTGAAGGTGTTTTCGTTAACCATGCTGCAGGCGTATTCGCAAACTACGCAGCCGATGCATTTGTCGGGGTCTGCTGTCACGAATTTTCGGTCTTGAGGTCGAACCATTTAATTTCCTCCTACAGTTGCTACGGGCGCGGATGCTTTGGCGTCTTTATTTGCTTGGGCAGTTTTCATGGCGTCTTCGGCAATGTAGGCTAAGTCGCCTAAACCCAAAAGTTTCAGGCGTTCAACCGTCGGGATACCATCGGCGGTCCAGCCGCGTGAAGCATAGTAATCGTCTAAGCCAATTGCCATTTCTTCGTCGCTAACACAGACGCCTTTCGCTGGTCCTTCATCTGGCACTGGGAAATTCTTTATCTTGTATGGGACGTCGTCGAATTTGCGTGTGCCTTTGCCTTCGCGGATGTTGAAGAGGCGTGCGAGGTTTTCGATTCTGTCGCCGTCCGCCGTCATTTCTTCCACGGTGATAGGGATGCCTGTGGCGAGTGTGTAGTAGTTGGTTAGGTCTTTCCAGCCATCGTAGTATGTGCCTCTGCTGAACTTGCACACTATGAGCGAGTCGATGATGTTGTACATGTGGCTCTCGTCGGTAATCATTTTGCCGCGGCCTTTCTCGATTTTGAAGCGGTTCACTTTGCCCTTAACGTCGGGTGAGTAAGCGCCGTTTCTTAGGTGGCATGCGCCTCGGAACGAAACTGAGAATCCGAGTGCTGCGGTCTTTAGGGTTCTTAGGTCGTAGCCTGGAAGTTCCAGGCCTTTGATGTGGCAAGCGTACTTGTATGCGTCTCCGCCGATGAGTTCTGCTGCTTTAGCGACGCCTTCCGCAAGGATGTTACCAAGCCAGCCTTCGCGTTTGCCAATTTTGTGGATTATCGCGATTAAGGCTTCTGCGTTTCCGAATTTGAGGTCAATTCCGTCGGTTTGTTCCTTGGTTATTATGCCGTGCTCGTAGAGGTCCATGGCGAATGCGACGACGACGCCGATTGAGATGCCGTCCATGCCGTATTCGTTTGTGATGCGCATGGCTTCGATGACTGCGTCAAGTCGGTCAACACCGCAGAGCGGTCCCAGACTCCATAAACATTCGAATTCTAATCTTGAAGTTGAACCTTTGTAAGGTCCCTCTGGAACAACGCATATGTGGTCGCAACGCATACCGCATGTTGCGCAACCCACGATTTTCTTAACATAATGCTCGTTTAAGTATTCGCCGCTGACTTTGTTTGCGCCCTCAAAAGTTGCGTTCGTCCAGTTCCTCGTGGCTAAGGCTGAGAGCGAGTTGAGGACTAGGACGTTTTCGGGGGTACCCAAAGTCTTGTATTTCTTGGTTGCGGGTCCCTTCATGCGTTCATGGATCATTTTGATGTATTCTTTGAAGCCGGGCATGTTGGCGACGTTAACGTCTTTTGTTCCGCGGACTGCTACGGCTTTGAGGTTTTTGCTGCCCATGACGGCGCCCATGCCTGTGCGTCCGATTGCGCGGAACTCATCGTTTATGATGGCTGCGAATCTGCAGAGTTTTTCGCCTGCTTCGCCGATGGCGGATACGCGAATATAGAAGTCTCCGAGTTCATCCCGGATTTTGTTATCGGTATCGCCGACGGTGGCGTTCTTTAGGTATTCTCCGTTTCGGATTTCGACTTTGTCGTCGTCAATCCACAAGTAAGACAGTTTTGGCGCTTTGCCAGTGATTACTACGGCGTCGTATCCTGCGCGTTTTAGGTCAGGACCAAAAAAGCCATGTGCTTTTGCTTCGCCGACTCCTCCAGTGGCGGGTGACTTGGAAACCACAGCGTATCCGTTGCCGGCTGTTGGTCCCATGGTGCCGCTGAGTGGACCCGTACAATAGATGATTGGGTTGTCTGGGTGGAAGGGGTCGGTGCCTGGTTTGGAGTTGTCCATGAGTAAGCGTATGCCTAAGCCTATGCCGCCGATGTATTGTTTAGCCATCGTTTCGCTTAGCAGCTCGGTTCTTGTTTCCCCTGTTGTGAGGTTAACATGTAAGATTTTTCCTGCGTATGAAAACATGCTTTTTACCCTCAATCTTGGTAAGATTAGAAGGCAAGTAAAAACTATATTAAGTTAATGGCTGGTTCATTTAAAAAAACACGGCCTATGGCGACTTGTTTTTCGATGCATAACGCAATAAAAAGCTCTTCGGAAACAACAAAACAGGCACTTTCTCGCAGTTGCAGAAGCAAAAACTTAAAACAATCAAACCACTCCCCTACAGAGAGGCAAAGTCCTTGAACCGAACCACCGCACTAAAACAAGCAGCCGCCAAACAGGGCAAACCAACAAACTTTGTAATCTTCAACCAAACCAACCTAACCTACTTCACCAACTTCGCCGCTGCAACCGCACTCTACATCCCCGAACAAGGCGACAGCACCCTCTACGTATCCACCGTCAACTACGAACAGGCAAAAGCAGAAGCCAAAGGCGTAAACGTCGAACTCCTGAAACGCGGCGAGAACCTCATGGAGAAAATCGCTTTGCAAGCCCCCGGAAAACTCGGCGTCGACTCATTGCCTATCGAGAGCTGGCGTGCCCTCGCAAAAGCTATGGGTGGCGAGGAAAAGCTTGAGCCAATCAACGGTCTGGTTCGGGAGCTACGCAGCGTCAAAGATTACGGGGAAATCAAGTTTATACAGGAAGCCTGCAGAATCGCGGGCATCGGAATGCAGACAGCTAAGGAAATCATCGGCGTCGGCTTAAAAGAGAAGGATGCAGCGGCGGAAATCGAATACGCCATGCGCAAAGCAGGCTCAGATGGCGTGGCGTTTGACACCATCGTGGCGTCGGGTCCAACCTCCGCGTTTCCACACGGCAGCAACCTTGAGCGAACCATCTGCGACGGCGACTTCGTCGTGGTTGATTTGGGCGCAACCTACAAGTTCTACCGCTCCGACTGCACGCGAACTTTCATTGCCAGCAAAGCCACCGAAAAACAGGCAAGAATCTACGACGCCGTAAAGTTGGCGCACCAGAAAGCCTTCGAAAAAATAAAACCCAAAGTTTCCGCATACGATGTTGACGAAGCCGCGAGACGCGTGATTGAGCAGGCTGGGTTTGGCGAGTTCTTTGTCCACAACCTTGGCCACGGCGTCGGTTTAGAGGTTCATGAAGCACCCATCCTGAGCCCCGACAGCAAAGACGTTTTGGCAACGGGCAACGTGGTAACAAATGAACCGGGAATCTACGTGCCGGGTTTCGGCGGCGTTCGAATCGAAGACACACTCCTCGTAACCAAGAACGGCGCGGAGAACCTAACGATTGGGCCATGCATGCCGTAGGATAAACTAAATTAGTTCTCCCAACTCTTTTCTAGTGAGAGTGTTTTTTTGATTAATCCGCCATTATACTCGTGGATGTGCAGAACGATTTCTTCACGGGTTCCCTAAAAATAAAACGTGTCATCGACATAGTTGAGTCGCTGCAACGCTTTGTGGTGGCCCGCAAAAACGGTGTTCCCGTCATCTACAGCATCGATGCCCATTATCCCCAGGATGTGAGGGTTTTCGGAAATGGGGTAGCCACGCCATAAAAGGCACACAGGGCGCAGAGGTTATTGCTGAGCTCAAGCCCGAAGAAGGCAAAGACTACATCGTTGAAAAACGGACTTACAGCGGCTTTTACGAGACAGGTCTCGACCCGCTTCTGCGCAGCTTGTACAAAGGTGAAGGCGTAAAAACCGTGGTTCTCGGCGGCTTACACACCAACATGTGCATACGCCACACGTTAGCAGACGCATTTTTCCGAGGCTACCACATCGTAATCGCCAAAGACGGCGTCGAAGCATTCACTGTTGAAGACCACGAACAAGGACTGAAATATTTAGAGTATGTATACAACGCAAAAGTTATGGCAGTCAACGAAATAATCCAAGAAATAGTAAAATAATATGCCGAGCTACCTTTTTGTTAATTCCTAAAAGCCTGCCTTTACGTCCACTTTGTCAGTATCTCTTCCCGGCGGAAAGTGGCAGAGCTAAAATAGAATAGCGCCGCATCAGCCAGCAGCAGGGCACCGGCAATTATCAGGAGGTTATCGTTGTTGAGTGTTATGACTCCTAACTCGCTGGCGAGGTAAATTATCATGAAGGGTATGAACATTAAGCCTCCGAGCTGGTTTGCAGCCCGAACATCGTTGACCCGCGACGAAAAAATCACGCTTGCTTCTATGCTTAATATTTCGGTGAGGGGAATAACGAGCAAGAGGATTATGCCGATGCTTACATTGGGGTAGTTAAGGTAGCCCAGCGTGGGATAAGTCAAGTAATCGATGAGAACCATGTAGATTACAGCGCTGGCATAGGTTGCCAAGATGGGAGGCAGGAACGCCGCGATGCTTTTTCCCAACAGAATCTCCCTGTCAGTAGTAGGAGTCGCCAAAAGCGGTTCCAGACTCTTCTCGACTTTTTCGCCCACAATACTGTATGAGGCAATCGCGGTGGGAAGAGTAGAAACTGCAATAACGAAGAAAAACGAAAACGCATTCAAAAGCTCGGGAAGAAACGAAGCTGGAATGCCCCCATTCCTTGATTCCAGCGCGATAACCGCGGGGAAAAGAAACGCCAGAAGCAGCGGAAAAAGAATGACCCCTATGAATATGCTTTTCTTACGCCTGACCGATTTTAGGTCCTTCGAAGCAATAATCCATGCGGTTCCCAGGTTCATTTTTGTTCCCTCACAAGTTTCAAGTATGCATCTTCAAGGCTTGAACTCGAAACTGAAACCGACTGAACTCTGCCTCCGGCTTCAACAACCGCCTGAACTATTCCAGGGTTTTCCTTGATTGGGTTCGCGGTTTCAACGGTTAATTTGCTGCCATCTTGAACTATTTTTCCGAGCGAAAGTTTCTCCAAAGCATTTAAAACCGCAGCGGTTACCTGCTCCAGCTGAATAACGGTTCTTCTTGCACCCGTCAAGTGCTCGAGTTCTTCGGGGGTACCAATAGCCATCAGTTTAGTGTTTAATATGGCGATTCTGCTACAGATCCGCTGTGCTTCGTCGAGGTTGTGGGTGTTTAAAAATATGGTTTTCTTCTGGTGCTTTAGCTCAAGAATGAATTCGCGGACGGTTTTGGCGGATTCGGGGTCAAGGTTCGCTGTGGGTTCATCCATGAATAGAATTTCCGGGTCGTGAATGAGGGCGCGTGCAATCGCAAGCTTCTGCTTCATGCCCTTGGAAAATGTTCCCGCTGCAACATCTCTTTTTTCCCACAACCCCAGCAGGGTTAGGAAACGCTGGATGTTTTCTTTTCGTTGAGGTTCCGAAACCTTGTATAGTTTTCCATAGTAATCCAGATTCTCATACGCAGTTAAATCCTCATACAAGCCCACGTTGTCTGGGACAAAACCGATGAGTCCGCGTATTTTGATGGCGTCTGCCTCGTTTCCAACGTCGTAGCCTGCAACCTTTGCGGTGCCGCTGGTCTTAGATATCAAGCAGCACAGCATGCGTACGGTGGTGGTTTTGCCTGCGCCGTTGGGTCCGAGGAAACCGAAGACTTCGCCGTCGTCCACGTGCAGGGTCAGGTTGTCTACTGCGGTGAGGCCACCGAATTTTTTGGTGAGGTTTTCAGCGTCAATCATTCGGGTCATCGGATTTTCCTGGAAGTTTAGCTGATTAGGGAACATGAAATTGGATATTTAACTTCTTGCATCAAAAATCGTCGCCGGTTTAGAAATGGATGGTGGGCCCGGGGCGATTTGAACACCCGGTCAACAGATTATGAGTCTGGCGCTCTAGCCGGACTGAGCTACGGGCCCACAGTGTCATTCTCTAATATTGCTGTTCCAGTACAGATTTAAACATTTTCCGATTATCAACAAGTAACTAATCGATAACTGAAAATATAAAAAGGATTAGGGTGTTCCAAACCATTTTTCGTACCATGCGTTGAACATGGAGAGGCAGTCTTTCTGCCATGCCGCTTCGCCCTCGTCTTTGCGTAGGCAGTTGGCAAGTTCCAAGTTATGGGTGATTTCCGCTTTAGCCTCCTGCAACAATACGTCAACGTCGTCGAGCATGTCGTTTCCGCCCACGGAGTAATCTTTCGTGGTTTGTCTTAGGAAAGCTCTTTTGTGCTTGATTAATTCTACAATTTTGCCCTCACTCATACACTGCACCAGTAGGCAAATGCTAAGCGACGCCATTTTAACGTTGCGTTCGCTCATAGTGGTAGAGGTATTCTTGGGCGTAGCCTGCGTATGTGCCGAAGTAGGTTCGGGCGAAATCGCTTATTTTCAAGTATTCAGCGTTGGTTAAGGAGGCATGGCTCTGGAGTTTTTTCACGAAGGGTTCAGGCAGATAGTTGGCGTAGTGGTTTAGGATGACGCGTTTAACCCAGACGTCCACAGGGAAAGCCTCGGTTTTCTCGAACGAAAAGAGCAGCACGCAATCAGCCACTTTCAAGCCGACCCCTGAAAACTCCAAAAGCCGTTTGCGAGCCTCCAGATAAGGCATGTTCCTGAAATGGTCGAGGCTAATTTTTTCGTTAAGGATTTTCTTAGCGGTTTTCTGCACGTACTTTGCCCTGTAACCCAAACCGCACTCCATCAAAGCCTTCTCGCTTGCATCAGCGAGCACCTCAACAGAGGGAAAAGTATAGAATTCTAAACCGTCAAAAACCTTTTTTTCCCCAAACTTCAGCGAGAGCTTTCTGAGCATCAGCTCGATGGCTGCGATGTTCTTGTAAGTGGCGCAGATAAAGCTGATTAGGCATTCCCATGGCACTTGCCGAACAATTCGCAGCCCCTCAAACCGACCAAGAGCTTTCCGAACGTAATCATCTTTGCCTATGCACTGGCTGATTTTGGCTAAGTCATCGTTTAACCCAAAATAACCCTGCACAAATTCTTCGCTGACGTTCTCAAACTCAAGCTCGCAGCCGCACTGGCGAACCTTAACCACGCTTTCGCCCATAACACCATACCACCATCCACCAACCTTGCGCCACCTAAACACCTGCCCGCAGCAGAGCGAAAAATCCAAGTCAAACGCAACATTAAGTCGCATCACACACTACTCCATAAATTTTTCTGGCTTGGGCACCTCGGGCACTAAACCTTTCTGTTTGCGCAAACCGACTATAACCTCCAAAGCCTGCTTCTGGGACATTTTTTCCCAGTGGTCAAAAAACATCTGCCAAAACGCCCTTCCCGAGGTGGTTGTACGCAGTTCTTTGGAGAACCCGAAGGTTTCAGAGACGGGAATAAAGCCGGTGATTACTGTTAGGAGTCCTTTCTGCTCGAACAACGTGACTTTGCCGTGTCTGGTGCTGAGGATTCTTGAGGCTTCGCCTGCGAGTTCGGTGGCGACTGAGATGATTATTCTGTAAACGGGTTCCAGCAGGATGGGGTCAGCTGATAGGAAGCTGCCGAAGGCAGCTTTGCTTGTGCCGCGCATGACTTCTGAGCCGCCCTCGCCGCTTTGGCTCAACTGAAAATCAACCAAGTTAACTTTCAGGTGCCGCACGGGTTCGCCGCAGAGGGGACCTGCCTTGCAAGCGTACTCGAACCCAGCGATTATGGCTTCCAAATCCGATTCTGAAACCTGCTCCGTTTTTGCGCTGCAATCCAAAAGCACGTTCCGATGCTCATCAACCGATAGAACACTGCCCGAATCCTCATCGGCAGATGTGTTGGCTTCCTCGTTTTCAGGCATAACCTGCACCCAAAAACTGCTCAGCTTATCGGGGCTCTTAGCCAGTGCAACCACCCCCTTTTTCGCTACACTCTCCATGTAGACCACTCTTGGCGAAGACACCGTCACATCGATGCCAAACGTGTTTTTCAGTTCATGGATGGCTATTTCAAGGTGCAACTCACCCATGCCACTTAACAGGTACTCGCCAGTCTGCTTATCCGCGGACACCTTGAGGTTGGGGTCTTCACGTGCGAGTTTCTCGAGCGCATCGAGCAGCAAGGGTATGTCTTGGGTTTTTTTGGGTTCCACCGCCAAAGTGACGACGGGTTCTGAAACGTAGCATATGCCTTCGAAGGGCAACATACCATCTTTGTGTGCCAAGTCAACGAGGGTTTCTCCAGCCTTAACCCGTCCCGTCAACGTAAAAGACGCTAAACTGCCAGCTGAAACTTCGCTGACTTCTTCCCGAAGCGAACCCATGTCAATGGAGACTTCTTTAACCTCGGTTTCAGACAGGGAATCCACAAGATGCAACATATCTCCTTTCTTGAGCCTGCCAGAGAACACTCGCCCAGTGGCAACGGAATCGCCGTTTGGGTCAGAATGCACGTTGGTTACAAACACAATGGCTGGTGCATCATCGCTGCATTGAACCAGCGCATTGCCAAGTTTGGAGGTGATTTGTCCGTCCCAGATCTTTTCGATGCGGTAAGCCTGCGCTTCACGAGGGTTAGGAATAACGTTGATAGCCATTTCAAAAACTGCTTCGTAAACGGGCAAAGATTCCTTCAGCTTCATCTCCGTCCCATCAGCATAGGCTTTTGCTATGTCCGAAAACTTTGTGCCCTTCTGCTTTGCCATGTTCATCGTGAAGCCCCATCCATGCAGGGCTGAGCCGAAAGCCACGTTGCCCAGTGAACCGCTGATTTTCCATCGGCTCTTGAATTCTGGCTCTGCGTAGGTTTCGATGAGGTCGTTGAATCGGCTAATGATTTGGTCGAGTTTCTTCTGGATTTGCTCTTCATTTAGTTTGAGCTCGACTATTAGTTTGTCGACTTTGTTGATGAATAGAACTGGGCGAACGCGTTCGTCAAGGGCTTGTTTGGTGACGATTTCGGTTTGAGCCATGATTTCTTCCACGGCGTCAACCACGACTACGGCGCCGTCGATTACGCGGAGGGCTCTTGTGACTTTGCCCGTGAAATCCACATGTCCCGGCGTATCAACGAGGTTCACGATGTACGGGGTGCCCGCGGCTTTGTAGAGGAGGCTGATGTTGGCGGTTTTTATGGTGATTTTTCGTTTCTGCTCCTCCTCGAGGTAATCAAGCACCCTTGCCATGCCAGCCATCTTCGTGGACAGCAAACCTGCCCCAGCCAGCAGCGAATCTGCCAGGGTGGTTTTGCCGTGGTCTATGTGCGCAATGATGCCTATGTTTCGGATGAGCTCTTTTCTGCTCATTAACTCTTGAATTTGAGCGATTTGTTTGAACCGAGGCATCTTTTAACCCTTAACGATTGTTGACATAGATGCTCCTATTGAATTAATAAGAATAACTAACATCGGGCGATACCCATTTTAAATTATTTGAACGACATCACAAAGATTCGGTTGGGAGCCTCACCGAAAGTGTTTTGCAGAGTGAACCGCCCCGTCTCGTTGAGCATTCCATAGACGGCGGGCCCGGTTAAGCTGCTGTTGAAGTACTTCATGGATGCACCGTATTCATAGAGCATAACTAATCCTGTGCCGTTCACCACGCAGAAATGAACTATGTCGTTTACGGTAAAGTCAGGCGTGTAAGCATCCACAGCCAACAGCGGATACTGATAAACAAGCGTCTGGCTTGGACCTTTGGCGTTTAAGTAAAACCAAACCATGTCCCTGTTGAAAAGGTTATATGGGCACAAAACCAAGACCGATTTGTTTTGTTGCACCGTTGACGATGCGTACTCCGCCGCCTGCTGGATGGGAATTTGCGGTTGACCCTGCCCAACCCAGCTGTAAGCATCCATCGAACTCAAGAAGACACCCCCAGCAACAGAAACTATCAGGAGCACTGCAGCAAATTTGGCAACGCGTTTCGTTGTGAGACCGGTTTTTGTGGACCGCCAAATTTTCTGTGCCCTACCCAACGCCGACGCCACCAGCGCGGTAGCGGAAATCGCCAGCACAGGAAACAGGGGTGTAACGTAGCGCCACTGCTTGTTTGAAATCAACGTGAAAACCGCGTAGATAACTATGAACCATACCAGCAGAAACTTGTCCTCTGGTTTTCGCCTAACCGCAAAGAACACTAAACCCGCCAATCCGACCACGTAGAGCAAAAGCGAAATTGGATGCTGGTCAAAGTATGGCCACACCATCTCAATAAAGTAAAATATCGGGGCAGGGAAACGACTGTTGTACACTGTTTGACCCATGTTGCCCACCTGCAAAGCGTAAATCCACACGGTGAGGAGCCCTGAAGCGTAGAGTGCATAGAGCAGAAACGCCCCCACAGCCGCCAGCAGAATACCTATCCACAACCTTTTAGAATGAACGAATTTCTCGGCTTGCACTTTCAATAACCCGCCTCTGCCCAAAACCAGCGCGCCCACAATCATGATTATGGGGGCAACCACGAGAATCTGGTATTTAACCGCAACACCAATTATCAGCGCGGCAATGCTCAGGATTAAGTCGCGTTCCCTGCTGTTTTTCAGCCACCTAAAGAAGAACAGCATGGATAAACAGAAAAAGAAAAGCAGCATACTTTCAATCATAGCCATGCTGGATATCCAAACGATTCCCGGCATCACCGCAAACAGCACAGCTGAGACCAAAGCAGTTTTTTCGCCGTACATCTCCCTTGCAATCTTATAGACAACGAATACGGAAAGCAGCGAAAACGTCACCGTCACAAGCCGCCCCGTCAGCACGCTGGCGCCCGCAATTGCAAAGTAGCCGACGGTGACCAGATTGTACAGGGGCGGATAGAACGAGTTTACGGCGGCGTACTGCCAGATTTGGCCTCTGAGTAGGAGGATGGCGCCGTTGAAGTGGTTTAGTTCATCCCACTGCAGCGGAATGCGGCTCAAGTTCAATGTAACGAGGAATACATAGGTTAAAGCGAAGACTATGAGGGCAACTTGCCATTTGCCAAACCGAATCCGCATCCAATCAGGTAACCTCAATTTCGCCCTCCCTCCCGCCTCTTAAAGCCAACGCTAACCGATACTTTATGAAAACTGCACTTAAACTTTAATTAAATAACCCCAATGTCAATAGCATTCAGAGGATTTGCAGTGCAGCCACCGAAAACCGTGTCCTTGGAAAACCTCGGCGAGGAACCTTACGCGTCAATATTGTGTTACCCAAGAGCAAACCCTGCAGAAATACGGAACCGAATAGAGGAACTGCGGCTGCACGGAGTTAAAGTACTCGAATTCGCGGGAAAAGCCCATGCATCTAACATTCCTGTTTTAGGCAAAGGCTACGTGGGTGTCGTGGTAATAGCGCATTTGAAGGGGCAAAGGGTGGCTTTGAAGATGCGCCGAATAGACGCCGACCGAACCGACTTCAAGCATGAAGCCGAAATGCTCCAGAAAGCCAACGCACTCGGCGTCGGACCCAAATTCATAGCTGAAAGCACCAATTTCATGCTGTCCCAGCTCATCGACGGCGACTTGATTGAAACTTGGCTCGAAACCCACAGGGAAAAAGAGCTTATCCGAAAGGTTTTGGTTGACATAATGGAGCAGTGCTGGCGGCTAGACAAATCAGGCCTAGACCACGGCGAAATCAGCAAAGCAACAAAACACCTACTCGTGGATAAAGACAACCACGCGTTCATTGTTGACTTTGAAACCGCCAGCATAGTGCGCAAAGTTATCAACGTTACTTCGGTTTGCCAGTTTCTCTTTATGGGAAACAGCAGGGCAGCAAAAATTCTGGGCGAAGTGTTTGGTCAAAAGCCAAAGTCAGAGTTAATTGGCGCTCTGAAAAATTTTAAGAAAAATACAAATAGACAAAACTTTGAAGGATTGCTTGAAATGTGCCTTGGCGCTTAGTAATTTTTAAAGGATGTTTATCCTTGATTTCTACTGTTACAGGATAGTTCTAAACTTTTAGAGAATACAATAACTACGCATGTTATGCAAATGATTACCAAAATTTAATAGCTGATACAGCAAAATAATTATAGATTTAATACATGAGAAAACTGATAGCTCTGGAAATTATCATTGTTTTGTTGACGGCTACAATTGCCTCCGCTTCAATCTTAACTTTATACAGTGCGCCTATAACAAATCAAAAGACTCTGGGCAACGGTCAAATGAGTTTTTTATATATTAGCCTAAAAGCTGGACAAACGGTGACTGGTTCATTCAATTTTACTGGAGGCGATGGAACGACAGGTTTTCAAGTATATGGCCCCAATGGAGTTACAGTAGTGGACTCTGTAACCCACGCTCATAAGGGGGATTTCGTGTTCGTTGCCAATGTCGATGGTGGTTACACTTTTAACGTTCTTTATAGCGACATCGAAAACACAAATTTTGTTCATTATGAATACTCCGTAATTTCGCCTATCATGGGATTAAAACCCTCGATTTTTGCGGGTTTAACAATAGCCGTTGGAATAATATTGATTATAATTATTGCCTTTTTGAATTTTTACTTCATTAGAACTAAAAAAAGGAAAAGTCCTGATTCCTTAAGATATGGAAAAGGGATTTTTTGATCAAATGCCACTCTGACTGGTCTTAATGAGGCTTACGACATCGAAACCTTTTGCCTTTACAAATTCTATTAATTGCGAAAATAGTTCGCCATCCATTTTGGAGGTTCTGCTCAATATCCAAAGATACCGGCGGTTTGGTGTGCCTACAACTGAATACTCATAGTTATCGCCCAGTTTAATAATCCAATAGTCACCATAAAACGGCCAGAAAAACGTCACTTTGAGCTTTGCATTTGTGATTTTGTCAACCAATTTTGCTTTGCCTCTTGCCAGCTTCACTTTGCCGTTTTTTGTGCATTCATTTAGCACAGAAATGGCGCCATTAGCCAGTAGTGTGTATGTTGCTGTTGTTTCGTTGCAGCCTTCTTGGAATTTAGCGGGAAGATGT
Source organism: Candidatus Bathyarchaeota archaeon (assembly GCA_903901015.1). GTDB lineage: Archaea > Thermoproteota > Bathyarchaeia > Bathyarchaeales > Bathycorpusculaceae > Bathycorpusculum. Next base: position 5,150 of record CAIUPH010000092.1, on the reverse strand, counting down.
GCAATCTCGTACCATTTGCCTAAATATTTTTCAAGCTCTACTTTGGAGACTACTTCAAGCATAGTATTAGTCAAAATATCCACATCAATATCATGCAAGCTGTCGTGCACATTAACTTTTCTTCAATTGTCAAAGTCCATTTTTTCTACGAAGACGGAAAAAGGGATTTAGGGGTCAAATGTGCGATAACGCTATTCAGTTTATTCATTAGAGTTATAGAGAGCGAGATTGTTGCATTTTATGATTAGACTTTAGTCATAATTAATTGTGCTAGAAAAACTATGATTTTTTCGTAGTTTAGTGGCGGGTATCTTGTGAAAAGCGTAACTGTTGATTAGGTAATGGGTAGAAATTTTGCGATTTTCTCCAGCGTAGCCAATTACGACTAAGGTCTATTATTCAATATGCATTCACAACCACAAGAAGCCAAACTCAACATAGCTCCATGCACCGCATGTGAAAAAAATCGGTTATCTCACAACCAAACAGCAACAGAGAAACAGCCTAAACCCAAAAAGCAACCCAACCCGCAAGCGGTCTTGTGGCACCCTTAAAATCGATTTGCCCACATAAAGAGCCAAAAGAAGTTTGCCGCTGTGCCGATGGGCTTGTAGAAGTCGCCTCAACCAACCAGCAACCTGCCCTCGACGCAGAACCCAAAATACAACGTGCAGCCAAGCCCACTGGAAGATTATGAATAAAGGGCCTCTGCCACCATCCACTAATAAAAAAATAGAACTCGGCTACTCGGCATCGTTTTGTGACTGGGTTTGCGGGTTCCTTAGTCAACATATACCTTTTTGGGTATTAGATGGCCAGTGAAAAAAATATGACTCAAACTATCAGTTCAGTGGAAGTATTGAAGGCGCTCTCGGAAGCAACGAGCAGCTTAATTCGGAAGACCTCGGAGTCGGTCGTCAGCGTAAAAGCGCAGATGTCACACGGCACAGGCGTCGTCCTCACCAAAGACGGCTACATAGTTACCTGCAACCATGTGCTCTCAGGATGCAGCGCAGTTAAAATCGGCGTGGGCGAAAAAACCGTCACTGCAAAAATCGTGGGCACCGACCCATACAACGACGTAGCATTGGTCAAAGCAGAGAAAGGCGAATTCACGCCCATAGAGATGGGCAATTCAGAGAAACTAAACGTTGGACAATACGTTTTGGCTCTGGCTAACCCCTTCAACCGCAACCAATCAACCGCCACCTCCGGCATGGTAACCAGCATAAATGGCACCATCCGCGGCTGGCGAGGAACAGCAATGGAAAACATCATCGCAACCGACGCACAGCTAAACCCTGGCTTCAGCGGCGGACCACTCATCGACGTGGAAGGCAGATTAATCGGCATAAACGCCGCCTACGTCTGGCAAAGAGGCATCGCCATACCCATAAACAAAGTCAAAGCCATCACCGACCGCCTAATGACTGGAAAAGTCGCTCAGAAAGGCTACCTCGGCATCATCGCCAACACCGTCGCCATCCCAGAGGAAATCGCTGAGGCAGCAGGCTTAGAGCAGGAAACAGGCGTCATGATCTTTAGCGTCGAAGCAGGTTCACCCGCGCGTAAAGCTGGCTTAGCCATGGGCGACGTACTCGTCAAGTTCAACGACAAACCCGTCACCGAATTCTACAACCTCCCAAGACTGCTCGCTGAAGACGTCATCGACAAAGAAGTCACATTGACCATCATCCGAAAAGAGAGCCTAATCGAAACAGCCATCGTCCCAGTCGTTCAAGGAGGCGAAGAAGACTGATAACTAAAATGCCCCTTGAGATTGAGCCTCCATCTCCAATGCCCGCGCCGCCACTGCGCAGACGACCATCCCCCATGCCCCAACTCAGCGTCGTGCCACGCGAAGACCCATCACTGCGACTATTCGTAGACGAACACTGGAACTAAACAAAATAATATTTCTTTTTTTATTGTTCTTTTTTAGTTTTGTTCCAGATGAACTTTTGTTAATTAAATTTTTTTTAGTTACAGAAGAAAAAACTTGTAGTTATAATATTAAACTAAGGAGTTTTCATTAGTATTCCTTTTTCATCTTCTTCAACCATCAATACCTTATCTTTGATGCCATATTTTTCCCTAAGTTTTTTGGGTATGGCTATCCGACCGTTTTTAGTAATCCTAACGACAACTTCAACCGCTTTTATTCACAATACGCAGTATAGTTAAGTTTATATTAAATTTTTCAAGATTCCTCTATCAGCATATTTTCTAAAATACCTTATAAGCCCATTCAGCCTATCACTACTTAAGGGATTTGTATGCACGCTGGATTAGCTTTCGTCATAGGCATCTTAGTAACAATAGCCGCGTTTCTGTTCTACGCTGCAATCTCAGGAACAACCTACTACGGGCTAGCAGTCCAAGTTGAAGTAACCCTTGCATTAACCCTCATAATCGTCGCTTTAATCGTAGCAGCAATCTTCTATGTGGGCGTAAAAGCACAGTTTAAACGGGTAAAAACAGGCAAAGAAGCATTAGTCGGCGCCAAAGGCACAGCAACAACAGACCTCAAACCCAACGGTGAAGTCCGCGTCCTAGGCGAATTCTGGCAAGCCACAACCAAAGAAGGCGAAATAAACATGGGTCAAACCATAGACGTCGTGGGTATGGAAGGCATGTTTCTTGTGGTAGTACCAACCGAGCAAAAAGCTTAATTCTCCAAGCATAGAATAGCACTAATTGAAGGAATGAAAATTGTCTGAAGTTCTAGCTCCAATCATAGGTTTTATAGTTATTGTTGTAGCATTTTTCCTGTTAAGCGGCATCCGCGTCCTGAAGGAATGGGAGCGCATGCCAGTTTTAAGGCTCGGACGCTACATGGGATTAAAGGGACCCGGCGTAGTCTATTTGGTTCCGTTAATTGATCGAGCGCCCTTGAAAATATCCACAAGACTCGATACCATACAATTCCGCACAGAATCCACACTGACCAAAGACAACGTACCCGTAAACGTGGACTCCGTTTTGTACATGAAACCCGTGGATTTAGAGAAAGCAGTGTTAGCCGTTGAAAACTACTACCAAGCAACCCAATTAGCATCCCAAACGACTCTGCGAGAAGTCATTGGCAAAGTCAGCCTCAATGAACTGCTTGCGGAACGCGAAAAAGTCGGAGCACGCCTAAGAGAAATTATCGACGAAAAAACTGAGTCATGGGGCATCAAAGTTACCTCAGTCGAAGTACGAGACGTCATCATCCCCGCCAACCTGCAAGATGCTATGAGTCGCCAAGCACAGGCAGAACGGGAACGCATCGCAAGAGTAACCTTAGCCACCGCCGAGTTCGAAGCATCAGCAAAGATGATTGAAGCAGCAAAAATGTATGAAGCAAGCCCGGACGGTCTACGGCTTAGGTGGATGAACATACTCTATGAGTTGGGTCAGCAATCGCAAACAAACACAATCATGTTAATACCTGCATCCATGCCTGAAGCTGGGTGGCCTCCAATTGGAACCTACGGCTTCAAAGACCTGACCAATGCACAACAAGCTCTCGCTGCAAAGAAGAAACCAACGCCAAAGCAAGAACCCCAACCGACTGCACCATCCGAAGACACATCTGAATAAGAAGATTTTTTCTTCTTTACTTTTTTGTTTCAAAAAAATTAGAATTTAATTGATTTTACCGCTTTCACCGTACGCTCCAGCAATAACGCGGCTGTTTCCTGATTGGGCCATCCGCCGAGTCCGCAGTCAGGACCCGTAAACGTCATTCGTTCGCCGTACTTTCCTTTGGCAAATTCGCACCGTTTCTTTATCATTTCTACTGGCTCAACTACCTGCTCCGATGTTGGTTTAGTGATGCCTTTCTCATAGAGTTCAGCCCAAATCGCGTCGATGTCTGTTCGTGCTATGCCAACGCGAATCTGTTTGTCGGCTTCTTCAAGCATGCTTTTGGAAACGGATTCAATGTTTTTTGGGGAAGCAGCATACTCAAACGACAACACGTCAAGACCTTTCAAACTCAGCAAATCTCGGATGCCTGACGAGAAATGCAGGTGAATCTGTTTGGTTGGTCCTTGGAAATCGTAGGCTTTTTCGAGGGTTTCACGGATCAACTCTGGCGTACCATTGAAGCTGCTGTGGCCGAGGCTGGGTTCATCGATGGATACCGCTTTGGTTTCGATATACTTGTTATTTAAGATGGAGTTTTTTGCGAAGCGATTTATGGTTTGGGCAAAGCCATCCAGTACATCTGGGTAAGCCGTAGCTCCGACTTCAGCTAAGTACTGCTCGATTGGACCAAAAATTGAGACACGCAGCTGGATTTTTTTTTCGAATTCTTCACTGAGATGTTTGGCTTCTTGGTTTAGGACGTATATTTCTGGGAGAAACGCTCTCTCTTGGTCCACGACAAATGAGCCCTTCGCCATAGCTGCGTGGATGGCGTCGCCGACCTGTTTGATTCCGCTGTAGTGCTGTGGAAAATTTATTACGTCTAAGCCTGAGGCAACCTTTTTGCGGAAGGAATCAACGATTACTTGGCAGAAGTTTTTCTGGGTAAACTCGTCTTTTGCGGGGTCTTTGCCCTTGAATATTGCTTCTCTTGCCTGTTCATACGCTCTGCTGTAGGTTTCCCTTCCAATTCCCTGTGGCAACGGAAAACTGCCTATGTCATCGACTAAAGTATCCATAAAGTATTATTGACACACGAAATTCTATTAAAGCTATATCCTACCAACAAACCGCTGAAAGGTATGACTGCTATGTCTGAATGCGTGTTCTGCCAGATAATCCGTAAAGAATTGCCCGCAAGTGTAGTCTATGAGGATGAGCAAGTTGTGGCTTTTTTGAGTAACCGCCCAGTCAACGAGGGACATACTCTTGTTGTTCCAAAAAAACATTATGAGAATATCTATGAGATTTCGGAGGATGAAGCCGCCTATCTGTTCAAGGTTGCGAAGCGGGTTGCCCACGGAGTCAAGGATGCAATGGCGGCTGAGGGCATTCGTATCGTGCAGAATAACGGGTGGGCGGCGGGTCAAGTGATTTTTCGGTAATGTCCTAATATAGAATACCTTTTATATTCTGTGTGCTATTTGATGTTCTCGGTGATTACATGCCCAAAGGCAGGCCGAGAAGCAAAGTTGATGTTGTATGTCAAAATCCAAGATGCCCACATTATCTTAGAG
>CAIUPH010000091.1 GCA_903901015.1 Candidatus Bathyarchaeota archaeon | reverse complement strand
TTTAAGTTTTTTCAGGTTCAAGTTTTTGAATTGCTCCTGCCCCGTCAAAATCACGATACAGTCGGTGCCTTCAACCGCCTCGTTGAGGTTAGTCTTCACGATGCGCCATTCCTGCGGACCCATCTTTGACACGGGGTCGTACAGGCTGGCTTTGGCTCCCTTCAACTCAATCATCTTAACAAAGATGCCCGTAGCCGTCGATGGGTTGGCGGTGCCTAAAACCGCAACTTTCGCGCGCCTCAACGGTTTCCCACAGCTTCTCAGGGCATCCGCCGTTAAATTGACCGCGTGCTTAACCATGTCCTCGTTTATCTGGCGCGCCAACGTCGGCAGCCTGAGTTTAGCGTTGAGGTTCTCTGCGCTGTCGAGTAGCAAGTATGCTTCGTGCTTGCTTTCCTCATCGACTATGGTGGGGTAGAAATTGGGGTCGTTGAGCTCGAGTAGTTTTATGACTTTGAAGTAGTCGATGTTTGCGTTCTCGCAGAAAACCGCCAGTTCATTCGCCAAAGCCCTGTCGGAATCCTGTTTTGCAACGGTGAAGAGCGTAGCTATCTCCGCGGTTTTTAAGTCGTTGACTTCTTTAACTTCCTTTGTCACCGTTTTAAGAATGGTTGAAGCCGCGTTCAAGCTGGTCGGGTCGGTGGCTGCAATCTTTAGCTCCAAGTTAGCCATTAAAGCATCAGCCGTGAGGATTGGGTTGTAGGCTAAACCAAACCCTTGCCCTACCTTGAGCCCAGAAGTGTTCTCCAACGTTTCTTTCATGGCGCCTTCGATAAAGCCAAAACCCGCGATGCCGCCATAGATAACCAATGTGCCCTGCTGAAGTGAAGCTCCAACTTCTTTGCAAGCGCTAATTATTGGGGCGTAATCTGTTTTTTTCTGTTCGTCAACTTTAGCGCCGACCGCGATGACGATGATGTCGCTCTTCGAAACCGCGTTTTTCCGTTCGCCGCTTACGCTTATTTTTCCAGAGTTGAGGTGGCTTTTAAGTTTAGCCTCAACAAGCGCTTGCGAACAGGATGTTTTTCCCTTAGCAACTTTCTTAGTGACCGTCGGGTCAGCATCCGTGCAGATAACTCTGAAGCCTTCCTCCGCAAAAGCGTTCGCATAGAGAATCCCTTTTTGCCCGCATCCGATAACGCACACACTGTATTTTGAGCGCTTCTCGTTTGAGTCTACGTCTTCGGGTTTCAGGTTCAGGACTGTGGGCATCAGCTGGGATTCTCCAGATTCAAGGCGTTAGGCTTAACTATATAGTTTCCAAGATTTTTTTAAGCCGTGAACTGTAGTCTTCCACTAGCTTTAATGCTTTTTCTTGGTCTTTTGCCTCGGCGTACAATCTGAAAACTGGTTCTGTGCCGCTTGGACGAATCAGGATTGCGCTGCCGTCGCTGAACCAGATTTTGACGCCGTCGATGGTGCTCACGTTTTCGCCCTTGACCTGTTCAAAGATTTTCTCTTCCAGGATTCCTTTTTTGTTGTCTGGGCATTCGATTTTAGCTTTCTCGATGAAGTACTGCGGTTGCTCAGCGATGAGTTGTGAAAGCGATTTTCCAGTTTCCGCCATGATGTTAAGCAGAAGCACCGTGGTCATGGCTCCGTCGCGGACGGCTTGGTGTGGACCGTAGAATACTCCGCCGTTCTCTTCCCCGCCCAAGTTGGCGCCTAGTTCCTTCATTTTTTGGGAAACTGTTACGCTGCCAACCTTAGTCCAGACGAGTTCGCCCTTGTAGGCTTCAACGGTTTCCTTGATTAATGTTGATGAGCTCACCGGCGTGATTATTTTTGCGCCTGGGTTCTTCTGCAGGTACCATTTGATGATTACTGCGAAGGTTTTGTCTCCCCAGTAGATAGTGCCGTTTGCATCTACGAAGATTGAGCGGTCAGCGTCGCCGTCAAAAGCCACTCCCATGTGGGCTCCGATGGCTTTCACAGTGGAGGATAGAACGCCTAGGCTTTCGGGTCTTGGTTCGGGCAGTCTTCCCGGGAAAGTTCCGTCGATGTTGGCGTTTATGCTGGTTATTTTGCAGCCAAGTTCTCTTAGCAGCGAGGGCGCGGTGAGTCCTCCTACGCTGTTGGCGGCGTCAACGACGACGTGGAAATGTTGATTCGCGATTGTTGTTTTGTTAACTTGTTTTTTGATAGCTTGGATGTATTCATCGTTGATTCCTGGTAACTCGCGTTTTGCACCCAGTTTATCCCATGGGGCATAGATGATTTTGTTGTCGAAGTAAATGTTCTCTATCTCAACTTCTTGTTCGTGTGAGGTTTCGATGCCGTCGCTCCAGATGACTTTGATGCCGTTGTACTCTGGAGGGTTATGCGATGCGGTGATTATTACTCCGCCGTCCATCTTGTGGTTTTTAACGGCGAACTGCAGGGATGGGGTCGGCGCCATTCCCGCATAGAACACGTTGCAGCCACTCGCTATCAAACCTGAGATGACTGCTTTAGCAAACATAGGACCGCTGGTTCTCGCGTCGATTCCCACGAGTAAATTCTTTTCTTTTCCAAAAAGAGTTCCAATGGAAGCTCCAACATTAGCAGCCATATCAGGCGTTAATTCAACGTTAACTAGCCCTCGGATGCCGTTTGTTCCAAAAAGTTTTTGTGTACTCATAAATTTCAACTCAGTACTATCTAAAGTTAACTTTGGGGTTTAAAACGTTTTCAGAGATTTCCTTCGCTGGACAAACCGCGTGTCCATCAGGCAGTTGGCTTCCCTCCCTGATTTTGGCTTGGTCCCCCACGATGCAGCCCTTCCCGAGTTTGATATGCCTGCCTATATGTGCTCCTTCACCAACGATTGCTCCATCCAGAATGGCGAAGTCGCCGATTTCGACGTCTGGGAAAATCACGGAATTGGTGATTTGCACGTTTTTGCCGATTTTAACGTTCTTGCCAAGGATGGCGTATGGACCGATGATGGATTTTTCTCCGATGCAAACGCCTTTATCGAGGGCAACAGGGTTTTTCACTTCGTAAGTCTCTGGGGTTTTTAATTTGGGTTTTTTAACTTGAGAATCAAGGATAATCCTGTTTGTTTCTAGGTACTCTTGGGGTTTGCCGATATCCATCCATAAGCCGTTCATGCAGTAACCGAAGAGTTTGCATTCCTCAGCCAGCTTCGGGAAGACTTCTCGCTCGATTGAAACTGCGCGTCCCTCTGGAATGTACTTGAAGACTTCGGGGCTCAAGACGTATGCTCCTGCGTTTATGAGGTTGCTTGGCGCTGTGCCTTTGGCTGGTTTCTCGATGAACCTTTTGATTCGGTTGCTGTTTACCAGTTCAGCGACGCCAAAACTGGACGGGTCCTCAACTGTGCATAATGCAATCGTTGCCAAAGCGCCTGTTTTTCTGTGGGTTTCAAGAAGCTGCTTGTAGCTTATGTCGGCGAAGATGTCGCCGTTCAAAACAATGAATGGCTCGTCGTGTCCGATGAGTTTCTCGGCTTTCTTGACGGGTCCCGCCGTTCCAAGGGGCATTTTGGGCGGGTCGATGGAGTACCTTACTTTTAACCCGTTTTTGGGCGGGCGGTGCTGGCGGATGTAGAATTGGGTGAGTGCGTTGACGGCGAGTATGGCTTCGTCGACGCCGTTGTTGGTTAACCGTTCAAAAGTCCACTGCAAAAGGGGCTTGTTAACTATGGGGAAGAGGACTTTGGGTCTCGCGCAGCTTAAAGGCCGCAGTCTTGTGGCG
>CAIUPH010000090.1 GCA_903901015.1 Candidatus Bathyarchaeota archaeon | reverse complement strand
TTCGAATTCGTCGTCGACGCTTATGTTCGGGTGCGCTTTGAACTCCTCGAGAACCGCTGTTACGTTGGTTAGCCAGCGGTCGAAATGTTCGCTGAACGGGGAGGACCCGAATTTTTGGGTGCCCAACGTGTGCAGTTGCCTAAGGGTTAACTCTGAAGCTTCTTTTTCAGTTGCAGGCTGCTTCTCTTCCTGATATTGCCCTCCGACGCCTCTGCGCAGACGTTTTTTATCCTTGCGTTTTTCGCGAAGAGGCTTCCTATACTCATGGATTGCGCCCTTCGGCGATTTCTTCCGCGGCTGGTATCCCATAACCAAACTTATCGCTCTTGAAGTATTTAGTTTGTGCCCCAAATGCATCCCGCTTCCTTTTTTGCTCGGCGGCGAATCGGGTCTTTTGCTAAACGGTTTAGCCCTGTGCACAACATTGTAAAGCTTATTCACCCCTTAAGTAAAATTAGCCCCCAGCATACCATACCGCCCGCATCATTATCGTATGTCTTGTTGCTTTGCAAGGTTTTTCCTTGGTTTATCTGCCACAAAGCTTTTTTAGATGGCTGTAGTGCCCGATTAAGACTTCAATTGATAAACCGACTATGGACAAACAAAAACAATTGGTCAATTTGCATAGTCGACGCTGTCAAGGTACTCTGGAAAACAGAGCAGCTCATAAATTCTCCTTCATAGAGGCTTGGGCATGTTAGAGTTTCTTTTTCCTTTAGGGTTAGCCGCGTTTTTTCTTGCCGTCGTTGTGCCACTTGTCGGCTCAAAAATTGGCGCCGGCAAAGTTACACGGCAAGCATCCCTCATAGCCACAATAGTTGCCTGCGGCGCCATCTTGGCGTTCGCATTGGAAATAGTGTTTTCAAACCAAAGTTTCTCTCTTTTTGTCTACCAGATAACGCCTCAGTTCCAGTTCTCTTTCCTCGTTGACCGGTTGGCGGCGTTCTTCCTTACATTAATCGCGGTCGTTTCCTTGGCAGTTGCCATTTACTCAATTTCTTACGTTGAGCACACGGAGCATGAGGAACGAAAAAACCTGATTGTATCCTTCATGAACATCTTCATCGTTTCGATGGTGCTGGTTGTCGCATCTTTCAGCATGTTTTCGTTTTTGTTCTTCTGGGAAATCATGGCGCTCTCCTCTTTCCTACTCGTCATGTCGGAGTTCGAGAAAAAGGAAACCCAGAAAGCTGGCATATTCTACTTCGTCATGACTCACCTGAGCACCCTCTTCCTTCTCTTCGCGTTCCTCTTCATCTACACCGTAACAGGCACCTTTGATATGGGGCAGATACGTGCCGAGCCGCTGATAACTTCGGTTGCCTTCGTCTTTCTGTTCCTCGGGTTCGGCATAAAAGCCGGCATAATTCCCTTCCACAAGTGGCTTCCATACGCGCATCCCGCGAGTCCCTCAAACATTTCCGCACTCATGTCGGGCGTCATGATAAAAGTCGCGGTCTACGGTTTAATCCGCTTCCTTCTGCTCCTTCCGATGCAAACGTGGTGGGGCATCTTAATCCTCGCCGCAGGAACCACCTCCGCCGTGCTCGGCGTAATCTACGCCCTCAAAGAACACGACATAAAACGTCTACTCGCCTACCACAGCATCGAAAACATCGGCATCATCCTAATCGGCGTCGGCTTATACGTCATCTTCTCGCTGGCGGGGTTTGAAGCCATAGCGTTTCTCGCACTCGCAGGAGCCCTCTTCCACACCCTAAACCACGCCATCTTCAAAAGCCTCCTCTTCATGACATCAGGCAGCATCGTCAACGCAACAGGAACCCGCAACATCGAGGAGATGGGCGGATTAATCAAACGAATGCCAAAAACCGCCCTGCTCTTCCTAATCGGCGCAGTCTCCATCTCAGCACTGCCGCCATTCAACGGCTTCGTGAGTGAACTCATGATTTTCCAAGCCTTCTTCCAATCCACCGTTTTAGCCAACCCGTTCCTCGAAGTGATTTTGATTTCGTCGTTGGCGGTGTTTGCGCTTACAAGTGCGTTGGCAGCGGCGTGTTTTGTGAAGGCATTCGGAATAACTTTCCTCGCACTGCCCCGCTCAGAGGAGGCAAAAGAGGCGAAGGAATCGCCTAAACTCATGATTATTGGACCAGCAATACTCGCTGCCATGTGTGTTGCGCTTGGAGTTTTATCTCTGCAACTCTTCAGCGTCCTCGGGTTCTCTTTCCCCTTGCCCAACATGCTCTTTATCGGCGCACTCCTCTCAGGGTTCTACGTATTCACGTTTGCCGCGTTGCGCGAAGTTGCTAGCAGACGCGAACGAATCGCCGAAACCTGGGGCTGCGGCTTCCCAACCCAAACCTCAAAGATGGAGTACACCGCGTCAGGATTCTCAGAACCCATCGTAACCATCCTCAAATCGATTTTCCGAACCCAAAAGAAATCCGAACGCAACTACTACGACGATAAAGGCGTCATTTTCAAGGATGGCAAAGCTGAAATCCACTTGATGAACTTCTTCGAAGAACGCCTCTACATGCCAGTCGCTAATATCGTGCGAAAAGTATCCTTAAAAGTAAACAATTTGCAGCGGGGCGACGTCGACTTGCATGTCGCATACGCCTTCGCAACCATAGTGGTGTTTCTACTGATAATCTGGTGGTTTGCATAATGGATTACTTAGCGCTCATTGCATACGGCATCTTGAATATGCTTTTTGTTTTGCTAATCTCGCCTCTGTTCATCAGCCTGATAAAAATCGTGAAAGCCCACGCCCAAAAACGCAAAGGTCCACCGCTTCTGCAAACCTACCGCAACTTGGCTAAACTGCTCAAGAAAGAAACCGTGTACTCCTCGAACTCATCTTGGATAATGCGTGCTACGCCGCTTGTGAACGTTGCCGCAATCCTCGTAGCCAGTCTCTTTGTTCCCATGATAATCATTCCGCAGCCCACCGACTTAGTCGGAAACATCATCCTGTTCCTCTACCTTCTGGCAATGGCGAAGTTCTTCATGGCGCTCTCGGGCCTCGATGCAGGCAGCACGTTTGGCGGCATGGGAAGCAGCCGCGAAATGGCGATATCCGCGTTAATTGAACCCGTCGTCATAGTGGTCTTCGCCGCGATGGCGTTCGCGTTTAAAACCATAAACTTGCCCGACATGTTCAGGGACGCTTTAGCTTCAAACGTGCTCATAGACCCCGTGATAATCCTCATATCCATCTCGCTCTTCATTATCATAATCGTTGAATCCGCAAGGGTCCCCGTTGACAACCCAGAAACCCACCTTGAATTAACGATGATTCATGAAGCCATGATTCTTGAGCAGTCGGGAAAGAACCTCGCCATGATGGAGCTTTCGAGCGCGATGAAGCAGCTGCTCCTGATGGGTGTGCTCATCAACATACTCGTACCCTGGGGATTAACAGCGGACTTTACCCCGCAAGCAATCCTGATTTCTCTTGGTGCCTTCCTGCTTAAAGCAGTGATCCTCGCGGTCATCATTGGCTTGTTCGAGTCCTCATGTGCCAAATCCCGATTGTTCCGTCTGCCGGGATTATTCGCAATTGCGCTTTTCCTCGCCATCATTACTCTAATCATTGAGGTGTTCGCATGATAATTGCTCCAGTAGAAAACGTAGCGCAAATTCTCATTGTCCTGATTTTAGCGACCGCTGCCGTAATCATAATGAAACGCGACATCCGCTCCCTCATCAAAACCTACGCTTTCCAATCGCTACTGTTGGCTGTAATGGCGTTGCTGCTTTTCAGCGCAACAGGCAGCTTAACCCTGCTATACCTTGCCATAATAATCATAGTCAGCAAAGTACTCATCATTCCCCGCTTCATGGGAATTGTAGCGAAAAGGCTTAACATTAAACGAGACGTTAAATTCCATTTCCTCTCGCCCACAACCTCACTGCTCGCCAGCATCGTCATAATCCTCTTCGTTTACCTCTCGTTTTCCAGCTTGCTCTCGGAACTGAACCGCTTCAACTCAAGCATCTTCTTCCTAGGCGCCACAGTCGGTATGTCCATCGTTTTCATGGGCATGATAGTGATATTCACAAGAAAACAAACAATCACAAACATAGTGGGCTACCTTACGATGGAAAACGGCGTTGTCCTCTTCAGCCTCTTCCTAACCGAGCTGCCCCTATTGATTGAGGTTCTCATCATCGTCGACTTAATTATGCTTACGTTAATTGCCACAATATTAGCTTTCGGAATTGACTCCACAATCGAGGAATTCCACAACAGATTAAACCCCTTCATTTCTCCGCCAAAAGAAACCCCCCAGAAACAAAGTGAGGATGACGAACAATGACGCTTTCCCTAAACATGATTCTCGCAGTATATGCCCTTGCCGGGGTCGCTGTTTTGGCGTTGACGGTATTTTCCAAGTCGCACAGGACCATGAACATCCTTTCAATCGTACTTCCCGCCGTCTACTTAGTTCTCACACTCTTTACCCTCACCTACGGCGCAATTCCCACCTACTCGTTGGGCGGCAACTATTTCCTCATCGACCATTTGAGCCTCTACGAAATCATGATCTGCTCTTTCCTGTTCCTTCTAGCCGCCCTATACTCATATGGATACATCGAGGGGTCAATAGAGATTCATGAGATGGACCGCAGCAGCCTAAAACTCTTCTACGTCGCCTTCAACCTGCTCTTGATGGCGATAACCTATGCGTTTTTCGCCGACAACCTTGCCCTCTTCTGGATACTCGCAGAGTTAACCACGGCTTTCTCCGCGGTCCTCATCGTTATAATGAATGCGCCCAAGAACATCGGAGCCACCCTCAAGTACGTCTTCATAACTTCAACCTGCATGCTCTTCTCGTTCATCGGTTTAATCCTCATCTTCACCCTGACCGAGAACAACTTGGGCTCTGGCACCCTAAACTGGAGCACGCTCATGTCTGTCGCAAGTACGCTTTCGCCCGGTATAATGTTCGCTGCCTTCATCTTTACTTTCGTCGGGTTCGCGGCGAAGAGCGGCATCGTGCCATTCCACGCTTGGCTACCTAGCGCGCACTCGAAAGCTCCTGCACCCGTCAGCGCCATCCTGTCAGGCTGCGTGACCAGCGTGGGAATCTACGGAATAATCAGGGTCTACGCGATTGCTTCCCAAACGTCTGAACTGCCAAAAATTTCGTGGTTCCTCATCGCTTTCGGCTTGATAAGCATGGTTGTGGCAGCGTTAACGATGCTTAACCAGGTTAACCTCAAAAAACTCATCGGCTACTCAACCGTGGAAAACATGGGTTTCCTCCTCGTCGGCTTAGGTTTAGGAACGTCCTTAGCAATCTTCTGGATGCTCTTCTACACGCTTGCCCACGCATTCACCAAAGCATCCCTGTTCTTTTCAGCAGGCATCCTCCATCACCAATACAAAAGCGTAAGAATGGAACACATCAAGAACGTCTTCAAATTTCAACCCTTCGCCGCTTGGAGCCTAATTCTCGGCGGAGTAGCCATAATAGGCATGCCGTTGTCAGCGATTTTTCTCCCCAAAATCGAAATTCTCCTGCAATCAGCCGAACTGTCGCCCTATCTGCTCTTGGGTTTGCTGACGGTTTTCCTCTTCGTTGCAGCGGGATTTGGAATTTTCCTCATTAAACTATTGTCGAGAAAAGACGAAGATGCTCCAGGGGTAAAGCGTTACGAGGCTTCTTTGGGCATGAAAATTCCAATCGTCGTACTCTTAATCGCTGTTTTTGCTCTTGGAGTTTTCTTCCCGCAGCAGCTAACTGATTTGCTCAACTCTATCGTGTCTGAATTGGGAATTAGGTGACATAGATGAACATTTACGAAGTACTTGAAACATTATTCGAACAAAAACTCAACTTGATTGAAGGCTTAAACAGCGAACTTTACCTGCCTCTTGATGAGTCTGGACTCGAAAAAGTTTTAAACGTTATGAACGAAAACAGCTTCGAACTTATCAGTTTATTCTGCGTTGAAGACTTCGCTGAAAAAGGCTTCACCCTGTTCTATGCCTTCGAAATAACAGGTTTTGAGCAAACCCTGATTTTCCAGTATGCCTTAAACGCAAACCAAGCCCCTTCGATCGCTAAAACTTTCCCTTCTGCATGCTGGTACGAACGCGAAATTACCGACGGATTCGGAATAGAATTCCAAGGTGCCTTCGATACACGAAGACTATTCCTGCATGAAACTTACCCCAAAGATTTCCATCCGCTTCTAAAATCATTCAAGAACGGACCGATAGAAACCGCACCGCCCAGCGAACAGAACGATTACGTTTTCAAGCAGGTTGAGGGTGATGGCGTCTACCAGATTCCAGTCGGGCCCGTCCACGCGGGAATCATTGAGCCAGGGCATTTCAGGTTCAGCGTCATCGGCGAAGCCATCTTCAACTTGGAAGTGCGGCTCTTCTACAAGCACCGCGGCTTAGAGAAACTCGCGGAAGGCATGGCGCCGCAAGACTGCGTTCGAATCGCTGAGTCTATTAGCGGAGACGAAACAGTTGCAAACGCGGTTGCTTACTGCATTGCGGTCGAGAAAATCTGCGGTTTATCAATACCTAAACGTGCGCTCCAACTGAGAACCGTGTTGATGGAGCTTGAACGCGTCTACTCGCATCTGGGCGATTTGGCAGGCATGTGCGTGGATGTAGCTTACCCAGTCGGCGCAAGCCCGTTCTTCATTCTTAGAGAGGAGATTTTCAGGCATAACGAAGCATTGACGGGCTCACGATTCATGAAAGACACGTTCGCGGTCGGCGGCTTAACCAAGGACGTTCCCGCGGGCGCCCTACAGAATCTTTCTGTTTACCTGAAGGGCTTTCCTGACCGATTTGGCGTTGCAACCGCGATAGATAACTCGTATTTCTCAGTGATTGACAGGTTTGAAACTACAGGCAGGGTTAAACCCGAGATTCTCTGGCCATTGCACATTACGGGTCCAGTGGCACGAGCTTCGGGCAAAAGGACGGATACCCGAATTGACCATCCATACGGGATGTACGGGGAACTGAAGTTGAAACAAAAAACCCAGACAAACGGCGACGTTTTTGCCCGTTTCAACCTTAAAGCCGCCGAAGTACTCGATTCAATAAAAATAATCCAGAAAATAATGAGTGAATTGGCCAGCGGCGAAGTTTTTGCGCCCTTCCAAATCAGGGATGGCTACGTATTATCTATGGTTGAGGCGCCGCGGGGACAGAACGTTCACTGGGTCAACATCAAAAACGGCTTAGTTGACCGTTACAAAGTTCGGACGGCTTCCTTCTGCAATTGGCAAGCTATGGAGCACGCGGTCCTCGGAAACATCGTGCCCGATTTCCCATTGATAAACAAGAGTATGAACCTGTCGTATGCAGGAACGGACATGTGAGATTATGGCTAAAGCAATTTCAAACGTCTTCAAGAAACCGTCAACCGACGAATTCAAATTTGGCGATGCAGAACTCGAAGCCATCTGTGTGCAGCTTAAAGAAAAGGTCGATAGGGTTTTTGGCAGAAGCTTAGCCATCCGTGAACTCGACGCGGGCAGCGACAACTCCACCGAAATAGAACTAAACAACCTCTCCACCCCATACTACGATGTTGAACGCTTCGGCATATCCTTCGTTGCTTCACCCCGCCACGCCGACGTCCTCATCGTTACAGGCGCCATCACCCGCAACATGGAGATAGCTGCAAAGAAAACCTGGGAAGCCATGCCTGCCCCAAAATTCGTCGTTGCAGTCGGCGACGACGCCTGCGGGGTCGGCATACAAAATGAATCATACGCAGTCCTTGGCGGAGCAGACAAAATTTTCGTGGTTGACCTCAAAATCCCCGGTAACCCGCCTTCACCGAAAATGATTCTAATGGGTTTGCTTGCGCTGGTGCATCAGATAGAGAAACAGACAAAGGGTTAGCTGCAACTCTGCCTTGCTCTTTTTTAATGTATCATTTTTTCGCTTAGTCAACATTCTTTCACAATCACACTGTGCCCTATTCAACATACTCCCATGTAGGCTATGTGAAGGAAACCTGGATTCTCACATTGGAACAGGCGCAGAAAAACATTGCAAACACAAAAAGCAGCCGCCCACAGTTGCAGTCTCGTGGCAATTCTAAAACCGAAAACCCCACATAAAGAGAGAAAAAACGAAAAAGCCCGTAGCTGCAAGCAGTTTAAATCAATCAAGCCAGTGTTTACTTGATTGGTGAGAAGAGCCTGTGAAGCGGTTGATTAGCTCTCTCCCTTTCAACTGGCGTTTACTCAATCGCGAAGTAGGAAAGACCCACCGTTTCTTATTTTAAAAAAAGATTTAGCCTCGGTTGCCGAAGCTCTTGTTCATGCAATCCTGACAGTAATTCCGTTTAAACCTCTTTATCCGCCGCGGCTGGAAAAGTTTTCCGCATGAACTGCATTTGATTTGGTTAACTGTTTTAGGATCCAGCAGCTTGAGCCGCCGTTCAATCTCGTTTTTCACGTCTGAATCGTTTTCGGTAGTTAACGCGTGAGTCAACAAAACTTTAGCTTGTTCTTCGCATTTGTCACCGAACATTTTTGAGAAAACATTGTTTTTTTTCTGGTCGACGCTAATCTGGGAAGGTAGCATGCAGATGAAATTCGATGGGTAACTCTTCGATTTATCCGAGTCGACGACGGCGAAACGGTAGTGTCTGCCGACATAGTTGCCTTCAAGACTGTCTTGGGTGAATATTTGTAACTTGAACTTCATAACGAGTACCCACATCTATAGCTAGGGGTCAGCCAGCTAATATCTATAGTTCTTTATAAAGCGAATTTCAAAGATAATAGTCTTTGCATACACTGGAAGTTGATTACTACTTTTCTTTAGAGTTAGCTGCACTTTTGAAGTTGGCAATAACTTTTTTGTAATCGAACGCAGCAACTAATTCTTTGAAGTTGACAACGATCAACACTAGTAAAGTGAAGAGCGGAATGAGGGCGTAGTAGTAGATTGGTGTGGTGATTCCCGAGGAAAAGACCATGCCTAGGAACCCTGAACCAATGCCAGGGTAAAGAAGCATCGCGTTTGAGAGTGCCAATGCGGCGGCTACGCTTGCGGCTGCGGCTTTGAGGTTCTTGCGGTTGTACATAATGAACAGTGGAACCGCCAGCAACCCAAACCGTACATCGAAAAACCCCAGCGCCAACGCAACTCCAGAAAGATGCGGTCTGCCTTTGCTGCCCAAATAAAAGCTGAGCAGAAGTAGGAATGTTAATGCGACTTTGGCTTGTCCTTCGCCCCACTGCCAAAAGTAGCTTGGAGACAAGCCCCAGTTGGCGGTTGGGAAAGGCAGTAGTAGCGCGATAACCATCACTGCGAAGGTTACTGCAAGATGTTTGCTGCCTAAGAGTTTGTAGAGCATGAAAGCCATTATGGGAATCATTAGAAACTGGGCAATGTCAAAAGCCAGTAGTGCCTGCTGATAATCCAAGGTTAAAAGGGGTGAGATAACCAGCAGGAAAGAGGGCAGGTACTTGTACGCTTCAGGATGAGGTGGGGTGACGGGTTCGGCTCCGCCTAAAGCTCCGAAATGATAAATCTGCGATGGGCTGTGCCAGAGCCTCCATGTGCCCACGTAGTAGGCTGAGAAGTCTTTTGCCAGTATGGTGCCTGAGGTGTTTATGCCTGGTGAGGGGGTGTAGGTTTCTGGGTAGGCGGCTATGAACGTGTAGAGGTTTAAGGCGATGAGCAGGGCGACTCCTATGACGAAAATGATTTTGGTTCGGCTCGGTTTAGGGGTCATTTTTTCTCAGCGGTTGGATTTATGTTTTTAATTCAGGGTGCTGGAACTTTTATACTTGGTTATTACCGCTCAGCCAAATTGCTTCCAGTAAATTGTGTATTACAACTGTAATACAGGTGAAAATGCTTTTATGCACTCCCACCCAAGAAGCCGTTAAAAGCTCAAACCGAAGGATTGACCATTAATGTTAACAGGAAAACCAAGTAGCGCCAAAAGCGTTTCAATAATCGCCATGACCGCAGCACTCTATGCTGTATTCTTCTATGTATCTTCCATCGTGTCTCTTTCAGGGTTCACGTTACTCTATCTGCCCGTGATTTTGCTGGGTGTTTTTCCTATATGGTTTGGGTGGAATGGGTTAGCAGGAAGCATGATTGGAGCGCTTATCGGTGGTGCTTTGGTTGAAGGGTTAGGTTTACTGGGCGTTTTTGAAGTAGTGACAGCAATTATTATTTTTATTCCAAACTGGGTTTTTCTACCCAAAAATAGTTTCAAGCAGGGACTGAAGAATCTGGCAATTCCAATAGCCGTGTATGGCATTACCTTGTTTATTGGGACTGCGTACATTTTATGGCAATACTCTGTCATTCCTAAACTGTGGGATATACAGTTTGCAGAAGCCTTGCTTTTGCCAGAGTTCGCAGTAAACTTCGTAATCATGGCAATTGTTTGCCCCATTCTATACAGGGTAATCACCCCTAAACTACGGACTTGGGGTATATACTCTGGTAACTTTGCGGAATGGCGAAGTCAACGCAGCAAAAAACCTGCATAACCTATTTTCTTCCTTTTTCGTCAAGATAGAAAATACTTTTAAGCCTTCAGCCCCTAAAGGCAATATTGCGCGGCTTGATATGAAAATCCGAATACTCAAACTAACCTCTGAATCCCTCGCTGGACTGCTGCAGGGCAAAGCAGCTTCCTTCACTTCCTGCTTGCCCAGCGACGCTGAAGTTTTAGATGTAAAGATGGATTTGTTCACCAAACAAGTATCCATGGTTGTTCGCAGCGAAAGCTTCGAGGATGTCGCTGAAGCCATGCCGATTCCAGAATTTAACTTATCCAAACCCACAGATGTAAAAACCATGCCTAAATCAGCTGTTACTGTGAAGCCTCAAGCCGTAAAGCCGCAGGTTGTGCCTGAACCTAAATCTATGGTTGCGAAGCTGCCAACGCCGCAGCCGAGCCGAATCGCCAGTAAAATGGAGAATGAATTCAGCCCTGAACAACGTAAGCTTCTAAGTTTCACCGCTAAAGAGAACTGCGTGGTGGTTAAGCCGGTGATGTTTTTGAAGGCTGAGTGGGATGACATCAACGAGGTTGTTCGGAGTTTAGGCGGCAAATGGGTTAAAGGCGACATAATTAGTTACTGGGAAGTCCCGTTGGAATAGTGGAAACGAAAAAACTTTAAACAAGAAACCGTTAATCTCAGTGTAGTGAGCTAAGATGGAAAAAAATGATAAACCGTTAACAAGAGACGCTTTAGTCTCGATGCAAGTTATAGATGCAAAAGGACGACTAATTGGAAAAGTAAAAGATGTTGCATTCGCTGTTGGAAAGATGGGCATTGCATTAACCGTTGAAAACGAGGATGGCGAAACACAGAACGTCGCGTGGGAAGAGGTTCAAGCAGCATCCGACTTCATAATCCTAAAACCCGTTGTTGCACAAAACACCTATCAACAGAGCACATACCAACCCGTACAGCAGCCTGTCCAAACCGTAGCTCAACCAGTTCAGCAAGCTCAGCCCGCTTCGCAGCAAGCATCGCAGCCAATTTGCCCAACATGCCACAGACCCTTAACTTGGATTCCGCAATACCAACGATGGTACTGCTACAACGACAAAAAATACGTCTAAAACCCACATTTCAACTATTGCATAATTTTTTCTTTTTGTAGATTTTGCTGAAATATTGGAAATGGAATTTACGCCCATTTCCATGTTTTTCGTTTTTTTGGGCTTGAAAAACGCCAATACCGACCTACGCACCCTTCGAGAAAAAGCCGTATCGACCCCCTCGGTTTTCTGCAATGATAAGATATTTGGATCTAAATATGCTGGCGATGAATCTAAGCAAGCGCCAAACATTTATTCAAAAACATGCTTTTTTGAAAATTAAAAAATTGATTAAGCTCTAGCAAAAGAAAGTAGAGTTGTTTAGTTTTCTATTGGCTTTTCCAGCACGGTGATTGTTCCGTTCTTTCCAAGCCGCAGCTGCTTCTCACCCTTAAACATCGCCACATGAGCATTCCTGATTTCAATGTAGTCGCCGGTGTGTACGCTGTTTATCTGTTGATCCCAGAGGCACAGCAGGATTTTTCCCGATTCATCTCCGACTGTAGCGTTGGAAACAACCGCGTTGTCCCTGAACTGGGTGTGGACTTTCGCTGGTTCGGCAGTCTGCAATACTTCTGCGTTAACGTTTATTTTTTTCATGCCGACGCGCAGGTTCTCGATTTTGAAGTGTGACGGCGCTGGGTTTTGTCTGGCGATTTCTTTGCGTACTTTGCTGGTGTCCATCGAGTGGTCGAATGACACGTCGGTTCTTGCGAGTGTTTCCTCGGGAACACGGAACTGAGCAACTACTTTGGTGTCTTTTGTTATCAGGAAGATGGCTTGGGTTGTTACGTTTCCGCGGTACTCCACGGTTAAATCTGAAACAGACACTGCTTTGCCCTGTTCTTTTGCCTCGATTAGGGCTTGGAAGAGCTCCGTTGGGTAAACTTCATGCTGTGTAGCTATGAAGGCAAGTTGGTCTTCTAAGGTGGGCTTTTTCGGTTTCATACTTTATTCTACTCTCCTTTTAATTTAGCGAATAATCTTGAAAACAGCAAACTCTTTAGCCCCAAAATTTACTTTTTCTAGATTAACTTCCGCAAACTACTATTATACCCCGTTGGGTATATAGGTGTAGCTCTAAAAAAACGGTTTTTCCTGGGTAATTTGGTCAACTGTGCAGTCTATGCGACGGCATGTTCGAGTTGCCAAAAGGCAAAAAGCCTAGACTCCACATAACTATAGACAACGCTATTTTTGGAGCCAAACCATGACGGAAAAACTCAAAGACTTAACCAAAGTAGACCTGAAAAACCTCGACAAAATCTTCTACCCCAAAAACAAAGTAACCAAAGGACAAGTCGTCGAGTACTACATCAGGATGGCGCCAAAAATTCTCCCAATCATCAGGGATAGACCGCTGGTTTTAACAAGGTACCCCGACGGCATCGAAGGTGACAAAGTCAGTTTCTTCGAGAAGAACGCTCCGGAAGGCACGCCCAAATGGGTTAAGACAAAAGTAATCTACTCCACAACATCGAAGCGGGATGTTTACTACATAGTCTGCAACGATTTGGATACACTCATCTGGCTCGCCAACTTGGCTGCATTGGAAATCCACATGCCCTTCTCCAAGGTGGACGCTTTAGACAAGCCTGACCTTTTGTTCTTCGACGTTGACCCTGAACCACCCGCAACGCTCAGCGACGCTGCCGAAGTCGCATTGCTGCTCAAAGATAAACTCCTTGATTTAGGGCTTACACCGTTCGTTAAGACTTCGGGTAAAAAAGGGTTGCACGTCGTAATCCCCATCGAGCCCGAACACACCTTCGAGAAAGCCCGAGCGTTTGTGCATAAAATCGGCGTTGAGTTGACGAAGGAAAGCGATATGGTGGTTTCAGAATTCAAGGACACCAAGAAACCCGGCAAAGTTTTTGCGGATTACCTCCAGAATTCTCCCATGCGAACCATGGTTGTTCCCTATAGCCTGCGCCCCACGCCAGACGCCACCGTTTCAACGCCGCTGGATTGGAGCGAAGTGAAAAAAGGATTAAGCCCTACAGACTACACCATTTCCACTGTAGTTAAGCGGACGGGTAATCCGTGGAAGAACCTGTTTGAGAAAAAATGCAGACTATCGCTTAGCTGATTTGGGTAAGGTTTAAGAGCGGAATAATTTTTATGTTGACTGTTTATTAACCAAAATTTTTAGTGTTGGAGTTGAGGTTATGCAGTATAGAACTGTACCAAAAAACGGAGATAAATTGTCAGCTCTCGGATTCGGATGCATGCGCCTGCCCATGAAGGGCCAAGTCGTCGATGAGGAACGCGCTATCAAGCAAATCCGCCTTGCCATAGACAACGGCGTAAACTACGTTGATTCCGCGCCGCCCTATCACATGGGTGAAAGCGAAAAAGTCTTAGGCAAAGCATTGCTTGACGGGTACCGCGGCAAAGTCAAAGTCGCCACCAAACTCACCCCTTTCATGCTGCACAAACCCGAAGACATGGAGAAAATGCTGGCTTTGCAACTCCAAAAACTCCAAACCGACCACATAGACTACTACCTGCTGCATGGGTTGGAAGCTGAGTTCTGGAAGAAAATGCAAACTTTCGGAGCCCTAAAATTCCTAAAGAAGGCGCAGGCAGACGGCAAAATCGTTAACATGGGCTTCTCCTTTCATGGCTCAATCGGCGTCTTCAAAGAAATCATCGATGCCAACGACTGGACCATGTGCCAAATCCAATACAACTTCCTCGACGAGAAACTGCAGGCGGGCACGGAAGGACTCAAGTACGCGGCTTCCAAGAAGCTCGCTGTCATGGTTATGGAGCCTCTGCGCGGCGGCAGTTTAGCAAACAGGCTCCCTAAAGAGGCGCAGCAAATCTACGACAACGCGCCCGTTAAGCGGAGTGCGGCGGAGTGGGGTCTGCGGTGGGTTTGGAATCATCCCGAAGTAACTCTTGTGCTCTCAGGTATGAACGATGAGTGCCAAGTTACCGAGAACATCAAAACCGCAGAGACCGCACTGCCCAACTCCATGAAACCCGCAGAATTGACAGTGATAAAAAATGTTGCGAACGCCTACCGCAAACTCCTCAAGGTACCCTGTACAGGATGCCAGTACTGTATGCCCTGCCCCAACGGCGTAAACATCCCCCGCAACTTCCAAGCCTACAATGACATGTACATTTCAGGCGATGAGCAGCAAGCTCGCGGCATGTATACCATGTTCCTGATGGGCGGATTGACGGGTGTGCGGGCAGATGCGGCTTTATGTAAGGAATGCGGGACCTGCGTGGTGCGTTGTCCACAGCAAATCAACATTCCACAGAAGCTTAAGGAAGTTGCTAAAGATTTGGGTGGAGCAAAAGCTGAAGCTGCACTTGCCGCTTTTAAGGCAAGCATGGCTAAGCAGCCGCCTAAAAAACCGTAAATCCGAGGCAATATGCTTTTTTTCTCTTTAGCGCTACTTATTTTCGGAAAAAGGTTAAACCTTAGGACTCCCAATAGTTTATTGGAGCGAATTTTAGCGGTTTTTGGAGAGGTTAACGTGGTTTTAGAAAAACAAGAAACACAACAAGAAGAAGCCGAGGAAACCGAATCAGAAAAAACCAGTGCAGCAGCCCCAAGCAGGTCCATCTGGTCAGGAAACATCACCATCGGCCTCGTGAACGTTCCTGTAAAGTTGTTCTCTATGATTTACGATAAGGGCGTCACGTTTCATTTTCTTCATAAAGTCGACGGTCAACCCTTGAAGTACGTTAAGATGTGCACGAAAGACGACAAGATTGTGCCCTGGGATGAGGTTGTCCGAGGCTACGAAGTTGCAAAGAACGATTACATAGTCTTTGACCAGAAAGAACTCAACGCCGCCAAACCCGAATCTGACAGGCGCATCCGCATCAGCAAATTCGTCGACTACTTCTCCGTGGACCCCGTTTACTTTGACAGAACCTACGCTTTATTGCCTGAAAAAAGCAAAGACGCCTACGGACTGCTGTTGAAGGCGCTTGAGAAAACAAACAAGGCAGGTGCGGGGCGAATCACGTTGCGCACCAAAGAGTACCCTGCGCTGCTCCATACCTACAAAGGCGCCTTGGTCCTAACAACCCTACGCTACGTATACGACGTAGTGGACCCCGCAGATTTTGAGCCCCTCCACAAACTCGAAGCCCCAACCAAAGCCGAACTTGACCTCGCCGTGAAAATCGTCACCGACCTCTCAGGCGAATTCGACATAACAGAGTTCGAAGATACCTACATGAAGCGAGTGCAGGAGATGGTGAAGCAGAAATCGAAGGGCGAAAAAATCCACATCGAGAGACCGCCAGAAGTCGAAGCCAAAGGACTCATGGTTGCGCTGCGGGAAACCCTCAAGCAGTTGGAGACGAAATGAGCCGCCATATATACAAGCCCATGTTGGCGAAGGTCGCAGAAGAGGCTTTTTCGGGTAAAGACTGGATTTTCGAGGTTAAATGGGACGGGTTCCGCACAATTGCCTACGTTGAGGAGCCATTTAGCCTCAAGAGCCGCAACGAGAAGGAGCTGAAACAGAATTTTCCTGAACTTGCCCAGCTAACCAAGCTTGCAAGCAACATAGTGGTCGACGGCGAAATCGTCGTTATGCGCGAGGGCAAACCAGACTTTCAATCGCTGCTCGAACGGGGCAAAGCTGTTTCGACGGGTGAAATAGAGCGGCAATCCAGTCGGGCTCCCGCGGTCTACATCGTTTTTGACATTTTAGAGAAAGACGGAGAATCCCTCACCAAACTGCCTTTGACGGAGCGCAAAGCAATCCTCCAAGAGTCACTTCGGGAAGGCGCCAACGTACTCTTATGTGATTTTATCGAGGCGAAAGGAGAAGCTTACTTCCAATCTGTCTTGGAGAAAGGTTTGGAGGGGGTTGTGGCGAAGCGCAGGGACAGCATGTACGAGGAGGGTTTGCGGACGGGAAGCTGGTTGAAGATTAAGAAGCTCAAAACCTGTGACTGCGTCATCTTTGGTTACTCAAGGGGCAACAAATCCAGGGATGCAACTTTTGGGGCTTTGCTTCTTGGCGTTTACAATAACGGTAAACCCGTTTACCTGGGCAAGGTTGGCACGGGGTTTACGGAGGAGATGATTAGAACTTTGATTGGCAAATTTGAAAAGATAAAAGCCGACGTTGCACCCTTCAAACCTGAAGCAGGCGACGTCGTTACTTGGCTTGAACCTAAACTCGTTTGTGAAGTCGCATACCAAGTTTTAACGCGGGACATGCGGCTTAGGATGGCGCGTTTTAGACGTTTAAGAGATGACAAATCGCCCGAACAATGCACTCTTGACCAAGTAATCGAAGTCAAGAAAACAGGCTCCGAAGAAAAAGATAAATCAGAAACGCAGAAAGGCGCGCTTGAACCCGATAAGCTGTCGGAATATGCCAAAAAACGCCACTTTGAAGAAACCCCCGAACCCAAAGCCACCGTAGAAAAAAAGGGCGGTAAACCAATCTTTGTTATCCAAGAACACCATGCAAGAGCACTCCACTACGACTTTAGGCTAGAAAAAGACGGTGTCTTGAAGAGTTGGGCGGTTCCCAAAGGGATGCCTGAGAGCGACATGAAGCGGTTGGCTGTTGAAACCGAAGACCACCCTTACGAATACCGCACTTTTGAAGGCACAATCCCCAAGGGGCAGTATGGTGCGGGAACCGTGAAAATCTGGGATAAAGGCACTTACGAAGCCAAAATCTGGGAGAACGACAAAATCGAAGTTGCCCTTGACGGGCAGAGGCTTAAGGGACGCTACGTTTTGGTGCGGCTGAAGAGGGCGGGCGACAAGGATTGGCTATTGCTTAAGGGAAAAGAATAGATGCAAAACCTTCATTTAGGCACGATTGGGTTTAGCTACAGTTTCTGGCGGGGCAAATTCTACCCAAACAAAACCGCAGCCAAAGACTACTTAGCCTACTACGCCTCCCAGTTCAACACCGTCGAAGTCGACAGCACATTCTACCGAATACCAACAGAGCAAACAGTTCTCAACTGGAAAAAGCAGGTTCACGAAGGCTTTCTTTTCTCATTAAAATTTCCGCAGGTCATAACACGCCTGTAAACATTTATATGTATTGTTTACATATTTTTGTATACAGTGAATTTAATGACGGAAATAGTCTCAACCCGTGTGCCAGATAACATGGCTAAAGACTTAGAAGAGATCGAGAAGGAAGAAAACAGCGACCGCGCCACCGTGATCAGGAAACTGCTCTCGCAGGCTATAGCAGAGCGTAAACTTGAAAGGGCCCTAAAACTCTACCGCGAAGGAAAAATAACCCTTTGGAAAGCTGCCTCAATATCGGATTTAACCCTGTGGGAAATGATGGAAAAGGTCAACGAGAGAAAAATTCCTCTACAATATGACTTTGAGGATTTTCACAGCGACTTTGAAGACGCCCTGAAGGAAAAATAAATGCAAAAGCCGCTGGTTTTTGATTCAACACCTCTAATTTATCTCTCGCGGGTGTCATTGTCCAAATTCTTTACCGATATTCCAGCTGAAAAATTCACAACTCAAAAAGTATACAATGAAGTTGTCCAGCAAGGGAAAAAGAAAGGCGCGCCAGAAGCGTCACTTTTAGAGAGGTTGTTCAAAGAGAAAATACTCAGTGTGCGTAGCATCAGCGATAACAACTACCTAAAATTTGTCAAAGAAATTGCTGCAACAACGCAAAAACAACCTTTGCATGAAGCTGAAGCCGAGGTTCTCTGTTTGGCGAGAGAGTTAACCGGAATTGCTGTAGCAGATGATAAGGCGGTAAGAGCTGTTGCAAGGGTTCTTGATGTTGAGACCCATGGAACTGGATACATTTTAGGAAAAATTTATGTAGCCAAAAAAATTGGAAGAGAAGAATTGTTGCAGAAAGTTAAGGAAATGCGTGATTCTGGGTGGCGTTTGTCAGACGAAGATTACTTTAAAATAACCGAGTACCTAAAGCGCCTTTAAGTCAGCTACTCTAATTTGTCAAAAAGAGCAGCATGTTGTATGTATGCGAAAAGTGACTCTATTTTAATAACAGCCCAAAATATTTGTATAAACAGGAAATGACGCAAATGGACATTGACGAACTCTTTGCGCTGGCAGCGCCACACCTGGAAAAAAACGATTTCGGAGTCGCACACACCAAACGGGTTTTCGATATCGCAAAACAGAACTTTCCAGTTAAACCTGAACTGCAGGAACTTATTTTTACCGCTATAATTTTTCATGACATCGGCGGGTGCACCATAAAAGAGCAGTATGAAAAAGGTCCGCAGATAGCCACTGCGATTCTGGAAAAACTCGGCTGCCCCCGCTCGTTCATTGGGCAAGTCTGCGAGTTAATCAGCACCCACCATGAACATCCCGAAAATCCCTCTGAACTTTTCAGGTCGCTTTACGATTCAGATAAACTGGTGATGTTTTCAGCCCAAGAATACCCATATTATAATGCGCAGGAAGGCTTTGACTGGGACAAAATCGTTAATCTTATCTACTCCGCGAAGGGAAGGGAATTAGCTAAGGAATCGTTGGCGCAGAGAAGAAAAGAACAAAAAACAGTTCATGGGGGAGTTTAAAAAAATGTTTTTTAGGCAAATCCAACAGCACAGCGACAACTTTTCGTACATAATCGCTGACGAAGCAACCTGTGAAGCAGTAGTTGTGGACCCAAGCTACAACGCTGACGAAATAATCAAAGTCATAAAAAACGAAAAACTGCAATTAAAATACATCATAAACACTCATGGACACTCCGACCACACTGCTGGCAACTCCGAGTTGCAATCCCTCTTTGGAGCGAAATTAGTTGCGCATAAACAATCAAAAACACAATATGATGTGTCCGTGGAGGAAGGCGACGTTCTGAAAGTGGGAAAAATCAACTTAAAATTTATCCACACACCAGGACACACCGCCGACAGCGTCTGCCTGCTCGTGGACAACCAGAAACTGTTGACGGGAGACACCTTGTTTGTTGGCGAATGCGGACGGACAGATTTTCCCGGCGGCAACTCAAAAAACATGTATGAGAGCCTGTTCAATAAGCTCCTGAAGTTAAATGATAGCGTCGAGGTTTATCCTGGGCATGACTATGGAAATAAGCCTTCATCAACCATAGGCGAGGAAAGAAGGTCAAACTACACGTTGCAGCCGCGAAGCCTACAAGATTTCATAGAGTTTATGAGTCAGCCTTAACGCGTTTTTTTCTAGGAAAGATCACAATCACAACTAAAACAACGATAAACACCGCTGCTAACGCGAAAAATTCAGGGTGCATCAAAACCTCAAAGATAAAAATCAAAGCTTGAACTACCTGGTTGTTGGCAAACGTTTGGGGTGGCATGTTCTCCGCAGAAACGGGCAAGCCTCTGTAGGGGATGTCCGCGGGTAAAACAGCCGAATTCACCGTTAACCAATTGCTAATTGGATATATGGTGGATGCGGATTTCTCCCAGCTGAAAAGAGATGCTACGCCATAAACATCTAGCGTGGAAACGTCTTCACCTGGGCTGCCTAAAGTGTAAAGGTAATACATCAAATCGCCCGTGTAATTGCTGTGTCCCAACCCTAAATCGTGCCCTAACTCGTGGAGAGCTGTATTCTGCAAGTCTACTTCGTTGAAGGAATTGCCGTGACTCTGGTGGGTTGCGAGGGTAGTTGTGCATTTTACAATGCCCCTATGGGAATTCGGAAAAATTTGTGACACACCAATTTCGTTAGTTGAATTATTCAACGGAAACTCCGCCCAGCTGACATAGAGGTCAAATCCCGGTTGCGAAACGTTTGAAACGGTGGGTTGAATTCTCAGGCTTGACAGATACGAATTTTCTGAATAATTTGAAGAAAAAGTCGTTATAGCTTCATTCCATTGTCCGATGGCGCGAAGTGTAGGGTTAAGATCCGATGGGTTCCACCATGATTCTCCGGTGGGAGTTACGAGGAGCGCAGTTATTTTGGAGTGATCCCAAACGAATCCTTGAAGATCCACGGAATACTTATCGGCGCTTTGACCCTGAACTCTGCCGTTGCTGGCAAAGCAAGTTGTCAAAATCAAACTTGAAACCATTAAAAACAGTAAAAATCTGCGCATACAGCTTCCTACAATTAAAACAGGTGTTTACTCCCTTTAAGTTTTCTTACAAGTCTAAGCCGCTGAAGGCGCTAGGTTGAAAACTCAGACAAGCAAGAATATGCTGGTATTGTTGTAAATTAAACCACTAACCATTTTTTGCTTTTATTTTTTTGAATAAGATAGTCGGGTTTATTCAGATACTTTTTTATTACTCCTGTTCTAAACAATGGGTTTAAAAGCGATTAGTCTGTTCTGAGTTAAAAAACAAAACTTAAAAAGTTCAATAAAAGTATATGTGAGCATATAATGAAAAAAAGATTTATCTCTCCTATTACCGCGCGATTAGTGAGGTTTCAGGCTGTCAATCTTAGTGCAGCCATTAAAGCTGTATCAGAGATAAATCCTCCAGTCCTCTCATCCACCATCATTCTATCCAGTAAACGATTGCGTCAGGGCGGATGTTCTTGATAGTGACCGACATCATTTCCGTAATCCTGCTTGCGGTGCTGCTTTTTTGGACCGTCTACAACGGCGCAATAATATACGTGGGCGTTAAAAACAAACGTAAACAAACGTCAGCTTTAATGAATAATAAAATTACGGAGCTCCCCAAGTTTTCATTAATTGTCCCCACGAAAAATGAGGAAACAGTCATCCGACGCTGCTTAGACGGCATCATGAACATAGATTACCCTAAAGATAAACTGCAGGTAATAGTAGTCGATGGAAAATCCGAGGATAATACTTTAAAAATATGCATGGAATTCGTAGAGAAATACCCTGAAAACATCAAAATTATTTCTGAGAAAACCGTGAAAGGCAAACCAGCGGCGCTCAACCTTGCGTTGCCCTTCATTAACGGGGAAATAGTGGGTACTTTTGACGCGGATAGTTATCCAGAAAAAGATGTGCTGTCAAAAGCAGCCTCCTACTTTGACGATGAAAAAATAGTGGCTCTACAAGGCAGAACAACTTCCATAAACGAAAAAAGCACTGCCCTTACCAGGGTAATCGCAATGGAGGAAAAAGCCTGGTTTCAAGCGTTACTTGCTGGAAGAGAAAAACTGCAATTATTTGTTCCTCTAGCAGGAAGCTGCCAATTCGTGAGGCGTGAGGCACTGGAAGAACTCGGCGGATGGGACGAGAACTCCCTGACAGAAGACGTTGAATTAGCGTTGCGATTAGTCGAAAAGAAATATCTTATCAAATATGCTCCTGATGTTTGCTCAGGGCAGGAAACCCCCAGCACCATAGGTCCCCTGTTTAAGCAGAGAGTCCGCTGGTACAGAGGCTACATGGAAACAGCCATAAAATACGGGCGCCTACTCAACACACTGAATAAAAGAACCGTTGATGCAGAAATCTCCATGGCTGGACCCTTCATGATGGTTGTTTCGCTGTTAAGTTACATAAACTGGTTCTTTATCGCACTGTTCCTTTCTCAAAGCAACCCGATCATAAACTTCACTGGGCTAGTTATAGTCTTAACAGCAGTTTCGCTTGTGTCCATAGGAATAGGTTTAACTGCATCTGAGAAACCAATTAAGCTTCGCAATATTGCCTGGATACCGTTCATTTACTTTTATTGGATGTTTCAAATGTTCATCGCTGGCTGGGCATTCTTACTGCTGATTTTTAGGCGAAAAAGAGTGTGGACAAAAACAAACAAAAAAGGCACTATTGTTCCTGGTAGCATTATTTGAATGCTGTGAAAACCTGATTTTTTTATCAAAAGTTTAGTTGATAAATGGTCGCAAACTGTTTTTATGTCTGTCGAATGCTTTAGTGCCATAATTTTAAATCCCACTTAGTCATTTAAAAATACCAATAGGGAGTGGCTGGATATGTGGCGAGGGAAATCACATCTAACAAAACCAAAAGAAGAGGCTAATATTATATCCAGCTTAATTAGTTTGAGACGTCTTCATCCCGCCATGGTTTGTAAACATTTTTTTTCCAGGGCTTCCTCTGATAATGAATCGGAAAGAAAAGTTTTTGGGCGAAGTTCATTTAAACTAAGCATGAAAGCAAAATCTGCTTTGTCAATTCTTATAATTGCAATAATGTTAGTTTCTGTTTTTGCTTTCCTGCCCAGAGCAAACCAAAGTCCAAATACCACACCCCCCCAAAGCAGTGATAGCCCCGTAGCATCTAATCAAACCAAATCATCTGGTTCAGGCGGGTTATCCCAAATATCAGATGTGATAACTATCATAGGCAGCGGTGTTGCACAAGCTTTGGCTCCTCCTAAGGGTCCGGGCACAATTGAATCTGCTCAAGGCAACATGACTAGTTCTGTTTGGCGGCAGGTGGCGGCGAATGCTTGGAATTTTTTTCAGCCGGGGTGGGGTGTAGATCCTAATACTGGTTTGCTTCGCTCAGGAGGTACTGATTCTCCAGTTTTTACTGATTGGGATTTAGGTGTCTATATTCAAGCTGTTATGGATGCGAATGCATCAGGGTTGATTTCCAATAATGGTTCTTGGGGTTCGAGTGCACGTTTGGAAAAGGTTGTTTCATTTTTAGAAACTAGGCCGCTTAATGCTACGACTGGTTATCCTTTTTGGTTTTACCAAGCAGCTGATGGACAAGATTATCATGCAGATTCAGATTTGGCTACAAGCCCTGTTGATGTTGCTGATACGGGGCGATTATTTGTTGCATTAAGCAATCTTGAGGCGTTCAACTCCAGCTTGATACTGCGCATAAATAATATAGTTCTTTATGGACAAAATTTCAATAGATCAAATTATGCCGCTTTAGTGCCTGGCATCAAGGCAGAAAGTCAGTCATCAACTAGTATTTACGCTTACTACATCGCTAGTGGATTTGAAAGTTTTTGGCCTAATCAACTCTTCAATGCCACGAACAATATATTGAATAATATGCATTCAGCTGGTAACGTAACAACCCCTGAGGGTGTTTCTTTGCCTTTGGCTGCAATTTTGGGAGATCCATTGTACTGCTCAGTTTTTGAAACTAGTGGCAATGTTCAATTGATGGCTTTGGCGCACCAAGTTTACTTGGCTCATGAGGCATATTATAATGCTGCTCTTCAAGCTACTGGTACAGGTCAATATCGTGCTTTTAGTGAAGGGGGTTCTCTTTCATATAGTTGGACGTATGAGTGGGTAGTTTTGCCTGACAATCGAACTTGGGCTGTTCTTGATAGTAAAAATCAACCTTTTGATATCAGCCCCATAATTTATACAAAAATAGCAATTAGCTTCCTAGCTTTATACAATACACCTTTCGCTTATAACATGGTTGTTTATCTTGAAAG
>CAIUPH010000089.1 GCA_903901015.1 Candidatus Bathyarchaeota archaeon | reverse complement strand
TGTTTGCAGGTCGCTGGCGATTTGGCTGGCGACGGTTTTTACGTTTCCTGAAAGACCAGGGTCATAAATCACGAGGGCTTTTCCAACCGAGGTTCCTGTGGGCGAAAGGGTTTGCGACCTCGTTGCAGTGTAAGCGGCTACATCCAAGAATATCACGGCAGCAACTGATACGAATAGGATTATTATTACAGCGAATATCGCGAGGATTATTTTGAATATTTTTCTCATTTTAAACTCCCCGAATATCCTATCTGTTGGGTTAGGATAAAAGATTAACGCCGAGAAAACCTGAAAAAATAGTAGAAAAAACAGTGCATAACCCATGTTTTAACCCAAGAGTTGCGCTGGGATTAACGACAGTTGACGAATCTAAATGCTTAAACCACCCCGAGGGTAGGGGTAGCATATACAGCGTATTTGTGAGGTGAAAAAAACACATGATATTCGAGGAAGAAGATGAATGGGAGGAAGGCGAAGATGAGGAATGGGAAGAAGAGGAATGGTAAACCAAAACCATAAACTCCACTTTTGATTATTTTTCTTTACGTTAGAATTTTTCCGCGGACTTTTGAGGTTGCTTTTTGTTAACCGATAAAAAAAACAGTTGTCCTTTTCTGTTTTCTTTTTTTGCTGAGGTTTACATTTATAACTATCTTGTTGGCATCATTAAACGACGCTTACCATGACTCGAATTGCCGTATTGAACGAAGACAAGTGCAAAGTTAAGAAATGCAATTCCCTGTGCGTTAGCTTTTGCCCTATGGTGCGCAGCAAAGTCGAAGCTATACGTGTCGAAGGCAGCAAAGCCATAATATCGGAAACTCTCTGCGGCGGCTGCGGGATATGCGTCAAAAAATGCCCCTTCAAAGCAATCAGCATAGTTAATCTGCCCGACGAACTCGAAAAGGACTGCAGCCACCGATTCAGCGAAAACAGTTTCAAACTCTTCCGTTTACCCATGCCCTCACCCGGAACAGTCTTGGGGCTGTTGGGTCAAAACGGCATAGGCAAAAGCACAACTCTCAAAGTTTTCTCGGGCGAAATCAAACCCAACCTCGGTAAATTTGATGACCCGCCAGAATGGCCCGAAATCATCCAGTACTATCGAGGTTCAAGCCTGCAAGATTACTTTTCAAAGCTGAGTGAGAAAAAACTCAAAGTCAGCAGCAAACCACAATACGTTGACAAGATTCCTAAAGCAGTCGCTGGCAAAGCAGGCGATTTGCTGGAAAAAGTTGACGAAAGAAAACAGCTAGATGCAATTGCTGAGGAACTTGAACTTAAGAAGATCTGGGATAGACCACTCGATGTTTTAAGTGGCGGTGAATTGCAGCGGGTTGCTGTTGCAGCGGCTCTTAGCCGTGAAGCAGACGTTTACCTTTTCGATGAGCCATCAAGCTACTTAGACGTGAAACAGCGGTTGGTAGTTGCCCGAGCAATTCGCAGCCTAAAAGAAATGCAGAAAACCGTTGTTGTGGCGGAACATGACTTAGCAATCATCGATTACTTATCTGACCAAATCTGCGTCTTCTACGGTGAACCAGGCGTCTACGGCGTCGTTTCTCACACGCATGGAGTACGCACAGGAATCAACATTTACCTGCAAGGATACATCCCAGACGAAAACATAATGTTCAGAAAAGAACCCATAGTCTTCCACGAGAAACCGCCATCCACCGTTGAAGCGATTGGTGAACCCCTGCTCAAATGGGAAAAGATGGAGAAAACCTTCAAAGGCTTCAAACTTGCCATTGAACCAGGCGAGATACGCACAGGCGAAATCGTCGGCATCCTTGGACCCAACGGCATCGGAAAAACAACTTTCGTCAAGATTTTAGCAGGCGTCGAAGAAACGGATGATAAGCGTACGTTTGGCAAGTTAACTGTCAGCTACAAACCCCAGTACATCGCACCTGACTACGCGGGCACCGTGCAGGAGTTGCTAATGAACGTGGCTAAAGAAAACTTTACCTCCAGCTGGTACAAAACCGAGATTGCCCAGCCTCTTCGCCTCCAAGTCTTGATGGATAGAAACGTCATGGAGCTCAGCGGAGGAGAACTTCAGAAAGTCGCCATAGCCGCGTGCTTGAGCCGCAAAGCCGACCTATTCCTCCTCGATGAGCCCAGCGCATACCTCGACGTTGAAGAACGCTTGAACATCGCAAAAACCCTGCGTCGCGTCGTCGAAGCACACGGCATACCCGCCTTCGTGGTTGAACACGACGTGGTGACCCAAGACTTCATCGCCGACCGCTTGATGGTCTTTAACGGTGAACCAGGAGTATCCGGCTTAGCTCACCCGCCAATGAGCCTCAGGCAAGGAATGAACAGATTCCTTAAAGAAATGGACATTACCTTCCGTCGGGACTCGATTACTTTCCGACCTCGCGTCAACAAAGAAGACAGCCAGATGGATAAGTTCCAAAAAGACATCGGCGAATACTACTACACTAAAACAAGCAAACCTGAAAAGCAAGAAGCGAAGCCCGAAAAGAAAGAAACGCCTAAACCACCCAAAAAGTAGCTTCTGCAATTTTTTCCTCCGTCTTTATCATTTCTTCTCTTTTCACATTTTCTCTACCTGAGACTTGTTTTAGTCGTAATTCGCTTAAAACTGGATTATTGCAACGAATAAATTCTACTTTTTGCCCTTCGCAGCTTCAAGCTTCGTTGGCAAATACTCATCAACGATGTAAGTTAATCCGTATCTGCTGAAAGCTTCTAGTTCCGTCTTGCGCTTAATCTTGAGGGCAAGTTTGATTTCACGTTGCCAGATGGGGTCGTTTTGGTATCGGGGGTCTCGGGCGAGTTCGTTGAGGCGTTTGATGTCTACTTCGTCGAGTGGGTCGGTGGGTAATTTGTATTCCACGATATCGCTTGCCCAAACTCCACTCCAAACTGCGTCTGGAGTGTTTAGGTCGCGGAGGTGCGCGGCGTTGGCGGAACCGGAGATGATTACTTGGGCAATGTGCATTCCCCATGGGTCACCATCAGTTAGTATGAAGACGGGCAGCCCGAGTTCGTCATGTAATCGACGTATGAAGCTGCGGGTTTGTCTTGGCGCTTGTCCACCGCAGGAAATTAACAGCGCCTTGTGTTTGTTGTGTACGTTTTCTTCGATGAACCTCGTGAAAAGGGCGCCTTTTTCGATGGCTATGACTTTGTCAGCAGTGGTTTTTATGAACTCTGCAGAGGTAACCGCCGGTCCAATGAGTACACCGTCTGGGTGACTGGTTAAATTCACCGTTTTACCCTCATAGCCGGGAACGGTATAGCCGATATCTAAGTCGCCGAAAATTGCGCTTCGTTCTTCGGGAAATATGTTGAAGTCTTCTCGTGCAAAACCTGTGAGGGTTTCCAGGTCAGTGATGATGTTGTTTGATTCCTGCTGGTCAGCAAAAGTCATCTCATAGGCTTGTGCGGAGTAGTAGACATCTCTTAAAGTGGAGGTTTTACGTTGACTAGTGAGTTCATTGCTAAACATTGCAACCCAAGCGAGCTGCGTGAAGGGTTTAATGTGGCGGATGTTCCGGGTGCTTCTGTCAACGTTTTTTTCGCCTAGAATAAATTGGCGCAGGACTGGATCATAATTGATGTTTTCCGTGGAGCGGCTGGGCATTTTAACTGTTGGGAAGACGCCTTGGTCGAGTTGATTGTAAATCTGAGTGCCAAAGCTCTTGAGGCTCCTGAGGACCTCTTGTTTTCTTTCAAGTATCTTAACTTTCTTCTGCGCCATACTTCTGTACACTCTTTAATAATTTTTCTATGTCAGGTTTCCTTGTTTCCCCAGCTAATGTGGTTGAGAATTCAGCGATTTTTGGGAGGTACTTGTTGAAGATGCCTAGTCGTTTCTTTTCATTGTGCACGTGTTCCTGTTTGGTGAGGAAATGCTGCAGCTGGCGGGCAACCTCGCGCAAGGCGTTTGCGACTTCTCTGCGTACTTCAGGTCGGTCAGATATGAATTCTTTGCCCACGGTTTTGTATGGGACTTTTGTGCTGCATATATGTACGGCGATTGCAATTGGCATTTCAGGCGCGACTTTGTAGCGGCGCCAGTTCATGGCTGAGATGACGCGGTAGGATACGTCGCTTGCTTCATCGTAGAGCAAGGGGATTTTATTTGCGAAACGGTAAATTACGAATGTGCCGCGTTTTGGTACGTCCCCGCCGTATGCCATGGCTAACTCAACGATGAATGGGTGACCGGCGTAAGTGGATGGTTTACGCTGATGCACAACCAGATATTCGGGTTTGAGCTCTTTCATGATGCCGGCTCTAAGCAAATCTTCACCCAGCGGGGAGAGGCAGCTGGCGTCTGGCGGTAGGAAATCCTTGTATTTTTTGAGGTTCTGCATCAAACGCACAATTTCTTCGTGGGACAGCTTTTTTGGGTTTTTGCTTGGGGGAATGGCGGCGAACTCGAGGAATTTTTGAGCTGTGATTTCGCCCACGCGGTGGAATTGCCCCTTCAAAAAATCCGACATGTTCGTGGCTGTTGTAATTTGGATAAGCCGCTGGAGAAGTTCCACGTCGACGCCG
>CAIUPH010000088.1 GCA_903901015.1 Candidatus Bathyarchaeota archaeon | reverse complement strand
TAATTGGGCTTGACTTGACGAATTACAATGTAAACATATCAACCCATATCGACACTAATCAGTTGAGTAATTACAACGGCTCAAAAGTAGAAGACCTGATATGTAACCTACAATCAAACCAAAGCAAGTTCCATGCAACCATGAAGTTTGTCAACGGCTCATTATTTTACCTTGATTTATCCACTAATAACGGCTCTTTACTTTCAGAGTATTACAATAAGCAATTACCAGCAGACCCAATAGACGCTTCTAAAGTGCTTCTAGGGAGACTTTCAGAATTCTATTCAAATCCTTCCTACTTCAAACCCATGCTTGACTCTTTGAATTCAAATGTTAACCTAAATTCGGTTAATGCAACGATAGGAAATATGAAACGACAAGAAGTAGTTCAAACGCAATTCATACAAGTTAGCCAAATTGTTAACTATACATCCACCAGTACTTCAATCAGATTTATGTATTCTTTCGGTGATGCCTTAGATTCACCAAAAAGCATAAGTTTCAACTTTAGAGATGGTATTTTTGAAGGCTTTAGCAATGGTTGGCAACTCTATAAAATAGGAAGCCAAAATGTAACTATTTCAAGGGAACAAGCTATCAACATGGCATTAGAGCAAGGCAATAATGCTACTTCAAATGAATTGAAACTCAGAAATGAAAGTATAAGGGCTGATTTACGTTTACTTGCCGAAGAACCGTTTGTTCTATATCCTTTTTGGTTTGTTGAGTTACCTCTTGCTTCTCCTCAAACATCATCGGCTGGTAACTACTTGTTTGGTAACTACGCATTTACGGAATGGCAAGTTGGAATTTGGGCTGACACAGGAATGATTGAATACAGTCATCCAGCTTAGAATTTGGTTATTTTTTGATCTATTAGGGCAAATAAAGACTTCTCGTACAAGACTCTTGACTAAAACTCGTCAAACTTCCTTTACTGAGTTGTGTTTGCGTTTTTTGTGGTAGACCAACAAACCAGCAACCACCAAAGCAACTACTGCAACAGAAACTGCGGCAACGGCGATTGTTGAAAGAGGCATCGGTTGCTGAACGGTGAAGGTTTTTTCCGCCATCGCAGATTGATTAAACACGTCTTTCGCATAAGCCGTCAAAGTGTGCGTGCCTTCAGATAAGCCAAATAAAGTTACATTGTACACGTACGAATCCAAAAACGGTTCTGATTCGTTTTGAGGCAAAGTCACGTTTGCTCCTCTGTCAATGCTGTAGGAAACGGCTGAATCAAACTCGTTAGTGGTTACGTTAAACATTGCTTGGTTTGCTTTGTATACGTCCAAACCTGAGATTGACATTTGGGGTTGAATCTCTCGATGAATAAAGAAATCGACTGATAATGAAGGATAAAGGTGATAAAAAACATTAATCCA
This sequence comes from Candidatus Bathyarchaeota archaeon, assembly GCA_903901015.1. Taxonomy (GTDB): domain Archaea; phylum Thermoproteota; class Bathyarchaeia; order Bathyarchaeales; family Bathycorpusculaceae; genus Bathycorpusculum. The sequence continues at coordinate 7,605 of CAIUPH010000088.1, read as the reverse complement.
TGTGCTTGGGCAATAATACAGGTCTAAATCAACTCTTATTGTATGTTTACCTTGGGTTAAATTCGTCAAAATCAAATTTAGATTCGCATCAAGTACTCCATTTCGTCTACTGCTGATGTTTTGCTGGTTTTGATTACGGAGGTCTCCATCTAAATAGATATTATAAGATATTGTCTCGACCCAAACATAGTCGGCTCCCTTCGTGACGGAAAAGTTTAGATTTATACTAGTTCCGTTAATTATTTCTCCTTCATCTGGGTTTTCAATAGCTACGCTAAAACCTTCTGCTTGAGCACTTGCGCAGTCAATAAACGACACGGGAAAAACTAAAAGCAACACGACTAAGATTGCGGCGTGTTTTTTCAGTTTGAACCCTGACCTCATTGGCGCACCTTAGAATCTTTAACTGTTGATAAGATATTTAGTTCTATTCAAGGAACATTATGTTCCAATAATGGAACAGACACAAGTTGCATCATGTGCTGACTCTCGACTACACTAATTTTGTCTGTGTTTTTTGTGGTAGACCAACAAACCAGCAATTCCCAGCATTAAAGTAAGTAGCAACGGAATTGTCCATGAGGAAAACTCTGGAACAGTTGGCGTAGAGGTAGGAGTTAGAGATGGCGTTGATGTTGGAGTTGGTGATAACGAAGGAATAGGTGTTGAACTTGAATTAGGGCTTGGTATAGAATCAGCGACAACTGTAACAGTTACCCGTTTTGAGTTTGTTTCTCCATTAACAGTTACAGTAATAACATATTTTCCAATAGCTTGTGGAGTAAATGTATAAACTGAATTGCCTATACTTTCAAATTTAGTTGGTTCACCATTAACATACCATTGAAAATCAGAAGGCGGAAAAGTTCCACTTTCAATATAGCCAACTTGTGCATAAATGTCAACTGGTACAAAATGAGTAATTGTAATAGATGAAACTGGAATAGGGAATTGATTTATAATAAAAACATCTACAACCATTTGGTTAGCACTAGCAGGCGAAAGTGTAACAATGAAGCAAACAAATAATGCGATAGTTGCAATTACCGCAAATGCTTGATTTGTCATGTTTACCCTCAATTCTTTATAGTTTAGCTTAGATTTAGTTCTCCCCAAAGAACAGACTGTTCCGCTAAAAGAACAGTCAAGTTTCTGAAATAGCAAACTGGCTTAATCTTGTTTTAGAATTCCCACCATGGTATGGAGACGTTGAGATAAGACGAGAAGATTTTAGTAAGTGCATCAACTAATCCTGTGTTGTGATCTATTTTGAAGTTCGCAGTCATCGTTGAAAAAGATGAAGATGGCATCTACGTTGCTTCAGTACCAGACCTTCCTGGCTGCCATACCCAAGCCAAAACTCTCGACGAACTAACAAAACGCGTCAAAGAAGCCATCACCGTCTACCTTGAAGCTGAATGCTTCAAACCCAAAGAAGGCATCGAACTTGTCGGCTTGCAGTTAGTTGAGGTTCCCACAAATTGAGCCTGCGACCTCAAACATCCAGAAAAGTCATAAAATCTCTTTCTAATCTGGGGTTTGAAATAGCTAGAAAACACGGAAGCCATGTTATCATGAAACATGCAGATGGAAGAATCACTGTAATTCCGGTGCATGCAAGAGAAAACATAGGCGTCGGTTTGCTTTTAAAAATAATGATAGATGCCAAACTGGAAAGAGAAGAATTTATCAAATTGCTCGCGAAAACTTGAAAAAGATATTCGCTCTTGATCAACCTGTGTTCTATTTTGAATGCGAATTTGCAGCCTCATTGTTTAATGTTTGTGTTTTTTGTGGTAGACCAACAAACCAACAACCACCAAGGCTACTACTGTTACTGAAGCAGCGGCAACAGGCACCACTGGAAAAGACTCAGGTTCTGGTTTAGCTACAGTGAAATTTACATTTTCTGTTGCTCCCATATTTCCAACAGTATCATTCATATAAACCACTAAACTATGCAGAATTAAAAGGGCTAAGTCTGTTTCTTTTACGCCACAGCAAATATAGCCCCCAGCCTAACAAAAACACTAATGAACCGACAAGACCTAGATAAAATGGAATAGTCGAAGCGGTTTCGGGAGTTGAGTAAACAAAAGACGTTAGGTAAGTTGAATAAACCAATACTGCTCCAGCAATCACACCAATAATTATACCGCCTAATTTCAGATTGGGACTTATTTTGGGATGATTTTTGTATGGTTCTTTTCTATTCAAATAGCAGGAGATTACCCAATTCAAAGTAAGGTAACTAACAAGAAGTGTCACCCCTCCTAAATTAAACCAATATTGATTAACTAAATTGTTCGTAACCAAGAAATACAAGAAAAATTCAATAAAAACAAAAAATCCAAAAAGCAAAGTTCCCATTTTGAATTTTAGACTTCTTTGGTTCCATAAAGACGTTATAAAGGCTGAAAATCCATGAAGCCATGTTCTTACTTTAAAACTTCGATTTCTGTTGACTGATGCCATTTTTTGGAATTTGAGAGGAGCTTTGAAGACAGGTTCTTGTGGAAACCAACCTCTGATTCGATTTTCTAAGCTCCTCTTTGTCTTCATGCATTCACCTTAAATTCTTTCTTTGTTCTGTTTTTTCGAGCAAAGACAACCAGCGAAAATGCTAGCAACGCTGCGCCCAAAACAACTACAGGCGCAGTGTACATTGCAAGAGCAGGTGTGTAAACAGGCACTTGGATAGGCTCAAGAGTATTCCAACCTTTTGAAATTAAATACCAGATTTGATTTAGCCCCGAATAATTGTAGTGCAGGGTAAAGTAGTAGGTTCCGTTCTGCAGCGGCGACCAATGCATGTAGTAGTCGCCTTGCAAGCCTATTTGGTCGTTGGTGAATATAATTTGTTTTGGGTTGCCTGATGAAAGCGACTGGTTGCTTATGGTGAAAGTTACGCTTGAGTTGCCGTAGGGTTTAGGGAGCATTTTAGCTATGATTATTTCAAAGTAAAGCCTCTCGTTTGTTGTCAAGTTAGCCGCTATCTCCGTATCCGCCAGAGGATGGTCAAGGGTGAAGCGATTAGAAGCGACGGTTTCACCTTGGGGCACCAGCTTCAGTCTATCTTCGAAGTGAGACGTTGGAGTCAGTGAAGCGATGAGCAGGATTATACCTAATATCGCCAGCAACATTGGAATTGATATTTTAGGCCATCCAGGTTTTAGTATGTTCCATTTGGGACGCAAAAGAACGTAGATTAAGGCTAATCCTGAAAGCTCCAAGAAAAATTCAAGCCTAAACCCCAAGACGAACACATTTAAAGCGAACGCACCCAGAGTTGCTGAAAGCAACAAGTAAAATCCCCATTTTCTCCACCTGTACAAAGCAGCTAAAGCGCATACATTTACTATGGCGAGAATCGGGTAAACAGTAAGCGTCCAAAGAGGAATCGGGAGTCTTGAAAGTATACCGCTTAAACCTCCTATGCTGTTGGAAAGTAACACAAGACCAATTGCAACATAACCCAACGCCGCCACAACACATCCGACTATACCTGCAACTAGAAAGAAGCTTAACAATTCACCGCGCGCATTCAGCTGACTTTGCGGCGCTTTTGGAACAAGATACATTGCTCCTCCCCACCAGCTTTGCATTATACGCATATCTTTCTCTTTTTCAAAAGCCGCAAACAAAGCCGCTCTTATTATTAGACTAGAAATTCCCCAGGCTAAAACCCCAATATAAAGCCCCTGAATATCTGATACACTAACCCTGGTACCAATAAAAGGCAAACTTTCATAAACTCCAAAAACAAAGAACAAAACAATCGGAACCAAAAGAATCACAAGATCTTTACCATTCACCTCGAATCGGTAATCTCTCAAAAGCCGCCCAAGTTGGCTTTTAGTAACAATCGCACTCGTAACTGTGCCAACTACTAAACCAGCAATTATCCAAGCTACAACTTGAACTATCGAAACAGGGTACCTTTCAAAATTAATGGACGTAAAAGAAAAAAACCCGTAAAGGATTATCCAGAAAACTGCAAATACCACAGCAGCTTTCGTCGCGCTTACTGTGTATTCGGGCGGAATCATAAGAGGTGGCTGTTTTTTGTCAGAGTCCACATTTAATCTCGTTCTAACTATCATGCGCGGCTCTTGCGGAAACCATCCTCTAATTCGATTTTCCAAACTTTTCTTTACAGTCATGTTTTCAACTCCGGAATAAGTTTGGTGAAAATCATGTGTGCCAGTTTAGCTGGGTGAATTGACTCAGAGCCTTCTATTTCTATTCCTCTTTCTTTGGCTATGTCAATTAGGTATTGTCGTGTTTGGTTTAAGAAAGCTGTGTCAGTTACCTGTTCAGGGTTGTCGTGCCAATACCAAACTTTGAGTCCGTGGCTGGTTGTGTAGGTGATTATGGCTTTTAGTTTTAAGGCTGGATGGTAGCCTAACAAAACTGCTTGTTTTGGGTAGAGTTTAGTTACTTGCAAATCGTTTACTTGTGCAACTTCTAAAAGGGTGGCAGACAGTTTGGCTTGTGCCATTATTCTTGTTTGGTTAATGTACTGTCGGGTTGTGTTTAGTTTTTGGGCTATTTTGGTTACAGAAAGACCTGTGCAGATTAGTGACCAGATGTCTTTTTGGCTTTGACTAAGAGGTGAAGATACTGAACAGCTTGGCGCCATAAGTATCTGTAAATAATAAGCTATTTACAATAATTTAAGCTTTGCTAACACTTTAGGTTTCTGAACTAAACCCTTTTTTCAGGTACAGGATTCTTTACTTAGTTGAGTTTTGTGTTTTTTGTGGTAGACCAACAAACCAGCAGCCACCAAGGCAGCTGCCACAATGGAAGCAGCGGCAACAGGCATAAGAGGAAAAGACTCTGGTTGAGCAACAGCTACGGTGAAGCTGATTGTTTTAGACGCGCCCATATTCCCATAGGTGTCGTTAGCATAGACAGTAACGTTGTGCAACCCATTTGGCAAACCATTGAGGGTGAAATTGCCGCTAATCGTGTTGTTATCTTTGCCGTCGAGGCTGTAGCCTGTCCAATTAGCTTTATCGAGTGTGAACATCAAGGGTACGTTTGTTTCAGTGTATGTCTGATTTATGGGTGACAGCACCTTGATTTTGGGCGTAGTTGTCTCCACTGTGAAGTGGACTGTCTCACTATCCCAGTAACTGTCCGCTTCCACATAGACTGATAGTGTGTGTGATCCGTCGGAGAGCTCTGGGAGCATCACAGATCCAATCACGCGGTTCTTGCTCCATATCATCGAAGGAGAGACCACAAGTGGCACATTGATATTGGGTGTTCCATCCAGACAGTAGGTAGCTGATAAATGAATTGTTGAGAATAGCTTGGTTGAAAAACTGATGTTGAGCGAGATTATTCTTGAACTGTACGTTGTGTTGACTGGAGACAGTATGTAAGGTCCAGTTGCAAGGCGGTTTCCACCGATATCAAATATGTCCGCTTTGATGGGGGGAGTTAAAGCTGAAGCTAACAAAAAAAGCGCCACAACGAATGCTAAGGCTAAGGTTATTCTCTTCATAGTTTCCAGATGTAGTTAGCTGATAGATGCATTTAGCTCTCCCCAGAGAACAGGCTGTTCCGCTAAAAGAACAATTAAAATCTTTTAAGAAAGTTAACTCAAGTAGTCTATAGGGATAAGCATTGGTTACTTGTCCAAAACGTGGAATTAAAACAAACGCCAGTTTAGAAGAAGTAATTGACCATATCAAGAAGAATTTTGTTATTGAAACCTTAACTCTGCAGTTTTGTAGGGAATAAGTTGCCTGTTTGTTTCGGATGGGAAATTGAACATAATCTTGTTGTACAATTCGTGATGTATTCCCTACAGTGGGGTATAAGTGCAAAAGGCTTATGGAAAATTAGCGTGAAAAACATGCAAAAAGTAATTCCCTACAAAAACATCGAGTTACGGTTTAAAAATTAAGGTAACCCCCAAAAAACACGCCGCGGGCGCAGGCTTCTTAAGAAGTGGACTTAGAATATGTGGCAGAAAAACGATTATTGAGGCTTCTAATAGAAATAAAAGAACAAAGACAACCCCGCAATAAGCCGCTTCTGGATTTTTCTTTACCCATTTTGTGTTATCTTGGAATTACTGTTAAGAACGGTTCAGGCGATAGTTCTAAAGTTGCGTAAACGGCTAAAGCTATGCTCCAAAAGACATCATCGTGTGTGCCGTTGGGGTGCGAGTAGCCTATGGTGCCATCCTTGCGTAAATCGTAGCGTTCAACGTTTAGTTCAGTGCATATGTCTCCTCGATAGGGTCGCTCCCAATTTAGAAGCGGATAGAAAAACTTGCCGTTCGACATCCTTTGCTTTAGTAAACTTGCCATTTCGCTTTTGCGGGGAACGCTAAAGTTTACGCCTTCGGCGTTGTCTATGCCAGAGTTTTCCATGTCGGCGATTATGCTGGGGCCTTCACGGGTGTAATCGACGCGGATTTTTTCGAAACTGCCAAAATGATCTTGAACCAGCTTGATAAATCCCAGTACATGCGCATACCTGGTTGGTTGATGAAAAATCTTCAAGAACCTCAGATAAAGTGTATCGTTGAGGCTTTCTACTATGCTAAAAACGCAGTAGTCGCGCGTCTGCGCCAAGTCTAAGCCTCCAAAAAACCTGCTCTCATAATTTTTTTCGGGATCAAATTGTTGGAGGTCTAATCTGCAGTTTTTAGAAGTGCCAACACAAGAAACGATCAAGCTCTGAGGCAACCAGACGTCTTCGTCTTCTGCCCACTCAGCCTCCATCTCACGCCGCCACCTTGCTGGGTCATCCCCAAACTGCCGCCGGATGCGTTCAATCATCTGCGGATTCAAGGGACCCGCCGGATCCAGAGCTTTCTCCCAACTGAAATGCTGCTTAACAAAATCCGCATAGTCCTTGTGATTGCACATCTTCCAGAATAATGAATCTCGATTAAACGGCGTGCTGCTTGCAACTAGCTTGCCGTTGGTGGTGCCCAACGTGAACAGGATGGCGTCATAGAGGTCTTCGTCGGCTGCGGTAAAATTTGTTTCATCCCACCAGAGCCGATGAAAAGTGTTGCCTCGAATCGTATCTGGATTGTTGGGGAAAGCTTCGATAACTGAGCCATTTTTGAAGCTGATTCGGGTTTTCTGGATGTGGCAGGTTCCAGATGGAAGGTTGTGGCAAAAACCTGCTACCCGCCTAAGATTAAGTTTGGTTTGACGCCAACTTGGACCTATAAATCCAATGTTTAAGTCAGGGTTCTCATAGGCATCCTGCAAAAGCAACCCACCGATAGAATTGCTCTTGCCCGTCTGTCTTGGCCACCTAACGGCGAGAAACTGATTTTTTCTGTACAATTCTGCGAGTTCAAGCTGATAGGCAAATGGCTTCAGATGGCAGATTTCGGTAAAGAATCTTGCCGTGTCGCCCTTAACTGCATCAGCCTTCGCACATTGGGACGCATTGTAGACTCTGTATTCTTCGCGAAGCCCTCTCCGATGAGCCTCAATCTCATCAGAGTGAAACCTACGAGGATGTATCGCTGGATGACTTGTCGTTTTTGGACGCAAGCTGTCTTCTCAACTCCAAAACCTCGGCCTCTAACCCACAGTAATCCACAAACTTGGCGAAAAGCTC
>CAIUPH010000087.1 GCA_903901015.1 Candidatus Bathyarchaeota archaeon | reverse complement strand
TGGACGCCAATCGTCCGTTGTAGCTTACGGTTACGAGAAGCTTGGTAAACCTAAACCAACCGAGAAAACCGACCTGTTCGTGGGAAAAATCTACACCGTAACCAGCTGCATAGTCGAGATAAACCGCTTAAAACGTATCCGCGAAGCCGCCACCCTTGCCCACGCTGCAGACGACTTGGTGAAGGCAAACAAGGAAATCGACGAGTGGATGTCTATTGCCGCGGAGCTTAAGGGAAAATATCCCGTGCTCTTCGAAGCTTTGACGTCGCAGATTAGCCAAGACGAAAACCCCGAAGAAGAAATCAAACGATTAAACTGCGCTTACGAGAACGGAGAACCCAACGCCAAGCAACTCATTCGCGAAGTTAGCGATTTATGCCTTGAAGGCTTCCGCGAAACCATGAAGCGGGTCGCAGTCACGTATGATTCATGGGATTGGGAAAGCGACTTTGTCTGGAGCACCCAGGTTAACGATGTTTTAGCGAAGCTCAAATCGTCGCCGTTTGTTAACAGTGAAAAGGGAGTGTTTGCGTTTGACGCGGAAAAAGTTGTGCAGACCCTTGACTTGAAGGGTAAACTGGGTTTAAGCGAGAACAATGAGGTTCCGCCGTTGACGCTTGGACGCGCAGACGGCACCACACTCTACATCACCCGCGACATCGCCTACACACTCTGGAAGTTCAAACACGCAAAGAAAGTCATCAACGTAATCGGGATGGAGCAGTCGCTTGCGCAGTTGCAACTTAAAATCGCGCTCTACGCCATGGGATGCAGTGAATACGCCGAGAACCTGGTGCACTTCGCATACAACTTAGTCACGCTGCCGGGTTACAAGATGAGCAGCAGAAGGGGACACTACATCACTTTCGACGATGTTTTAACCGAAGCGGTCCAGCGGGCTTACGAAGAAGTAACGAAGCGCTCACCATTGCTCTCTGAGGAGGAGAAACGTAAAATCGCGGATTTCGTTGGTTTAGGAGCTGTTCGTTATGCACTTGTGGATGTGGATCCTTCTAAGCCTGTGATGTTCACTTGGGAACGCGTGCTCAACTTCGAAACCAACAGCGCCCCATACGTCCAGTACACCCATGCAAGAGCCTGCAGCATCCTGCGCAAAGCCGAGCGCGAACCAGAAACACCCGCGTTTGAACTGTTGACTGAGAAGCTTGAACGCGAACTCATCATGAACCTCGCAGGGTTCCCCGACATGTTCATCGAAGCCACAGAATACTATAAACCCAACATGATTGCGGACTACGCGAACGTTTTAGCTGACAAATTCAACACTTTCTACAACGCATTGCCCGTGATAAAGGCTGATTCGCAGGAACTCAGCGACGCACGAATTGCATTGACGCGGGCTATTCAAATCGTGATGCATAACGCGTTGAATTTGATTGGTGTGGTTGCGCCAGAAAAAATGTAGTTGCAGACACGCTGAAAAATAATTTATAGCTTTGTATGAACTGCTTAAACCCTTTTACTTTTTTAATAAACTAAAAGTTGAATTAATAAACAAAAAAAAATTACACGACTGGTTCTGTGGTTTGAGTTTGGGGTAGCTCTTCTTTTTCAATTCCCCGCAAAATAACCGCAACTATCAGCGACAGAGCAGCTATAAACAAATACGGTAGAACCGCTGCAAAAACGTAGAATGCGATGTAGTCGGCAGGTGCTGTGGAACCGGAAATTGCGATTTGAGCATATGTTGAGATGATGCCTAAGACCACGAATACTATCGATATTGCTCCGAAGAACGTCGCTATTTTACCTATGAGCTTTAAGTTTTTCATGAGTTAACACTGCCCTCATGTACAGTTCTAGTTGCTTTTTAAATTATGCCCAGATTCTCAACTTTTTTCGGCGTAAGTTTTCGTGTGGATTCTTGTTTTGAGGTAGATTTTTTAGATATACCGCCGTTTAAAAATGGAAGGGCAGCAAGCTTGGGCAAGTTATGGATTATAACTAAAAAAATCTTTAGCGTTTCCCTAGTTTTCAACGCGCTCCTCACCATCGCTTGCACGGTCGGCATCTTCGGCGGTTTCTACGGGTACTACCATCAATGGCAACCGTTCGCGCCCTACCTGATCAGCGGCAACCTACTTTGGGTTGTAATCGCAGCCGCCGTCATCAACATCTTCCCCAGCGCAGGACTCGGACGGTCACTGCATACTGGGCGGATTCTGTTCCACCATTACTTCTACGGGTTCATGGTGCTGTTCTTCTCAGCCTTGTACGTTACCTTTTTCACGTCGGCATCTTTGTTGACCCTTTTTTTTGTGAATGACACAAGCGTTCAAATTAACCTCGGCAGGTTCTTTCTTTTGGGCGGGTTGACCTTGGTTTTAGATGACCTTCCCGATGTGAATTCAAGGTTGGATTCTGGTTTGAACTGGCTGAAGTTTAAGGTTGGTCAGGCGGGAAGGTTCGTTTCTGCCGTTCAGGTGGTAATGGGGATTGTTTCCTTCTACATTTTCGTCGCCGTCACAGTCTCGGTTTACAATACGCCCCAGTACGTCACAGTTGCAAATTTCCTCGTAATCGGCAGCTACTTCATCACAAGCATAACTTCATTCATCTTCGTGAGAAGAAAGGTGTGGCAGAAGATAGCGCGTTAAGCGGTAATCCCTTGCCCACCCATACTTGTTAGGTCTTCTTGCAATAACAAATTTCATATACCCGCCGCATAATCTAAAACGCGGTGCAAATTAACATGAGCGACTACTTCAAGAAGAAACTTGAACCAATCAAAGTTACAAAACAAAAATCAATCTCACAGCTTCTAAAGGAAATGGGTAAAACCGCGTACCAAGGCAGAAAACTCGGCGAAGCCGTTGATGTTTGGGAGAACATGATTAGAGAAAAAGACATCGTCATCGCCATGGGTTTTGCGGGTTCCATGAGTACCGCGGGGCAGTGGACTATTGTTAACTGGCTTATCGAAAACCGCTTCATAGACGTGCTTGTCTCCACTGGCGCCAACGTCTCCGAAGACATAGTTGACGCAATGGGCTTAGGCTACTACCAAGGCAACCACATGGTCGACGATTCGCAGTTGCTCCATGACGACGTCAACCGCTACTACGACGTCTACGGCAAAGAAACCGACTACCGAGAAATGGAAACCCTCGTAACAGACTTCGTCATGACATGCAGACAGGATTACAATTACACTTCAGCAGAATTCCTCCATCTCCTTGGCAAATACCTTGGTAAAAAGAAAATCCCCGCCATCTCCGCAGTTGCTGCAGCCAACGGCGTACCAATCTTCAGCCCCGCCATGGTTGATAGCGCATACGGCGAAACCTTCCTGTTAGCCAAAAACCAAGGCCACAACGTAGTTATAGACAGCGTCAAAGAATTTGACCAATTCATCAGCATCGGCACAAAAACCAAGGAAGTCGGCGTTGTCTACATCGGCGGCGGCGTACCCAAAGACCTAACCCAACTCATCGCCATCTCCGTTTCACCCATGACCAAAGACGAAGGCGTCAAAGGCAGAAAAGGTGGCTTACGCAAAGGCCTGCAAGAATACTACTACCCCCACAAATATGCCATACAAATCACCACCGACTCGCCGCAGTGGGGCGGCTTATCTGGTTGCACCTTGGAAGAGGCAATCAGCTGGGGCAAAATCAACAGCCAAACCGGCACACGCGCAGTCTGCTACTGCGACGCAACCATCGCACTGCCACTCATCTGCCACGCGCTCGCTGAGCGGGTTCCAGAGAAACGCAAAGGGCCAGACATGAGCTGGCTGTTCAAAGGCGTACAATAAACGCCCTAATTTTTTCTTTTTGTTTAACCTCTCAATCAATGCGCTTGTCATTATCGGCATTACCTATTAGATAAACTTATTTGCAAGTATGAAAATTATACTTATGATGAAAATGGGGCAAACAGAAACCGAGCCTGAAATTGCAATCGTAGGAACAAAAGGTCAAATAGTCATTCCTAAACGGCTTAGAAACGAATTAAAAATTACCTCCAAAACAAAACTCATAGTCTACAAACAAGGCGACAAAATCGTAGTAACAAAACTCAAGGTTCCACCTCTAAGCGAAGAGTTAAAAAACCTTTTCAGCGAAGTTGACAAGCAAACCGGCGGAAAAAAAGTTTCTGAAAAAGATATTCTGAAAGAAATCCAAGCCTACCGAATTGAGAAGCGAACCAGAAAAGGCGCGTAAAATGGTTCGTGTGGTACTTGACACCAACGTTTTAGTTTCCGCATTTCGCAACAAGGGAAAATCAAGAAGCCTACTTAGCGGGTTGATGGAGAAGCATGAGGTAGTTTTGTCCAGTCAAATACTTGCGGAGTTGGCTGATGTTCTCTCAAGAGACAAATTCAACGTTACAAACGCTCAAATTGACAAGTTCCTCTCCATCCTTGTTCGTTACGCAGTTGTGGTGCCTGTGCAATCCACCTCAATAATACTGGAAGACCCCGATGACGACGTGATTTTAGACACTGCCTTTTGCGGCAAAGCAGAGTACATTGTTAGCGGCGATAAACATCTTCTCAAAATAGTCCGATACCGAAACGTGGAGATATTATCTGTAAATGATTTTTTGCAGAAAATTGATAAAAAACAGCTGTAACAAAAAACTGCTTTTTTTGTTTTTGTATTAATGTTGCCTTCATTAGGGAGTAACCAGCGTAACGTCGCCTTCTATCCTGTCATTTCGTCAAAAAATTCTCTTGGTGTAAGTATCTTTGTTTTCTTGTATTTTCCCAGTTCTTGAAGGTGTTTATCTCCTGACACAATGAAGTTTGCTCCTGCTGCCAGGGCGCATTCAAGTATCTTGTTGTCTTCAGGGTCTTCTTTTACGATGTTTACCTTAATTCTGGGTTTAACGGTTGTCGAATTAGCTTTAATGTGTCGCAGAGCTTCTTTATCGATGGTGTTTGCTTTTCCTAATGTTGCTGCAATTTTGGGGTATAATAGGACTTTTGATATATCCAAAATAATTTCACTGCTGGTATAGACGATTATGTTTTGTTTTACCCTAAAGAAATCATCTCTGAGTATTTTATTCATAGAAATGGAAATCCAGACGTTGGTGTCAAAAACTACTTTGACTTTCTTGCCCACTCAATTGCCTCGGCAACAATCTTATCAATGTCGATTCCTTCTTCCTTTACAACTTTGTCGATTCTTTTTCCCATCTCTTCAAATGATGGTTCCTTGGTTTTTCTGAGCAGTATGTCACCGTCGCGGGTGAGCACTAAAAGTTTTTCGCCGCCCTTAACTCCTATTTTTTTGCGGACTTCTCTGGGAATAACTATTTGGCCTTTAGATGAAACTTTTATTATGTTTTCAATTTGCTCTGACATAATTTTCAATTGGTCTTACAAGTAAATAAATTTTTACTTTTTCTTTTTGTTTAACCTCTCAATCAATGCACTTGTCATTATCGGCATTACCAAGGTGGCGTCGCCTTCTATCATGATGCGTTTGGCTTTTTCGTTGATTTTTCCCCATGACACCGCTTCTCTTGGGCGTGCGCCGCTGAGGCTTCCATCCCATTCGTCCGCCGTGGTTATGTAGATGACGTAGTCTAAGCCGTCTTTGAACTGGTTCCACCAGATCGTGTGATGCTTAGATATACCGCCGCCAACGATTAATGCGCCAGATTTTTTGGCGTCGAAGACAATGTTGTTGAGGTCGCCTTCGTCTTTTAGCAGGTTAATGCGGAAGTCCTTGTGGTCTTGGCTAAAGAACCACAGTTGGTAGCCGACTGCGCCGTCTGTTATGCCGGGTACGAAGATGGGAATGTTATGTTTGGCTGCCCAGTATAGAATGGAGGTTTCGTCGCAGCATCGCAAGCCGATTTCGCGGCATAGTTCGCTGGTTGAGAGCTCTTTTTTGCCCTCTTTGTAGAGCTCTTCAAGGAGTCCCAAGATTTTCTTTTCGATAACTACGCCATAGCTGTCGTTTGGCACCAGCACGTTGCCCAGGCGGTTCACGCCTTCTTGGTGGAGTTTGGAGTCGTTCATCACGAAGCTGCCCCTGTAGTAGTCTCTGCTGCACCGCGCCACGTCATGGTCGAGTGTGCCGCAGGTTGTTATTATAACGTCTACGAGTTTGCGTTTCACCATTTCCCTGATTACGCCGCGTGTGCCCGTGGCTACGATGTCGGCGGTGAATGAGAGAAACTTTACGCATTCTTCATCGTTAATCATTGCTTCCATGATGTTGACGCCTGTGGCAAGTTTGCCCGCGGTGAAACCCCACGCCGCCTCCATCTGCAAAACCAATTCGTTAACAGACATTTCTTTAGTAAAATCGTAATCTTTCACTGCAACTTTGTGTGATGCTTCTTTGTGCATGCCCATTTGCTCCTACAGTACCTTCTAGACGGGGATGAAAATAAAAGGGTGTCGAAAACGAGGAGGGTTATTCTGTCAGGTAGTTGATGATGCGTTGGTAGATGTCGTGGTCCATGGCGTCTTCGTAGCCAGCGTAGATGCTTGGATTGTCGTTGATTTCCACGACAACATAGTCGCCGTCGACTTCTTTTATGTCCACGCCGTAAAGCCCTTTCCCAGCGACGCTGCATGCTTTAAGCGCTACTTCGCGGAGCCGTGCGGGCATGTCTTTTTTCTCTGAACTCACGGTTCTTCCCCAAACAACGGTTGGTTTACCGCGTAGTTTGGCGCCGTGCTTCCATTTGCCCTTGGGAATCATGTACTTGCAGACGTACAAAACATCGTTGTTTAGCACGCCAACTCTCCAGTCAAAACCTGTCGGCGTAAACTTCTGAATTGCGAGTACATCGGATTTTTTGAAGAAGCGTTTGGCGACGTCGCGGAAGCTGGTTTCACAAGCGGCTTTCTCAACGTAACGTGAGAAGCTCGTGTAGGGTGCTTTGATGACGACGGGTTTGCCCAGTTCGTCGAAGATTTCAGTGATTTTTTTGTGGTGCAAATCGTCTTTGTTTAGGAAGATTGTGGGGATGCGGGGGACGTTGTATTTTTCGAAGAGTGCGTACTGGTGGATTTTGTTGCCGCAGATTTTGATGGATTCGGGGTCGTCTACGACTTTTAAACCGAGTTCCCAAGCGGTTTTAGACACGATGTACGAGGTGAACAGCGGGTCAGTGGTTGCGCGGATGAAGACCGCGTCGTATTTGGGTATGTCCTCGATGTTTTCGCGGAACAAGAAGCTAAATTGGTTCCCTGACTGCTCAGCCGCCAGCTTAAAGTTCTGCAGCGCGGCTTGCTCTCTGTGGTCAGTGAAATTATATTTTTCAACAAAACAAGCGATCTTAGACACCGATATGTTCACCCTGCTGAGAAATCAGCATAATCTCCTTCGAGATTAACTCTAAATCACTCTTAGACAACTCATTTTCCTTCAAAGGTTCAAGACCACACAGGAACGATTTTCCCTCTGCTTTTTGAACATGGACTTTACACACTGGAATCTTGAAGAGTTCATAAACCTTTTCTGTGATGGCGTTAATTTGCTCATCTTCCACTTGGCTTTTGCCCAAGAACGATTTAACCGTGGATATTTCTCCTATGAGCGGTTGGGCGCAGACGGTGAATTTGTAGTTCATTCCTAAACTCTTCATTGCACGGTACAATGCGCTCTTGTTTTTGGCGATTTGGTAGCCTTCGTAGATGAATGGGTTAACTGCAAAAACCACGACTGGCAGCTTAAGTTCAGCCATGATTTTCTTCACCGAATCCGTAACCAGAAATGGCATGGTGGGAATCTTTGCTCTTGCCGCACGCAACAGAAGAATTGGAGTTCGGCTTGAATCAATAATGTCCTCGCAAGAAGGAATAACTCTGTTGCCCAAAACTTCCGCGTGCAAAGACACGTAGTATCCTGTTTTGAGGTAACGGTATTCATAGTCGATGTTGATGGTGGTATCTTTAATTGATGATTCGAGAAACTGTGAAGGTTTTAGAGCGTTTAGCTCATCGGTAAGGTCGAAGTTAGAGACGACCAACACTCATAGTGCACCAGTCAATTAGGAGGCGTTATTCGTAGGGTTATATTTAAAATTAACTATGCATAATAACAGCATCTTAAGTTAACCTTAAACAAAAAAAGAGGCAAAAGCAACGTACAAACCGCTTGAAGTGCTCGGACCAGAACACGAATACTCACTGGTGGACCAAAACCTAAAACCCCTCCCCATCAGCGACAAAATCATCAAGGGAACCTGCGGAAAAATAATCAACTTCATCGAAATGCCCAAATTCACGTTTGGCAAGGAAATGCAGCTTCACGTCATGGAAATCAAAGCTAACCAGCCCTTCAAAACGCCATGGGAACTCGAAGAAACCATGCAAAACGCCGTCACCACGCTAAACCAAATCGTGGTGAAAAACGGCGCCAGACTACTCGGAACAGGCATGCACCCGCTGCTCAAACTGCAGGAAACTGGCATCTGGCCGCATTACCACAAAAAAATCTACCAGCAATACGGCAAAATCTTCAACCTAAACCAGCACGGATGGCTAAACATCCAAAGCTTCCACCTCAACTTGCCCTACCAAAAAGAAGCCGACGCCGTCCAAATCCACAACCACCTCGC
>CAIUPH010000086.1 GCA_903901015.1 Candidatus Bathyarchaeota archaeon | reverse complement strand
CATAGGTTCTGTTGTGGTGCGGAGGGTGGGATTTGAACCCACGAACCCCTGCGGGATAGGAGCCTCAGTCCTACGCCTTTGGCCATGCTGGGCGACCTCCGCGCTGTGTTAGCGGAAATATAGGAACAGGGCACATTTAAAGGCTTTACTTTGTGTTTGGGGGCAAATGTTTTAGGTTTAATTGTGTTACTGGTTCTATGGTGTTGTGTTTGGTTGTTGTGGTAAGGTTTATATCACGCCATCTATAACACCGTTATAGAAGTTAGGTGTCAACGATGAAAACTTACAAAAACATCCTCGAAACAATCGGAAAAACACCCCTAGTCAAAATAAACAAACTAACCCAAGACGTCAACGCCACGGTACTTGCTAAACTGGAAGCCCGAAACCCCGGCGGCAGCGTCAAAGACCGCATCTGCCTCGCCATGATAGTGGAAGCAGAGAAACAGGGCATAATCAAACCCGGCGCAACCCTCATCGAACCCACCAGCGGCAACACAGGCATCGGCTTAGCCATGGTAGCAGCAGTAAAAGGCTACAAACTCATCTTAACCATGCCCGAAACCATGAGTGTCGAACGCCGCAACCTCCTTAAAGCCTATGGCGCGCAGCTCGTGCTCACTCCTGGACCAGACGGCATGAGTGGAGCCATCAAAAAAGCCGAAGAACTCACCGCAAACACTCCAAATAGTTTCATGCCCCAGCAATTTAAAAACCTCGCCAACCCAAAAATCCACAGTGAAACCACGGGACCCGAAATCTGGCAAGACACCGACGGCAAAGTAGACATAGTGGTTGCAGGTGTGGGCACGGGCGGAACCATAACGGGCATAGCCCAGTACATTAAGCTACAGAAACCCGAGTTCAAAGCAGTCGCCGTGGAACCAACAGCTTCGCCAGTTCTGAGCGGCGGGCAGAAAGGACCACACAAAATCCAGGGCATAGGCGCAGGCTTCAAACCCGACGTGTTAAAACTTGACGTGGTGGATGAAATATTCATGGTTACAGATGACCAAGCGTTGCTGACGGCAAGGCAGCTTGCAACAAAAGAAGGCATACTAGTCGGTATCTCCTCAGGCGCAGCAGCTTTTGCAGCCATAGAAATCGCGAAGCGCCCAGAAAACAAGGGCAAAGTAATCGTGGTTATCCTGCCAGACACGGGCGAACGCTACCTAAGCACCGTTCTATTCCAGGAACAAAACCCACCCACAGCCACCAACATCTAAACCGCGTCTAAAAAGACGCTTTTCTTATATTCCCCATTTCTCATATTTGAGGGGAAGGAAACAGAAATGTCCACGAAACCAAACCAGCAGCTTCCTAAAAAATGCCAAGAATGCAAAGAAAAAGACTTGGATGATGACTGCTGGAACCCAGACCGAATGCTTGCCACCCTCATGCGTAACCACGACAAAGTGGAGCAGGACTGGGTTGAAACAGGCGTACCGAAACTAGTCGATGAAATAATGAATAGCTACCGAAAATACGGCGGCATGGACCACCTTGAAGGGCGAGACCTACCCTCGAAAAAAGCAGTAATCGACGTTTTAGAAGACTTGTTCACGGTTCTTTTTCCAGGTTACTTGGGCGATTCAGAAATCACCAAAGCCAACATAAAATACCACCTCGGCACCACCTTGACCTCGGTTTACACAAGGCTCACCGATGAAGTTGAGCGGAGCCTCAAGTACATCTGCAGAAAAATCAGCGAGTGCCCGCAGGACGTGTGCCAAAAACGGGCGCATGTGGTTGTGAAGAAACTACTTGAGAAGCTGCCGGAAATCCGCGCCATGCTCAGCGGAGACATTCAAGGGGCTTACAGCGGTGACCCCGCGGCGGTAAGCACTGAAGAAGTTATCTTAAGCTACCCGTGTGTGCTGGCAATAACCACTTACCGAATAGCCCATGAACTCTACCTCAGCGGCGTACCACTGATTCCGAGAATAATGAGCGAACACATCCATTCACAAACAGGCATAGACATCCATCCGGGCGCCAAAATTGGCAAAAACTTCTTCATCGACCACGGCACAGGCGTCGTCATAGGTGAAACCGCGGAAATCGGCGACAACGTCAAGCTCTATCAGGGCGTAACGCTTGGCGCATTGAGTTTTCCCAAGGACGAGAAAGGAAACATCATTAAAGGACGCAAACGCCACCCAACCGTCGGCAATAACGTAGTCATCTACTCAGGAGCAACACTGCTGGGAGCAGAAACAGTAATCGGCGACAACGTAGTCATAGGCGGAAACGTCTGGATAACCTCAGCAGTACCTCCAGGAACAAAAATCACCATCGCAGCGCCAGAACTCAAGTACAAGATGGAAAACCATCATCCAGAAAAAATCAAGCCCTAAATTTTTGGGCTCAACTTTTTTTGAGGCCTGTTACGCTGTTGCGACCT
>CAIUPH010000085.1 GCA_903901015.1 Candidatus Bathyarchaeota archaeon | reverse complement strand
AGCGGCTTTAAACCCTCATCCCAACCTACAAATGGGTTGGCGATTAATGCGTCAAAACCTGCTGCGTAATAGTATTCAGCTATGACTTGGTTAGTGTTGCCTATGTCGTTTACTTTTGCATCCATGATTGCAAGCATTCCCTGTCCGCGAATCTGCTCCACAAGCGCCTGCACGCCGTCGAAAGTGCCAAGTGGCAGAGTTAAATGATGATTAATTTTAACTGCGCATATGTAGGGGTGGACCGCGTTGAGGACTTTTTGTGCCTTCGCCAAGATTTTCTCTTTGTAATCGATTGCTTCAAACGGAAAATCCAATGCTAAAACAAGGCGGGAATCCTTACTTTTTGCTGCTTCCTGCATATTTGCTTTAAACGACAATTGAATGCCTCTTGCTGTATTTGTTTGGTGCTTGACTATTTCATTTTTTCCGTTAAAAAAAGGTTTAATTCTTCAATTTGTATGCGAAGCTTAAAATTTCTCTGTCCCAATGGCGTATAATAGCAGTTGCAAGCTAACTTTGAAATCTGAGGGAAAAAATATGAAGCAGACCGTTGCGGAAAAAGTTGTTGCCAATCATTTAGCCCATGGCAAAATGGTTGCAGGCGAAGAGATTGCCCTAAAAATAGACCATACGCTCACTCAGGATTCCACGGGCACGCTGGCTTACCTTGAGTTTGAAGCTATGGGCGTTCCAAAAGTCAAGACTGAACTGAGCCTGAGCTTCGTTGACCATAACATGTTGCAGAATGATTTTCGTAACGCCGACGACCACCGCTACCTCCAAGGCGTCGCAGCGAAATACGGAATCGTTTTCTCGCGTCCAGGCAACGGAATATGCCACCAACTCTACCTCGAACGTTTCGCTAAGCCAGGAGCTACGCTTTTGGGCAGCGACAGCCACACCCCCACTGCTGGCGGCATGGGAATGATTGCCATCGGCGCAGGAGGCTTAGATGTCGCAGCAGCTATGGCTGGAGAACCATTCTACCTTGAAATGCCAAGCATAACAGGAATAAAATTAACTGGAAAACTCGCACCGTTCGTCTCCGCCAAAGATGTTATCCTCCAAATCCTTCGGCAGTTAACGGTGAAGGGCGGCGTAAACAAAATCCTTGAATACACAGGGTCGGGCGTCAAAACATTGAGTGTTCCTGAACGAGGCACTATAACTAACATGGGCACTGAAACAGGCGCCACCACATCTATCTTTCCCTCTGACGAATCCACACAGGCTTTTCTGCGTGCTCAAGGACGGGAAGAACAGTGGTGTGAACTGGGAGCCGACGAGGGCGCAAAATACGCTGAGACACTCGACGTTGACCTTGGCAAGGTTGAACCATTAATCGCGTTGCCACATAGCCCCGACAACGTTAAAGCCGTAAGCGAACTGGAAGGCACCCCAGTTGACCAAGTGTGCATCGGAAGCTGCACCAATTCGTCGCTGCGGGACCTAAAAATTGTTTCAGCGCTGCTTAAAGGGAAAAAAGTCAGTGAAAACACCAGCCTCACCGTCTCGGCGGGTTCAAGGCAAGCCATGCAGAACCTTGCAGCTTCAGGCGAGCTTGAAGTCTTAATTGCGTCGGGCGCAAGAATCCTCGAGAACGCTTGTGGTCCATGCATCGGAATCGGTCAAGCCCCAACATCCGAGGGCGTTTCACTTCGCACTTTTAACCGCAACTTCAAGGGGCGCTCAGGAACCCAAGATGCCAAAGTCTACTTGGTTAGTCCTGAAACCGCGGTTGCAGCCGCTTTAACGGGCAAGATAACTGACCCAAGAAAACTCGACAAAATCCCCCAGATATCGATGCCTGAGAAATTCGTGTTAAGCGACGCCATGTTCATCTATCCCTCCGCAAAGTCGGCAGTCGCCAAAGTCGTGATGGGACCCAACATTAAACCGCTGCCTACGTTCCAGCCATTGCCCTCCAAATTGACGGGTGGGGTCTTGCTGAAAACAGGCGACAACGTCTCAACCGACGATATATTGCCAGGCGGTTCAGAAATCATGTCTCTGCGAAGTAACATCCCAGAAATAAGCAAATACACCTTCATCCACACCGACAAAACCTTCGCTTGCCGTGCGTTGGAAAAAGGAGGTGACTTCATCGTGGGCGGCGAAAACTATGGTCAAGGCTCATCACGTGAACACGCAGCGTTGGCTCCAAAATTCCTTGGTGTTAAAGCAATCATCGCCAAATCCTTCGCCAGAATACATATGGCTAATCTGGTTAACTTCGGAATCTTACCGTTGACTTTCGTCGACAAAAAAGATTACGAAAAGATTGCGCAGGGTGACGTGTTGGATTTGGATGTTAGAGAGTTAACGGAGCATCTCTGCGTGAAGAACCTGACCAAAGGCACTTCGGTCGAGGTTAATTTGAGCCTTACGGAACTGGAGAAAAGCATTGTTAAAGCAGGCGGAAAGTTAGCTGCTATAAAGGCAAAACAAAAATAAAGCCTACTTTTTGTAGGATAAAGAAAGCGGGCTGTTAACTGTAGGTTTCCTTAATTTAATAAAAAATAGAAAAGGACTACTGAACCGTCCAAACTGACGTGTTGACAAGGGTCCAGCTGATGATTTCTCTCATTTCTGGGTTGTTGTAGTCTGTTATCCAAGTCATGCTTTCAAGCATACCGGATTTTTTGTCGAAGTAAACGTTCACGCTGTCATACCGCAATGTGCTTCCTGAGGGGTCAGTCATCAGCTTGGATTCTCCGCCTGTGTACATGTAGTTTATTGGTCTTGAACTGTTCGCGTAATCCATAACGTTGGTTGCGTTAACTGTTACGGTGTCAAATCCCTTCGGACGGGTTAGTTGGCCTACGTTGAGGTTCGAAGCATAGATAGCCCAGAAACCAGTTGTTGTGTTGGTTTTGTTTCCGTTTGCTAAATCGATTGTTTGCCGATCAGTATACTGTGTTCCATTCTTAAGAGCCCAAACAGTATCGAGCGAAACTGTAGTGCCAGTAACATCTGTTATTGTAACGCTGTAGTAGTCGGTATCGTTGTATCTTGAAAAGCCTTCAGTGTCGACAGCTCCTAGTCCTTGCAAGTATGAATATCCATGTAGCTCATAGGTGAATGTGTCGCCGACGTGAACGCCTACAACCACCTTAGTGCTAGGCTGCATCGCGAAGATCACTGCCACAGCCGAAGCTACGAGTACAATTAGAAGGATTATTGCTAAATATGCTATCTTGTGGGAACTTTTCTTTTTAAATGCCATAGCTCTAACATTGCCCCATTCCAGTATTTAGTTGTTTTCCCAAAAGCGCTCTTAAAATCAGGCGTCTAGTGTAGAGCTAAAAACCCCTTTTTTGGGGTGTTTCTAAGAGAATTTTATTCTGCTTTGGCTGTCGAGTTTAGATTCACCCGATTCTAAGGAAGAACCTGCCTTTTCTTGAGGCTGCTTCTTGTTTAAGCAAATCGTAAGTTTATGGTTTTTCTTGATAAGCACCACATCAGTCTCCTGCACGTCGTCAACAACGACTTCTCCGTTGTACTTCATGCGGCTGCTGTATCCTACGTCTTTGAGTTCCTTCATGAGGACTTCACGTGAATTTCTGAGGAGTTCGCTAGATATTTCGGAGCCGCGGTTAAAACAGAAAGTCAAAGTTTTCTTTTCAAGGCTGTAGTTTGCCTTGGTTCCTTTGCCAATTTTTTCTACTTGGCCCCATTCAAGCTTTTCAGTTGGTTCTCGCACGTTTACGTCCCCTATTTTTCTCTCTTAAAACTTCCGTGCCCGCCTGCTTTGATGACGTTGGCAACGACGTTTTCGCTTACTTTATCGAGAACTTCTTCGGCGCGTTTCCAGTTGTCAGCTGCAACTTCTACGCTGTATTTTGGGGCGGCGATGACTGCGAACTCGATTTTTGCGTCTTTAGCTTCCTGCGCCGTTTTGGCTTGGGTGAATGCTTCCTGGATGCATCTTACGCCGTTTGGTTTCATGCAGCGAACTTCGATTACGCCGCGAACCTTCACGACCTTTATTTTTATGCGTTCCTCTGCAACTTGAACGATGACTTTGGCGAGTTCTTCCGGAATCTCCAGTTTAGTCAGGACATCGATGCCCTCCTTCACTACTTTTTCGAAGCCATCGTATAAACCGTATTTTTCTTCCAGGATAACTCCTGCTTTCTGGTAGACTTCATGGATGGGTAACCCAGTTTTCTCGGCTACTGCATGCAGCAGAGCGTCGCCTTTGCGGTCTTTTTTCCAGGATTTGATTTTTTCGATGCGTTCACGTTTTGTAACGCGGCGCAGTGATAGGTCAATGTGTCCTTTTTCAACATCTATGCGTAGGACTTTGAGGACCATCTTTTGGTTTTCGCGGACAAAGTCTCGTATGTTTCTTATGCGTGCACTGGATATCTCGGAGATGTGCAGAAAACCTCGTCTGCTGTATTCGTCTAGGTTCGCGTATGCTCCGTAATCCATTACGCTTTCTATCGAGGCGATGACGAGGTCGCCTGATTCTGGCCATTCAGGTTTATGTTCAGACATTAGTTTACATCCTATTCAAGGAAGACTCTTCTTTATGTGTCTTGTTTGCGTAAAGGTGAATCTTCCTCATGATTAACAAAAACTCCTGAAAATAAACTTGTCAGGTTTAAGATAAGGTTTTCTGCTTAAGAACCTGCCTTTTCTGTCTATCGCCTTTTTTTGAACAATGCGGCAGGCGTTGTTTTCAAGGCTAAGATGTTTGGTTCAAGTTATAGACTGAATTCAGTGAATTGTAAACTTGGTCTGCAATTATTGCTGCTCCTTGGCTGTTAGGATGCACGCCATCTTCGAAATACTCAGGGTTATTGCCAAATGCACTGTACAAGTCAATTATCGGCAAGTTGAACCTGTTGGCTAAATCATCCGTCTTTGGCAAAATGGTGTCAGTTAAGTATGCTGGGCTTAAATCAGAACTGTTACTAAAAATGGGAGGCGACTTCGCAATCCAAACATCAGGGTAATTGTCAAGATGCATAAATGAAGTTATCAGTTTAGCGTAGTCGCCTTCAAAACTTGCATTGTAAACGTGTAATCCGACTAAGTCATCGTTTGTTCCAAGTATGATGATTATGATATCAGGATGGAAAGCTTCAGCGCTTTGGAATTGAGGCTGGTCCATGTAGGGTTTCCAAGATTCCAATGACACAGTTGACCCGGAGCAGCCAAAATTGGCAACGGTAAAGTTGTCGCCGAGCAGCGCCTGAAGATCCATGGGGTACCCGCTGTTCTCAGTTATGCTGTCTCCAACGCATGCGACTCGGATGGGTCCACTGTGAAAAGGTACCTGGGGAATTGTTTTCTGCGAGGCATTGGATGCATGAACAGATAGAGGTGAAAAAACAATAACTATCACAACAACTATCGCAAGCAGTTTAGTTTGTTTTCTCATGCGGCCAAACTCGCTTGAAACAAAACGTCAAGACCGCGATTGATTTATCCATATTGGTTAGGAGTTAGGCATTGCTTCAAAAAAAATCGAAAAAACCCCATTTTAACAGCAATTTTTGATGGTGCAGGGGGTGGGATT
>CAIUPH010000084.1 GCA_903901015.1 Candidatus Bathyarchaeota archaeon | reverse complement strand
TATGGGATGAACTAAAAAAGATCGAAGCCCAAGCAGAGCAAATCCAAAATGACGCTCAAGATAGAGCAAAAAAAATGGCTGCTCTCGCAAAGCAGGATGCTGAAAAACTAGTTGAAAACAGCAGAACCTACGCTGAAACAGAATCCCAGAGGCTCTATGCGAAGGCTGTAGAGGAAGCTAATCAGGAACGAGATGAACGCCTGAAGTCAAATCAGGAAGCCGCTGAAAAACTGACAGCAAAAGCTGAAAAACGCATGGATAAAGCGGTTTCAGCGGTTGTGAACGCTGTACTTGAGGATACTTAACCTTGACTCAGACAACACGATACGCTTCGGTTCTAGCTAAAATCGGCGCAGAAAGAAGCAAACTATTAAGTGAATCCAAACTTAAAGCGCTTGCAGAAAACAAAAACCTCGCTGAATTTGCCGCTCAACTTCGAGACACAAGCTATCAGGAGCAAATCTCTAAAATTTCTCCGCCGCTTACAACCCGCAAACTTGAACGAGCTTTCAACGAAAACCTCATAGAAACTTACAGAAAAATAATTAAATACTCGCCTAAAAAAGCAGGAAAATACTTAAGCTTGTATCTTTTGCGCTTCGAAATAGAGCACATAAAAGCGCTTATTAAAGCAACCAGCGCCAAATTGACTCCTGAACAAAAAACAGCCAAAATTTACTTCTCTGTTGAAGATTACTTTAAAAGACGCATTGTTATGGAAGAAGCAGTTAAAACTTCAGCTCCAACCCAGATGATCCATGCTTTTAAGGGAACAGATTACTTTTCGCCATTGAACACGGGTCTGAAAAACTATGAGGAAACCGCTTCAACAGCATCTTTCGATGTATATCTAGATAAGCTGTTCTACGAAAAACTCTACGCTGCCTACGAAGGCTTAGCCAAAAAAGAGCAGCCGTACGCAGACTTTTATGCAGGCACAGAAAACGATGGTTTCGCATTGGTAACCCTGCTGAGGGGAAAAGCACTAAATTATGAACCCAATTGGCTTCGGCTTGTGGTTCCACAAAACTATTTCAACCTCAGCAAATCAACAGTCGAGGCTTTAGTGTCTGCAGTTGATTTCGACGCCGCACTCAAAATTGTCCTCGACAGTTACTACGCCAAGTACTTTGCTAAAGCGCAAACTCCAGAGGAAACCATAGCAAACGCTGAAAAAGCATTTAAAAAAGCTGTGGTTTTGCATGCTAAGTCCAGAGCGATTAGTGAAGCTTTCAACATTGGTTCACCACTAGCCTTCATGACAATGAAAGAAGCTGAAGTCTACAACCTCACTGTTTTGGGTTTATGCGTAGATGCGTCAGTGAAGCCTGATGAAATTCGCAGCCAGCTTTTAATTTAATTTTTTCTTTTTTTTAGACTGCTGTTTGCGGCTTCTCTTTTCGTTCAAGCACTACGTCGGTGTGGCTGAACTTTTGTTTGAATGGGTTAAACTCGGTTCCTGTGCCTCCGTAGAATTTGCTGAACCACTCGTAGAAGTGCAGTCTTAACGTGTGTATGAACACGATTAATCCTTCCAGCGCCAACACGAATATGTTGCCAAAGATGATGACTACACCTGCAAGAGCAAAGCCCAGTATCGACGTTGAACCAGCGGGGTTAACTAAGCCAGCGATGGTGTACGTTACCAGCAAAAGAGCCCAGTGCGCCATTAGCAACGCGAGAATTCTCGAGTAGGAAATGGTGTTACTGAGTAAACGTGTGACGAGGTCTCCGCCTTCGAATAGCCTGCCTGAAACCGTGTCCATTTCAGCATGTTCGCCTGACGCGTGTTTCTTTTTTGTAATGGCTAAGTAGGCTGGTTTGCCAATAATCAAGATGATGAAGGGAATGACTGGAGCTAAGATTGGACCTGCGAACCAAGCGCCAAAGTTTAGCTGGCATGAGTAAATCAAGTAGACTCCTCCAACGAAGAAGCCTATTTTCGGCAGCGCCGTCAAGAGTGCATCTGCTAGGTTGTGTTTCATTGCGAAGTTAACCATTTCAAGAACTATTCCGCTGATTATCTGCACTATCCCAACGATAAGTGTGAAAATCAAGAATGAGAATACGTTGTCGAATGGACTAAACCATAAGGGCGGGAAAATCTTTTGCCCGAAGAATTCGCCGAACAACAATCCAGCTCCCATAGCGCCGATTCCGCAGGCAGCCATAATGTAGCAGACGTTCTTCATAGCTTGGTTTCCCTTGATTAGTTTCCCAACGATTAATCCGCCGAGCAGCAGAACTAATCCGTGTCCAAGGTCGCCGAACATTAACCCGAAAAGAATCGGGAACGTTATTGCAATAAGCGGTGTCGGGTCGATTTCGCTGTATTTAGGTAAACCGTAAAGTTTGGTTAATTCTTCAAAAGGCTTAACGAACCGGTTGTTGGTAATTCTTGTAGGAGGTTCTTTTTCTGATTCCACGGGCTCGTTTGGGAGAACAAGAACTTTTCCATCCATCATTCCATTCATTTTATCGTTGAGCGCATTGAATTTGTTGGTGGGCACGAAGCCTTTAACGGTTGCGAGTCTTCCTGACTGGATAATTTTCTTTTCTGCCTGCAGAAGAGTCAGGATGTTCTCTGAAGTTTCCTTCAAAGAGGCAAGATTATCCTTGTTTTCTTCACCTAACTTTTTAAGCGAATTGCAAAGAGCTTTTTCTTTCTCTGAGTTTTCTTTCAGTTGCTTGTTAACTTCTTTTGTTGCTTCACCTAAATCATGAGGCAACTCTTTTGGAATGTGGAAGACTTCAGCATGATATGTTCTTAGGATTTTCTCCACGTCTGCCTGATGTTTAGTTGGTATAGCTAAACAAACAAAGCTTACTTCTTTTGTTAAGGAGCAGCGATTAATGAAAATAGGCAGTCCAGCGAGTGCTGTTTCTAATCCGTTGAAGTTTTTTGAGGGAACGCTTGCTGTTGCAACGTAAATCAGCTTTAAATCTTCCATAGCGGCAAGGTCAACGCCCATGATGCTGAGCCTGCCCAACATGTCTTTGGTGTAATTGAGTTGCTCAGTTTTTTCTTGCAAGCAAGAAACCGCTTCGTTGAGGCTGTCTGTTTCTTTTTTCAGTTCAACAATTTTTTGGCTGGTGGATTCCAACAGAGCTTGCCAATTCTCCGCCGTAACCTGAACTTTATTGGGTAGAGTTAATTTGAAAATGCCCAGGAGACTTGATTTTTCTCGAACAAGTTGACCAATCAACACGTTGACGTCGGCGAGGGACCCTTCTATCTTCTGGATACTCTGAGTATACTCAGTTAAACCTGCGTTATCTTGAGCCGTCTGTTCAATATGGAATTCACCGAAACTACTCAATGCTTCCAAAATTGGCTCTACGTCTTTTCTAACGCAGATTATCGATGTAGAGGTCATTCTTTCTGGTCGCAACATTTTTAACAGAATGTTTGATTTACCACCGAACATTTAAAGTTATATTTGGCGATGGCATGATTGGCTACGTAATAGGGGATAGTGACATGATAACGGGCTTCAAGCTCGTGGGTATCGAAGGCGTGGAAGCTTTCACAGTCGATGAAGCAAAACAAGCCCTGAACAAAGCATTAACACGCAGCGATGTGGGCGTGATAATAATCAGCGAAGCATTATCCGCTGACCCCTCGATACGGGAAGCCGTGGACAAAGTGCGCCAGGAACGCGTAACACCATTAATAGTGGAGGTTCCTGGAAGTAAGGGCGCTGCAAACAAAATGCAGTTGTCGGATATGATAAGTAAAATATTAGGCATCAAAATTTAACGGTGAATCGATATGTCTGTTAAAAACGGTATTTCAGCGATTGCGAAAGATGTAGTTGGCGACGTCCAGAAAGATGCAGAAGCCATAATTTTAGCTGCGGAAAATGAAGCGAAGGCAGCGTTGAAGGCAGCTAAGGAGCAAGCAGACCTAAACTACAGGGCAACGATAACTCAGGCGAAAGCGAAAGCTGAAGCTGAAAAACGAAAGATTGCTTCCGTGACTGAAGTGGAAATGAGGAACCGCTTGCTTCAGACAAAAGAAGATTTAGTGGATGTTGCTTTCGAGAAGGCTCTGGTTAAACTTAAGAATTACGTGGAAACTGAAGAGTACCACGAATACCTCCTAAAGACTATTCAGACCGCCGCAGAAAGAATCGGGCAGAAAGATTTGGTAGTGCAGGTAAACTCCAAAGATAAAGAATGGTTAACGCCCGATGTTCTGAAACGTTTATCTAAGAAGTTGCATTGTGAATTGAGACTATCAGATAAAACCGAAAATTACCTTGGGGGCTGCATTATTCAAACTGAAGACGGCAAAGTAATATGCGATGTCACCTTGGATAATCGGTTAGCGGAACTTAAACCAGTTCTACGTGTTGAACTATCAAAAACCTTGTTTGGAGAGGATTAGAAATGCCCGTTAAAGGAAGAGTAATTCGAGTTGCAGGACCAGTCGTTGAAGCCAGCGGTATGGCTCAAGCAGTCATGCATGAAATGGTCGAAGTAGGAAACGACCGTTTAATCGGCGAAATCATCCGTTTAGACGGTGAACAAGCAACTATTCAAGTTTACCAAAACACCAGTGGACTTAAACTCGACGAACCCGTCTTGGGCACAGGAAGTCCCCTGTCGGTGGAGCTAGCTCCAGGCATCGTGGGCAACGTCTTCGACGGAATCCAACGACCCCTTGAAGAACTAAAAATCCTCACGGGCGCCTTCATCAAGCACGCCGCTGGAGTGACATCTCTTTCCAGAACTAAAAAATGGACTTTTGTCCCAACAGCTAAGGTTGGAGCTAAACTCGTAGGCGGAGACATCTTGGGAACAGTGCAAGAAACCGCCCTCTTTGAACACCGTGTACTCGTTCCAGTAAACGTTCAAGGCAAACTGCTAAAAATCGTGCCAAAAGGTGACTACACAATCATCGAGACAATCGCCACCCTAGAAGTAAACGGCGCCAAAGTTGACTTGCCCATGCTTCAAAGGTGGCCAGTCAGGGAACCGCGTCCACACACAAAAAGATTGTTTGCAACTTCTCCGTTAATCACTGGGCAACGCGTCATAGACACCTTCTTCCCAGTTGCAAAAGGAGGAAGCGCATCTATCCCAGGTCCATTCGGCTCAGGAAAAACCGTTACTCAACAGCAACTGGCAAAATGGTCAGATGCCAACATCATCATTTACGTGGGCTGCGGAGAACGCGGCAACGAAATGGTCGATGTACTCGACAGCTTCCCACAGTTGATGGATCCAACCACTGGGCACCCTCTCATGGAGCGAACAGTTCTTGTCGCTAACACAAGCAACATGCCAGTCTCTGCCCGAGAAGCCAGCATCTACACCGGCATTACCCTTGCAGAGTACTTCCGAGATATGGGCTACGCCGTCGCGTTGATGGCTGATTCAACAAGCAGATGGGCAGAAGCACTCCGAGAAGTTTCAGGACGACTCGAAGAAATGCCCGCTGAAGAAGGCTTCCCAAGTTATTTGCCATCGCGCCTCGCCGAATTCTACGAGCGAACCGGAGTCGTTGAAACTTTGGGTTCAGACAAACGCATAGGTTCCATATGCGCCATCGGAGCAGTTTCTCCTCCAGGCGGAGACTTCTCAGAACCAGTAACCCAACACACAAAACGTTTCACCCGAGTCTTCTGGGCGTTGGATGCTGAACTTGCTGCGGCAAGACACTATCCATCCATCAACTGGATGGCAAGTTACAGCGGCTACATCCAAGACCTCGCGGAATGGTGGCATAAAAACGTCGATAAAAACTGGAACAGCTACCGCGAAGAAGCCATGCGTATATTGCAGACTGAAGATGACCTTAAAAACATCGTTAAACTCGTGGGTCCCGAAGCCTTACCTGACAAACAACGCTTAGTCTTGGAAACCGCCAGAATCATCCGAATCGCCTTCCTGCAGCAGAACGCACTTGACGCCATCGACACTTACAGTTCCCCACAGAAACAGTTCAAGATGCTCAAGATAATCGTGGATTACCACCGCTTAGCAGACAACGTGGTAAGCAAGGGCGCGCCAATCTTCAAAGTTACAGAACTTCCAATCACTGAAGAAATCATGCGCATGAAAACCGCGATTCCAAACGATAAAGTCGATTTATTGGACGATTTAGAAAAACGAATGTATGAAAGCTTCGGAATGTTAGAGGCAACATTGAGGTAACTTGTATGGCGACAAAAACCGGTTCAGGATTAGAATACAAAGGCGTAGCTTCAATTTCAGGACCAATCATAGTAGTGGAAAACGTTCAGGGCGTAGGCTACGATGAACTCGTCTCTGTTAAAACCCAACATGGCGAGACACGCCTTGGCAAAGTCATTCAAGTTACCCAGAAAGCAGTAATCGTCCAAGTCTTTGAAGGCACCACAGGCTTATCGCCCTCAGACACACGCACCAGATTCCTCGGCCATTCCCTTGAAGTTCCAGTGTCAACTGAAATGCTCGGACGCGTCATGAACAGCTTCGGCGAACCTATAGATGGTCACCCACGATTTTTCACTGAAGAAAAACGCGACGTCAACGGATACCCATTAAACCCAGTTGCACGAGAATACCCAAAAGAATTCATTCAAACAGGAATATCCGCCATAGACGGCTTATGCAGTCTAGTCCGCGGACAGAAACTGCCCGTTTTCAGCGGTCCAGGTCTCGCACACAACGAACTTGCAGCCCAAATTGTGAGGCAAGCTCAGATCCGTGGTGGAGGCGAAGACTTCAACATAGTTTTCATAGCCATGGGTTTAGAACATGACGATGCAGCTTTCTTCCAAAAAAGCTTCGAAGAAACAGGCGCCATCAAAAACGTCGCGATGTTCCTTAACTTAGCAGATGACCCTCCAGTTGAACGTATCATTACTCCCCGAACAGGTTTAACGTTGGCAGAATTCTTAGCGTTTGACCAAGACCGACATGTGCTCGTAGTCATGACCGACATGACTAACTACTGTGAAGCTCTAAGAGAAGTCAGTGCTTCAATGGAAGAAGTGCCCAGCAGAAAAGGTTACCCAGGCTACATGTACAGCGACTTAGCAAGCCTATACGAGCGGGCTGGCAGAATCCACGGCAAAAAAGGTTCCATTACCCAGATGCCCATTTTAACCATGCCAAACGACGACATCACCCACCCAATCCCCGACTTAACCGGTTACATCACTGAAGGACAAATCGTTCTGTCACGTTCACTTGAGAAACAGAGTATCTATCCTCCAATCTACATATCCACGAGTCTATCTCGACTGATGAAAGATGGCATCGGCAAAGACAGCACAAGAGAAGACCATGCTAACGTTGCAAGCCAACTCTACTCAGCATATGCCCAGTACAACTCAGTGAAGTCACTGGTAACCATCATCGGCGAAGAAGGTTTAGGTCAACGAGACAAAGAATACCTGCGTTTCGGCGAAGCATTCGAGAAAACCCTCATCAACCAAGGCAAAAACGAGAACCGCACAATCGAACAGACACTTTCCATCGCTTGGGATGCGCTTTCACTGTTGCCAGACGAAGAATTAACAAGCATCAAACCCGAATACATCAAGAAGTACTATCCAAAATTCGCTAGCGAGGTAAAGTAAAGCAATTGTCATCTGAAAACGTTAGCCCTACACGAATCAACCTGATTCAGACAAAGAAGACTCTTAGTCTTGCAGAGTCAGGTCGTGAGGTGCTTGAACGTAAACGGGACATTTTGCTTCGTGAGTTAAGAAACAGCATCTACGAAGCTGAGCGAACCCGCGAGGAATTGTTGGCGGCTCTCGCGAAAGCTTACCAGAGTCTAAGGGAAGCTAACATGGCTAAGGGTTCAGAAACCGTTGCCAGCGTTGCTTTGGGCTCAAGTGCTGAAGCCAACTATCTCTTCGATTACAAAAGCATCATGGGTGTAGCTGTGCCATCTGTCGAGTTTCAAGGCGAGTCCGATGTGAAACCAGACTACGGCTTCGCCAACACCAGCGTCGAATTAGACAAATCATTCAAGCAATTCTACAATGTACTAGAGTTAATCGCTGATTTAGCCCGAGCAGAAGGCACAACATTCCAGATTGCCAACGACGTACGCAGAACACAACGCCGAGTCAACGCCTTAAACTACGTCCTAATCCCAAGGTACCGAAAAACAGCCAAATGGATTGAACAGGTCCTTGAAGAGAAAGACCGAGAAGAATTCGTTCGAACTAAAATAATTAAACGTGTAATTAAGGAGCGTAAATAAATGAAGTTCAGTTCTCAAACCATAAAAAAAATCTTGGTTCCCACCGACGGTTCAGACTACAGCATCCATGCGGCGGAGTATGCTATAAGCATCGCTAAAACACACGATGCCCAAATCATGGTTGTTTACGTGTTGGACGAAGTTGTTATCGACCGATTCTCCAAAGTAACTGAACGCGAAGACATCGAGCGGGAACTCAAAGCCGACGGTCAACGATACGTCAACTACATTTTAGATTTAGCTGAGAAAGAAGGCGTTAAAGCCACCTCTTTGGTTGCGAAGGGACGTCCCTTTGAACAAATTGTGCACTTATCCAACGGCTTAGAAATGGATTTAATCGTGATGGGCACTTACGGGCGAAGAGGCTCAGAACGAATACTCATCGGTAGTGTTGCCGAACGAGTCATTGAATATTCCCATTGTCCAGTGTTGGTTGTAAAATAAGCAGTTGGTAGTTGAATCAATTTGACGGACAAAAGCAAGTTAGACGAAGATTTCGACAAATTCAATTTAAAAATCGAGCGGGCGGCAGAAGCTGAAATCGCCCGACTCCGCGGCGAAATCGATGCGCTCAAAGAAAAAGCCAATAAGATGAGTGAAGAGCTGTTGAGCCCTCTCTCTGATGAAGCGAAAAGAAATTAATAGAAAAAAGTTAATAGCTAAGCTTGTTATGTGCAATGTTAATGGAGTGACGCAGCTTGAAAACTAAACTATTAATGCTCGTAATACTTACCCTCGTGCTTCTTCCCCTCATGGGAGTAGCAGCCGCGTTAACAATCGACACAGTTCAAACCCAAACTGCAACATCAACAGGACAATTCGACAGAGTCGGCATCGCAATCAGTGCAGCACTAGCTATTGGTTTACCCGGATTAGGTGCGGGTCTTGCAATTTCTGCAGCCGGTAGCGCAGCAATCAGTGCATTAGCTGAAAAACCAGAAACATTCTTCCGAAGCTTCTTGATCGTGGCGTTGGCTGAAGCATTAGCAATCTACGGTTTGATTATGGGCATTCTACTCTGGCTAAAACTTTAGACCAACTGTCCCGTTTAAAACCGAATTAATGCTGGTTTTTACCAGTTCATCCCTTTTTAGTTTTTGTAACAACCGCTAGCCAATCATATACGCTTAAAAGAGCTTTTGAGACACTTTTTTAGAGGAGCTGTTTTTTGCCAATTTCTAGGCGGGAATTCATTAAAATTGGAGCTGCGTGAACCCGAGTTTGCGCATACTTGCTTAGTTTTCAAGGCACTTAAAATTAAGTGACTGTAGAAGCACACCACAAGTTAGCAGTAAAAAAAATTGTTTTGGTTATTGGCGATGTGTCTGTTACGTGTTTGCTGCGTAAGAAGCTGGTCGGTTGTGCTGTTCATTGATTCTTGTACAGAAAAAAACCAGGCGATACATGCATTCACAATCACACCGTGGCGCTTTCAACATGGACCCATGCAGAGCATGTGAAGAAAAATGAATATCTCACATTGAAACAGGCAAAGAAAACCATTGCAACAACGCAACAGAGCTTGGTTCTTTTGCAGTCTTGTGTCACCCTTAAAACCACCCCGCCCACATAAAGACCAAAAACAAACTTCAAACAGCCTTACTCAGCAAAAAATTTGATCTACTGATAAAGAAGAGCGGGTAGTCGTTTGAGTGGGGTATAGTCAAAAAGAACACTATAGCGAACCGCCATGTGTCTTTACAACAAGGTTAAATAATACTTCTAATTAACTCAGCGGAAGGCGACATGATGGATAAATGGGCGGATTACCTAGTTTCAGGTGTAAAAACTAGCCCAGACCAGAAACACATAGACTCAGTAGAAGTCCACTCCGACTTCGGATGTGTAGTCTGCGAAAACATCATCCTCTCCAGAACCGACCTTATCGTAAACATAAAGAAGGGCTGCACATACGCGACGGTTTTTAGAACTGCCATCGGCAAATGGCGCAAGGGACAAGAGGTTCGGCTGGTAACTGTGGGTACTGAAGAGTTCCTTAGAACAGACTCAAAAAACAATGT
This sequence comes from Candidatus Bathyarchaeota archaeon, assembly GCA_903901015.1. Taxonomy (GTDB): domain Archaea; phylum Thermoproteota; class Bathyarchaeia; order Bathyarchaeales; family Bathycorpusculaceae; genus Bathycorpusculum. Next base: position 262 of record CAIUPH010000084.1, on the reverse strand, counting down.
TGCTGCCGACAACTTTGACGATGTTCCAGAATTTTAATGCTGGTCAGCGTGTGTTTAGTTGTTTTTGTTCTAGCGGTTGTTTGATGCTATGGCATAGGCAGGCGATTTTTTCTAAGAAGAATCTGCTTGTTAACTGCTGCGTTTCTGTGCAACTTTGGTTGTTTTGTTTTTGACCCAGTTGTGGAATAGCTGTACTGGTTGTGTTGGTAATTGTGTTTCTACTTTTACCGGTAGCCAACCATGCTAAACCCTATGAAACTGC
>CAIUPH010000083.1 GCA_903901015.1 Candidatus Bathyarchaeota archaeon | reverse complement strand
ACGTCTTTTGTTTACTCAACTCCCGAAACCGCTTCGACTACTCCATTTTATCTAGGTCTTGTCTGTTCATTAGTTTTTTTGTTAGGATGGGGACTATATTTGCTGTGGCGTAAAAGAAACAGACTTAGCCCTTTTAATTCTGCATAGAGGCACCTTTACTGGAAATATGACTCTAAACGGACTGGCTTATGGGTCTCATAGTTTAGTGGTTTATGCGAATGACGCTGTTGGAAACATGATAGCAACAAGAAATGTAAATTTCACTATTGAGAAACCTGAATCTTTTCCGACTGTAACAGTGGCTGCTGCAGCTTTTGCAATAGTTGTTTTGGTGGCAACTGTTGGTTTGTTGGTTTACCACAAAAAACACAAGAAAGATTTAGTCAATATTTCTTAACTATTTTTAGTCAAGAAACGATTACGAGAACCCTTTTATCCACAACAAGTTCTAAGAGCTATTATGGGAAGTTCAGGTAAGAGTTTAGCATTAATTTTGATTATAATAATGGTTATCTCAAGTCTAAATCTATTGATGATTAAACCTGCAAGTTGCCAGACCTCTATACCTACGATTTCTTCTGTACATATGCCATCTGTTCCCCAATTCACAGTTAAACTCGTTAATACTTCTGATTTGCCTACAATTTACTGGCTTTACCTTAGTCCAGAGTCAACAGTAAGCATCTCACCTGACAATAACTCAAATTACACTATAGAACTGACAGTTAAAAACCAGCCATTTGTTCCTCCTTTTATCGAAAATGGTCAATTTATGGCGTTATCCTACGATGTTCGGTTGAAAGAGCATTATTCAGAAAATTGGACGGACGTTTATGCACTTACCGAATGGTATCCAGTTCCATCTAACTCTGACTATACTGTTATTCCTTTTCCTTTAGAGGTTTCTGGGGAGCCACCTGCTAGCTACAATATCAAAAGCTGTTTCTATGGTGTTTATTATTCCGCTCTAAATGGGATTTCTCTTGGTGACCAAATCGATTTTCAAGTTGAGACACAGGTAGGTTATGCCCACAAAGAGGTGAGTCCCTATCCTTCACCGCCTTGGCTTTTCGTCGGTCAAAGCAGCGGTTGGAGCAACACACAAATAATAACCATACCTGCTGGGTCAGTTTCTACCTCTACACCAAGCCCAACATCATCATCGAACCCAACAATTTCGCCAACTCCTACAGTTCCAGAGTTTTCCTCATTGACAATTCCCTTATTACTTGGCATAATAGTGGCAACTGCCAGTTCGCTGGTCTACCACAAAAAACGCAAACACAACTCAGTAAAGGAAGTTTGACGAGTTTCAGTCAAGAGTCTTGTACGAGAAGTCTTTTATCTGCAGGTCATTCCTAAGATTAAGCATGGGCAGTACAAGCAAAGGGTTCTCGCTACTTTTTGTTGTTATCTTAGCAGTCTCAAGTCTAATAATTGTTGAATCCGCAACTGCTCAATCAATACCTAAGCCATCTGTGCCAGAATTTACTTTGAAGTATGTAGACCATTCTTATGATGTACCGCCAACTACAACCACCACAATCGACCCATACACAGGAAAACAGACTCAGGCAACTCAACCAGGTTATCGTGTTGAAAACAAAACTTTGGATGTCATCATTAAGAATCAAAACTTTACCGCTTATGAAGATACAAATGCTCAGCGTAATTACGCGTTATATTATAACCGTAACTCTGCTTTTTACGCCATAGGTTGAGCAAATTGGGTTAATTTCTGCCTTATTTTTACTTTTAAGCACAAATTTTAAAAGATAGTTACGCCATAGTTACGCTATATGCAACTGCCTCCTCAACCTGTTCTTAATGCCCTTGAGAAACTAAAAACTCAAGAAAAACACGTTGAGCTAAGGCAGATAAAAGGACACTACTACATTTACCGCAAAAAATGCCAATGGAACAAACAACGCAAAAAACCCGTCAAGACAACAGAACTCTTAGGCGCCATAGCACCAGATGGAACCTACACACCCAAACACCAAAGAACAAAATTCTCAACCACAAGAATATACGAATATGGCAACGCAGCCCTCTGCCAAACACTCACAGACGACCTCACAGAATTACTCAAAAACCTACCCTACAAAAATGAGTTATTTGCGATATCAATGACACGCGCACTAGATCCTGCCCCTATTCGCCTCATACAATCAAGATGGGAAAAAACCTATACCTCAACTAGAATGCACATAGACCTTTCACCCAAACACGTATCAAACGTCCTTGCTCATGTTGGAAATATGGTGCAGGAAACCTACGACCTCTATGGCAAACTATCTTCTGAAGGCGGCATGTTCTTCTATGACTTAACCTCAATCCTCTCATATTCAAAGAAACTTAAACTCGCTGAAAGAGGCTACAATCCAGAGTGGGAACAAACAAACCAGGTGAAAGTAGCCTTGGCCTTTTCAAGTAGCACATGGCTTCCCATAGCTATTGATGTCTTTTACGGCTCTATGAAAGAAACAAAGATCATCAAGTACTTTCTCGACCGGTTCCCCAACAAGGACATAGGCTTTATCATGGATAGAGGCTTTTCGGATTATGGATTGCTTCTTGACTTAAAGAAACAGAAAATACACTACATCGCTGCATTGAAGAAAAATGCAAAGATGCTTCCCTCTAAAGTGAGGATGACTGGCGCGTTTACCTACAGGAAAAGAAATATCGCGTTTTTCAAGAAAACCAAGACACCTTATGGTTTTTTGTATCTTTTTGAGGATCCGCAACTTCGGGGTGAAGCGGAGAATTTTTTGCTCAGTAAGGTAGCGGAGGGTGTACTTTCCATGGATGATTACCGTTTTGAGCGGCGTTTGGCAGGTGTTATTGGAATCGTGTCTGACCTTGACGTTGAGGCTCAGGTGGTGTATGAGCAGTATAAGGGAAGGGAGGAGATTGAGCAAGCTTTTGATGTTATGAAGAATGATCTGGAGGCTGACAAAACTTACTTGGGTAATGAAGATGCTGTTAGGGGCTATTTTATGGTGGTTCTTTTTGCTATGCGCATACATTTCAAGATACTTAGGCGATTGCGTGAGAAGGAATTGGTTGGGAAGATATCAGTAAGGGAGGTTTTGTTTGAGCTTTCAAAGATGGAGATGATTGTTGAGCAAAGCGGTAGACAGTATTTGTGTGCAATTCCAAAAAGGACAGAGCAAATCCTTTCAGCATTTTCAGACTATATACCTATAGCGTAACGCGGAAGAGTTACGGTT